>DIUN01000048.1:32619-251902 GCA_002423025.1 Sphingomonadales bacterium UBA6157 | reverse complement strand
GCGCCTGGTTCAAGCTGACGCACCGGGACATGGGGCCACGCGTCCGCTATCTCGGTCCGCTGGTACCCGATGAGGAGTTGATCTGGCAGGATCCTGTTCCAGCGGTCGACCACGAGCTCATCGGCACAGCGGATATCAGCACGCTCAAGGCCAGCATCATGGCCTCAGGGCTGACGATTTCCCGGTTGGTAGCTACGGCCTGGGCCTCAGCATCAACCTTCCGTGGCAGCGACATGCGTGGCGGCGCCAATGGTGCGCGCATCCGGCTGGCACCACAGAAGGACTGGGAGGCCAATGAGCCCGCAGAACTCGCCAAGGCCCTGCAGGCGCTGGAGGCGATCCAGCAGGACTTCAATGCACGCCAGCCTGGCAGCAAGCGCGTGTCGCTGGCGGACTTGATCGTGCTCGGCGGCGGCGCAGCCATCGAGACTGCGGCGCAAAAGGCCGGCCACAGTATCAGCGTGCCGTTCGAGCCGGGCCGCACCGATGCCTCGCAAGACCAGACTGACGTCCATTCCTTCGCGCCGCTTGAGCCGAAGGCCGATGGCTTCCGCAACTATCTGCGGCCGGGCCAGCCTATGAAGGCAGAGGCGCTGCTGATTGACCGGGCGCAATTGCTCAAGCTGACGGCGCCGGAAATGACTGTGCTGGTGGGCGGCCTGCGCGCACTTGGCGCCAATGTCGACGGTGCCGCGCATGGCGTATTCACCCAGCGTGCGGGAACTCTCACCAATGAGGTCTTTGTCAACCTGCTGGATATCAACACCAAATGGCAGCCGCTGGATGCGGACGAAATCCTGTTCGAGGGGCGTGATCGCGTGACCGGCCAGCGCCGGTGGACGGCGACGCGGGTCGATCTGATTTTCGGTTCAAACTCGCAGCTTCGGGCTCTCGCCGAAGTTTATGGATCGGGCGATGCAGAACCCAAGTTCGTCGCGGATTTCGTGGCAGCCTGGAGCAAGGTAATGAACCTGGATCGCTTCGATCTGGCCTGATTTCGAACGGCCGAAGCCCTGATACGAAAAATCCGATCGCGGTGGTGTCTGGCACCACTGCGATCGGACATCTTCAGTGCAGGATAAGCCCAGGCTTCAACCTGTCCTATTTGCCGCCTGTCTTTTTGGATTCCTCGGAGGCGAGAAACTTCGCCTGCTCGCCGACATAGGCGCGGACGGACTCGATCTCATCGCTGCTGAACCATTTGGCGAAGCTCACCATGCCGCGTTCCTTCAGCATGCCGCCATGCACGACGGCAGCCCAAGTCTCCTTGTCTCCCAGCGCACCTGAGCGACGAAGATCGGGCACCAGCCCGCTCGAGCGGGCGCCGGCGCCGTGGCAGATGCCGCAATTGCCTTCATAGATGTTGCCGCCCGCCGCAATCTGCTCGGGCGTGAACGTATCTGAAGGCGGGTTGGCCGGAGCCAGCGCCGGTGGATCATAGGCCGGCAGCTTGCCAGTGCCACCAAGCTTGAAGACGAGCAGGCGGCCATTGGGCGGCGTATACGAGGGCTTGTCCTGGAAGCCCGTGGAGAGCGGATAGGCACCACCATAGCCTGCCATCACCGCCACATATTGCGTTTTGCCGACCATGTAGCTGATCGCGCCGGCGACAACGCCGGTCTGGGCGTTCATGCTCCACAATGGCTTGCCGTTGCTGGCATCAAAGGCCTGGAACATGCCGCGGGCATTGCCCTGGAACACGAGGTTGCCGGCCGTCGCCAGCGCGCCGCCGTTCCACGGGCCGTCATATTGAACGCGCCAGGCTTCCTTCTGCTTGACCGGATCCCAGGCAATCAACTGGCCCTTCAGAGTAGCGCGGATGGTCCGGGACTCTTCGGCATTGTTGGGCGGCGCATTGATTGCGGCGACAACAGCGATGTTCCAGGCACCCTGCTTGTGGCTGTAGGCCTTGTCGTTGCTGTAAGCGAACGGCACTTCCTGAGCCGGCAGATAAACCAAGCCCGTCTTCGGGCTGAAGGCCATCGGGTGCCAGTTGTGCGCACCCAGTGCTGAAGGTGTTACCAGCGCGGTGCCGGTGCGATAGCGCGCCTCAGGCACCTCGATCGGGCGGCCGGTGGCGGGATCAACACCCGTTGTCCAGGTTTGCGGAACAAAGCCCTTGGCGCTGATCAGCTTGCCGTTGGTCCGATCGATGACATAGAAAAAGCCGTTCTTGGGCGCCTGCATCAGCACCTTGCGCGGCTGGCCATCAATGTTCAGTGTTGCCAGCATGATCGGCTGGGTCTGGGTGAAGTCCCAGGTTTCTCCCGGCGTGCCCTGGTAATGCCACTTGTACTTGCCGGTGTTGGGATCAAGCGCCACGACCGACGACAGGAACAGGTTGTCCCCCTTGCCTTCCGAGCGGACTTCATGATTCCAAGGGCTGCCATTGCCGACACCGATGTAGAGCTGGTCCAGCTCCTGATCATAAACGATGGCATCCCAGACCGTGCCACCGCCGCCGGCCTCCCAATATTTCCCGAACCAGGTTTCACCAGCCTTGGCCTTCAGCACATCATCAGAGGCTTCGCCATCGGGGCCCTTCGCCGGGTCACCGGGGATTGTGTAGAAACGCCACGCCTTCTGGCCGGTCATCGCGTCATAAGCTGTCACATAGCCGCGCACGCCAAGTTCGGCGCCGCCGTTGCCGATGATGACCTTGCCCTTCACGACGCGCGGAGCGCCGGTGATGGTGTAGGGCTGGGACGGATCAAACGTCTGGGTGGACCACTTCTGCTTGCCGGTAGCAGCGTCTAGCGCAATCAGGCGGCCATCGAGCGCGCCAACGAAGATCATGCCGTTCCAGGCAGCGACGCCGCGATTGACGACATCGCAGCAAGCCGAATGGCCCCGCTCCTTGGGCACGCCCGGGTCGAAGGTCCACTTCACCTTGCCAGTGGCCGCATCGAGCGCAACGACCTTGGACCAGGCCGTTGTGGTGTACATGGTGCCATCGATGACCAGTGGCGTCGCTTCCTGGCCACGATTGGTATCGAACTCATGCGACCAGGCGAGGCCGAGCTTGCCGACGTTGCCGGTGTTGATCTGATCGAGATTGGCATAGCGCTGCTCGGCATAGGTTCCGCCATGCGTCATCCAGTTGGCGGGCTCGGATGCGGCGGCCAGCAGGCGCGATGCCGTGACATTGGCAGCCTGGACCAGCCCGGCAGCTTCGCCCTGCGACAGCGGAACCAGCCAGAGCGCAGCGGCCAATGCCAGCGAACTCGCAGCAACAGCAATTTTCATGCAACCATCCCCGGTGATGTTGTGATTTTGAAACTGACTATCAGCCTGCCAGCATGGCGCAAGCGGTCTAATATTGCAGGGAAGCCAGCCAGATTCAGGGCTGGACAGCTGCAGCGGCCGGCACTGGGCGGGCCGGCATCGGCAGGGTATTGATCCAGGCATTGAACAGGATAACGACACCGGCGACCATCATAAGCACTGCCTTCAGGCGACTGCCGGAGGGCTGGCGCAACAGCCAGATGCCGGTGGCAATGAGCGCAAAGGCCGCCGCCGCAGAGAGACCAAGCAGAATGGAGGGTGCTTCGTTCATGCGGATTGCCTCAGTTTGCCAGTGTCTGGCGGATGGCGCGACCCCAGGCGGCGCGGCGAGCCTGTCGGGCTGGCGCAGGGAGCGCGGGCGTGAAGCTGCGGTCAGCAGCCGACATGGCAGCAGCGGCGGCAGCAAGATCAGGGAAAAGCCCTGCCCCGACACCAGCGAGCATCGCAGCCCCAAGCGCGGTCGTCTCGATCACGCGCGGGCGCTCGACGGTTATGCCCAGGCTGTCAGCCAGATCCTGGCACAACCAATCATTGGCGACCATGCCGCCATCAACACGCAGCTTGCCCGCCGCGACACCATCGGCTGCCAGTGCATCAACAAGGTCGGCAGTCTGCTGGCCCATGGCCTCCAACGTGGCACGCGCGATGTGCGCGCGGGTCGTGCCTCCGGAGAGGCCGGTGATGATGCCACGTGCCTCCGGCTGCCAGTGCGGCGCGCCAAGGCCGGCGAGCGCGGGGACGACGATGACACCGCCACTGTCCGGCACGGATGCAGCCAGCGCCTCGGTTTCCGCCGCACTGGCGATCAGGCCAAGGCCATCGCGCAGCCATTGCACGGCAGCGCCGGCCGTGAAGATAGAGCCCTCAAGCGCATAGGCCGGCACACCGCCAAGCCGCCACGCCACGGTGCTGAGCAGGCGATGGGTGGAGCGCGGCGGCACCGCGCCAGCATGGGCAAGCAGGAAGCAGCCGGTGCCATAGGTCGCCTTGAGCTGGCCCGGCGCAAGGCAGGCTTGGCCGATGGCGGCGGCTTGCTGGTCCCCGGCGCTGCCGGTGATCGGGGTCTGGCCGCCGAGCAACGCGGTGGTCGCCAGCGGCCCGGCACAATCACTGATCTCGGGCAGGATAGCAGCCGGCACCCCGAAAAGCGCCAGCAGTTCCGGCTCCCATCGGCAGCTCTCAAGCCCCATCAGCAAGGTACGCGCGGCATTGGTTGCATCAGTGATGTGACGGCTGCCAGCGGAAAGCTTCCAGATCAGCCAGCTTTCCACCGTGCCTGCCAGCAGCGTGCCGCGCGCTTCGGCAGCCGCTACCTGCGGCCAATTGTCCAGCGCCCAGCGGATCTTGGTGGCGGAAAAATACGGGTCAAGCAGCAAACCGGTCTGTGCCTGCACCCACGGTTCGTGCCCGGCGGACTTGAGCGCGGCGCAGGCATCGGCAGTGCGCCGATCCTGCCAGACAATGGCCGGCGCCAGCGGCTCACCGCTCACCTTGTCCCAGAGTACCACGGTCTCGCGCTGGTTGGTGATGCCGATGGCCGCGATTCGCGCTGCGCCGACACTGTCGGCAACTTCGATCAGGCAGTCACGGCTGGCACGCCAGATTTCTGCGGCATCATGCTCCACCCAGCCCGGCTGCGGATAGGATTGGGTAATCGGCCGGCCGGCGCTGGCGATGATAGCGCCTTTGGCGGTGAAGGCGATGGCGCGCGTGCTGGTGGTGCCGGCATCGAGCACGAGGAGGAGATCAGCTGTCATGTCGCCTTCCCTAAACGCCGCCGGGCCAGTAGTTAAGCACCAACATGAGCAGCCAAGCACCCTCCCCGCGCATCCACGACCTGCTGATCATTGGCGGAGGCATCAATGGCGCCGGCATTGCGCGCGATGCCAGTGGCCGCGGGCTTGATGTCGCACTCATAGAAGCCGGCGACCTGGGCGGCGCCACATCGAGCGCTTCCACCAAGCTCATCCATGGCGGGCTGCGCTATCTGGAGTTCTACGCCTTTGGGTTGGTGCGCAAGGCGCTGGCTGAACGCGAGGTGCTGCTCGATCTAGCGCCGCACATCACCTGGCCGCAGAGCTTCGTGCTGCCGCATGCGCCCAAAAGCCGGCCGGAGTGGATGCTGCGCGCCGGGCTATTCCTGTATGATCATCTCGCCCGCCGCCGGATCGTGCCCGGTTCGGAGCGCGTGGACCTGCGGCAAGACAAAGCCGGCCGGGCGCTGGCCCCGAGCAATACCCGCGCTTTTCGTTACTGGGATGGCTGGGTGGACGATGCCCGCCTTGTCATCGCCAACCTGCAGGACGCGCGGTCACGCGGCGCACTGATCCTCTCGCGGACCCGCGTGCTGCGCGCCGAATATGCAGAGGGCCTGTGGAGTGTCTCGCTATCGGACGGCACGACACTCAGCGCCCGCCAGATCGTCAACACTGCCGGCCCCTGGGCTGAAATCGTGGCCCGCACGGTGCTCGGCCGCAATGATGCGCCAGCGCTGCGGTTGGTCCAAGGCTCGCACATCGTTACCAAGCGCGTGCACCTTGGCCGAGATGCTTTCATGCTGCAGCAGCCTGATGGCCGGATCATCTTCATCATTCCCTATGAGCGGGATTTCTCACTCATAGGGACTACCGAGCGTGACATTGCAGCACCGGAAGCCGCAGCCATTACTGAAAGTGAAACCGACTATCTGCTCGAGGCAGCCAATCGCTACCTGCTGCGCCCGCTGAGCCGCGCCGATGTGGTGCACAGCTTTGCCGGTGTGCGCCCGCTGGTGCTTGAGGCCGGCAAGGACGACCGCGAGACCACGCGGGACTACAAGCTGATGGCGCATGAAGGTGTGCCGGCGCTCACTGTCGTGGGCGGCAAGATCACCACCTATCGCGTGCTCGCAGAGGAAGTGCTGAAGCTGCTCGCCAAGGACAGCAAGCCGTGGACGGCTTCGGAGCCGCTGCCCGGCGGCGATGTGCCAAAGCAGGCAGGAGAAACCGGCCAGGAGGCCTTTGCGCGGTGGCTCGAGGAACTGGTTGCGCGCAACGAGAATTATGATCCCAAGCTGGTGCGCCGGCTGGCCCACACCATCGGCACCGCTGCCGGGCCGCTGCTCGAAGCCGGGCTTGGCGCCAACATTGGCGGCATGTTCGAAGCCGAGCTGCAATATTATCGCGACAAGGAATGGGCCACCACCGCCGAGGATGTGCTGTGGCGGCGCACCAAGATGGGCCTCCACCTCAGCAATGCCGGCAAGGCCGAGATCATGCGCTGGTTCGGCGAGGACCCCGGCGAAGTGCAGCCCGAGCCAGCGCTCACACACCGCTTCGCCACGCCTGGGGTTTAAGGCACCTCAGGCGGCCGTGACAGACAACGGCGTACGGCCCTGCAGCAGCACATCGAGCCGCACGTTGCCATCTTTTGACGCCGTGAACTCCGGCGTCGTTGCTCCTGCCACCTTGTAGCGCTGCCCCGGCTGCAAGCGCGCCAGGCCAATGCTTTGCACGCCATCACGGACGCCGGGATAAAGCACCGCCTCCAGCCCCCGGCCATCGCTGATGGCCCGGGCAACCAGCACCTCCGGATAGCTGGCGTCGGCGAGATGTGGCCCGCTATGGTTGCCCGCTGCCGGCGCACGGCTGAAGCCGGCGCGAAAATCACCGGTGCGGACCAGTTGGCCGAGCACGGCATAGGAATTGGTATCGTTGGAGCCACCGGTGTAGCGCCGCACGCCTTCGCTCACATCGCGCCCACAATCGGCATCAAGGCCCGCCTGCGCCGCTTCGGCCAACGCTGTATCGCCGAACTCGCGCGCCGCAAACAGGATCGATGCATAGGCACCGGTGTGGCCGGCACGGTAATTGCCGGTATCAAGGCCGCGACCCGGCATGGTGATGCGCGGCCGGCCATCGGCACCGGGATGGACCAGCGGCGCAATTTCCCGCCGCGCGATCGCCCAGAGTTTCTGCGCCCGGTCTGGTACGAAGATGTTCTCGAATGGCGCATAACCCGCCTCTCCCACCGGGAAAGGCACCGGCAAGCCCGTGTGCTGCGAGCGCAAGCCCATGATAGAGCCGGCAGCATCGGTGAACTCGGTATCGAGCGCGGCCAACCAGCCGGGCAAATAGCGCTGGACATTTTCCGTGCCGCAAACCGCGTCCGCCACGGCCAGCGCACCCATGCCGTAATGGTTGCAGATCGGGTAGATCCAGTTCGGCTCGCAGGCATAAAGCCCGAACTCGGCGGTGGCGTAGTTGGATGTCACAGATCCGATGATCGTATTGAAATCATGCACATATTGCGTGCGATCATCGAGCCGGAAGGTCAGGCTGCCCGGCTCCAGATAGCGGCGATCTCCGCTCGCCAGCATATATTGGCCGACATGCATGCCGAACCAGCCGGTGAGCATGATGTTGTCCCGCGCCGCAGGATCCCAATTGCGGAAGTTGAGATGGCCCCAGCAGCTCTCGTAAACCCAGTAACCCCAAACCTTGCGGAGCAGATATTTGTCGATGAGGTTGCGCTGGGCCAGGCCGAGATAGCCTGAAAACGCCGGAGCATAGGCGCCCTGGGCTATGCCGAGGCCAAAACCCATATGGTTGAGCTGGTAGCGCAGAGCTGCCGGCTGAAACTGGTCGATGATATCGAAGCCACCCCATTCCTCCACTGGCTGCAGTGCCCGATCGAGCAGGTAGCGCAGCGCAGAGAGGTCTTCAGGCGTCATCTCACGGGCTTCGGCGTCTGGCACGGCGGCGGCCTGCTGGCGCACTTCGGCGAGCGATTGCGGCACGAACTCGGCGCGCGCAGCCAGACGTGCCCGGCCCGCTGCCCGCTGCTTCTGGTTGCTGGCCCGAAAGGCAAGGCCAATGCCGGCGGCACAGGCCAGCGCCGCCGGTGCTGCCCAGGCGCCGGCGGCATCGCCTGCCATCGCCGCTGCCAGCCATGCCGCACCAAGCCAGACGGCAAGCGGCGCCAGCACCACGCCCGCCCAGAACCATGCCACCAGAGATGCTATGAACACCAACAGCGCAAGCGGCAGCAACAGCACCGCCCAGCCACCTACGGCAAGGAAGCCGCCGCCCGGCAGCACCAGCCCCAGCCCTGCTGCCTGCCATTGCGGCGCGGCATCGAGCAGGGTCGGCGCAAGGCCTGCGAGCACCGCCGCGCCATAGACCAGCCAGGTGCGGCGCTGCCGCGCAGCCGTTACCGGGCCGGTTGCGCCGGGCAATGGCGCCGTAGCGGCCTGCGCCAAGCCCATGTCGTGAACAGTCATGATGGCTCTCCCGTGACGGCGGCGCAGAGTGACCGGTGGAGTTGCGCGAGAATCGCGGCATCATCCGCCACGGCTGCTGCCGGGCTCGCGAGAGCAACGCTGACACCGGCCACTTCGACGGCCATGACCGTGAGGACAAGCAGCCTCCAGCGGGGCCGAGACGCGCGAGCAGCAACAACGCCCGGTGACCACCCGACTGCTGCGCTCGCAACTGGCGCAGGGACGCCGAACAGCCGGTCTCGCAGCCAGCGCATTGGCAGCAGCAACTGTGTGAGCAGGTAAAGCGCGAACGCGCAGCAGGCCATCGTCATCCTCCCCAGGGTCGATGCTTCAGCAGGGAGATTGCTCCGCTTGCAAGGCAAGGGGAAATTGATTTATTCGTCAGGTTGATAAGTCATGTCTATGAGTGGGCGCCATGCTGGACCCAAGAGCGCTGCGCTGCTTTGTCATGCTGGCCGAGGAGTTGCACTTCAGCCGCGCCGCCGAACGGCTGTGCCTGACGCAACCGGCGCTCTCCAGCCAGATCCGCGCCCTGGAGGCCCGGCTGCAGCTCTCGCTGTTTGATCGCACCACGCGCCGCGTCGCACTCACGGCCGCCGGTGCAGCGTTGCTGCCCGCCGCCCGACGGCTGATCGAGGATGGCCAGCGGCTCAACGTGCTCGCCGCCGAGCTTCGCGGTGAAGCTCCTCGCAAGCTCGGCTTTGGTGCCGCTTTCTACACAATCGACATTCCCGAGCGTGTTGTCCTGCTCGAGAGCTTTTTTGCCCAGCATCCCGAGGTTGCGCTGGAGGTCACTCCGGCATGGCAACGTGACCTTGTCGCTGATCTGCAGGACAGCCAGCTGGATTTCGCCTTGCTGATCGGCCTTCCGGTGCCGCGTGCCCTTTTGGCCCAGGAACTGGCAATCGCCCCGATTGTCGAAATTCTCTTCCCGGACGACCTGCCGCGCATGGTGCTGAGGCGCGAGCCGGTTGGTCTGCTCATCCCGCGCGAATCGCCACTTGCGGACTATCCCGAGCTGCCGCCCGCTGCGCTCGCCGGTGTGCGGGTGGCGATGCTCGGGCCCCATCACGGCCAGGCGGTGACAGAGCCGATCCGCCAATGGCTGGGCGAAGCGGGAGCGCTCACCGTGGTGCCGCCCGAGCCGCACGGCATCGGCGTTGAGCGCTATGGCCGGCAGTTTCGCATCCCGGCGATCACGCTCGGCTGGTTCGGTGGAGGCGGCCCGGGCGATGACATGGTACGCCGGCCTCTTGCAGGGCTGGCGCTGGCAACCGAACTTGCGCTTCTCCATGCGCCGGGCGAGCTGCACGGCGATGCCGCCATCTTCTGGCAGCACGCACAGGCAGCCTTTGGGAGCTAGGTGGCCTCGGCCAGGCAGGCACAGAACACCGCCGCGTCGACATTGCCACCCGACAGAATGATGACGACGGTCTTGCCGCTGACATCAACCTTGCCCGAGAGCGCCGCCGCCAGGGCGACGCTGCCCCCCGGCTCGACAACCAGCTTCAGCTCGTTGAAGGCAAAGGCGACTGCGCGCGCCACCTCCGCCTCGCTCACCGTCACGCCCCTGGCGCCATGCGCGCTCAGGATGTTGTAGGTAAGGTCGGCCATTCGCAGCGTCTGCAGCGCGTCACAGCGGGTGGGGCCGGGGTTCTCAACCGGCAGGATGGTGCCTGCGGCAAGGCTGCGGCAGACATCGTCATAGCCCTCCGGCTCGACAATGGTGAGCGGCAACTGGCTGCCGATGGCAAAACCACTGGCCAGCCCGCCGCCACCGCAGCAGACGATGGCCATGTCAGCCGTGATGCCCATTGCGGCGAGATCCTGCACCGCCTCCAGCCCCGCTGTCCCCTGCCCTGCAATCACATGACGATCATTGAATGGTGGCACGATGGTCGCGCCCCGGCTCGCGGCGATCGCGCCGGCGATGGCATCCCGGTCTTCGCTCAGGCGGTCATAGAAGATCACTTCGGCGCCATGGCCGCGCGTGCGCGCCACTTTCAGTGCAGGCGCATCGGACGGCATCACGATGGCAGCCGGCATTCCGAGCAATTTCGCCGCCAGCGCCACGCCTTGAGCATGGTTGCCGGACGAGAAGGCCACGACGCCGGCAGCCCTGTTCTCAAGGGGAATCGCGGCGAGGCGATTGTAGGCACCACGGAACTTGAAGGAGCCCGTGCGCTGCAGACACTCGGGCTTCAGGAAGATGCGGCCGCCAGTTGCTGCATCAAGTGCCGCGCTGGTTAGCAGCGGGGTTCGCGTTGCCACCCCCTTGATGCGCGCTGCGGCCTCCACGACCTCCGATTGCAAAACCCCTGAAAAAACGGTCACTTCGGGCATTGGACAAGCTCCTGAAAGGCCAAGCGAAAATCACGAAAAATGTGGCAGAAAAAAAACGCTTTACATGGGGGGGGTGCGACCCTAGATACGCCCTCCGCTGCCCCATGGGACTTCCACCGCAAGGCAGCTTTGGTGGTTATCGCAAGATGCCACGCTTTGCCCACCCGGAGGTCCCTTGAATTGCACGAAAACCATAACGCGCTGGGGGTAGCGCTCGGCTTGAAGCCGACGCAACCTGTCACCCTTGTCCGCCCCCATGCTGCGCATCGCGCTGCCCGATACTTCATTGAGAAGTTCCCGGGAACCTCGATGTATGCCGTAAAGGCCAATCCTTCGCCGGATCTGATCCGTTCGCTCTGGGATGGCGGCATCACGCATTTCGACGTCGCCTCGATCGCCGAGGTGCGGCTGGTTCGCAGCCTGCTTCCGCACGCCACCCTGTGCTTCATGCACCCGGTGAAGGGCGAGGAGGCGATTGCCGAAGCCTATCACGTTCACGGCGTGCGCACGTTCAGCCTCGATTCGCTCGCTGAGCTGGACAAGATCGTTGTCGCCACCAAGGGCGCCAAGGACCTTTCCCTCTGCGTCCGGCTGCGCGTTTCCTCCTCGCATTCCAAGCTCAGCCTTGCCTCCAAGTTCGGCGTTGCCGCCGATGAAGCGGCACCGCTGCTCATGGCCGCCCGCCAGGTTGCCGATGCGCTTGGCATCTGCTTCCATGTCGGCAGCCAGGCAATGAGCCCGCAGGCCTATGCCGATGCGCTGGCACAGGTACGCGCCGCGATTGTCGCCGCGGGTGTGACCGTGGACATCGTCGATGTCGGCGGCGGCTTCCCCTCGATCTACCCCGGCATGGAGCCGACCGAGCTGGATGCTTATTTCGAAGTCATCAGCCGTGCTTATGAGGCTCTGCCGGTGAGCTACTCGGCCGAACTGTGGTGTGAGCCCGGCCGGGCGCTGTGCGCGGAATATGCCAGCGTTCTGGTCCGCGTCGAGGCCCGCAAGGACGATGTGCTCTACATCAACGACGGCGCCTATGGCTCGCTGTTCGATGCAGCACATGTTGCCTGGCGCTTCCCGGTGGCACTGGTGCGCGAAACGGCTTCGCGCGCCCGCACCATTCCGTTCAGCTTCTATGGCCCGACATGCGACGACATGGACTTCATGCGCGGTCCGTTCGAGCTGCCAGCCGACATCAAGGCCGGCGACTACATCGAAGTCGGCATGCTTGGTGCCTATGGTTCGGCGATGCGCACCGGCTTCAATGGCTTCACGGCCGGCGATACCATCATCGCCCGTGATGAACCGATGGACACGGCCTATGGTGTCACGGAAGAGACACCATCCAAGGTTATCCAGCTTCGCCAGAGCTAGGCTCGGGCAAGTTTCGCGGCCCCCGTTCATCCGGGGGCCGCATCTACCCGCTCGGCGCCGGAATGATCCGGCCGCGGGCGGCGCTGGCCATATTGGCGGCGCCGGGCCAGTGACACGCCACTGGAGGCAATTTCATGACTGATCAGATCAACGCCCAGCGCAAGGCAGAGCTTCTGTCGAAGGTTGTCGAACATATCGACATCCGCAGCTTCGATGCACGCCCCATCATCGACGGCATGGCGAACATGAGCTTCACCTCGCGTGATCTCGCCCGCGCCACCAGCATCTACAACCAGATGCTGTCCGATCCTGATTGCACGATCTTCCTCGTCATCGCCGGCTCGACCAGCGCTGGCGGCTGCATGGATCTTTACGCCGAACTGCTGCGCAACAACATGATCGATGGCATCGTCGCCACCGGTGCCAGCATCGTCGACATGGATTTCTTCGAAGGCCTTGGCCACAAGCATTATCAGGCACTGGATGTGCCCGATGATGATACGCTACGCTCGCTGCTGATCGATCGTATCTACGATACCTACATCGACGAAGAGCAGCTTCAGGACTGCGACCACACCATCTACGAAATCGCCAACAGCCTGGAACCAAAGCCTTATTCCAGCCGCGCCTTCATCCGTGAGATGGGCAAGTATCTGGTGGAACATGGCAAGAAGGACAACAGCCTCGTCAAGCTCGCCTATGAGCATGACGTGCCGATCTTCTGCCCGGCGTTCGTCGATTCCAGCGCCGGGTTCGGGCTGGTCAAGCATCAGGTTGACCGTGCGAAGGAGGGCAAGCCATACATGGTTCTCGACGCCATCGCCGACTTCCGCGAACTGACCGACATCAAGATCAAGGCCGGCACCACGGGCCTGCTGATGATCGGCGGCGGTGTTCCCAAGAACTTCATTCAGGACACCGTCGTCTGCGCCGAGATACTCGGTCACGACGATGTGCAGGTGCACAAATATGCCGTTCAGATCACTGTCGCAGACGTTCGCGACGGCGCCTGCTCGTCCTCAACGCTGCAGGAAGCTGCGAGCTGGGGCAAGGTCAATACCGGTATCGAGCAGATGGTCTTCGCTGAAGCTGGAAGCGTCATGCCCCTGCTGGCATCGGACGCCTACCACCGCGGCTTCTGGAAGACCCGTGCCAAGCGCGCCTGGGGCAAGCTGTTCGCCTGATCCTCAACCAGCACTGCTGAAACAAAAAAAGCCCCCTCTCCCAGGCTGGGAGAGGGGGCTTTCCTTTGTCAGGATCAGGGCTTGGGGGCGGCCGGCGGCGTCGTCGACACCTTGGGCAGCGCCGCATTGAGCTTGGCCAGAACCGCGTCCGTCACTTCCAGCCCGGCAGAATGCTGGAGGACGGCGTTCTTGTTGACAGCGATCGAAGCGCCGCGCTCGCGCATCGATGACGTGATGTGCGGCTGGGCTGCATCGGTGATCTGCTTGATGACGAACTGCCGGGCACGCTGGAGCTCCTGGTCGCCACGCTGCAGTTCCTGCTGGGCGGCCTGCTGCTTCTGGGCGAACGCCTGCGCCCGCGTCTGCAGTGCCGCGCCAGCAAGGCTCTTGTTGGCCTGACCGGCCTGGATGGCATCGGCCTCGGTCTTCAAGCTGGCTTGCAAGCTGCGCGCCCGGGCCTGCAGCGCGGTGACGCGGGCCTGCAATTCGGTGGTTGCAGCCTTGCCGGCCAGGCTCTGGTTGGCGACACGCTCGAGGTCGACAATCACGACCACGGCTGGCGCCAGCGCCTGTGCCATGGCCGGGGCAGTAAGCGCGAGGCTCGCGGCCAGAATCGAGGTCTTCATCAGCTTTGCGATCATAAACAGGTCCTTTTCATGGCTAGACGATGGGCTGTGCAATAGGTTCCGCCAAGCTATTGCCGCTGCGCCGCAGATTGCCAAGCGGCCCGGTCATTGACAGGCCCGGGCTTTCGCCGGAGCGTGGCTCAAACGGGGGAGATACGGCAATGCAAAGCGAAATCCTGGCACCGGTGACGGCGCTGCTCGCCTGGTCCATGGTCATGTGGGTATGGATGTATGCCACGCGGCTGCCGGCGATGCTGGCGCTGGGCAAAGAGCATATGGCCCGGCTCGGCCAAAAGCCGGGAGACCTCGACACGGCCCTGCCCGCCAGCATCCAGTGGAAAGCCCATAACTACAACCATCTGATGGAGCAGCCGACGCTGTTCTACGCTGCTGCGCTCACGCTGGCGCTGCTCGGCGCCGGCAGCGGGCTCAACCTGCTGCTGGCCTGGGGCTATGTTGGCCTGCGCATCGCTCACAGCCTGGTGCAAGCACTCGTCAACATCGTGCCCTTGCGTTTCGCGCTGTTCGCCAGCGCCAGCCTGTTGCTGATGGCGATGATCGTGCGGGCAGCGCTGCTGGTGTTTCACCTGGGCTAGCGCTTGAACTCCGCCACCAGTTCAACATGGGTGGACCAGCGGAACTGCGCCACTGGCCAGAGCCGGGTGAGCGTATAGCCACCTTCAACCAAAAGCTTCGCATCCCGCGCGAATGTATTGGGATTACAGGATACTGCCACTACAGTCGCGACCTTGGAAGCCGCCAATGCGGCTGCCTGCGATGTCGCCCCGGCTCGTGGCGGATCGAACACCACGGCATCGAACACTGCCAGTTCTGCCGCCGTGAACGGCCGGCGAAACAAGTCTCGATGCGCTGTCTCGATCGGCCGCCGATGCGCCCGCGCTGCTGCCCCCAGCGATGCAACAGCCGGCCCGGCCGCATCGGCGGCGAGCACCTTTGCCCGTGCCGAGAGTGGCAAGGCAAAGGTCCCGAGCCCGCAAAACAGGTCTGCCACGCGCGCCGCGCCTGTCGTTGCCGCCAGCACCGCCGCGACCAGCGCCGCCTCGCCCTCGCGCGTTGCCTGCAGGAACGGCGCTGGCGGCAGCGCCACCGGCACGCCGCCCATGGCCAGCATCGGCTGCCGGGCTTCCACCACGGTTTCCACGCCATCAGCGCCTTCGACACAGAGCCGTGCCAGATCCTGCGCCGCCGCGAAGGCGCTCAGCCGCTCGATCTGCTTGAGCGTTTGCGCCTGCACATTGGCGAGCAACACATCCACGCCACTATCGGTCGCAGTCAGCGTTATGCCGGCCCCCTGCCCCTCGGGCAGTGCGACCCGGAGCAGCGCCCGCAACGGCGCGATGAGTGCGAACAGCTCGGGCAGGATCACCTCGCACTGCTGCATATCAACGATCGTGTGGCTCGCCTCGGCATTGAAGCCGATGCTCAGCACGCCGCCACGCCTGACAGCCCGGAGTGATGCCCGGCGTCGGCTGCGCGCCGGCGAGAGGGCCACAGGCGCCACATCGGCAGGCATCATTTCCCCAAGCACGCGGGAGATTCGCTCCACCACGAAATCTGCGTAGGCTGCATCGGTGATATGCTGAAGCTGGCAGCCGCCACATTCCGGCACATGGCGACACGGCGGCGTCACATGGCCAGGGCCTGGAATGATGATCGGCACCTCACCCTCGAAGCGCACATGGTCTCCAACAGCCGCTCCCAGCACGAAGCGACCATCAGCCGTAACGCCATCCCCGCGCGCCGCGAGCCGAACGATCTCCACACCCTCGCTCACAGTGCCGCCAATACGGCTGGCAGCAGCGATGGCAGGTCATCGGCAACCAGCCCCGGCCCACCGCGTACCCCGGCATCACCATGCAGCCAGGAGCCGGCGCACGCGGCCTCGAACGGCGCGAGGCCTTGGGCAAGCAAAGCCGCGATGATGCCGGTGAGCACATCTCCCGAGCCTGCCGTGGCCAGCCAGGGCGTTGCGCGGGTGTTGACCGCCGTCCGGCCATCGGGGCCGGCGATGATCGTCTCGGCGCCCTTCAGCAGCACCACGGCGTTGGCGCAAACAGCCGCCGCCTGCACCGCGCCAAGCCTGTCAGGCCCGACTGCGCCGAACAATCGGTTGAATTCGCCCTCATGCGGCGTCAGCACCAGCGGCGCCCGGCTCTCAGCAAACAACGCCGCGGCGCTTCCCGGGCCAAAGCCAAGGTCCAGCGCGCCGGCGTCCACCACAACAGGCACGCTGCCGCCAAGGACGCGCACCAGCCAATCACGGCTGCGCTGCGTATCCTCCAGCCCTGGGCCGATAGCGACGGCGCCAGTGCGCGGGTCCGCCAGCACGGCCAGCGCCTCGGCATCGGACCGCCGCATCATTGCCTGAATCGGGAAATCCGTACCGGCCCCGGCCAGCGTGACCAGCCCCGCCCCGGCCCGCAGCGCTGCCAGTGCTGTGAGCCCGGTTGCACCGCCGCGCCCTGGCGTGCCTTCCACCACCAGCACGGAGCCTCGGCGGAACTTGTGCGTGTCAGCCGGCAGGGGCAGACGCTTTGGCGCTCCCACAAGCCGCCCCACATCCTCTGGCAGCCCAATGCCGATATCGGCCACCACGACCCGGCCGGAGAGTTGCCGGCCCGCCCCCAGCGCATGGCCGAGCTTCAACGCGCCAAAGGCGATCGTCAGGCTGGCCTCCAGCGGAGCGCCAAGCGCCACACCGGTACGAGAATCAATACCGCTCGGTACATCCAGAGCCACCACTGTGGCGCCGCTGCTCCGCAAACGGTCGAGTATCATCTGGTCCGCCTCGGGCAAAGCGCGGTCAAGGCCGGTCCCATAAAGTGCATCGATGATCAACGGGGCCGCCTGTGCCGTCGCCAGCGGCTCCACCGCGCCTTGCCAGCGTGCCGCCATGGCTGCCGCCGGCTCACCGCGTGCAGGACCACTGGCCGCCACCCGCACATTCCGGCCAGACGCTGCGAGCATAACCGCTACGCCATAGCCATCACCACCATTGTTGCCTGGGCCGCACAGCACCAGAGCCGGCCGGCCTGGGGCAAAATGATCAATGGCCAATGCGGCGCCTGCGGCCGCCCGCTCCATCAATCGCAGGGCGCTGGTGCCGCCCGCAATAGCGGCAGCCTCGGCCGCGCGCATCTGCGCCGGCGTCAGCAACGGCGCGCCAGGCGAAAGGCTCAGCATGGGAGAAATCCCGTCATCAGCGCCCTTTATCATGCGCACGGCCGAAATGCAGGGCGGCGACGCGAGAAGCCCCGCGCCGCCGCCCGCAACGCATCAGATTGTCTCAGATATCGGCATAGACATGCGTTTCAGCCTTGGCACCCGGGTGGGTGACAGCGCCGAGCCGCGCCGGGCCGACATTCTGGGCAAAACGCCAGATCACGCCCGAGTTGTAATCCGTGCCGCGGCGCTGCCAATTGGCCTTGCGCTCGGCGAGCACGGCTTCCGGCACATCGAGATCTATGGTGCCCTTGCCGGCATCGATGTGGATCATGTCTCCGTCCTGCACCAAGGCGATCGGGCCACCATCGGCAGCTTCCGGGCCGACATGGCCGATGCAGAAGCCCCGCGTCGCCCCCGAGAATCGACCATCGGTGATCAGCGCCACATGCTCGCCGAGCCCCTGGCCGTACAAAGCTGCTGTGGTGGAGAGCATCTCGCGCATGCCGGGGCCGCCCTTGGGGCCCTCGTAGCGGATGACGACGACACTGCCCTTCTCGATCTTGCGGGCCTCGACAGCAGCGAAGCAATCCTCCTCGCAATCGAACACCTGCGCCGGGCCGCTGAACTGCAGCCGCGCCATCCCGGCCACCTTGACGATGGCCCCATCGGGCGCGAGCGAACCCTTGAGGCCCACGACGCCGCCAGTGGGCGAGAGCGGGTTGGAGACCGGGTAGATGACCTTCTGGTCCGGGTTCCAGGTGATCTCGTCGATGTTTTCGGCCAGCGTCTTGCCGGTCACGGTCATGCAGTCGCCATGCAGCAGCCCGGCATCGAACATGGTCTTCATCAGCATGTAGACGCCGCCGGCATCGTGCATGTCCTTGGCAACATACTTACCACCGGGCTTCAAGTCTGCGATGTAAGGTGTTGTCTTGAATATCTCCGCGACATCAAAAAGATCGAAATCGATGCCGACTTCATTGGCCATGGCTGGCAGATGCAGGGCCGCATTGGTGGAGCCGCCGGTGGCCGCCACGATGCGCGCGGCGTTCTCGAAAGCCTCGCGGGTGCAGATATCGCGCGGACGAATATTGCGCTCGATCAGTGTCATGATCTGGCGACCGGCTGCAATGGCGATCTCGGCGCGGCTGGCATAGGGCGCCGGCGCCATGTTGCTGTTCGGCAGCGAGAGCCCGATAGCCTCGCCAACGCACGCCATGGTGTTGGCCGTGAACTGGCCACCGCAAGCGCCATGGCCGGGGCATGCCACCTTTTCGAGTGCCGTCAGCCGGGAAAGCGGGCATGTGCCCGCAGAGAAGCCGCCGACAGCCTCGAACACATCGACAACGGTAACGTCCTTGTCCTCAAAGTGGCCTGGCAGGATCGAGCCACCATAGACAAAGATGCTGGGCACATTCAGCCGCAGCATTGCCATCATCATGCCGGGCAGTGATTTGTCGCAACCGGCAAAACCGATAAGTGCGTCATAACAATGGCCTCGCATGGAAAGCTCAACCGAATCCGCAATAACTTCGCGGCTGATCAAGCTGGACTTCATCCCCTGGTGGCCCATCGCGATACCGTCGGTAACAGTGATGGTGTTGAAGCGCCGCGGCATGCCGCCAGCCTCGTTGACGCCCATGCGTGCCACATCGGCCTGGGCGTCGAGCGTGGTGTTGCACGGCGCCGAATCATTGCCGGCCGAGGCGATGCCCACGAAAGGCCGGCCAATCTCCTCCTCGGTGAGGCCCATGGCGTAATAATAGCTGCGGTGCGGCGCGCGCTCGGGGCCGACCGAAACATGGCGGCTGGGCAGCTTGGACTTGTCGAACTTGCTCACGTGCGTTTCCCTTGCATTTTCGCGGGGGGAGAGGTCGCGACTGCCATGCGCAAGGCGGGGGCCGCCCGTCAAGTGACTGGCCTCAGGCAAGTGCTCCGGCAACAGCCCCAACCATCGCCGCGAGTTGCTCGGCCCAGCGCGCCACGCCGGCGGAGGTGCCGATCTCATCCTGCCGAACCTCCAGGCCAAGATAAACAATATCATTGGCTTCAGCATGACAGTTCATTGTGTAATTCAAGTCTCGGCCCGAATATGGCAGGTTGTCTCCCGCCAATATGCCATGCCCCTCGGCCCAGGCCAGCGCCGGCCGCGCGGCACGATCATCGTTATTGTAAAGAATGCCGAGCGGCCAGGGGCGCGCCTCCTCAGGGCGACTTGCAAGCTGCGGCGTGAAGCTGTGGACGCTGATGATAAGCGCCGGCCGCCGCGCAGCGATAAGCGCCGCCAACTGCTCGTGATAGACGCTGTGCCAGGCAAGCCGCTGGGCACGCTGGGCCGAACTGAGCGCCACATTGCCAGGAATGGCGATACCATCGCTGATTACCGGGATGAGGCCTGGCGCATCCGGCTCACGGTTGAGGTCTACAACCAGACGCGAGATCGTGGCAATGAACGCCTCGGCCCCCAGCAGCGCCGCCAACGCCATAGCGAGCGGCCCGGCCCCGATGTCCACGGCGATGTGCCCGAGCATGTCCTTGGGCGAAACGCCAAGG
Organism: Sphingomonadales bacterium UBA6157; assembly: GCA_002423025.1. Classification (GTDB taxonomy): domain Bacteria; phylum Pseudomonadota; class Alphaproteobacteria; order Sphingomonadales; family Sphingomonadaceae; genus Sandarakinorhabdus. The sequence goes on along the minus strand of DIUN01000048.1, from coordinate 232,094 downwards.
TGCACGCCGGGCGGCACTGCGTTTGAGGCATGGTCCGCCACAATGAGCAGCGGCGGGCCGCCCGGAGCTGGCGGGATGCGCCGGAACGGAATCATGCGCCAAAGACCGGCTTGCGCTTCTCCATGAAGGCCTTCACGCCCTCGGCAAAGTCCGGGCCGGTGAAGGCCGCATCAAAGCCGGCCATGCTCTCGGCATCATCATCGGTAGCGCCCTCGATGATACGCTGGATGATGGCTTTGGACAGCCGCTGGCTCGCTGGCGATTGCGCCAGAACGGCAGCGGCAAAGCGGGCGACAGCGGCTTCCGCATCTTCGGCCACTTCCTGCACCAGCCCGATCCGCAGCGCCTCGGCAGCATCTATCAGCATGCCGGAGAACAGCAGGCGCCGCGCTTGCGCCGGGCCGACAAGCTCGATCAGCAGCCGCGTATCGTGCAGCGGATAGACGATGCCGAGCTTGGCCGGGGTGATCCCCATGCGCGCGCGGGGCGAGGCGATCCGCAAATCACACGCCATGGTTATGCCGCATCCGCCGCCCACGGCGTCGCCATCCACCATTGCCACGGTGGGCTTGGGCGCCCGCGCCAGTGTCACCTGCGTCGCACGGATCGCCGCCTGGTTGCGCTTGCGCCATGCCGGGTCAGCCGAAGCAACGGCAAACTCGCCGATATCGGCGCCAGCGCAGAACGGGCCCGGATGCGCCGAGGCGACAACCAGCAGCCGCACGGCAGGATCGGCCATGGCGATATCGACCAACTTGGGGAAAGCCTCCCACATCGCCTGGTCCATGGCATTGCGCTTGGCTGGCCGGTCGATCAGCAGACGGGCGATGCCGCCGCTGCGCTCGAGGCGAAGATGCGGATTGAGATCGGTATCGGTACGCAAGGAAACCCCCGGTGATTGCGCGGCGACCTTAGAGCCGGCTGCGGCAATCGCAAGAAAGGCCGATAGAAAAAGGGGCCGGTGTGGGGGGATACACCGGCCCCTTAGGGGCATCCTGGGGTCAGGATATCGAGAGAATAAGCGCGAGCGCCTTACTTGGCAGCGATCGTGGTGTTGAGAGCGGCCAGATCGGTGCCGAGAGCCTTGGCGGCGGCAGCGAACTTCTTGGCAGCTTCGCCGCGGCCACCGGCTTCGCAGAGCTTCTCGCCAACAGCGACGAAGCGGAGAGCCTTGGTGGCCTGCTCCGGCTCAGCAGCGGCAGCGGCGGAGCGGATCTGCTCAGGTGCCGTGGTGCAAACGCCCGAAGGTGCTGCAACGGCCGGGCTGGCAGCGGCGCCGATGAAGGCGGCGCTGATGGCGATGGCGATCGGGGCGATGAGGAAACGATTGGTCATGGGTATTCTCCTGTTAACGTTTGTTGCCTGGAAGCCTGGCAGGTCGGGCGACTTCCGCTCCCGGTATTGAGTTTTACTCAGAACAACTGAGTTGCGGTTTAAGTGAGACTCAGAAACGCGTCAAGCAAGAAACTGAGTGGTGGTCAAAATATTTCTTGTTGCGCTGCAACATTCTCTATCTGGGCTCGGTTGCCGTATGCGTCAAGCAAATATGTTGCACTGCGGCAAAACGAAGACGCAGAAAAAGATCGTCAAACGAAATTGACGACTATGCGGCGCTAAATTCGGAAGCTTTGCCTAGCGAAGCCGGGTCGGCTGGATCCACCAGCCGGTGGGAGCCAGCGCCGCAGCTGCCGCTGCGCATGCCGAATCATCCGCGTAAAGCGCGAGGCAAGTTGCGCCGGAGCCGCTCATGCGAACCAGAGTTGCCGGTGTTTCAGCAAGCTTCGCCAACACCTCGCCGATGACCGGCGCAATCTCCAGCGCTGCGGCTGTCATGTCGTTGCGCAGGCTGTCGAGCGGCGCGCCGGGCAGCAACGGGCCATGGTCGATCCGGTCCCAGCCGGCAAACACCGGCCCGGTCGGTACCGCCACCCGCGGGTTGACGAGCAACACCGGCGTTCCTGCCAGTTCCGTCGGCCAAGGACCCAACTGCTCGCCTCGCCCTGCCCCGAACGCTGTTCGTGAGGCAACGCACGCCGGCACATCCGAGCCAAGCCCATCGGCAACCGCCAGCAGATTTTGCTCCGGCCAATCGAGCCGCCACAGCCGGTTGAGCAGCCGCAAGGCAGCCGCTGCATCGGCTGAGCCGCCGCCAAGGCCGGCCGCCACAGGGATATGCTTTTCCAGCGCCAGCGCCGCGCCGGCTTGCACGCCCGCAGCCGCGGCCAACGCCCGTGCGGCACGCAACACAAGGTTGTCCCCGCCCGTCCCTGCTGCCTCGGCAAACGGCCCGCTCACTGTCAGGCTCAGCGCTTCTGCCGGCGCCGCACGCAGCACATCGCCAAACTGCGTGAAGGCAAACACCGTCTCAAGCTCATGATAGCCATCGGGCCGCCGGCGCCGCAGGTGGAGCGCCAGGTTGAGCTTGGCGGGCGCATGTTCAGTGAGCAGCTCGGTCATCCCCGGCTTTTGCCGCAGGCGGGAGCGAAAGCAAGCAAAGGCTATTTCGCCGCCAGCATCGCCGGTGCCGCATCCAGCCCAAAATCGAGCTTTGCCGCAATATCCTTCCGCTGCTTGTCACTCGGCTCCATGGCCAGTGCCGCGCGCCAGCGGAAGCGAGCCTCGATGCGCCGCCCAACCTGCCAATAGGCATCGCCGAGATGCTCGGTCACGGTCGGATCGGTCGGCTCCAGCCCGGCGGCGCGCTCAAGCGTCTCCACGGCTTCACCAAAGCGGCCTTGGCGATACAGGCTCCAGCCGAGCGAATCGACAATACCGCCGTCCCCTGGGCGTAGGTTCGCCGCCCGTTCGATAAGGCTTGAAGCCTCGGCGATCTGCACGCCGCGATCCAGCAGGGAATAGCCAAGGTAATTGAGCACGATCGGTTCATCGGGCGCGCGGACCAGCGCCACGCGCAGGTCCGCCTCGGCACCCTTCCAGTCCCCGCCGCGCTCCTTCATGCTGCCACGCAGGAACCACAGGCCCCAGTTCGCTTCAGCCTCGCCATCCAGCATGATCGCGCGAGAATAGGCTTCTGCTGCATCGCCAAAGCGCTCGGCCCGGCGGTGCCAATCCCCCAGCCGGGTCCATTCCCCCACGCCGGCGGCGGGCGCTTCAGCCGCTGTCCGCAGGATTGCCCCGGCATCGGCATCGCGGCCCATGGATTCCAGCACATCGGCACGGCGGGAGAGCGCGACATCGGCCAGCGCATCATCCACCAGCACCTTGCCATAAGCCGTCAGCGCGCTCTCCTGCTGGCCAGACCGCGCCAGCACATCCCCGCCGATCAGCCAGGTCGCCGCCACATCGGGCGCCAGGAAAGTGGAAACCCGCGCAAACAGCACCGCCAACGGCACCGGGCGCTCGCGGGACAGGTCCGCCGCCAGCCGGGCGCACATCCAGCCAAGGCCACGCCGGGCATCAGGCGCCAGCAGGCCGATGCGCTTGCCCGCCGCCAGCCGTGCGCGCGCTGCCTCCATCGGGCCGTCACCCCCTTCAAGCAGCTTCAGCGCGCCGGCCTTGTCTCCGGCCTGTGCCAGCGCATCCGCCTCACCCTGCCGCAGGAAGCTGATGCCGGCGGCCGTGCTGGCGCGCAGTTCCCCATAAGCCTGCGCCGCTTCGGGCCAGCGGCCGGCGGCCGCGAGCATATGGGCGCGCTGCTCGGCAATGTAGGAGCGGGCAAAGCCGGTGAACCGCGTCGGATCGAGCATCTTGAGCCCGGCCTCTGGCTTGCCGCGGCCAAACAGGATCCAGCCATCCACGATGGGCCCGACAACAGAGGCATAGCCGGCCTGGGCCATGCCGGCGCGGGCCACTTCGGCAGCCCGCCAGTCCTTCTTGAGCACAGCCTCGACCAGCCGCACCACGGAGACTTCGGCATCCCCTTCCCCAGCTTCGGCAAGCTGGCGTGCGAGCACAAAGCCGCGCGCCTGGTCCCCGGAGGCGATGGCCAGCGCAAAGGCGCGGCGGCGCAGTTCGGGCTGTCCCGGATCCTGCTCGCGTGCGGCATCGAAAAACCGCGCCGCATCGCCAAGCGAATCGTCCGCATAGGCGTAGCGCCCCAGCACATAGCCGTGCAGCGGCGAGGCCGGCGGCATCGGCTGGGTACGCGCAGCGGAGGCCGGAGCAGCAGCGGCGAGCAGTGCCAGGAGGATAAAGCTTCGCATGAAGGGGAGATTGCCGGTTGTGAGGGCGGGAGTCGAGGGGCAGCGCGGGCGCAGCAAGCACGAGGTGCAGGCAAAGCCCGCGCTGGCGTCAGACGAGCTCGGCCAGCGAGGCTGTCCGCCTCGCTGGCCGAGCTTGCGCCTGTCGGCGCGCGGTGCGCGCACGCGGCGCTACATGTTCGGATAGTTCGGTCCGCCCCCACCCTCCGGGGCCACCCACACGATATTCTGGGATGGATCCTTGATATCGCACGTCTTGCAATGGACGCAGTTCTGCGCGTTGATCTGGAAGCGCGGCTCGCCGGTCTCCTGGCCAACCACTTCGTAAACGCCGGCCGGGCAGTACCGCTGCGCCGGCTCGTCATACAGCGGCAGGTTGATGCTGATCGGAACGCTCGGGTCCTTCAGCGTCAGGTGGATCGGCTGGTCTTCCTCATGGTTGGTGTTGGAGAGGAAGACGCTGGTCAACTTGTCGAAGCTGATCACGCCATCAGGCTTGGGATAGACGATCGGCTCGCATTCGCTCTTGCGCTTCAACGCCTTGTAGTCGGAATGGTTCTTCATGGTGAAGGGCAGCTCGTAGCCGAGATATTCCATCCACATCGAGACGCCGGCAAGGCCGGTGCCGACCAGATTGCCATATTTCTCGACCAGCGGCAGCGTGTTGCGCACCATCTTCAGTTCGGAATAGACCCAGCTTTTCTTGTAGGCCTCACCATAGGCCAGCAGTTCATCGCTGGTGCGCTGGCTTGAGATCGCCTGCACGGCGGCCTCGGCGGCCATCATGCCGGTCTTCATCGCCGTGTGGCTGCCCTTGATGCGCGGCACGTTCACAAAACCTGCCGAGCAGCCGATGAGGGCGCCGCCGGGGAAGGTGAGCTTGGGAACGGACTGCCAGCCGCCATCATTGATGGCGCGAGCGCCATAGGACACGCGGCGGCCGCCTTCGAGAATCGCCTTGATGGCCGGGTGCGTCTTCCAGCGCTGGAACTCGTCGAACGGCGAGAGATAGGGGTTGGAGTAGTTCAGCCACACCGAGAAGCCGAGGGCCACCTGGCCATTGGCCTGATGATAGAGGAATCCGCCGCCATTGGCATCGCTGAGCGGCCAGCCCTGGGTGTGCACGACCTTGCCGGGCACATGCTTTTCCGCCGGGATGTCCCACAGTTCCTTGAGGCCGATACCGTAGATCTGCGGCTGGCTGTCCTTGTCCAGGTTGAACTGGCGGATGATCTGCTTGGAGAGGTGGCCGCGCACGCCTTCGGCAAAGAAGGTATATTTGGCATGCAGCTCGAGGCCGGGCTGCCAGCTGTCCTTGCGGCTGCCATCGCGAGCAATACCCATGTCACCCGTGGCGACACCCTTTACCGAGCCATCATCATTGTAGAGCACTTCAGCCGCGGCGAATCCGGGGAAGATCTCCACGCCCAGCGCTTCGGCCTGCCCCGCCAGCCAGCGGCAGAGGTTGCCGAGCGAAACGGTGTAGCAGCCCTTGTTGTTCATGAACGGCGGCATGAGGCCGTGCGGGAACTCGATCTGCTTGGTCTCGGTCAGCACCCAATGGTGATTCTCCGTGACAGGCACCGTCATCGGGCTGTCCATGGTGCGCCACTCGGGGAGCAGTTCATCAAGCGCCTTGGGGTCCACCACGGCGCCGGACAGGATGTGCGCGCCGATCTCGGAGCCCTTTTCCAGGATGCACACCGAGAGATCGAGGCCCTGGTCCGCCGCCATCTGCTTGGCACGGATCGCAGCGGCGAGCCCGGCTGGGCCGCCCCCCACGATCACAATGTCATAGGGCATGGATTCGCGTTCACTCATGCGCTTGCCTTCTTCTTTCCCCACGCTGCGCCCACGCCAGCACGGCACATCGCAGCTTTGCCATGTTTCACCAGATACGGAAGGCTTCCGGGCTTGACCAGAGGCTGCACGGCCGCATCCTGTACCTTGTGACAGCGGGAACACATCAAATTGCGGCCAATGACGCACAGGCGACTCTCGCCTGGCTCGTCAGCGCCGGCATCGACACGCTTGTGGACGAGCAGCCGCGCAACTGGCTGGCAGAACCCGCGCGCGTCCCCCAGCCGCCGCCCATCATTGCGCGGGCGGATCCGCGCACGCCAGCCCGCGCGTCCGCCCCGGCTGCCATGCCCCCCGGCCCGGCCACGGACCTTGCTGCCGCCGCCGAAAGTCTCGCCGCGCTCGATGCGGCGGTGCAGGCCTTCGATCATCCGCTGCGCCCTGCCCCGGATGCCGTGCCGGCGCTGCTCACCGGCAATATCTCCAGTGGCGTGCTGGTGCTGGCAGATTGGCCCGATGTGCCGGGCAGCGCAGAAGCTGTGCTGCGCGGCCGGATGCTCGCCGCCATCGGCCTTGATGCTTCCAGCCATGCCGCCGCGCATCTGCTGCCCTGGCCGACGCCGGGCGGCCGCGCGGCCCGGCCAGAAGAAATCCAGAATTTCGCGCCCTTTCTGGCCCGCGCGCTGGCATTGGCTGCACCGCGCTGCATCCTCGCGCTGGGCGACAAAGCCGCGGCACTGGCAGATGCCAGCCGCGGCTTGCCCAAATTGCGCGGCGAATGGCTGATGCTCGGCGGTGTTCCGTTCATCGCCAGCTTCCATCCGCGCCAGTTGCTGCGCCAGCCAGACCTCAAGCGCTTCGCCTGGGCTGACCTGCAGGCCTTTGCCGCCCGGCTATCCTCATGAAAACAAACCTCCGTCTTGCCGCGCTGCTTCTCAGCGCCTTTCCTGCCGCTGCGCTTGCGCAAGCCACGCCCCTAACTGCGCCGAGGGGAGACACCGTGCTTACCGTCACGGCAGACCGCTCGGGCATCACCGCCCGCCAGCGCGCCGTGCCGGCCCAGCTCAGCACGGCGGAACGTCTCGCCTGGGCCAAGGTGTTCAACGACATCGAAGCCGGCCGCTACAGCAAGGCCGAGGCCGGAATCGCCGCGCAAGGCACCAGCCTCATCACGGAAACAGCCCGCGCCGAACTGATCATCGCGCGCGGCACCGGCAAATTGAGCCGCGCCGATCTGGCGGAATGGCTCGGCGCCCATGGGGATCTGCCGCAAGCAACACGCGTCGCCCGCCTCGCCGCCAAACTGCCGGGCGCAGACAGCGCGCCCCTGCCCAGCCTGCCCAGTGAACGCGCCTTCCGCTCCATTCGCTACACGCCGCGCATGATGCCGCGCTCCGCCACCGGCCCGGGTGACACCGCCACCGCCGATGCGCTGCAGCCGCTGCTGTCGGCAGATCGCAACGCTGAAGCCGAGCAGCGCTTCCTCGCGGATGCCGGCACCCTCTCGCCGGGCGCCCGCGCGCAATGGGCGCAGCGCATCGCCTGGAGCTACTACAGCCAGAACGACAATGCTGCCGCCCTGCGCCTCGGGCTGGAGGCGGCGCGCGGCCCGGCCGGCGAATGGGCCGCGCTCGGCGCCTGGACTGCCGGCCTCGCGGCCTTCCGCACCGGGCAATATGATGCCGCCGCCAAGGCCTTCGATCTCATCGCCACCAAGGACCCTGAGGCCGATCTCGCGGCTTCCGGCGCCTATTGGGCCAGCCGTGCGCACCTTGCCGCCGGCCGGCCTGACCTGGTTGCCGAGCGGCTCGAAGCCGCGGCGCGCGTGCCGAACAGTTTCCACGGCCTCATTGCCCGCCGCGCCCTCGGTCTCTCCCCGGTGCAGGATTGGGCCGAGCCGGACTTCATCACGGCCGATTGGAACCACCTGCGCACCTTCAAGGGCGCCCGCCGCGCCGCCGCGCTGATGGAGATCGGCCAGATCGGTCTTGCCGACCGGGAATTGCGCCATCTCGCCGCCACTTCGCCAGAGGCCAATTACCCGGCGCTTCTCCGCCTCGCCGCCCGACTTGGCCTGCCCGCCACCCAGTACAGCCTCGCCGTGCGCCCGCCGCTGGGTATCGAGGCGCCGCTTTCCGCCCGCTTCCCGGCGCCGGAATGGGAGCCAGCGCGTGGCTGGCGCGTCGACAAGAGCCTGGTGTTTGCCCACGCCCTCCAGGAATCGAACTTCGTCACCACAGCAACCTCGCGGGCCGGCGCCAAGGGCATCATGCAGTTGATGCCCGGCACCGCCAAGCTGATGACGAAGCAGATGGGCACGACGCCCGCCACCGATCTTGCCGATCCGGCCTTCAATATCGAAGTCGGCCAGACCTATCTCGAAACGCTGCGGGACATGAGCTACACTCAGGGCCTGCTGCCCAAGGTTGTAGCGGCCTATAATGCCGGCCCCGGCAGCGTGCAGCGCTGGAACACCAGCCTTGATGACCGCGGTGATCCGCTGCTGTTCATCGCCTCCATCCCGTTCCGTGAAACCCGCCATTATGTGGAAGTCGTGCTACGGAATTACTGGATGTACCAGCTGCGGGAGGGCGAGCAGCCCGCCAGCATCGATGCCCTTATAGGTGGGCTTTGGCCGCGTTTCCCCGGCGCACCGGGCGCCGCCGCCGTCAAGCGCCTGCCGATGCCGGTGCAAACCCTGCCAAGCCAGCCCGATCGCTCACAGCCGCGCTCCGAAGATCCGATCATCACCGCCTCTGCGCAGTGATGCGTGACGCCGGCGCGGCGCTGGGTTAGGCTTACGCCATGCCCATCGATGAAAGCCGCAGCTTCCTCCCCGTCCGCATCGCCGTGCTCACCGTGTCGGACACGCGCGGCCCGGCGGATGATCGCTCGGGCGATACGCTTGTGGAGCGGCTCACCGTTGCCGGCCACAGCCTCGCCGCCCGGACCATCCTCAAGGATGATGTTCCGGGGCTGGTGGCACAGCTGAACAGCTGGATCGACGACCCGGCCATCGATTGCATCATCACCACGGGCGGCACCGGCGTCACCGGCCGGGACGTGACGCCCGAAGCACTGGAGCAGGTGCAGGAAAAATCCATCCCCGGCTTTGGCGAGCTGTTCCGCTGGCTCAGCTTTCAGAGCATCGGCACGTCCACCATCCAGTCCCGCGCCTGTGCCGGCGTGGCGCGCGGCACCTATGTCTTCTGCCTCCCCGGCTCGACCGGCGCCGTGAAGGACGGCTGGGACGGCATCCTCAAGGACCAACTGGACATCCGCCACCGCCCCTGCAACTTCGTGGAGCTGATGCCCCGGCTGCAGGAGCGGTGACCGGCTTCAGCGCATCCGTTCCAAAGGTTCGAGGCGTGGCGGCACCGGAGACCAGCCACCACTGCTGCCCAGAGACACGCCCTTGTCGAACAACCGCTTCATATCCAGCGGCACGAACAGCAGCGGATCCGTTTCTTCCACGTCATCAGGCAGATAGGCGAGGTTGAACTTGGCCCCGGCATTGCGCGTCATCGTATAGGTGCGCTGCACGCTGCGCTGGGTAATGGTGCGCAGCAGCTCTGAAACCGAGCGGCCGACGATGCTGCCGGCATTGGCCCCGCCAGGCGCCTCATTGCCCTTGAAGCTGACATGGCCATTGACGATCGCCCACACATTCTCGTTCTGGCCCGTCGGATCGACCATGTAGCTGCGGAACAGAATCGCCGCCTTCACGCCGCCATCGACATGCATGGTCGGCAACGCCTCGCTCTGACGAATGTAAACCGGCGCAAACAGCCCCGGCAGCGCCGAGGACGCTGCCAGAACCTGCCGATACAGAATCGCGCGGTCCGGCGAGGCGGAACTGGCAATGCGCCCCATGTCCCATGTCGTCATGACACCGGTGTCGAGATCGGTGGTGCCAACGAACAGCCGCCGGCCCTTCTTGTGCTCGCGCGCCACTTCATCGAGCATCGCCTCGGTCACAAGGCCGGCGATCATCGCCTCCAGCGGCGCCCGGTCGAACAGCGCCCCCTTGCCGATGAGGCCAAAGACGCCTCTCTTGCGGTAGACATCCTTTGTCGTGATCTGCGTGTAGGCGCGCACGAGATCGGCATCCCGCGATGGCCCGAGAAACGCCAGCGTCGCCATCAGCGCGCCAGTGGAAACACCGGTCACCACGTCAAAATTCGGCCGTGTGCCCGCTGCCGTCCACCCGACCAGCACACCAGCACCAAACGCCCCGTCCGAGCCGCCGCCGGAAAGCAGCAGCACATCATTGCGCGCTCCCACCTGTCGCACGACGGGCGGATCATCCAGAGGCCGGCCATCCTCGCCGACGCTGGAGATGATCGCTGCTCGCACCAGCGGCAGATCAAGCGCCGCCGCCTGGTCTGGCCGGGTCGCGCAGCCGGATACCGCGAGCGACGCTGCCGCCAGCAGCGCCATCCAGGGCAAGGTTCGTTTGGGGCCGCCTGAAGGGACGCCGCTCATGCTGTAGGCAACTTGTAATCCTTGTAGCGCTCTCGAAGCTCGGTCTTCAGCAGTTTGCCCGTGGCGGTGTGCGGAAGATCATCCACCACCAGCACGTCATCGGGCGTCCACCACTTGGCGATCTTGCCATCAAGATAAGCAAGAACGCTTTCTTTCGTGACGGTTGCACCATCTTTCTCACGTACCAGCAGAAGTGGCCGCTCATCCCATTTCGGGTGCGCCACGCCAATCACAGCGGCCTCGGCCACACCCGGAGCACCAACCGCGGCATTCTCCAGGTCGATCGAGGAGATCCACTCACCGCCGGACTTGATCACGTCCTTCGAGCGATCGACGATGTGCATGTAGCTGTACTGGTCCAGCGTTGCGACATCCCCGGTATCGAACCAGCCATCGGCATCCAGCACCTGCCCGCCATCGCCCTTGAAATAGGTGCCGACAGTCCATGGGCCGCGCACCAGCAGCCGGCCAAAGTCCCGCCCGTTGCGCGGCAGCTCCTTGCCATCATCACCGACGATCTTCATATCGACGCCGAACATGCCGCGGCCCTGCTTCACACGATAGTTGAGCTGATCCTCATAAGACATTGCAGCAACTGCCGGCGGTGCAGAACCGATCGTCCCGAGCGGGGACATTTCGGTCATCCCCCAAAGCTGGATGACTGTCACGCCATGCTGCTTGTCGAAGCTCTCGATCATGCTGCGCGGAACAGCTGAGCCGCCGATTGCGGTCCGGTCGAGCTTGCCGAGGTTGCCGCCGGTCTTTTCAAGATATTGCAGCATGGCCAGCCACACCGTCGGCACGGCCAGCGCCAGGTCGACACCTTCATCGAGAATCAACTGATGCAAGGTCGGCGCATCGAAGTTGGGGCCGCCCATCACCAGCGTCGCGCCGGCAGCCGCCGCTGTATAGGGGATGCTCCAGGCGTTGGCATGGAACATCGGCACGATCGGCAGCACCACCGTCTGCACGCTCATGCGGAACGTATCGGTCATGCAGGCCGCCATGGCGTGCAGCACGTTCGAGCGGTGTGTGTACTGCACACCCTTGGGGTTTCCGGTGGTGCCGCTGGTGTAGCACAGGCCGGAGGGAGCATTTTCATCGAGCTCGGTCCAGGGCGTCTCGGGCGATTCCGCCGCGATCAGGTCCTCATAGCATTTGAGATCGAGGCTGGAGCCTTCCGGCATGTGCTCACGGTCTGTCAGCAGCACATAATGCTCGATCGTCGTGAAGCGCGGCGCCAGCCGCTCGACCTGCGGCAGGAAGCTGATGTCGAACATCAGCACCCGGTCTTCGGCATGGTTGGCGATGTAGACGATCTGGTCATCGAACAGCCGGGGATTGATGGTGTGGGCCACGCCGCCCATGCCCGAGATGCCATACCAGGCCTCGACATGCCGATGCGTGTTCCACGCCAGGGTTGCCACGCGGTCCGCCGGAATCATGCCCAGGCTGCGCAGCGCGCCAGCCACCTGCTTGGAGCGACGCTGGATGGTGCGCCAGTTGCTGCGGTGCTTGGTGCCCTCGCAGGTCAGGCTGATCACCTCGCGATCGCCATGGTTGATCGCGGCATGGTCGATCAGCTTCCAGACCAGCAGCGGCCAATCCTGCATCGAACCCAGCATTCATCACTCCCCGATTGTTTTGCGTGCTCTCTTGTTAGCCGCTTACGGTGAGAGTTGACAGATGGAACAAAAGAGGAACATATGAGCGTCCAACAGGGGACGACCATCATGACACTGCTTCTCGCCGCCATCATCCTCATCGCTTTCGCCATGGTTCATGCGCTGGTGCTCACCATGCTCGGCAGCCGACTGCCGCAGTTGATGGCGGCGCTGACAGGCGCGCAGCACAGCACCCGGCAAGGCATGGGCTCCGCCGTTCCGCTGCGCGCCTGAGCGCCAGCCCGGTTCAGGAAGCGGCAGGTGGCTCCGCGGCCACAGCTTCACGCTGCTTCAGCCGGCGATAGCTGCGGACCGCAAACGGCACGGAGGCCGCGTAGGCGATCGACATGATCGTCAGCGTCATCCAGGGCGCCGAGAACAGCGCGCCTGCAAACAGGCCCACGCCGACCAGCGCCGGCAGCCGCCAGGAGGCCCGCAACCGCAGCGAGCCCCAACTGTATGTCGGCAGGCTGGAGGCCATGAGGAACGACACGACAATCACGATCACCGAGACGAGCGTATAGCGTACCGTCAGGTCCTGCAGGATGGTGGGCTCCAGCCAGAAACTCAGAAACATCGGGCTGAAGGTGAGCGCGGCCCCGACAGGCGCCGGAATGCCGGTGAGATAACCGGCGCGCTTGTGAGGCTGCGGCGCCGAATCGATCTGAGCGTTGAAGCGTGCAAGCCGCAGCGCGCAGGTTACGGCATGGGCCAGCGCAATCACCCAGCCAACACCGGGCATATATTGCAGGGACCAGAGATAGACGATGAGCGCCGGCGCAACGCCAAACGCCGTGACGTCCGAGAGCGAATCAAGCTCGGCGCCAAAGCGTGTGGCACCCTTGAGCAGCCGGGCAATACGCCCATCGATGCCATCGAGCACACCGGCCACAATGATCGAGGCGACAGCCTTTTCCCAATCGCCGGCGATGCCGAAGCGTACGCCCGTGAGGCCAAAGCAGAGCGCCAGCACAGTCACCGCATTGGGAATGAGCGCACGCAGCGGAATGCCGGCCCGGCGCTTCACGGGAAACTCGCCATCGGCCGGGCTCATCGCCGGGCCTCGCGGGCGCAGGAAACAGCAGCCGCCATCGCGGCGCCCATCACTGTGCCGCGCCTGGCAGCATCACCGGGCCACCATGGCGGGCAAGAATGGTTTCACCCGCATTCGCCCGCTGGCCCACGATCACGCTCGGCACATAGCCGGCGGGCAGGAACACATCGACCCGGCTGCCGAAGCGGATCAGGCCGATACGCTCACCGATGCTGAGCCGCGCGCCCTGCTCGACAAAGCGCAGGATACGCCGTGCCACCAGCCCGGCGATCTGGGTGAAGGCGACGCGAACACCATCGGCGCTCTCCACCACAAAATACTGCCGCTCATTCTCGTCACTGGCCTTGTCGAGATCAGCATTGAGGAACTTGCCGGGCACATAAACCACCCGGGTCAGCGTGCCGGCAATCGGCGTGCGGTTCACGTGGACATCGAACACGCTCATGAAAACCGAAATCCGCACCACTGGCTCGCCGGTCAGCCCACCCTCGCCGAGCAACTGGCGCGGCGGCTCGACGGTGGTGATGAGGCTCACCAGCCCATCGGCCGGCGAAATAATCAAGCCGGGGTCAGTCGGCGTGACGCGCACAGGGTCCCGAAAGAACGCGACAATCCAGACCGTCAGTCCGGCGAGCAGCCAGGCGATGGACGTCCAGCCCAGCACAAAGCCGGTGAGGATCACGGCCACTGCGGCAATGCCGGCGAACTTGCGGCCTTCCGGGTGCATCGGCGGCATCTTGTAGCTCGCCGATTCGCCCGGAACGAGCGGCAGCGGCGTCAGCACCGGCGCTGCCTGCGCCTCGGCTGCGGGCTCGCCCGGGGTGCCGGCGGGAATTTCGTCTGGGGTTTCGCTGTTCATCGTGGATGCTTTACCTTCCTAGCGTGGCAGGAGCAAATGCCGCTGACAGCGCAGCCGCGAAGCGGGTGACGCGCGCCGGCGAAGCGGGCATGAAGCACCGCATGACAAGCCCCGCCACTCTCCGCTCGCTTCTCGTCTTTTGCGGCTCCCGCACCGGGCATGATCCGGCACAGGCGGCGCTGGCCGAGGCACTTGGCGTATTGCTCGCCGCCCATGGCGTCACGCTGGTCTATGGCGGCGGCGGTGTCGGGCTGATGGGCATCACGGCGCGCGCCGCGCTCGCTGCCGGTGGCAGTGTCATCGGCATCATCCCCCGCGCGCTGATGACGGCGGAAATCGCCCAGGCCGGGCTCACCGAGATGCACGTTGTCGAGACGCTGCACGAGCGCAAGGCGCTGATGCACCTGAAGGCCGATGCCATCCTGGCGCTGCCCGGCAGCATCGGCACGCTCGATGAGCTGTTCGAATCGATGACCTGGCGCGAGCTCGGCATCCACGACAAGCCGATCTGGCTGCTCGGCGCCAACGCCTATTGGGCACCGCTGGTGGCGCTGCTCGAGCATATCGCCGCACAGGGCTATGCCCCGCCCGACCTGCCCCGCCTGGCCACTGCCCTGCCCGATCTGGCGGCGCTGGCGGCGCTGTTGCCGCCGCTTGCGGAGCGCCTCTCCGCAACAATCGTCATCGGCCATTCTTGACCCTGCCGCCGCCATGCCCCTAGACGGGGCCAAACTGTCGCACACGAGGAAGCAATGGCGAAAATCAAGGTCAAGAACCCGGTCGTAGAGCTCGATGGCGACGAGATGACCCGCATCATCTGGCAGTGGATCCGCGAGCAGCTGATCCTGCCGTATCTGGATATCGATCTGGTCTATTTCGATCTCGGCATCGAGAGCCGCGACGAGACGGATGACAAGATCACCGTGCAGAGCGCCAACGCCATCCGCGAATATGGCGTGGGCGTGAAGTGCGCCACCATCACCCCGGATGAAGACCGGGTGAAGGAATTCGGCCTGAAGAAGATGTGNNCCATCCGCAACATCCTCGGCGGCGTTGTCTTCCGCGAGCCTATCGTCATCAAGTCCGTGCCGCGCCTCGTGCCGGGCTGGACCAACCCGATCGTCATCGGCCGCCACGCCTTTGGTGACCAGTATCGCGCCACCGATTTCCGCGTGCCCGGCCCGGGCAAGCTCATCATGCGCTGGGAGCCGCAGGATGGCGGCGAAGCGATCGAGCATGAAGTGTTCGATTACCCGAGCTCGGGCGTCGCCATGGGCATGTACAACCTCGACGATTCCATCCGCGATTTCGCCCGCGCCTGCCTCAACTACGGCCTGGTGCGGAAATGGCCGGTCTATCTTTCCACCAAGAACACCATCCTCAAGGCCTATGATGGCCGCTTCAAGGATCTGTTCCAGGAAGTTTATGACAGCGATTTCAAGGCACAATACCGCAAAGCTGGCATCGTGTATGAGCATCGCCTGATTGATGATCTCGTTGCCAGCGCGCTCAAATGGTCCGGCAACTTCATCTGGGCCTGCAAGAACTACGATGGCGATGTCCAGTCCGACATGGTCGCCCAGGGCTTCGGTTCGCTCGGCCTGATGACCTCGATCCTGATGACGCCAGATGGCCAGACGGTGGAAGCAGAAGCGGCGCACGGCACCGTCACGCGCCACTATCGCATGCATCAGGAAGGCAAGCCGACCAGCACCAACCCGATCGCCTCGATCTTCGCCTGGACCGGCGGCCTCAAGCATCGCGGCAAGCTCGATGGCACCCCGGCTGTCACCGCCTTTGCCGAAACGCTCGAGCGTGTCTGCGTCGAGACGGTCGAATCGGGCGCGATGACCAAGGATCTCGCCCTGCTCATCGGCCCCGATCAGCCCTGGATGACCACCGAGAAGTTCTTCGAGGCTGTCCGCAGCAACCTCGACAAGGCGATCTCCTCGGGCGCCGTCAAGTAACACCCGGCCGCCGCGCGATGGCCAGACCCATCGCGCGGCGGCCTGAATATCCGGGCTTTTCCCTTACAAAAGCCTGACGCACGGCCGAGAACCTGCCACCTTGGCTGCATGGCTCCGGCACTCGAATCGGTAAACTTTCAGGATATGGCGGTGGTGCTCGGCGCCGCCGGCCTGGTCATTCCGGCCTTTACCGCGCTGCGCATCTCGCCGGTCATCGGTTTCATCCTCGTCGGCATTGCTGTCGGCCCGTTCGGCGTCGGCGCACTCGTTCCCCTGCTGCCGGCGCTGCAGGCGCTCACCATCTCCAACGCCGCGGCGCTGTTCCCGCTGGCGGAAATGGGCATCGCGCTCCTGCTCTTCGCGCTGGGGCTGGAGCTTTCCGCCGAGCGTATCCGCACCATGCGCCGCATCGTCTTCGGCCTCGGCTCGGCGCAGCTTGCCCTCTCCAGCATCGTTCTCGGCCTTTTGCTCCTGCCTCTGGCGCTCAGCGCCGGCAGCACCATCGCACTGGCGCTGGCGCTTTCGCTTTCCTCCACCGCCGTCGGCCTGCAGATGCTCAGCGCCTCCGGCAAGCTCGGCAGCCAGGCCGGCCGCACCGCCTTCGGCATCCTGCTGTTTCAGGATATCGCCATCGCGCCGGTGCTGCTGCTGTTCAACGCCGGCGCCGCCCCAGGCGGCTTTTTCGCCAGCCTCGCTGTCAGCGCCCTCGCCATTCTCGCCATTGTTGTCGGGGCGCGGCTGCTGCTGCCGCCGCTGTTCCTGCAGGCGGCGCGCACCCGGCGGCCCGAGCTGTTCCTCGCCGCCGCGCTCGTCGCCCTCATCGCCAATGGTGGCATCGCGGCCGCCGTCGGCCTCTCCCCCGCCGTTGGCACGCTCGTTGCCGGCATCATGCTGGCCGAAACCGAATATCGCCGCCAGATCGAAGCGACCATTGCCCCCTTCCAGGGCCTGCTGCTCGGCGTGTTCCTGATCTGGGTCGGCATGCGGCTCGATCTTGCCGCCGTGGTCAGCAGCCCGCTGCTCGTCATCGGCGGCGTGATCGCGGTATGCACCCTCAAGGCCGGCGTGCTGTTCGCACTGCTTCGCCGCACCGGCCGCAGCACCGGCGTCGCCGCCCATGTATCACTGCTGCTCGCCGGGCCTTCAGAGACCAGCCTCATCCTGTTCGGCGCTGCTACGACAGCGGGGCTCATCGCTGGCGAGGCGGCAGACATCGCGCTGCTCATCATCGGCTTCTCGCTCGCCATCGTGCCGATTCTCGGGCTCATCGGCCAACGGCTGGAAAGCAGCTTCGGCCCTGATCGTGCCAGCCCCGCCGAGGCTGAAGCCATCCCCGCCGGCCGCACCATCATCATCGGTTTTGGCCGCGTCGGTCGTCTGGTCGCCGCCATGCTCACCACCCACGGCCAGCCCTATCTGGCGGTGGACAGCGATCCGGACGAGGTCAATCGCCTGCGCCGCGCCGGAAAATCAGTGATTTATGGCGATGCCCGTCGCCCCGAACTGCTCGATGCGCTGGGCCTGGAGACCGCGCGCGCCGTGGTGCTCACCATCGATGCGCCGCAGAGCCTCGATACGCTGGTCCGCCTTATCCGGGATCGTCACCCGGGCCTGTGCGTGGTGGCCCGCGCCCGTGATGCCGAGCATGCCACGGCGCTTTACCGCCTCGGCGTCACCGATGCCGTGCCGGAAACCGTCGAATCATCGCTGCAACTCGCCGAAGCCGTGCTGGTCGATCTCGGTGTGCCGATGGGGCCGGTGATCGCCTCCATCCATGAAAAGCGCGCAGAACTGCGCGGCAAGATCCAGACCGGCGGGCCGCAACGCCCCAAGCCGCGCGCCACCCGAACGCGCAAGGCCTGACGGGCTGGGCCTGACGGGGGCTGAGCCTGACGGGCTGGGGTTCAGCCCAGCGCAGCCTTCACCGCCGCAACAGCCTCTGCCGCCTTGGCGCCATCCGGCCCACCGGCCTGGGCAAAGTCCGGCCGGCCGCCGCCGCCCTGCCCGCCGAGCGCTGCCGAGGCGATGCGCACGAGATCAACCGCCGAGCGGCTACCCAGCAGATCGTCCGTCACGCCCACGGCCACGGAGGCGCGGCCTTCGTTCACCGCCACCAGCACCGCAACGCCTGAGCCCAGTGTCTTCTTGGCTTCGTCCACCAGCCCGCGCAGGTTCTTGGCATCCAGCCCATCGAGCACCTGGCCGATGAAGCCGGCGCCGCCAACGCTCTCCGGTGCCGCGGCCCCGCCACCCGTCGCCGGGCCGGCCAGCGCCAGCGCCTTTTTGGCCTCAGCCAGTTCCCGTTCGAGCCGCTTGCGCTCCTCGGTCAGCATCTCCACGCGCGCCGCAACCTCGTCCGGGCGCACCTTAAGCGTCGCGGCGGCGGCCTTCAGCCGGGCTTCCTGCTCCGCCAGATGCAGCCGCGCTGCCTCGCCGGTGAGCGCCTCGATGCGGCGCACGCCGCTGGCCACCGCCGATTCCCCGGTGATCTTGAACAGCGCAATATCGCCCAGCGCGCTCACATGGGTGCCGCCGCACAGCTCGGTGGAATAATTCGCTTCCTCGCTACCGCCCATGCTGAGCACACGGACTTCCTCGCCATATTTCTCCCCGAAAAGCGCCAGCGCGCCAGCCTCGATCGCCGCATCCGGCGTCATCAGCCGCGTCACCACCGGGCGGTTGCCGCGGATCTGGGCGTTCACTTCGGCTTCCACCGCCGCAATGTCCTCGGCTGTCAGCGCCCGCGGCTGGCTGAAATCGAAGCGCAGGCGGTCCGCTGCGACAAGCGAGCCCTTTTGCGTAACATGGCCACCGAGCCGGCTGCGCAGCGCCGCGTGCAACAGGTGCGTGGCGCTGTGGTTGGCGCGCAGTTGGGCGCGGCGCACGCCGTCCACGGCCAGCGCCACGGTGTCACCCACGGCGAGCGCGCCGCTTTCGATCGTGCCGTGATGGACGATGAGCTTGCCCAGCGGCTTTGAGGTATCCGCCACGGTCACGCGCAGCCCAGCATCGCCGGCAATCAAGCCGCAATCGCCGGCCTGGCCACCCGATTCGCCATAAAACGGCGTCTGGTTGGTGATAATGTCGATCTTGTCGCCAGCCTCGGCCCGCTGGACCTGCACGCCATCCTTCACCAGCGCCACGACCTGGCCCTGTGCGGCAAGGCCGGTATAGCCGATGAACTCGGTGGCGCCGGAGGCTTCGGCGATATCGAACCAGACCGTCTCGGAGGCGCGGGCGCCCGAGCCCGTCCAGGCCGCGCGCGCCGCACGCTTCTGCTCGGCCATGGCCACATCAAAGCCGGCGCGATCGACGCCGCGGCCCTGCGCCCGCAGCGCATCCTCGGTCAGATCATAGGGGAAACCGAAGGTATCATAGAGCTTGAAGGCCACGGCGCCGGGCAGCGTCGCACCGGGCGCCAGCTTGCCGGTGGCTTCATCAAGCAGGCCAAGGCCGCGCTCCAGCGTCTGGCGGAAGCGGGTTTCCTCCAGCTTGAGCGTCTCCTCGATCAGCGGCTGGGCGCGCACGAGTTCCGGATAGGCAGCGCCCATGGTGCTCACCAGCGCCGGCACCAGCTGATGCAGCAGCGGCTCCGGGGAACCGAGCAGGTGCGCATGGCGCATGGCGCGGCGCATGATCCGGCGCAGCACATAGCCGCGGCCCTCATTGGCCGGCAGCACGCCATCGGCCACCAGGAAGCCACTGGAACGCAGGTGATCGGCGATGATCCGATGCGAGGCGCGGGCCTCTGCGCCATCGGCCGGGCGGGTGCGGTCCTCGCTGGCGGCAATCAGCGTCTTGAAGACGTCCGTATCGTAATTGTCGTGCACGCCCTGCAGCACGGCGGCGATGCGCTCCAGGCCCATGCCGGTATCGATGCTGGGGCGTGGCAGATCGAGCCGGGTGGCGGCGTCCACCTGCTCATATTGCATGAACACCAGGTTCCAGATCTCGACGAAGCGGTCGCCATCCTCGTCCGGGCTGCCCGGCGGGCCACCGAAGATATGGTCACCATGATCATAGAAGATCTCGGAGCATGGGCCGCAGGGGCCGGTTTCCCCCATCGACCAGAAATTGTCATTGGTGGCGATGCGGATGATGCGGCTCTCGGGCAGGCCGGCGATCTTGCGCCACAGCGCGGCGGCCTCGTCATCGGTATGGTAGACCGTCACCGTCAGCTTGTTCGGATCAAGGCCCCATTCCTTGGTGAGCAGGCTCCAGGCATGCTCGATGGCAGTTTCCTTGAAATAATCGCCGAAGCTGAAATTCCCCAGCATTTCAAAGAAGGTATGGTGGCGAGCCGTATAGCCGACATTGTCGAGATCATTGTGCTTGCCGCCGGCGCGAACGCACTTCTGCGAGGAGGCCGCGGTGGTGTAGGGCCGCGTCTCAAGGCCGGTGAAGACGTTCTTGAACGGCACCATGCCGGCGTTGACGAACATCAGCGTCGGATCATTCTGCGGCACCAGCGGCGCCGAGGGCACGATGCGGTGCCCGGCCCTGCCGAAATGATCGAGGAAGCTGCGGCGGATGTCGTTGCTGGAAATCATGAACACGGCTTAGGGCAGAGCGTGGCCGCACTCAATATGCGGCCACTCATATCTGATCACTATGGTATCGGCGCCCTGCCGGCTCAGGCTTGCGCCGAGACCAGCCAGATTGCCGCTGGCAG
Source organism: Sphingomonadales bacterium UBA6157 (assembly GCA_002423025.1). Lineage (GTDB taxonomy): Bacteria > Pseudomonadota > Alphaproteobacteria > Sphingomonadales > Sphingomonadaceae > Sandarakinorhabdus. The sequence goes on along the minus strand of DIUN01000048.1, from coordinate 211,433 downwards.
CCCCACGACCTCGCCATCGGCATAGGGCGCATAGGCCTTTGCCAGCGCGGCGCGTGCCGCATCCTGCACCGCCTCGCCGGCTTCGCGTATGGCCTTCGCCGCCGGGCCGATCTTGGTGCTGAACTTGACGGCATCGGCAACCGGATCAGCCCCGGTGCCGACAGGCATGAGGAAATCGAACGGCGCGATGACCACATCATGCCAACCGGCGGCCGTGAGAATACCGCGCAGGCGCTCCGGATCGGCAAAGGCGAACGGGCCGGGAGCCAGCGGATCGGCCTGGGGCGACGGCGGCAACAAATGGCCGACGGCGCGCAAGGCAAGCATGGCCCAGTCATTCTCGGCGGGCGTGCGCCAGCAGGCGAAGTGCAGCCGGCCGCCCGGCGCAGCATGGGTGTGGATGTTGGTGAAGGCCGCCACCGGATCATCAAAAAACATGACGCCAAAGCGCGAGATGATGAGATCGCGGTCGCCTTCGCCGGGCAGCGTTGAAGCGTCCGCCTCAATGAAATCGGCGTCGCTCTCCAGCGCCTCGGCCCGGGCTTCAGCGACTTCCAGCAGCAGCGCCGAGATATCGACACCGAGCACTTCACCCTCTGGGCCGACAGCGGCGGCCAGCGCCAGCGTCGTTTCGCCGCTGCCGCAGCCGATATCGAGCACATGCTCGCCGGGCGCCGGGGCGGCGGCGCCGAGCAGCTCGGCGGTTACGGGTGTGAGCGTCGCATCCATGCGCTCCTGCATGCGGGCCCACGTGCGGCCGGCATCGCTGTTCCAATATTCGCGCATCACTTCGTTGGTCACGGGCGGTCCTTCTTGAGTCTCTGTCCGGATTAGCAGCTTGCCCGGCTCAGGGTAGCCTCTGGAAAATTCGTGTCAGCCGCCGCATGAACGGCGTGAACAGCTTGGCCTGGCCCGGCTGCTCGGCGGCGAAGCGCAGCGCCTCGGCGAGCGTGGGATAGGCCATGGTCTGGTTGGCAAGATCGGAGAGCTTGAGCTTGCCGCTGACGGCAAAGCTGGCCAGCGCCAGCAACTCGCCGGCATGGGCGCCGACGATGGTGACACCGAGCACCCGGTCCCCACGCGCCATGATCTTCACAAAGCCGCGCATGTCCGATTCGGTGACAGAACGATCATTGTGATCGAAATCATGGCGGAAAACCTGTGTGTCACTGTGCTGCGCGCGAGCCTCGGCCTCGGTGAGGCCAACTTGCGCCAGCTCAGGATCGGTGAAGATGGCCGCCGGCAGTGCGCTGTAATCGGTGCGCTTGGTGAAGGGGAACAGTGCATTCTGGATGACGGTGCGGGCGTCCTGATCGGCAGCGTGCGTCAGGCGCGGGCCATCGCGGCAATCCCCGATGGCGAAGATGCGCTTGTTGGAGGTGCGCAGATACGGATCAACAACGATGCCGCGCGGGGTTACGGTGACACCGGCGAGATCGAGCCCGAAACCCTCGGTGCGGGCGCGGCGGCCGGTGGCGACAAGAATGTGCGTGCCGGCAAGGCTGCGGCCATCTGCCAGGCTGAGCGTGACATCGTGCTCTGTACCGCTGGCGGCGGTGATGCCGGTGTTCTCGTGCAGATCCACGCCATCGGCCTCAAGCTGGCGTCGGACGACGGCGACGGCATCAGGATCCTGGGTCGGCAACAATGGCCCGATATCGACGATCGAGACCTTGGCGCCAAGCCGGGCAAAGGCCTGCGACAGCTCGCAGCCGATGACACCGCCGCCAATGACGATCAGATGCCCGGGCAGCGCATCGAGATCGAAAATCGTGTCGTTGGTCAGGTAAGGCAGCTCGGCCAGCCCCGGCACCGGCGGAATCGCCGGATCGGACCCGGTGGCCACCACGAAGCGGCGTGCCGTAACCTGCCGGCCAGCCACCATCAAAGTGCCCGGCCCGGTGAAGGCGGCGTGGCCGAACACCACCTCGACGCCAAAGCCCTCGAAACGTTCGGGGGAATCATGCGGCTCGATGGTGCTGATGGCGCCCTGCACGGCGGCCCTGGCGTCGCCCCAGCTGCGCGGCTTGCCGCCGCGTGCCTGCGCCCCTGCCGCGATCAGCGCCTTGGACGGTACGCAGCCCGTATAGAGGCATTCCCCGCCGAGCCGGTGCCGCTCGATAAGCAGCGTGCGCGCGCCAAGCTGCGCCGCACCGCCCGAAGTGACCAGCCCGGCCGCGCCTCCGCCGATGACAACCAGGTCGTAATGATCGGCGGCAGGCGATGGCATGGATGTCATGTTCCCAAGCGGCAGGTCAGCGGCTTATGCACCAGTGCCCGGCCCGTCACCATGGCCGCGCAGCGCACCCATGAAAAAGGCGGGGCCGAAGTATCGGCGCCCGCCCCTCTCATCAGCAACGCAAGACGCGTCTTACATCTCGCCTTCGTCACCATCATCGGTGTCCGCATCCGGACCGGCCATCAGCGCATCGGAGATACCGGCGGCGTTGGCACGGATGACCTTCTCGATCTTGGCGGCCATCTCCGGATGTTCCTTGAGGTACTTCTTGGCGTTCTCGCGGCCCTGGCCGATCCGCACCGAATCATGGCTGAACCAGGCACCGGACTTGTCCACCACCCCGGCCTTGACGCCGAGATCGAGAATTTCACCAAGCTTGGAGACGCCCTCGCCATACATGATGTCGAACTCGACCTGCTTGAACGGCGGCGCCACCTTATTCTTCACCACCTTCACGCGGGTGGTGTTGCCCACCACCTCGTCGCGATCCTTGATCTGGCCGGTGCGGCGAATATCGAGACGCACCGAGGCATAGAACTTCAGCGCGTTGCCGCCGGTCGTCGTCTCGGGGTTGCCGTACATCACGCCGATCTTCATGCGCAGCTGGTTGATGAAGATCACCATGCAGCGCGAGCGGCTGATCGAGCCGGTAAGCTTGCGCAGCGACTGGCTCATCAGCCGCGCTTGGAGGCCGACATGGCTATCCCCCATCTCGCCCTCGATCTCGGCACGCGGCACCAGTGCCGCCACCGAATCCACCACCAGCACATCGATGGCGTTGGAGCGCACCAGCGTATCGACGATCTCGAGCGCCTGCTCGCCGGTATCCGGCTGCGAGACGATCAGCTCATCGATGTTGACGCCCAGCTTCTTGGCATAGGCCGGATCGAGCGCATGCTCGGCATCCACGAACGCCGCCGTGCCGCCGGCCTTTTGCGCTTCCGCAATGGCGTGCAGCGCCAGCGTGGTCTTGCCCGAGCTCTCCGGGCCATAGATCTCGATGACCCGGCCCCGCGGCAGGCCGCCGATGCCCAGCGCAATGTCCAAGCCCAGTGAGCCGGACGAAATCGCTTCGACTTCCATCGTCTCGCGCGAGCCCAGCTTCATCACCGAGCCCTTGCCGAAGGCCCGGTCGATCTGTGCCAGCGCTGCTTCCAGCGCCTTTGCCTTGTCTGTAACGCCCATGCCGCCGTTCACCACTTTCAATGCCGCTGCCATGACCCGTTTCCCTTCGTAACCGTCTGCCGTTCCACGTCAATGGAAAGCACCGTACCGTCTTTGTTCTGCAGGAACAAGTGCGGAACAAAATTCTTTGCCAGCAGCCTATCCGGCGCTGGAAAGCGCCGCGCCCATCGCCGCCATAAGGTCTGCCATGGCGAACGGCTTGGAGATGAAGCCCACCCCTTGCGCGTCTGCCGCCTTGTGCAGCGGCGGCTCGGCAAAGCCTGACATCAGCAGCACCGGCAACCCCGGTCGCAGCCGCCGCGCCCGCTTGGAAAGCTCCACGCCATCGATGCCGGGCATCATCACGTCCGAAAGCACCACGTCCACCGCAGCGCCGCTTTCCAGCCAGGCCAGGGCCTCGGTGGCATCGCTGGCTGTGGCCACATCCAGCCCCAGCCGCGTCAGCCCCTTGGCCAGCACGGCCCGCACCGCCGGCTCGTCCTCCACCAGCAGCAGCCGTCGCCCGGCGAGAGACACCGCCGCCTGCTCCATGGCCGGCGCCGCAACCTGCGCCGCAAGCGATGCCTCTGGCCGCGCCACGGCCGGCAGATACACACAGAACACCGTGCCGCCATCCGGGTTCGGCTCGGCGAAGATATAGCCGTTGCTCTGCTTGACGATGCCATAAACCGTGGAGAGGCCCAGCCCAGTCCCCTCCCCCATCGGCTTGGTGGTGAAGAACGGCTCGAAGATCTTGCCGGCGATGCTGGGGGAAATGCCGCTGCCCGTGTCGCTCACCTCAATGGCAACATGGTCCTCCCGCGGCATGATGCGGTGGCCGAGCCGGGGCACATCGGCCGCCGGCACATCCCGCAGCCGGATGCCGAGCAGCCCGGCGCCGCCCATCGCATCACGCGCGTTGACGGCAAGATTGACGATGACCTGCTCGATCTGCCCCGGGTCCGCCAGCACGGCGTGGCGCAGCGGCCCGCCGCCAATCTCCAGTTGCACGCCCTTGCCGGTAAGCTGGCGCAGCAGCGGCTGCAGCCCCTCCACCAGCGGCACCAGCTCAAGCAGCCGCTGGCGCTGCGGCTGCTGGCGGGCAAAGGCCAGCAGCTGCGCCACCAGCGCTGCCGCCCGCGTGCCATTGGCGCGGATCTGGTCGAGGCTGTCGTGCTCCGGATCTCCACGCGGATGATTGTCGAGCAGTTGGTCGGTCAGCGCCAGCACGGCTGTCAGGATGTTGTTGAAATCATGCGCGATGCCGCCGGCCAGCTGGCCCACGGCCTGCATGCGGGTGGCGGCGGCCACCTGCGCCTCCAGCTTCAGCTGCTCGCGAATGTCGCGCATGCCGATCATCGCGGCGATGCCCAGTCCCGGCGGCATGGCGGCGATGGAAACCTCGCGCTTTTCGTCTGGCCGGCTGCTCAGCGCGGCGCGCACCTCGGTGCCCATGGCACGGCCGCTCACCACCATGGCCACGGCCTCGGCCACATGCGCCCGGTCCTCGGGCACGAACAGCGAGGCCGCTGGCACGCCCGGCATCGCAGCGGGGCCGGCCGTGGCGATCATCGCCTCGTTGCGCACGCCGAGGATGCCCTCGGAATCAACCACGGCGATCGCCATCGGCAGCGCCACCAGCAGCGGCTCAAGCCAGGGCAGCGCCGAGCCTTCGGCATAGGGCGCCGGCCAGCCGAGGTTGGTCAGCCCCGGCAAAAACTGCTGCCCCCCGGCATCAGGCGCGTCCTTAGCCGTAGCGCTGCTCCGTCCATGGGTCGCCCTCGTTATGATAGCCCCGCGTTTCCCAGAAGCCCAGCTTGTCGGCGGGCAAAAACTCGATCCGCTTCAGCCATTTGGCGGATTTCCACAGATACCAGCGCGGGATGATGGCACGCACCGGCCCGCCATGTTCCCGGCTGATCGGCTGGCCATCATGGCTGTGCGCCAGCAGGCAATCCGCCTCGGCAAAATGCTCCAGCTTCACATTGGTGGTATAGCCATCATAGCCATGCAGCACGACATGGCCGGCGCCCGGCAGCGGCTGCACCACGGCGAGCAGATGTTGTGTCGAAACGCCCGTCCAGCGGTTGTCATACCGCGACCATTGCGTGACGCAGTGAATGTCCGAAACATCCTCGAAAGGCGGCTGCGCCATCAAATCGGCAAAGCCCCAGCTGATCGGGTTCACCACCGCGCCATCCACTGTCAGCCGCCAATCCTCGCGCGGCACATCGGGCTGGATGCCCAGATCGAGCACCGGCCAGTTGGTCACCAGCCTCTGCCCCGGCGGCAGCCGGTGCTCATGCGCTTCATCAGGCGTGCCGGTGAGCAGCCGCCCGGCGCGCGCCCAGGCCTGCTTCACAGCCACCAGCTTGTCGCGAAAGCCGCTCTCGTCCTGGCCCATCAGCCGCGCTCCCGCATGATCCGCGCGGCGTCGCGCTTCCAGTCCCTGGCCTTTTCGGTCTCGCGCTTGTCGTGCAGCTTCTTGCCCTTGCCCAGCGCCAGCTCGACCTTGGCGCGGCCCTTGTCGTTGAAATAGATCGAGAGCGGCACCAGCGTCATGCCCTGCCGCGCCACGGCATTGCCCATCTTGTAGATCTCGCGCTCGTGCAGCAGCAGCTTCCTTGGCCGCTTCGGCTCATGGTTGAAGCGGTTGCCATGGCTGAACTCGGGGATGTTGGCGTTCACCAGCCACATCTGCCCGTCCTTCAGCTCGGCATAGGCCTCGGCAATGCTGCCCTCGCCCTGGCGCAACGCTTTCACCTCCGTACCGGCGAGGGCGATTCCCGCCTCCACCACATCCTCGATGAAATATTCATAGCGCGCCCGCCGGTTCTCGGCGACCGTCTTGACCTTGACGCCGACAGCGCCCTTCGGCCTCACCATGCGCCAGCCTTCAAGCCGGCCTTCATGTCAGCCCCGCATGGGCCAGCGCCGCATCCACGGCCGCCTTTGAAGCTTCAGAGGGCTGGGTGATCGGCAGCCGCACATCGGGCTGCATATGGCCAAGCCGGGCGAGCGCATATTTGGTCGGCCCCGGGCTGGCATCGCTGAACAGCGCGGCGTGCAGCGGATAAAGCCGGTCCGTGATCGCCAGCGCCTCGGCATAATCGCCGCGCAGCGTGGCGTCCTGGAACTGTGCGCACAACGCCGGCGCCACATTCGCCGTCACCGAAATCGCGCCGACGCCGCCCATGGCGTTGAAGGCCAGCGCCATGTCATCATTGCCCGAGAGCTGCACGAAATCCGCGCCGCACGCAGCCCGCTGGGCCGAAACGCGGGCAATGTTGCCGGTGGCATCCTTGATGCCGACAATATTGGGCAGCCGGGCCAGCACCGCGAGCGTCTCAACGCTCATGTCCGCCACCGAGCGGCCGGGAATATTGTAGATGATGATCGGCAGCTTCGAGCTTTCCGCCAGCGCGGTGAAATGCGCGATGAGGCCGGCCTGCGACGGCTTGTTGTAATAGGGCACCACGATCAGCGCGGCATCGGCGCCAACGCTTTGCGCATGGCGCATATGGGCCATGGCCGTGGCGGTATCATTGGAGCCGCACCCCGCGATTACCGGCACGCGGCCGGCGGCCACCTCCACGGTGCGGGTGATGACGGCATAATGCTCGGGGTGGCTGAGCGTCGGCGATTCGCCCGTGGTGCCCACCGGCACCAGCCCGTGCGAGCCCTGCGCGATCTGCCATTCCACAAAGGAGCTGAACGCCGCCATATCGACCGCGCCATCCTTGAACGGCGTGACCAGCGCCGGCATGGACCCCCTGAATGCACCGCTATCGAACATGAAAAACCTCAAACCCTTCACCTGGAGCCTGCGAACGCCTATCAACGGCGAGTGGCCCCTGGAGCACCAGCTCCACGGCTGCGAGTGATATGGAGTGCGGCGCCGATATGTCCAGTAAAGTCTTGAGCGCCGCCCCATGGACTGACCGCGTGATTCTCGCTGCTGCGCTGGGTGGCCTGCTCGCTGCCGGCCATGTGCCGGTGTGGGCGCAGAACAGCGCACCGGCTGCCGCGCCAGCCGCTACACCCGCCATCAGGCCGGCAGCGCCAGCGGCTCCGGCCTTCCCCAATCCGCCTGCGGCCACCACCCAGCCCTCGCCCGTCGGCAGCTTTGCGCCGGCCACCCGCGCCCTCTACACGGCACGTCTGGCAGACAACGCCGCCGGGCGCTTCACCGGCATGTCCGCCAGCCCGTTGATCGGCGGCGGCTTCGTGCCGATCCTCGATACCGTGGTGCAGTGGGACCGGCTGCGACGGGACAATTACAACGCCAGCTTTGCTGAATACGCCGGCTTCCTGATGGCCAACCCGCAGTTTCCGCTGGGCATCACCATCCGCCGGCTGGCCGAGCGCAAGGTGGACCAGACCGTGCCGGCGGCAGACAGAATCGCGTTTTTCCGCCGCTTTCCGCCGCAATCCGCCATCGCCAAGCTGCGGCTGGCCGAGGCGCTGCTCGATACAGGCCGCGCTGCCGAGGCCACCGCCATGGCGCGTGACGCCTGGGACAGCGGCGGGCTGGATGCGGCTGGCGAGCGGGAGCTGCTGGCGCGCTTCGAGACGGTGCTCACCCCGGCCGATCACCTTGGCCGGGCCAACAAGCTGCTGTGGTCCAACCAGATCACCGCCGCCGGGCGCCTGTTGCCCAAGCTGGATATGGACCGGCGGCTGTGGCTGCTGGCGCGCATCGGCACCCGCGCCAATGCCCCTGATGCCAGCAACCGGCTGGCCGGCGTGCCGGTGGCGCTGCGCCGCGAAATCGGGCTGATCAACGATGAGGCGCTGTGGCTGCGCCGCCGGGGCCGCAATGCCGAGGCCGAGGCGCTGCTCATTGGCGCCATCCCATCGCCAGGCAGCGTGACGGACGCACAGGGCTGGATGAGCACGCGGCTGGATTTTGCCCGCGTCGCTTGGCGCGCCGGCAATTTTTCCCGCGCTTATGATCTGGCCTCCCGGCACAACAGCTTTGCGCCGAGCGAGGCGATCGCATCGCGCAGCCTGGCCGAGCGGCAGGTGTTCGTGGAGACAGAGTGGCTGGCCGGCTGGCTGGCGCTGCGCAAGCTTGGCCGCGCTGCCGATGCCGTAGCACATTTCCAGAATGTGCGGGCCGCCGCCCTCACCCCGCTCACCCAGTCTCGCGGGGATTACTGGACTGGCCGCGCCAACGAGGCCGCCGGCCGCGCGCCGCAAGCCCGCGTCGCCTATGAGGCGGCAGCGGCGCATATCGATTATTTCTACGGCCAGCTTGCCACCGAGCGGCTGAACCGCCGCTTCGTGCTGCGCCGCCCGGCGCCGCTGGTGCTCGATGCCAATGCGGTGGGCACATTGCGCGCCACGCCGCTGGCCCGCGCCGCTACCGCGCTCGGCCAGATCGGCGATCATGCCCGGCAGACCATTTTCCTGCGCGCCCTGGTGGCGCAGGCCGAGACGGTGCAGGACCTCGCCATGGTCGCCAGCCTCGCCGCGCCGCTGGCCCGGCTCGATCTTGGCGTGCTGGCCGGCAAAGAAGCGCGCAGCAACGCTTCGCGCGGGCTGGAAGGGCTGGCGCTGATCGACGCGTCCTACCCCCGGATGCCGCTGCCGGCCTATCTGCAGTCCCGCGCCACCATCATCCACGCCATCACCCGGCAGGAGAGCCAGTTTGACCGCGAGGCGCGCTCGCCGGCCAATGCGCTGGGCATGATGCAGTTGCTCCCGGCCACCGCCGCCGAAACCGCCGGCAAGATCGGCTATGAGGCCAACACCGCGCGGCTGACGACCGACCCGCTCTACAATGTCACGCTGGGCTCGACCTATTATTACCGGATGCGGGACGCCTTTGGCAGCGATGTGCTGGCCGTGGCGAGCTACAATGCCGGGCCGGGCAACGCCCGCAAGATGATCGCCCGCAATGGCGATCCGCGGCTGCCGGATGCGGACATCGTCGATTGGATCGAGTCGATCCCGATCGCCGAAACGCGCAATTATGTGCAGCGGGTTCTGGAAAACGCCGTGATGTACGAAATGCTGCTGGAGCCAACGCCGGCAACAGCCGCTTCGGTGCCGGCTGCGCTCCTGCCACCGGCTCCGCTCAGCCGGTGGCTCGCCAAGGACGAGCCGGGTTGAGTCCGGCTGGCACCCGCAAATCTCCCGGAATCACCGGTTGATCTTGGTGCCCAACGCCGCTTCGGCCAGCTTGATCAGCTCTGCAGAGGCCGGCGGATAGGCAAGATCGATGCCCTGCCCCAGTGCATCGGCAATCGCCCGCAGCCCGGTGATGCGGGCGGTTTTCTTGTCGTTGGCAGCCAGGACCGTCCACGGCGCTCGCGGTGTGGAGGTGCGTTCGAACATCTCCTCATAGGCGTCCAGATAGGCCTCCCGCTGAGAGCGATTATGGTAATCCTCCGCGCCTGTTTTCCAGCGTTTCCAAGGTGTTTCGATACGTTCTTTAAGTCGTTTATCCTGTTCTTCCTGGGTAATGTGGAGGAACAGCTTCACGATGCGCGTGCCATCGGCAATGTGCAGCGCTTCAAAGGCATTGATCTCGTCATAAGCCCGGCGCCACTCCGGCTCCGAGGCAAAATTATCAACGCGTTCGACAAGAACCCTTCCATACCAGGTACGATCGAAAATGCCGATTTCCCGCTTGCCCGGCAGCTTCTGCCAGAAGCGCCACATATAGTGCCGGTCCAGCTCCTGCTGGGTCGGCGCGGCGATGGACCAGACCTTGCAATAGCGCGGGTCCAGCGGCGCCGTCAGCCGCGTTATCAGCCCACCCTTGCCGGCCGCATCCCAGCCCTCCACCGCCACGATCGCCCGGCGACCCTGGTTGATATATGCAGCTTGAATCAACTCAAGACGATGATGCAAGTCCTTGAGTTCATTTTCATAAATGTCACGATCAAGATCACCGTCATGCTCGAAGTCGGCAAGCTTGATCCTGTCCATCAGTCAACAATCCGGATGTGCAGCTCACGAAGCTGCTTGAGCGTCGCCGTCCCCGGCGCGTTCATCATCAGGTCCTCGGCCTTCTGGTTCATCGGGAAGACCACGACCTCACGAATGTTCGGCTCATCGGCAATCAGCATGACGATGCGGTCGACACCCGGCGCCGAGCCACCATGCGGCGGCGCCCCGAACTTGAAGGCATTGATCATGCCCGAGAAATTCTCGTCGACCTGCTCCTGGGTGTAGCCGGCGATCTCGAAGGCCTTGTACATGATGTCCGGCCGATGGTTACGGATGGCGCCCGATGAGAGCTCAACACCATTGCAAACGATATCATACTGATAAGCAAGGATATCCAGCGGGTTCATCGTCTCCAGCGCTTCCAGTTCGCCCTGCGGCATCGAGAAGGGATTGTGGCTGAAATCTACCTTCTTGGCGTCCTCGTCATACTCATACATCGGGAAGTCGACGATCCAGCAGAACTTGAAGACATTCTGCTCGATCAGCCCCAGTTCCTGCCCGACACGGGTGCGCGCCTGCCCGGCCAGCTTCGCCGCCTTGGGCGCTGCATCGGCAGCAAAGAACACACCATCATCCGGCCCAAGCCCAAGGTCCGCCACCAGCTTCGCCGTCGCTTCCGCACCAAGATTCTTGGCAATCGGCCCGCCCGGCTCACCGGCCTTGATGTTCATATAGCCAAGCCCGGCCCAGCCCTCGCCGCGCGCCCAGTCGTTCATACCATCAAAGAAGCTGCGCGCCTTCAAGCCCGCGCCAGGCGCAGGAATGGCACGAACAACAGCACCACCCTCAACCATGCGAGCGAAGATGCCGAAGCCTGAACCACGGAAATGCTCGGTCACATCCTGGATGACGATCGGGTTGCGCAGATCAGGCTTGTCCGAGCCGTATTTCAGCATCGACTCCGCATAGGGAATGCGCGGGAAGGCGCCCTTGGTCACCGCCCAAGGCGTGCGGCCACCGAAGTCCGAAAACTCCTCGAACACTCCAGCGAGCACTGGCTCGATGGCAGCAAAAACATCATCTTGCGTCACAAAGCTCATCTCGAAGTCGAGCTGATAAAACTCACCCGGCGAGCGATCCGCCCGCGCATCTTCATCGCGGAAGCAGGGCGCGATCTGAAAATAGCGATCGAAACCAGCCACCATCAGCAGTTGCTTGAACATCTGCGGCGCCTGCGGCAGCGCATAGAATTTGCCGGGATGGACACGGCTCGGCACCAGATAATCGCGAGCGCCTTCCGGGCTGCTGGCAGTCAGGATCGGAGTCTGGAACTCGGTAAAGCCCTGGTCGATCATCCGGCGACGCAGAGAGGCGATGACGCCTGAGCGCAGCATGATGTTGGCATGCACCCGCTCACGCCGCAGATCGAGAAAGCGATATTTCAGCCGGATATCCTCGGGATATTCCGCATCGCCCGCCACCGGCAACGGCAGTTCGATGGCTGCGGATTGCAACGTGACGGAGGCGGCGCGAACTTCGATGTCGCCCGTCGCCAGATTGGGGTTCACGGCCCCGCCCTCACGCGCGACGACATCGCCGGTAACGGTCACCACTGATTCGAGCCGGGCACGATCCAGCGTCTCGAATGCTGGCGAGGCCGGGCCGACGACAATCTGCGTCAGGCCATGGTGATCCCGCAGATCGATAAAAAGCACGCCACCATGGTCCCGCTTGCGATGCACCCAACCTGAAAGGCGCACGGTGGAGCCGGCGTGCGAGCCGCGAAGTTCAGCACAATTGTGAGTGCGATATGCATGCATGATGAGGCATCCGGGCAACAGCGGGGAGAGTAAAGCAAGGGGCGGGTGACACACTCTGCTTGGCGCTTTGTCAAGCGCGCACGGCTGCGCTATGCCAGATCATGCTCATTCATCCACTGGTCACAGATACCGAAACCCTCGCCGCACTGTGTGAACGACTCGCTGTTGCAGACTTTGTGACGGTTGATACCGAGTTCATGCGCGAGACCACCTATTATCCCGACCTGTGCCTGGTGCAGGTCGCCTCCTCCACCGAGGCTGCGGCGATCGACCCCAAGGCGCCGGGCATCGACTTGGCGCCGCTGCTCAAGCTGCTGGTGGAAGACGAGGTGCTCAAGGTATTCCACGCTGGCGGACAAGACCTTGAGATCATCTACAATCTCACGGGCCGAACCCCCTCCCCACTGTTCGACACGCAGATCGCCGCCATGGCGCTCGGGCTGGGCGAGCAGGTCGGTTATACCAATCTCGTTGCCGCTTATTCCGGCGTGCAGATCGACAAAGGTGCGCGCTTCACCGATTGGGCGCGTCGCCCACTGAACGATCGCCAGCTCGAATATGCCATCGGCGACGTGACGCACCTTGCCTCGCTGTTTCCCAAGATGCTGGACAAGCTGCGTCGCACTGGCCGCGGAGACTGGCTGGACGAGGAGATGGCCCGGGCTTCAGACCCGGCGACCTATGCCAATGACCCTGAAAAGGCCTGGACGCGCCTGCGCCTGCCGAGCCGCAAAGCCGAAGTGCTGGGCCGCCTGAAGGCGCTGGCCCGCTGGCGGGAACTGGAGGCACAGGACAAGGACGTGCCGCGCGGCCGCATCGTCAAGGACGAGACGCTCGGAGACCTTGCCGGCTCGCCGCCGCGCTCACAGGCGGATCTCGCCAAGGTCCGCGGTCTTTCCGCCGCCTGGGCCAACAACGCTATCGGAGACCGGCTGATCCGTGCGCTGCAGGCCGCAGAGCCGCTGCTGCCCGAGGAAATGCCGGCGCGTGAGCCACAACGCCCTGGCCTCTCCAGCGAAGGCGCGCTGATCGCGGATCTGCTGAAGCTGCTGCTCAAGATCCGCTCCAAGGAAACCGGCGTTGCCCCCAAGCTGATCGTACGTGGGGACGATCTCGATGCCCTTGCCGCCGGCGTTCGCGAGGGGCTGCCGGTGCTGACCAGCTGGCGCCGCGAGATCTTCGGCGCTGATGCGCTGGCACTGGTCGAAGGCCGGCTGGGCTTTGCCGTACAGAGCGGCAAGCTGACCATGACACGGCTTCCCGGCGATGCCGTCACCCTGGCCGAGATCAGCGACGCGGCGGAATAAGGCGCTTCAGTCCAACACAACCCTGGGCTCAAGCCCCAGCGCATTGCCGAGCAGCTTCAATCGCCGCTGCACGGCATCTCCAATCAGCAAAGCGTGGCCTGGTCCTATGTGCAGCGCCACGGCATTGCCTTCGCGCGCCAGCCGGCTCGCCGCCAGCGCCTCTGCGGTGCCGCCGGTCAGCCGCTGGCCCAGTCGAAGCGCAAGGCCCCAGGCTCGAGCCTGCGCCAGCATCGCCGGTGACGCCAGACGGGCGAGCATGGCCAGCACCGGGGCATCGCCGCGGCCGCCGAAGCAGTAGTGCAGCGCCTGCGCAAGTGCCGCCCGCTCGGCGGCGGTGACAGCCACCCAATTGCCATGCAGCGCCGTATCGACACCGCGCTCCGGACGGAAATCCGGGTGTGCACGCCAAGCAATATCGGAGAGCAGACAGGCCGCAAGCCGCAGCCGGCGCATCGCTGCCGTTTCGTCATCGCCGAACACGCCAGACATCCAGGCGAAAAGCATGTCCCCATGCTCGGGGAAACGACCTTGCCGGGCGCCCTCGGCACGCGCGGCGATCACGAGTGGATCGAGCGCCTGCTGCTCGGGGCCCAACTGGCCGAAGAGCAAGCCCTCGCGCAGGCCGAAACCCGAGGCGATGACCGATGAACTGCCAAGGCGCTTGACCGTAGCAGCCAATAGCATGGCAGCGCCTGGCAACGAGGGTAGGCGGGAAGTGGAAATGTTCGGCACTGCCTTTAGCGAAGCCATGTCGATCTGGCTTAGGCTGCGCACCAGCGAGGCCGGCGCAGTGGCCGCCATCTCATACTGATGGACAATAGGCAGCGGATGCTCGGTCTGGTGGATGTGTACCTGCGCCAGCGCGCGCCACGAGCCGCCCACCATGTAGAATGGCCGCCCCTTGCCGCTGGCAGCCCAAGTCACCTTGTCGAGCGCCTTCTTGATGAACGGCGCCAGGGCACGGTTGCCGCGCTTGCGCGCTGCATCGAGCCGCAGCGAGCCAATAGGCAGCGAGATCCGCTCATGCGCCTCGCCGCCCGCCACACGGATCAACTCGAGCGAACCGCCGCCAAGGTCCCCCACCACGCCATCGGCATCCGGAATGCCGGCAATGACACCCAGCGCCGCGCCGCGGGCCTCTGCCTCGCCGCTGATCGTCTCGATCCGCAGACCGCACTCCCGCTCGACGCGGGCGATAAACTCGGCAGAATTCTCGGCCTCCCGAACAGCGGCTGTGGCGACCGTCCGCAGCGTTTCCACCCGCATGGCCACAGCCAACGCCGAGAATCGCGCCAACGCTGCCACGGCGCTGTCCATGGCGCCCCTGCCCAGACGGCCATTGGCTGCCAGCCCACGCCCGAGCCCGGCCATGACCTTTTCATTGAACAGGGTCGCTGGGATCCGGCTCAGGCCCTGATAGACAACCAGTCGTACGGAGTTCGAGCCGATATCGATAATGCCGATCAGCCCGGTGGAGGCGGTTTCCAGCCCGGGATTCAGTCCGCGTTGTTGAAGTTGATAGACGCTGGCCACGACTACTCCCGAGCCTCAAGTTCCACGCGATCGTCCTGAAATCGGCTATGCCCCACGCTGGCGCCAGCGCAAAGCCAAGATTAGCCCTGCCCTTCCGCTATCTCGGCCGGATCGTCGCGCTCATCCTCATCATCCAGCACCAGGCGGGGTACGCCGCCGCTCCCTTTCAGCGCCGCGCCGCGCCCGGAGAGCGACGGATTGGTCATGAAATAACGATGAAGATTGAACGGTGGCTCACTGGAATTGCTCCGCGCGCTCTTCAGTCGCTTGTAACTGCCATCGGCACGCAGCACCCAGCTTTGCTCTGTATCCTTGAGGTTCGCCACCATCACCTGGTCGAGCACCTGCGCGTGCACCGTCGGGTTCTCGATCGGAACCATCACTTCCACCCGGCGATCGAGGTTACGCGGCATCCAGTCCGCCGAGGAAATGAACAGCTTGGCTTGCGGTGATGGCAATTCATGGCCGTTTCCACAGGCAAAGATCCGGCTATGCTCAAGGAAACGCCCGACAATCGAGCGAACATGGATATTCTCGGACAGGCCCGGCACCCCCGGCCGCAGGCAGCAGATGCCGCGGATGATCAGCTCGATCTGCACGCCCGCACCGCTCGCCTCATAGAGCTTGTCGATGATGCCGGTATCGACAAGGCTGTTCAGCTTCACCCAGATCTCGGCCGGCTTGCCGGCGCGAGCATTGGCAATCTCGGCGTCGATCAACCCATAGAGCATCGCTCGCATCGTCAGCGGGGCCATGCCGATCTTTTCCAGCTTGGTCGGCTGGACGTAACCAGTGATGTAGTTGAGCACCTGCGCCGCATCCCGCGCCAGCAGTGGATCGGCGGTGAAGAACGACAGATCGGTATAGATGCGCGCGGTCACCGGGTGATAATTGCCCGTACCGAAGTGCACATAGGTGCGGATGTCCCGCCCCTCGCGGCGTACCACCATCGAGAGCTTGGCGTGGGTCTTCCACTCCACAAAACCATAAACCACCTGCACACCGGCCCGCTCGAGCGCTGCTGCCCAGACGAGGTTCTGCTCCTCGTCAAATCGCGCCTTGAGCTCCACGACCGCGGTCACGCTCTTTCCCGCCTCTGCGGCATCGATCAGCGCGCGCACGATCGGTGAATTCTTGCCGGCGCGATACAGCGTCTGCTTGATGGCGATAACATCCGGGTCCGCCGCTGCCTGCTTCAGGAAAGCCAGCACCACCTCAAAGCTTTCATAGGGGTGGTGAACGACCAGATCCTTGGCGCGGATGGCGGCAAAGCAATCCCCGCCGTGCTCGCGGATACGCTCCGGAAAACGCGGCGAGTATGGCTCGAACTTCAGGTCCGGGCGGTCCTCCTCCACCAGCAGCGCCAGGTCGCCGATGCCGAGTACACCCTCCACACTGGTCGTGTCCCGCTCACCCACGCCCAGCGCCAGCTGCACCAGCCGATACAGGTCCGTCGGCGTATTGGCCTCTATCTTCAGGCGAATCACCTCGCCGCGCCGGCGTCGCTTCAGCGCCGTCTGGTAAAAACGAACCAGATCCTCAGCCTCTTCCTCCACCTCGATGTCGGAATCGCGAATGACGCGAAAGGCACCATCCCCGATCAGGTCATAACCGGGGAAAAGCTGGCTGAAGAACGCCCGAATGGTATTCTCAAGGCTGATGTAGCGGATCACCGGCCCCGGCAGCCGAATGAACCGCGGCAGCATCGAGGGCAGCATCAGCAGCGCCCGCAGCAACTCGTCATCGGATTGGCGGCGCAGCTCAAGGATGAGGCTGAAGCCCTTGTTGGGAATGAACGGAAACGGGTGCGCCGGGTCGATAGCCTGCGGCGTCAGCACCGGAAAGATCTGATCGAGAAAATGCCGCTCCAGCCAGTCCCGCTCCGGCCCGGTGAGCCGCTCGGCAGTGATGACATGAAAGTCCGCCCGGGCCAGCGCCTTCACCAGATTGCCCCATACGGCCTGCTGGGCCTCCATCAGCGCATCAGCCCTGTCGGCAATTGCGGCCAGCTGCTGTGCTGGAGTCATCCCCTCCGGGCTGAGCGTCTCGATACCGGCGCGCACCTGGCCGCGCAGGCCAGCGACGCGCACCATATAGAATTCATCAAGGTTGTTGCCCGATATCGAGAGAAAGCGAAGCCGTTCCAGCAGCGGATGGGCGCGGTTGCTCGCCTCTTCCAGCACGCGATCATTGAACGCCAGCCAAGAGATTTCGCGGTTGAAATAGCGCTCGGCCTCGGAGTGGAGGGGCGCGGGCTTGAGGCGTTGCGGGCTGGGCATAAGAACAGCTTAGCCGAGCAAATGTGTCAGGTCGATGACCGCGGCAGCGTCACAACCCCAGTTGCAGCTGCGCTTCGAGAAGCTCGCGCGCCAGCGGCACGGTGATGTCACGACGCTCGGCCAGCGCCATGGCATCAAGCCGCGCCACCACATCCGCGGCCGCTGCAAAGCTCCGCTCGATGCGCAGCGCCAGCCATGCGAGCACCTCTGGCCCCACCTTCAGGCCCCTGTCGGCAAAGCGCTTGGCAAGCACGGCCTCCACCAGCGCATCGTCCGGATCTGCCAGTTGCACCTGGGGAGTGGCGGCGAGCCGCGAGGCCAGATCTGGCAGGCGATGCACCCAATGCCGGGGCAACCGCCGCGCCGTGAGCAGCAGCGGCCGGGTGGCCGAGGCGGCGTTCCAGGCATGGAAGAGCGGCTCGCCATCTTCCAGCACATCGGCATCATCGATAACCAGGCCACCGCTGCGCGCCTCGAACAGCCCGGCCAGGTGTGTCTTCCCCGAGGCCGCTGGCCCGAGCAGAAGGCAGCGCGGCATCGGCCAGAGCGGCGGCCGCGCCAGCCATTCCACCGCATCGCGATTCGCTTCTGAAACAAAAAAATCAGCCTCACCAAGCCGCGGGGCATAGGCCAGCGGCAGCGCCGGCTGCTCCAACCCCGTCATGCCGGCGGCATGGGATCGTAAAAATGGCTCTGCCGATAATGCGCCAGTGCTGAGCGCACCACCACGCCGAGCACAGCCGCGACCGGCACGGCGAGGAAGACACCGACAATGCCGGCCACTTGCCCACCGGCAAATACCGAGAACAGCACCCAAACAGGGTGCAAGCCAATGCGATTGCCGATGAGATTGGGCGTCAGCACCGAGCCTTCCAGCATCTGGCCAACCACGAACACGCCAACCACCAACCCGAGCTGCAACGGATCCAGCCCGAACTGGCCAAGCGCGATCAGCAAACTGAGGCCAACAGCTACAAGCACGCCGATGAACGGTACAAAGCCGAACACCCCGGCAAGGATGCCCAGCACGATGGCATAATCCAGACCGACAAGGCTCCAGCCGATGGCATAAAATACCGCGAGGATCATGCAGACCAGCGATTGCCCCCGCACAAAGCCCGAGAGCGCCTTGTCCGATTCCCCGAGCAGGCCGCGGATGGTCGCCACCTGCTGGCGCGGCCACCAGCTGTCGAGGTGTGCAACAATGCCGCTCCAATCCCGCAGCAGATAGAACGCCACCACCGGCGTGATGACCACGAAGGTAATCACATTCACAAAGGCGAGGCTTCCCGCCACTATGCTGCCAAGCGAATCCGTCGCCCAGCCCGCCACTCTGCTGCCGATATTGGCGATCACTGCCTTGGCATCGGCAGAGCCTTGCGTTTGGCGGACGATGCGATCGATCAGCGGCTGCGCACTGTCAATGAGCGTCGGCAAGCGCTCGATCAACTGCACAACCTGCGATTCGATTATCGGCTCGCTGGCAAGCAATATGCCGACCAGCGCCAGCACGAACACAGTCAACACCGAGAAGGACGCCAGCCAGCGCGGCCATCCCAGCTTTTCCAGCCGGGTGGCCGGTGGATCAAGCAGATACGCCACGATGAAGCCGGCGATGAATGGCCCGATGACGGCGCGAGACGCCCAGAACAAGGCCGCGAAACCGAAAATGAGCAGCAGCCAGCCCCAGTGGATGCGCGGAAAGCTCAGGCGGTCAGCGATGCTCAGGCCCTTGAGCGGCGGCTCCGGCGCGCGCGCCACAGGAATTGGCGCAGCTTTCGCCTTAGGCTCGGCCTTGGCCCTCGGCGCAGGCTTGGTCGCTTCGCTCACGGGGCCGGCTTCGCTGTCGTCAGCGGCGGATCGCCCTCGCGGCGGCGGCGTAGCACGGTCGTTCCGCCCTCGCTCACCAGTCGGAAGCCGCGCGCATCGAGCGACGCACGCAACGCTTCCAGCCCGCCCCGATAGCTGATCAGAATCCGCGACGTTCCGCCCAATGACAGGCTTGTGGTCGTAATGCCCGCCACCCCTGCCGTACCGCGCAGCGCCGTTTCGGCGGCCCGCACACTTGCAGCGTCAGGAGTCGCCAGTGCTACCTCGACACTCGCCGCGGCTTCCGCCGCAGCAGATGCAGCCGGGGCGGCGCCCGGCTCCGGAACCGGCGCGCCCGCCACCGGAACTGCAGGAACAGGAACAGGCACAGCCACGGGCGCCACAACCTCGGGGACACCAATGAACGGCGCCGGGGCAATGATTGGCTCAAGGTCCATCGCCAGCCCGGCTTCGCTTTGCAAGCGGCCAGAGCGCAGCGCTTCAGCGTAAATCCCATCAATCCGCAGCACAGCGGCATCGAGCATGGTGTTCAGCCCTTCCTCGCTGCGCGCCATCAGGCTGAAGCGACCCAGTTCCGCCGCATCGGGGCCGTGGCGGACAATGAACAGCCCGCGCACCGGCCCGCCAGGATAGGCGCGCGTCAACCGCGCCTCGGCAGTGAGCACATCGACGGTATCGAAGCGATTGAGGATGTTGCGCCAACTTTGGCGGTCAGGCCGGTTCACCTGCCAGGCGGTGAGCAGCAGATTGTCTGCCGCAGTGCCTGGAGCGATGACATAATCAATGGGTGTGACGTTCTCGCGATAGCGCTGCCAGGCGGCGGCCCAGGGTGTCTTCTGTTGGTAAAGCACCCGCACGCCGCCATCACTGTACACCGGCATCAGCAGCATCGGCGGGGATTGCAGCGTGCCGCCACTCATGCCGCCAAAATACGCTGCGGCACGCGATCGATCGAAGATTACGGCGAGACGCGCGATGTAGCGCGTAATCGAGAAGCGTTCGCCCTGGCTCTCGATGCCCGAAACCATGCCATCGAGCGCTCCATCGGACAGCTTCGGCGCCTGCGCGGGCGGGTTGCCGGTGAGCCGCGCCCAGAGCAGGGGCCAAGCCTTGCGCTGGGCAATGCGATAGGCCGCGAGCCGCGCGGCTTGCGGGTTGGCCGCAGTCACATCCACGTCAATGCCGCCTACGGCATAGGCGCTGCCGAGTCCGCCGGCGGCCTTGGCCGGAGCAGCGGGCGCAGGCTGGGCGCGCGCCATCTCTGCCGGCAAGGCGGGCGCCAGCAAGGCAAGCAACAGGAACAGGCGGGCAAGCATTGGCACACATTGCTTCTAGCGGCGGCCCGGCGCTTGCCAAGTGCCGATTGATGCGGATGCGATGCGCGATATTCTTGCCGTGTTGATGTTGGCCTGTCGCCGCCCGCGCGGTAAGGGGTGCGACATGACCGATCGCAAGCCCCTCACCTATGCCGATGCCGGCGTTTCCATCGCCGCGGGCAATGCCCTCATCAAGCGCATAGCGCCGCTGGCCCGCGCCACTGCGCGGCCGGGCGCTGATGCCGAACTTGGTGGCTTCGGCGGCTTCTTCGATCCGCGCGCTGCGGGCTACAAGGATCCACTGCTGGTCGCGGCCAATGATGGCGTGGGCACCAAGCTCAAGCTCGCGATCGACACTGGCAAGCACGATACAGTTGGCATCGATCTTGTCGCCATGTGCGTCAACGATCTCATCGTCCAGGGTGCCGAGCCGCTGTTCTTTCTCGATTATTTTGCCAGCGGAAAGCTGGAACTGGACACAGCCACGGCCGTGGTGGCCGGCATTGCCGAGGGCTGCCGCATCGCCGGCTGCGCCCTCATCGGCGGTGAGACAGCCGAGATGCCCGGCATGTATGCGGCCGGTGACTATGACCTGGCCGGCTTTGCCGTGGGCGCCGTGGAACGCGGCGAACAGTTGACCGGTGATGGCGTTGCCGCTGGCGACCTGCTCATCGGCATCGGCTCCTCCGGTGCGCACTCCAACGGCTATTCGCTCATCCGCCGCGTGCTCGCGCTGGTGGGAGCCGATCTTGCCGGCCCGGCGCCCTTTGCGCCCGCGACAAGCCTTGGCGACGCGCTTCTTGCTCCCACGCGCATTTATGTGAAGCCACTGCTGCCGCTGGTCCGCGCCGGGCAGATCAAGGCGCTGGCCCATATCACCGGCGGCGGTTTCCTCGAAAACATTCCGCGTGTTCTGCCGGCTGGTGCCCGCGCCATCGTCAGCGCGCCCACACTGCCGCCGCTGTTCGATTGGCTGCGCGCCCAGGGCGGCATCGCAGCGGGCGAACTAGCGCGGACCTTCAATTGCGGCACCGGCATGGTCGCAGTGGTGGCGGCCGCCGACGCGCCTGCTGTCATCGCCGGGCTGGTGGCGGCTGGGGAGACAGCCGCTGTGATCGGCCGGATCGAAACCGGCACCAAGGGCTGCGACGTCACCGGCAGCGCCGGCAGCTGGGGCTCGGCAGAGGCCTGGACAGCAAGCCATGATGGCTGAAGCCTCCGGCGCTCGCCGTGCCCGCGTCGGTGTGCTCATTTCGGGACGCGGCTCGAACATGGCAGCGCTGCTCTATGCGTCGCAAGCCAGCGATTGCCCGTATGAGATCGTGCTGGTTGCAGCAAATGTGCCCGAAGCACCCGGCCTGGCACTGGCTGCGGCCGAGGGCATACCGACGTTCACCCTGCCACACAAAGGCCTGAAGAGGGCAGAATTCGACGCAAGGATCGATGCCGAGCTGGAGCGCCACGGCGTGGAGTTCATCGCGCTTGCCGGCTATATGCGGCTGCTCTCGGATGGTTTTGTCAGCAAATGGCAAGGGCGCTGCCTCAACATCCACCCCTNNCTGCTGCCCGCCCACAAGGGGCTGGACGTGCATGAGGCGGTGCTGGCGGCGGGGGAAACCGTCACGGGCTGCACCGTCCACCTTGTGACGCCCGAGCTCGATGGCGGGCCGATTCTTGGCCAGATCCGTGTCGCCGTCATGCCGGGCGACACGCCAGACAGCCTGGCAAACAGGGTGCATTACGCCGAGCACCAGCTCTACCCGCGCATGCTGGCAGAGCTGGTGCGGCGCTAGAGCCTTCTTCCCCGAGGGGAGAAAGCCAGGTCAGCCGACGATTTCGGTCTGCGCGAAGAAGTAGGCAATCTCGATCNNACCGAATTGGCTTCGATCGATTCGGCGAACATCTTGCGGATGGTGCCTTCATCGGCATTGGCCGGGTTGGTGGCGCCCATGATGGCGCGATAGGCTGGAACAGCGTCGTCGCCTTCCAGAACCTGCACGACCACCGGGCCGGAGATCATGAAGGCGACCAGTTCACCAAAGAAGCCGCGCTCACGGTGCACGGCGTAAAAGCCTTCGGCCTGGGTCTGGGTCAGCTGCAGGCGCTTCTGTGCAACGATGCGCAGGCCGGACTTTTCAATCACGGCGTTGATGGCGCCGGTCAGGTTGCGGCGGGTAGCGTCGGGCTTGAGAATGGAGAAAGTGCGCGTGGCGGCCATGGGGCTGTCCGTTTCTATGAAGTTTGGGGTTATCGGGAACGCCGCGCCTCTAGGGGCAGCTTGCACAAAATGCAACCTCAACCGGCCTTTTCGAACCGCCCGCCTTCGCCTTCGCGCCAATATACGGGCCGCACTCCAGCGGTTTTGGCCACGACGCGCCAGCGTGCCCGCGCCGTCTCGGTGGCGTCGCTCTCGAACAGGTAAAGAACCCGCGTCAGCCCGGTCAGGTCATCGGGCAAGTCATCCCCCACTTGCGCCAGGCAGTCCGCAGCATTGGCGGCCGGCAATGCCGTGCCAAGCAACACCGGTTGGGTCGCAGCACGCTCCAACGGCATCGCGCTTGCCAGCCCATGTGGCACAAAACTGTCAGGCGAGAACCGCCACAGCGCCGCATCGAGCCGTTCGAGCAGCGCCACATCACTGCTCCGCACCAACAGCCGATGCCCTGCGGCCAGCGCCTTCACCACCAGCTGGGGAAGGACGGCCTCGGGCCGCCGCTGCGCCAGCTGGTAAAAGCCGATGTCGATCACTTCACCTCGAAGTTCTGGGCAATGAACCGATCGAGCAGGCGCACACCAAAGCCGGTGGCGCCCTTGTCATGCAAGGTGCCGGCCTTTGCCGACCAGACGGTGCCGGCGATATCGAGATGCGCCCATTTCACGCCCGGCTTGATGAAGCGCTTGATGAACTGCGCCGCCGTGATCGAGCCCCCCTCGCGCGGGCCGACGTTCTTGATGTCGGCAATCGCGCTGTCGATCAGCTTGTCATAGGCCTCGCCGATCGGCATCCGCCACAGTGGCTCGCCACAGCTCTGCCCGGCCAGCTCAAGCTGCCCGGCGAGCCCATCATCATTTGTGAACATGCCGGCATATTCATGCCCCAGCGAAACGATGATAGCGCCGGTAAGCGTCGCCAGATCGACCACAACTTCCGGATTATACTGCTCCTGCGCCCACCAGATCGCATCGCACAGCACCAGTCGCCCTTCGGCATCGGTGTTGATCACTTCCACGGTCTGGCCGTTCATGGTCGTCACCACGTCACCGGGGCGCTGGGCGTTACCATCCGGCATGTTCTCCACCAGCCCAACCACACCGATCACATGCGCCTTGGCCTTGCGGGCAGCGAGCGCGTGTAGCGCGCCGGTAACGGCCCCTGCCCCGCCCATGTCCCACTTCATGTCTTCCATGCCGGCAGCGGGCTTGATGGAAATGCCGCCGGTATCAAAGGTCACGCCCTTGCCCACCAGCACGACCGGCTTGGCATTGGCGTCACCCGTTCCATTCCAGCGCATCGCCATCAGGCGTGGTGGCCGCACGCTGCCCTGCGCCACGCCGAGCAGCGCGCCCATGCCGAGTGCCTTCATCTCCGCCTCACCGAGCACGGTGATCTCCACGCCCAGGTCCGCCAGGTCACGGGCGCTGTCCACAAAGCTTTCCGGATAGATGATATTCGCCGGCTCGCTGACCAGGTTGCGAGTCCGCACCACGCCGCCGGCAATCGCCGCCAGCTCAGCATGCAAAGCCTCGGCCCCCGTTACGCCGATGATGTCGAAATGCGTCAGGCTCGGCTTGGCCTTGGGCTTCATGGTGGTGCGATACTTGTCGAACCGGTAGCTGCGCAGCGCAGCGCCATGCGCCATGTGCGCGGCGGCGCCTGCCAGCGGCAGGCCTGTGACGACGCCATTGAGGTCCACCGTCACCCGCGTCTCGCCGCAGGTGAGAAAGCGCGCCGCAATCGCAGCACCCAGCTTTTCCCACACCGCGGCATTGCCCTTGTCCGCAGCCCCGGTGCCGATGATGAGCAGGCGCGTGGCCGCCATGCCCGCCGGCGCCAGGATTTCCACCATGGCGCTGGCCTCGCCATCGAAGCGTCCTGTCGCCATGGCCCGCACCACCTGGCCTCCTGTAGCCGCATCCGCCGCCGCCGCGCCCGGAGTCAGCACCCGCTCCGGTCCGGCCAGCACGACGTGGATGTGCGGGGTCGAGTCGGCCTGGGCGGGAAAACCAATGATCATCATGCATCCTCTGGCAGCAAAATTCCGTGCACCGCTCTATCGCGCCGCCCGCCCCGGCGCAAACTGCCGGGCAACTCCAACCCTTCATAGGGACCGCCGCGCTGGACGCGCCCCCAAGTCACCGCTAAGCGGGTCGAGTGCGCCCCAGCCCCAAAGAGTGTCGCTTGTCCCTGCGTCCCCATCTGCTGGCGTCCGCCACCCTCTCGGCCCTCCTCGCGGCAGCCCCAGTGCTTGCCCAGACCCCTTCGCTTGCCCAGACCCCGCCGGCCGCGCCGCCCGCCACAACGCTCGAATTGCCGCGCGATGGCGGGGACATCGTGCAGGCCGGGGACATGATCGATTTCGCCGCCGATCTGCTGGAATATGACGAAAACGCCGAAATCGTTACCGCCAGCGGCAAGGTGGAACTGAAGCGCGATGCCTACAGCCTCAATGCCGACCGCATCGAATACAACCGCAAGACCGGCATCGTCATCGCCACCGGCAATGTCGTCACCATCGATCCCGAGGGAAACCAGGCCTTTGGCGACCGGGTGGAACTTACCGAATCGCTGCGGGACGGCGCCATCGCCAACATCCTGCTGGTGCTCAATGATGGCGGGCGCCTCGCAGCCTCGAGCGCCGAACGCGCCGGCCGCATCATCACGCTGCGCCGCGCCGTCTATTCGCCCTGCGCCGTGGTGGATACCGACGGCTGCCCCCATGAGCCTGTGTGGCAGGTCCGCGCAGAGCGCATCAGCTATGATCGGGACAGGCACCGCCTTTCCTACCGCAAGGCCCAGCTCGAAATGTTCGGAGTGCCGGTGCTTTACCTGCCGCGCTTCTCGCACCCGGATGGTGAAGCCAAGCAGGTCAGCGGGCTTTTGCTGCCGGACATCAAGTTCCAGCGCCAGCTCGGCCTTGGCCTCAGCCTGCCCTATCATTTCGCGTTGGCGCCCGATCGGGATGTTACGGTCACCCCCTGGGTCTACACCGCGGCCAATCCGGCGCTGCAGGTGCAGGCCCGGCGTCTGTTCCGCGACGGCCCTGTGCAGCTTGATGGCTTCTTCACCTACACGCGCCTTACTGAATTTGCCGCCGATGGCGTAACGGAGGTTGACCGCGGCAACCGCTTCCGCGGCTATGTCGGCGTCAAGGGCCGCTTCCAGCATGATGCCAAATGGCGCTCCACCTTTTCGGTGCGGTTGACCACCGATGACACCTTCAATCGCCGCTATGATCTTGATTTCGATGACACATTGCGCTCCACCTACGCGCTTGAGCGGCTGAGCAGCACCAGCTTCCTCTCCATTTCGGCCTGGGCGTTCCAGGGCCTGCGCATCACCGACCGGGCGGGCGAGATCCCCTTCGTGCTGCCGATCATCGATTATGACCTGCGCCCGGCCGAGCAGATCCTCGGCGGCCGCCTGCACATCGGCGCCAACAGCATGAACCTGTTCCGCACCGATGGCCAAAGCGTGCAGCGCGCCCTCGCCTTTGCCCGTTGGGACAGGAGCTTCTTCACCCCGCTCGGCCAACGCGTCACCGCTACAACCCTGGTGCGCGGCGATGTCTACAATGTCAGCAAGCCCGAACTGGCCAGCCAGCCGGAGTATGCGGGCCGCCGCGGCGTTACGGCCCGCGCCATTCCGCTTGCTGCGCTTGATATCGAATGGCCCTTCGCCGGCCCGGCACTGGGCGGCACGCAAACCATCACGCCGCGCGTGCAGATCATCGCCAGCCCCAATGGCAACAATGATGACATTCCGAATGAGGATAGCCGCGCAATCGAGCTGGAAAATATCAGCCTGTTCGACCTCAACCGATTCCCTGGGCAGGATCGCTTCGAGGGCGGCAGCCGCCTCACTTATGGCGCCGTCTATACACTCGATCGGCCGAACTGGGCGCTCACCAGCGAAGTCGGCCAGTCAATCCGCCTGGCAGGGGACGGCCAGGACTTTCCCTCGGGCACCGGCCTGTCGGACCGTGTCTCCGATTTTGTCGGGCGCACCAACGTCAAGTTCGGCAGCCTCATCGAACTCACCCACCGCTTCCGCGTCGACCGCAAGAGCCTCGCCGTGCGCCGCAACGAGGTCGATATCGCAGTCGGCAACCGCAACACCTATGCCACGATCGGTTACGTAAAGCTCAATCGAAAGATCGAACTGGAAGATCTTGAAGACAGAGAAGAACTTCGCGTCGGCGCGCGTGTCGCATTTGCCCGCTTCTGGTCGGTGTTCGGGTCGGGGATCGTGGATCTTACGCGGCGTGAGGACAATCCCGCCGCCACCGGCAACGGCTTCAATTTCATCCGGCACCGCATCGGCGCGGAGTATGAGGACGAGTGCTTCCGCTTCGGGCTGAGCTGGCGTCGGGACTATATCAGCGATCGCGATTTTCGCGCCGGCAGCACCTTCCAGCTCAGCCTCGCCTTCAAGACGCTGGGCCGCTGATGCGCTGCGCAGTTGCTCAACCGGCTTCCGGAACGCCGTAGATGAATATTTCACCCCCGATTAACGTTCCAGCGCGTATCCGCTGCTTTGCCGTCCGCATGCGCTTGCGCTAAGGACATTTGCTTCGTCCGCCGCAGGGGCTTGTTCCTGCTCGGCCCGAAAACAAGGTTGCCACTGCATGCCGTTTATTACGTCGTCCAAGTCCTCAACTCCCCGTCGCGCCTTTGCGTTGGCGGCGCTGCTGCTTGCCACGGCGCTTCCCGTGAACATGGCGGCGCTGCAGGCACAGATTGGCTCGGCTGATTTCGGCGTGGGAGACCTGCCGGAGATGCGCGTGATCGGTGATATCGATCCGACGCTGCGCAAGGCACAGGCCATCGTTAACGGCGATGTCATCACCGATACCGATATCGACCAGCGGCTGGCGCTGGTGGCAGCAGCCAACGGCGGCCAGATCAGCGAAGCCGAGAAGCCGCGCCTGCGTCTGCAGGTGCTGCGCAACCTCATCGATGAGAAGCTGCAGATCCAGGAAGCCCGCAGCAACGATATCATCATAGCCGATGCCGAGGTGGAAGCCTCCTATCGGCGCGTCGCGCAGAATTTCCGTCGTTCGCCCGAAGCGTTTGAAGCCTATCTCAAGGAGAGCGGCTCCTCGGCTGATTCGATCAAGGGACAGATCCGTGGCGAGCTCGCCTGGAGCCGCGTGCTGCGCCGCAAGGTGGAGCCGCAGGTCAATGTGGGTGATGATGAAGTCGAGCTGGTCATCGCCAAGCTCAACGCAGCCAAGGGCAAGGACGAGTTCCACGTCGGCGAGATTTTCCTTTCCGCCACAGCTGAAACCGCACCGCAGGTGATGGCCGATGCCGCCCGCATCGTCGAGCAGGTGCGCGGCGGCGCTTCGTTCGTCGCCTATGCCCGCCAGTTCTCCGAGGCGTCCACGGCCGGCCTTGGCGGTGACTTGGGCTGGGTGCGCGCCGAGCAGCTCAACGACACCGTTGCCCCCGTAGTCACCACGTTGCAGCCAGGCAACCCGGCAACGTCGATTTCCGACCCCATCCGCGTGCCGGGCGGTGTCGCCATCATGTCGCTCATCGAGAAGCGCCAGGTGCTCGCAGCCGATCCGAACGAAGCCGTGCTGGCGCTCAAGCAGATCTCCATTCCGCTGCCGCCGGAAATCACCGAAGCCAAGGCACGTGAAAAGGTCGCCGAGTTCCAAGCCGCCACACAGGCCATGGGCGGCTGCGGCCGCGCCGAGGAAGTGGGCGCCAAGCTTGGCGGTGAAGTCGCGGCCAACGATGCCATCCGCCTCAAGGATCTGCCGGCAGCGCTGCAGAACATCATGAGCAACCTCTCCATTGGCCAGGCGACCCCGCCATTCGGCTCGGCTCAGGAAGGCCTGCGCGTGCTGGTGCTGTGCGGCCGGGATGACAGCGCCGTGCAGCCCAAGGCGCCGAACTTCGACCAGATCTACGCGCAGATGAACGAGGAGCGCGTCAACATGCGCGCCCGTCGCTACCTGCGCGATCTGCGCCGCGACGCTGTCGTCGATTATCGCTGATGGCGAGTTGCCCGGCGGCCGCGCCGCTCGCCGTTTCCATTGGGGACCCGGCCGGCATCGGCCCCGAAATCGTGGCAGCTGCCTGGGCAGCGCGGGAACGCGAGAACCTGCCGGCCTTTTTCGCCATAGGGGACCGGCGGGCGATTGCCGCCGTTTGGGACGGCCCTGTCACGACGCTGGCCGAGCCAACCGAGGCGGCCGCCGCCTTTGCCACCGGCCTGCCACTGGTGCAGGTGGATGACCCCGGCGACATCTCCCCCGGAGACCCGAACCTGGCCGGCGCCCGCTGCGCGCTGGATAGCCTGGAGATTGCCGTGGGCCTCGCCCGCAACGGCTTTGCCGGCGGCATCGTTACCGGCCCAGTGAGCAAGGCCCAGCTTTACGCCATCGGCTTCAACTATCCGGGGCAGACCGAATTCGTCGCCGAGCGCTGCGGCATCGCTGCCTCCAACGCCGTGATGATGCTCGCCGGCCCCAGCCTGCGCACCATTCCGATCACGGTTCACAGCCCGCTTGCCGATGTGCCGCGGCTGCTCAGCACCGATCTGATCATCTGCAAGGCGCGGATAACGGCTCGGGCTCTGGCACGAGATTTTGGCATCGCCAACCCGCGTATCGTGATCGCCGGGCTCAACCCCCACGCCGGCGAGAGCGGCACGCTGGGCCGCGAAGATATGGACATCATCCGCCCCGCCGTGGAAGCGCTCCGCGCCGAAGGCCTGGACGTACGCGGGCCGCTGGCAGCAGACACGATGTTCCATGCCGAGGCCCGGCAAGGCTATGACGTGGCGCTGTGCATGTATCATGATCAGGCACTCATCCCGCTGAAAACACTGCATTTCGATGATGGCGTCAATGTCACGCTCGGGCTGCCTATCGTGCGCACCTCGCCGGACCATGGCACCGCCTTCGGCATCGCCGGCAAGGGGCTGGCCAGCCCACGCGCCATGATAGAGGCGATCCGCATGGCAGGCGCCTGCGCCGCGCGCCGCATCGCCGCGCAAGCCGCCGCTTGAGCCTCGAGAACCTGCCGCCGCTGCGCGACGTCATCGCGCGGCATGGCCTGGCCGCCAAGAAATCGCTCGGCCAAAATTTCCTCCTGGATGGCAACCTGCTCGATCGGATTGCTCGCGTGCCTGGCCCGCTTGCCGGGGAAACGGTTTACGAGGTCGGCCCCGGTCCCGGCGGCCTGACCCGCGCGCTGCTCCGCGCCGGAGCGAACGTGGTCGCCGTGGAGCGCGATTCCCGCGCCCTCCCCGCCCTGGCGGAACTGGCCGAAGCGGCAGACGGCAAGCTCAGCGTGATCGAAGGTGATGCGCTGGAAATGGACCCGGAGGCAATGGCTGGCCGCGGCGCGCATATCGTTGCCAACCTGCCCTACAACATCGGCACGGCACTGCTGATCGGCTGGCTCGGCGGCGATGCCTGGCCGCCATGGTGGGCAAGCCTGACGCTGATGTTCCAGAAAGAAGTCGCCGAGCGTATCGTTGCGGCGCCGGGCTCGGATGCCTATGGCAGGCTCTCCGTGCTGGCCCAATGGCGCTCGACACCCAAGATCGCCCTCAGTCTCCCACCGCGCGCCTTCGTGCCTCCGCCCAAGGTCTCCTCAGCGGTTGTCCACATCCGTCCGGCGTCCCCGCTGGCACCGGCTACACCCGCAAATCTCTCCGCACTTACGGCCGCCGCCTTTGGCCAGCGCCGCAAGATGCTGCGCTCCAGCCTGAAGGGCTTGCCCGGCGCACTGGAAGCCATGATGGCGGAAGGGATCAGCCCGGAGGCCCGCGCCGAGACCGTACCAGTGGCCGCTTTCGCCGGCGCCGCTGCTCGGCTGGGCACATGAAAAGCCTCTAGTTTCGGGCTTCTGACGGCTTGATCGCCGGTGCCGCACTGGCCGCTGCCGAAGCGGCTGTCAGTGCCGTCTGCAACCGTGTCGCGGCGCCGCAATCGGCCTTGCAGAGCGCCTTGATGCGCGCGAGATTGACCTGTGCCCGCGCCGTCGCACCCCGCGCAATCAAAGCCTTGCCCTGCCCTTCCAGGGCCGAAAGATCGGAAGGATTCAGCGCCAGCGCTTCACGGTAATAGCGCACGGCCTTGCCCGGAAGCCCAAGCTTTTCATAACCTTGTGCAATTCCACTGAAGGCGCCGACATTCTTGGGGTCAACAGCCAGAGCCGCCTCAAACGCATCGATAGCGGTAATCGCATCACCCTTGGCCAGCGCCGCCCGGCCTTCGCCAGCAAGCCGCACTGAGGCCGGCTTCAGCACATCATCCCCAATGGGTGCCGCCGCAGCGCAGACGCTGCCCGAAACCAGCAATATCAGCGGCAAGAACCAGTGGGAACGCATGGCAAACTCCATCTCTCAAGACAGAAGCTAGCAGACTCGCGCGAACCTTGCGATGAAGAATCCGTCGCACCCCTGCGCACCCGGCGTCAGCACGCACGATGCAGCCTGCCCCGCCACGCCAGGCAGGCTGAAGGGATCAGCCGCAAAGCCCGGCTGCGAAGCAAGAAAGGCCTGCGCCCGCGCCTCACCTTCCGCCGGCAACAGCGAGCATACAACATAAGTCAGCGTGCCACCGGCCTTCACCATGCGCGCCGCCAGCGCCAGCAACCGGTCCTGCTCGGCCTCCAGCTTGCCCAGTCGCTCCGCCGTGAGCCGCCAGCGCGCCTCGGGGTTGCGCCGCCACGTCCCGCTTCCCGAGCAAGGCGCATCGACCAGAACCCGGTCACACTCGCCCTCAAGTTCACCCAGCGCGTCCCACTCCTTCTTCGGGTTGAGCAGCCGCACTTCAACAATATCGACCCCGGCGCGCGCCAGGCGTTGCGGCATGGCGGAGAGCCGCCCGCGATCGGTATCCGCAGCCAGAAGCCTGCCACGGTTCTGCATCATCGCGGCGAGCGCCAGCGTCTTGCCACCGGCGCCGGCGCACAGGTCCAGCACCGTCTGTCCTGGCTGCGCTTCCACAGCCATCGCTGCGAGTTGCGAGCCTTCATCCTGAACCTCGATGAGGCCCTCGTTGAAGGCCGGCAATTGCTCCACAAGCAACCCCGTAGGTGCGCGAAGACCGTCCGGCGCAAAGGTCGTGGCCGCAAGATCGGGCAGCATCGCCAGAACCTCGTCGCGGTTCGCCTTGAGGCGGTTGACCCGCAAATCCAGAGGCGCGCGGCCAAGAAGCGCGGTCACTTCGCGCTCAGTGTCCTTGCCAAAGCGGGTCCGCAGCATGTCGAGCTGCCAGCCCGGCGCCAGCGATGGCGTCGCCTCGGGCTCTCCTGCCGCCAGTGCCGCCGGGGCATGGCCTTCGGCACCAAAGTGCGTCAGCAGCGCAGGATCATTGCGCCGGGCATGGCCGATCAGCGCGGCGCGTCCGCTCTGCGGAGCCGTCCCGATGCTGCGGATCACGTCGAACACAAGATCCCGCACTGCGCGCCGGTCCTTCGAGCCGGCGTAGCGACGCGTGGTGAAATAACGCTGCACAATGGTATCCGCAGCGGCTCCGCCGGTGCGTGCGGCCGCAACAGCGGCATCCAGACATTCAATCGCCGCTTGAACTCGCGCGGCCGGCGTCACGATACCATCTTCAAGATATTGGTCATCCCGTCGTCGGATAATTGGGGGCTTCACGTGTAATCGTCACGTCATGGACGTGGCTCTCGCGCAGGCCGGCGTTGGTGATCCGCACGAATTCCGCCCGCTGACGAAACTCATCAAGCGTTGCGGCCCCTGTGTAGCCCATGGCCGCCTTCACGCCGCCCACGAGCTGGTGCAGCACATCGGTAGCAGGCCCCTTGAACGGCACCTGCCCCTCGATGCCTTCCGGAACCAGCTTGAGCTGATCCTTGATGTCCTGCTGGAAATAGCGATCGGCCGAGCCGCGCGCCATGGCAGCCACCGAACCCATGCCACGATACGCCTTGTAGGTGCGACCCTGCCAGAGGAACGTGTCGCCCGGCGTCTCCGCTGTCCCGGCAAGCAGTGAGCCGACCATCACCGCCGCAGCACCCGCCGCCAGCGCCTTTGCAACGTCACCTGAGGTGCGAAGACCACCATCGGCAATCACCGGCACGCCCAGCCTGGACGACGCCTCGGCCGTATCGATGATCGCGGTGAGCTGCGGCACGCCAACACCGGCGACGACGCGCGTCGTGCAGATCGAGCCCGGCCCGATGCCGACCTTTATCCCATCGGCGCCGGCGCCGATCAGGGCTCGCGCGGCTTCCGCCGTCGCGACGTTGCCGGCAATGACCTGCGCCGAATTGCTCAGCTTCTTGATGCGGGCGACAGCTTCCGCCACCCGGTCGCTGTGGCCATGCGCGGTGTCGACCACGATCAGGTCACACTCAGCGTCCAGCAGCGCCTCTGTGCGCTCAAAGCCAAGATCACCCACGGTGGTCGCCGCTGCCACGCGCAGGCGCCCAGCAGTGTCCTTTGTGGCCGACGGGTAGGTGACGGCGCGTTCGATGTCCTTGACCGTTATCAGCCCGATGCAATGGCCGGCATTGTCCACCACCAGCAGCTTCTCGATGCGATGGGTATGGAGCAGCCGCCGTGCTTCATCCTCGGAAACACCCGGCCGCACCGTCACGAGATTCTCGGAGGTCATCAGCTCAGAAATCGGCTGATCGGCATTCTCGGCAAAGCGCATGTCACGGTTGGTCACGATACCAACGAGCCGGCCCGGCGCGCCATCACTGCCGACCTGCTCCACCACCGGAAAGCCCGAGATCCGGTGCCGCGCCATCAGCGCACGGGCATCGCCCAGCGTCTGGTCCGGCGTCATGGTGACGGGGTTGACGACCATGCCGCTCTCGAAGCGCTTGACCTGGCGCACGGCGAGCGCCTGCTCCTCAACGGTCAGGTTCCGGTGCAGCACGCCGATGCCGCCGGCCTGCGCCATCACGATCGCCATTTCAGCTTCCGTCACAGTGTCCATGGCGGAAGAGAGGATCGGTATGTTGAGCGTTATGCCACGCGTAATCCGGGTCGAGGTATCCGCCATGCTGGGCATGACCGCCGAGGCCGCCGGCACCAGCAGCACATCATCAAAAGTGAGGCCAAGGCGGATATCCATAAGCGGCGCGCAACTCTCAGATCGGGGCAAGTGGGGTTTCTTAGGGGCTGGGTGCCAAAATGGGAAGGGCAGCGACCATGCCTGCACCAAAAGAACCGCTGGCATTCCTACCCAAAAACGAAAAAGGGGCGGCAGGTTACCCCGCCGCCCCATTTCTCGCGCATCCAATCGGCGTCAGGCGCCGATGTGAGCCAGCCAATATTGCGCAAGCGTTTCACGCGGGCCGCCCTTGACGGCCTTGAAAGCCTCGGCGGCGGCAGCCTTGTCACCAGCCCGGGCCAGCGCCGCGCCGAGGCGCAGGTTGGCGGTCGGCTGATCAACCGCGGTGGCGCCCACGGCCATCTTGTAGAGGGTTGCAGCCTTGGCATAGTCGCCAAAGCCGTAATAGGCATCGCCGGTGGCCAGAGCCAGACGGCCGTTGCCCTTGATTTCCTTCTCCAGCGCGGGAAGGCCGGCGCGATCTGCAGCAGCCTTGCTGTCAGCCGTGGTCTTCAGCTCCTTGACGAGCGGCTTGCCCGGCTCAAGCATGGACTTGGCGATGCCCTCGTCGAGGGCCCGCTTCGCCTCGCCGGGGAAGCCGCGGCCCAGCGCCGTATCGGCATATTCCACATAATCACGCTCACCGTTGAGCGAGCCAGTGGCAGCCTGCAGGCGCATGAAGTCCAGCGAACCCTGGTCATCAAGCTTGAAGCTGTCCCGCGTGATGACGAGCGCATCGCGCCAGTTCACCGCAGTCGGATAGGCACCAACAAGCGCCAGAGCGGCACTCTGCACAACAGCGCCGAGCTTGCCGTCATAGGCGAGGGCGAGCTGGCGGCGATACCAGTTTTCCGGCACCGCAACGCCAGCAGCCTTGTTAGCCGCAACGGCCTTGCCGATGGTGTCCACAGCCATGCTGGTCTGCTTTTGGGCGTTGTAGAGCTCGGCGAGGCCGATGAGGGCTTCACCATCGCCCGGCTTGGCTGCCACGAGACGCTCGAAGGCATTGGTCGCGGTCGGGTAGTCCTTGCGGGCCAGAGCCAGCGAGCCGATCGTCTGCAGGAACTTGGGGGTGTCGGTCGCGGAAACGCGGCCGGTCGCCAGCATCTTGCCGAGCGTCGTCTCGATGATGGCATTGTCCTTGAGCGCAATCGCGGCGTTCAGCTTGATCGCCTGGATGAAGTAGACGTCATCCTCATTGGGATTCGGCACGGCCTCCGCCTCGGCGATCTTGGCAAGCGAGCCGGCGTTATCGCCAGCAGCCTGCATCTTCTGCGCAGCGGCAAGAGCCGCGGCAACAGGCTTGGAGAGCTTGGGAGGCTTCGGCTTGGCAGCCTCTTCCTGCTTGTTGCGCTGGGCCATCGCCGGCGTGGCAAGCGTCGCCACGGCCGCACTCGCCAGCATCAGCGCCATGAACTTGCGCGAAATCGTCTTCATCAATGAACCTCCCGAGATCATTCCTCACCCGGCTGAACTCGTTTCAAACCGGGCCACACTGCGCGTCAATAATCACTTCCAGCGCTTTGGCCAACGCTAGATGCATTTGTCGCGCTTAACATGGTTTGAACAGCCGGGCCGCCCCGGCTATCGATAGGGCGTTCGAAACAAGGGATGTCCATGCTCGCTGTCCTGTCGCCGGCCAAGTCTCTCGATACAGTATCGCCACTGCCGCCCGTGGAGGCGAGCCAACCGCGCTTTCTCGATGAGGCGGCGCGGCTCGCCAAGGCGGCAGCAAGGCTCAGCGCGCCGCAACTGCGAAAACTCATGCACATTTCCGAGCCGCTGGCCGCGCTCAACGTGGCGCGCTTCAAGGCGTTCGCCACGCCCTTCACGCCCGACAACGCCCGACCGGCACTCTACACCTTTGATGGCGATGTCTATGCCGGATTGGATGCCGCCAGCCTTGACGCCGAAGCCGTGGCCTTTGCCCAAGGGCACCTCCGTATTCTCTCCGGGCTTTACGGCGTTCTGCGACCGCTGGACCTGATGCAGCCTTACCGGCTCGAGATGGGCACCAGCTTCGGCATCGGCAAGGCAGAGACGCTCTACGCCGTTTGGGGCAAGCGTATCGCTGCGGCACTGGCGCAGGACATGGCCGACCATGCCGACAAGACCCTGGTGAACCTCGCCAGCGGCGAATATTTCCGCGCGGTGGACACAAAGGCCCTGCCCGGCCGTGTGCTGACGATCGATTTTCGGGATGAGCGCGGCAGCGCCCTGCGCTTCAACAGCTTTGTCGCCAAAAAATGCCGGGGCGCCATGGCGCGCCTCATTTGCGAACAGCAGCTGGAAAGCCCTGCGTCACTGCAACAAGCAATCGTCTTGGGCCACCGTTTTGACGCCAACCGCTCGAGCGCGGATCACTGGCTGTTCGTGCGCCAGATGGATTGAGGACAGGCGACCAAAGACGTCGCTCAGAGCCCCAGAACGGAAAAGGGCCGGACCTGTTGCCAGGTCCGACCCTTCCGCATTTCAGATTCGCTGAAAGAGCGAAACTTATTCAGCAGCCGGAGCNNGCGTCAGCAGCCGGAGCGGCTTCTTCAGCAACCGGAGCAGCTTCTTCGGTGGTCACTTCGGTGGTGGTGGTGGTGGTGTCGGCAGCCTTCTCACCGCAAGCAGCGAGCAGGCCAAGGCTGGCCACAGCCGCCAGCGTCAGAGCAGTCTTCATAGGAAAGTTCTCCGTAAAAGAAGTTTGCGCAGTCCCCGCGCAATTCGCCCCTTACAGACAAATCTCGCGCTTGCGAAGCACTAAGATTGCCGAAGGCACCGTAGCAGGGGGTAAGAGGGAAAAGGTCGCGAACGGTTCATCGTCACTTTAGAACGCTTCGCCGTCATAGCCCCGAGATTGACGTCCCAGGAGGCTAATTTTCCAAATCGTTAAGGCCGGCTTCAGGGCCGCTTTCGCCACTGGTTTCGGCAGTCGAATCCTCATCCTCAGCCGGGATCAGCGCTGCTGAAACCACCTGCTCCCGATCCGCGACATCGAACAGCGTGACCCCCAGGGTCGATCGACCCTTGATGCCAACTTCGCCCACGCCAATACGGATCAGCTTGGCCTGGTCCGTCACCAGCATCAATTGATCGGCATCTGTCGCCGTGAAGCTGGCCACCACATCACCGTTGCGATCCGATTCGCCGATGTTGCGGATGCCCTGCCCGCCGCGGCCTGACTGGCGATACTCAAAGGCGCTGGAGCGCTTGCCATAGCCATTGGCCGTGACGGTGAGGATGAACTCCTCGCCTGCGGCAAACTCGCGCATGCGGGTTTCGGACAAAATGCGCTCGGCCGGCTCGGCCTTCCAGGACGCAGCCTTGAGGTAATCCTCACGCTCTTGCGGGCTGGCAGGAAACGGCTTGAGGATCGACATGGAGATCACTTCATCCCCCTCGGCGAGCGTCATGCCGCGCACGCCCGTGGACGTGCGGCTCACAAACTCGCGGACATCAGCGACAGGGAAGCGAATGGCCTTGCCGCTTCGGGCAGCGAGGAAGACATCCTCAGCCTCATCGCACAGCGCCACAGCGATCAGCCGGTCATCATCACCATCCTCGAAGCGGATGGCGAGCTTGCCGGCCGTCGGCACGTTGGTGAACGCATCCATGGCGTTGCGGCGTACGCTGCCATGGGCAGTGGCGAACATCACGTGCAGCTTGCCCCACTCCATCTCGTCCTCGGGCAGCGGCAGCACAGTGGTGATGGTTTCCCCCGCGGCCAGCGGCAGCAGGTTGTTGAGAGAGCGACCCTTGGCTTGCGGGCTTCCGACCGGAAGGCGCCAGACCTTCTGGCGATAAACCTTGCCGGCGCTGGAGAAGAACAGCACCGGATTGTGCGTGCTCGTCACGAAGATGTTGGTGACAGCATCCTCTTCCTTGGTGGACATGCCGGAGCGGCCCTTGCCGCCACGCTTCTGGGCGCGATACTCGGCCAGCGCGACACGCTTGATCCAGCCCGACATGGTAACGGTGACAACCATGTCCTCACGCTCGATCAGGTCCTCATCGTCAAGGTCATCACCGGCGGCGACAACTTCCGTGCGGCGCTTTGTGGAGAAGCTGTCGGACACAGCCTCGATCTCGGCGCGCAGCACGGCATAAAGCTTCACCCTGTCACCCAGGATAGCGAGGAGTTCAGCGATGGTTGCGGCGAGCTCCTTGAGTTCGTCGCCGATTTCCTCGCGGCCCAGCGCCGTCAGCTTGGAGAGGCGCAGTTCCAGGATGGCGCGCACCTGCGCCTCGCTGAGCTTGATGGTGGTGGCTTCCGTCGAAACGTCGCCCGCTTCCACCAGCGCCAGATAGGGCCGGATCTCGCTGGCATCCCATTCCCGCGCCATCAGCGCATCACGCGCCTGTGCCGGGCTGGCAGCAGCGCGAATGATCCGCACCACCTCGTCGAGATTGCTCACGGCAATCACGAGGCCGATCAACAGGTGGGCCCGCTCACGCGCCTTGGCGAGTTCGAACTTCGAGCGCCGCGTGATGACCTCCTCGCGGAAGCTCACAAATGCCTCGATGATGTCCCGCAGGCCCATCAACTCGGGGCGCCCGCCACGAATGGCCAGCATGTTGATGCTGAAGCTCTGCTGCGCCGGCGTGTGGCGATACACCTGGTTGAGCACGACTTCCGGCGTGGCGTCGCGCTTCAACTCCATGACGATACGCACACCCTCGCGGTTGCTCTCGTCACGCAGGTCCGAAACGCCTTCGATGCGCTTGTCCTTCACCGCCTCGGCGATCTTCTCGACCAGCGCGTTCTTGCCCTGCTGAAACGGGATTTCGGTGAGCACGAGGGACTTCTTGTCGCCCCGG
Source organism: Sphingomonadales bacterium UBA6157 (assembly GCA_002423025.1). Classification (GTDB taxonomy): domain Bacteria; phylum Pseudomonadota; class Alphaproteobacteria; order Sphingomonadales; family Sphingomonadaceae; genus Sandarakinorhabdus. The sequence continues at coordinate 172,965 of DIUN01000048.1, read as the reverse complement.
CCCTCCTCCACCATCGATCGCGAGCGCATGATGATACTGCCGCGCCCGGTCTCATAAGCCTGGCGCAGGCCCGCAGTGCCCACGATGAGGCCGCCAGTGGGGAAATCCGGCGCCGGAAGATGCGCCATCAGGCCCTCGACGGTGATCAGCGGATCATCGAGCCAGGCCCGAACCGCATCGATCACTTCGCCAAGGTTGTGCGGCGGGATGTTGGTCGCCATGCCGACAGCGATACCGCCGGCGCCATTGACGAGCAGGTTCGGGTAGCGGGCCGGCAACACCGCCGGCTCATGCTCCGAGCCATCATAGTTGGGCAGGAAGTCGACCGTATCCTTGTCGATATCGGCCAGCAGCGCCTCGGCGGACTTTGCCAGCCGCGCTTCGGTGTAACGCATGGCGGCCGGCGCATCCGGATCCATCGAGCCGAAGTTGCCCTGGCCATCGATGAGCGGCAGCCGCATCGACCAATCCTGGGTCATGCGCGCCAGGGCGTCATAGATCGAGCTGTCACCGTGCGGGTGATATTTACCCATCACGTCACCGACGATGCGAGCCGATTTGCGATAGGGCTTGCCGGCGGTGAAGCCGCTCTCATGGGCGCCCCAGAGGATGCGGCGGTGCACCGGCTTCAGGCCATCCCGAACATCCGGCAGCGCGCGCGCCACGATGACCGACATGGCGTAATCGAGAAACGATGTCCGCATCTCGGCAACGATCGAGATCGGTTGGATATCGGGGGCGCCGGCAGGCGGCAAAGTCACGGAATCCATTGTGTTTTTTCTATGCCTTCAGCGGCTTGTCTCGGATACGCCATTGTTAGGCGCTCGAGCCGCAAAAGGCCAGAAAAAAGCCCCTCCAACGCCCTTGCGGGCCGGAGGCTACTCCGCCGCCACCGCCATGTTCGGCACAGCCACAAAGCCCTTGCGGCGAGCGATGCGCGCCTCGATCTCGGGGCGGAAGTGGCGGATCAGCCCCTGCACCGGCCAGGCCGCGGCATCACCCAGCGCGCAGATGGTATGGCCTTCGATTTCGGTGGTCACTTCCAGCAGCAGGTCGATCTCGCGCGGCTCCGCATCGCCGGTCACCAATCGCTCCATGACCCGCCACATCCAGCCCGTGCCCTCGCGGCACGGCGTGCACTGGCCGCAGCTCTCATGCTTGTAGAAGTAGCTCAGCCGGGCGATGGCGCGCACGATGTCCGTGGACTTGTCCATCACGATCACAGCCGCCGTGCCAAGGCCGGATTTCAGCTCGCGCAGGCCATCGAAATCCATCGGCGCATCGGCAATCTCGTGCGCCGGCACCAGCGGCACCGAGGAACCACCGGGGATCACCGCCAGCAGATTGTCCCAACCGCCGCGAATGCCGCCGCAATGCGTCTCGACAAGCTCGCGGAACGGCAGGCCCATCGCCTCTTCCACCACGCACGGCTTGTTCACATGGCCGGAGATCTGGAAGAGCTTGGTGCCCTCGTTCTTGGGCCGGCCGATAGCGGCAAACCACGCCGCGCCGCGCCGCAGGATCGTCGGGCCGACAGCGATGCTCTCGACATTGTTGACCGTGGTCGGGTTGCCATACAGCCCAACGCCGGCCGGAAACGGCGGCTTGAGGCGCGGCTGGCCCTTCTTGCCCTCAAGGCTCTCAAGCATCGCGGTCTCTTCGCCGCAAATATACGCCCCTGCCCCGCGATGCACCACGACATCGAAATCATAGCCGGAGCCGCAGGCGTTCTTGCCGATCAGCCCGGCGGCATAAGCCTCGCGCACGGCAGCGAACAGCGTTTCGGCCTCACGGATATATTCACCGCGAATGTAGATGAATGCCGCCACGGCCCGCATGGCAAAGCCGGCCACCAGCGCACCCTCGATCAGCTTGTGCGGATCATGCCGGATGATCTCACGATCCTTGCAGCTGCCCGGCTCGGACTCATCGGCATTGATAACAAGGTAGCTCGGCCGCTCGGGGTTCGGCGTCTTGGGCATGAAGCTCCACTTCATGCCGGTGGGGAAGCCCGCACCGCCGCGCCCGCGCAGCCCCGAAGCCTTGATCGCATCGATGATCGCATCCGGCCCCAAGGCCAGCAGCGATTTCGTATCTTCCCAATCGCCGCGCTTGCGGGCGCTGTCGAGGTTCCACGGCTGGAAGCCGTAGAGATTGGTGAAAATGCGATCTTTGTCGGCAAGCATTTCAGGTCCTCAAATTCACTCGGGCCGCTGCTCGTCCAGCTTGCCCGCCCGCCGGTCGAGCACAAGGCCGATGACCAGGCAGGACGCACTCACGATCGCCAGCACCGGCGAATTGCTGGTGCCGCTCATCAGCAGGAACAGCGACACAAAGCCCGAGGCGATGGCAATGCCCAGCGCCAGCAGAGCAAATTTGCGCAGCTGCCCCGCGTTGTTCACCCCACGGCCTCCGCAGCGCCGATCTCGATGAGCGTTGTCGGGCCACCCTGCGGGCAGCTCGCCTTGCGGCCGATCTGCGAGCCAACCGCCGGCGTCTCGCCGCGCGAAAGCGCCTCGATGATCGCGGTCATGCTCTCGTAGGTCAGGTCTTCATAGTTATCATCGTTGATCTGCACCATCGGCGCATTGGCGCAGGCGCCGAGGCACTCGACTTCAGTGAGCGTGAACAGCCCATCGGCAGTGTTTGCGCCCTTCACCAGGCCCTTGTCCTTGCAGGCGCGCATCACGTCATCCGAGCCGCCGAGCAGGCATGGCGTCGTGCCACACACCTGCACATGGTAGCGGCCCACCGGCGCCAGATTGTACATGGTGTAGAAGCTGGCGACTTCGTAGGCGCGGATATAGGGCATGCCCAATTGCGCGGCGACAAATTCGATCACCGGAACCGGCAGCCAGGCGCTGCCGGTCTGCTCGGCCACCTGGCCCTGCGCCAGCCACAGCAGCGGCATCAGCGCCGAGGCCTGTCGCCCCGCCGGGTAGCGGGCGATGATCTCGCCTGCTTCCACAGCGTTGGCGGCAGTCCATGCGAACGGTCCCTTGAACGCAGGCACCGGTCCGGAAACACTCTCAGCCATCAGCGCACAAACTCCACGCGGTCGACCAGTCCATCAACAAAGCAGTAAATCGAAATCACTTCGAACGGCGGTGTTGTATCGGAGCGGAACACTTCCTCATGCAGCACCACCTTGTCGCCCACCACATAGCTGGCATGGACAACGGCGCGGTTCTGCGGAAACTGCTCGAACATCGCCTTGAGCCCGGAGCGAACGCCCTCGCGGCCATCCCGCAGCACGGCGCCGCGGTAGGTCGCTTCACAGGCAGTTTCGGTCATCAGCGCCACATAGCCGTCAGCATCATGGGCGTTGTAACGCGCCATCAACTGCTCGACGAGCGCCAGACGCTCCGGACCCGTCATGTCATCGCTCACGGGCGAAACCAGGACATCCGGATGATGAACCAGGCCGAGAGGCACAGCATGACCAGCAGGATGAGGTTCGAGAACAGCGAAGGCTGGGAAAACACGGCCCATGTTGCGCCAGCAAGCAGCAGCAAGGACATGAAAACAGATTCGTCGTTCAAGAGCTTCATCGGTCTACCTCCCCAAAAACAATATCGAGACTACCCAGAATCGCTGGCGCATCGGCCAGCATATGGCCCTTGCACAAGAAATCCATCGCCTGCAAATGCGCCATGCCCGTAGCGCGTACATGGCAGCGCCATGGCTTGTTGGTGCCATCCGCAACCATGAAGATGCCGAACTCGCCTTTCGGGCTCTCCGTCGCCACATACGCCTCGCCGGCCGGCACGTGCAGGCCCTCGGTATAGAGCTTGAAATGGTGGATCAGCGCTTCCATCGAGCGCTTCATTTCCCCACGCGACGGCGGCGCGACCTTGCGATCGAGCGTCGCATGGCTGCCTTCCGGCATTTCTACGACGCATTGGCGGATGATGCGCAGAGACTGCCGCATCTCGTCCATCCGCACCATGAAGCGCGCATAGCAATCACCATCGTTGCCGACGATGACGTCAAAATCCATCAAGTGATATGCGTCATAAGGCTGGGATTTGCGCAGATCCCACGCAACGCCCGAGGCACGGATGCAGGGGCCGGTGAAGCCCCAGGCCACGGCATCTTCCTTGGAGATCTTGCCGATATCGACATTGCGCTGCTTGAAGATGCGGTTGTCTGCCACCAGGGACTGCATCTCGTCGAGCACGCGGGTGAAGCCGTCGCACCAGTCCTTGATGTCCGAGAGCAGGTTGCCCGGCATTTCCTGGTGGACGCCGCCGGGGCGGAAGTAAGCCGCATGGAAGCGCGCCCCAGAGACCCGCTCATAGAACTCCATGAGCTTCTCGCGTTCCTCGAACAGCCAGAGGATCGGCGTCATGGCGCCCACGTCCATGGCGTGCGTCGTCACGTTGAGGATATGGTTGAGGATACGGGTGATTTCCGCGAACATCGTGCGGATGTATTTGGCACGCAGCGGCACTTCGATGCCGGCCAGCTTCTCGATCGCCAGCACATAGCTGTGCTCCATGCACATCGGGCTGACGTAATCGAGGCGGTCCATATAGGGCAGCGCCTGGAGATAGGTCTTGTACTCGATGAGCTTCTCGGTGCCGCGATGCAGCAGGCCGATATGCGGATCGCAGCGCTCGATGACTTCGCCATCCAGCTCCATCACCAACCGCAGCACGCCGTGGGCCGCAGGATGCTGCGGCCCGAAGTTGATCATGTAGTTTTCGATCTGGTTGCCGTCCTTGCTCGGCAGCAGGTCGATCACGTCATCCTTGGTCCAGGCTGCGCCTGCTTTCTCAAGCACCGGGCTTCCCCCCATTGGCCTTCTCATCGCCGGGCAGCACGTAATCCGTGCCTTCCCAGGGCGAGAGGAAATCGAACGACCGGAAATCCTGCGCCAGCTTCACCGGCTCATAGACCACCCGCTTGTGCTCCTCGGAGTAGCGAAGCTCGACGTGGCCGGTCAGCGGGAAATCCTTGCGGAACGGATGCCCTTCAAAGCCGTAATCGGTGAGAATGCGCCGCAGATCGGGGTTGCCGTCGAACAGCACGCCATAGCAATCCCAGGTCTCGCGCTCATACCAGCCGGCCACGGGCCAGATGCCGGTGAGCGACGGCACCGGCGTGCGATGGTCAGTTGTAACCGTGACGCGCAGGCGCAGGTTCATGCGCATCGAGAGCAGCTGATACACCACATCGAACCGCTCGGCCCGATCAGGATAATCGACGCCGCAGATATCGATCAGCTGGTCGAGCCGCAGGCTTGCATCGTCACGCAGCTTGGTCATCACGGCGGGCAACGCCTCGCGGCGCACCACGACGCCAGTCTCTCCGGCATGGATCACCAGCTCGACCAGATCGTCACCGATCAGCCCGCGCAGATGCGCCTCCAGCCCATCCGAGCCAGCCATTACCGGCCAGCTGTGCTTGCCGAGTTCGGGGGATTGCAGATCCATGCTCAACGCTCGAAGCTGCCGACGCGGCGGATCTTGCGCTGCAGCGCAAGCACGCCATAGAGCAGCGCCTCGGCCGTGGGCGGGCAGCCCGGCACATAGATATCAACCGGCACGATCCGATCGCAACCGCGGACCACCGAATAGCTGTAGTGATAATAGCCGCCGCCATTGGCNNTCTTGTTGCACAGCGTGCCCGCCACGATCATCACATCGGACTGGCGCGGAGAGGCGCGCGGCGCCACGCCAAAGCGCTCGAGATCATAGCGCGGCATGTTGGTGTGCATCATCTCGACAGCGCAGCAGGCGAGGCCAAAGGTCATCCACCACATCGAGCCGGTGCGGGCCCAGTGAAACAGATCTTCCGTCGAGGTGACGAGAAAGCCCTTGTCCGCCACTTCCTTGGAGAGATCTCCCAGAAACTGGTCACGATTGGTTTCAGGCAGCGCCAGGCCGGATGCCACGGGTTCGATCACTCCCATTCCAGGGCTCCCACCTTCCAGGCATAAACAAGGCCGATGGCCAGTTCACCCAGGAACTCCATCATCGCCCACCACGCCGGCTCGCCGCCCCAATGCAGGCTCACCGCCCAGGGGAAAAGAAATGCTGCTTCAAGATCAAAGATGATGAACAGAATGGCGACGAGGTAAAAGCGCACATCGAACTGGCCGCGGCTGTCGGAAAACGCCGGGAAGCCGCTCTCATACTCGGAGAGCTTCACCGCATCGGGCTTGGCCGTTCCGGTGAGGCCGGAGACCAGCACCGGCGCGCCGACAAAGATGACGGCGAAAACGATACCCACCGCCAAAAACAGCAGGATAGGCAGATATTGGCTGGCGATCTCGGACATGGCCTCGAGGGGCTTTCCAATGGGTGCTGTTGACTCGGCGCCTTCTAGGCCGGGTGCGCCGCCGGGGCAACCCGGTTGCAGTGCGGCATGGCGGGGAATTCGCCGCTTTTCGGCAAGGCGCTAGGCCTGCCGGACAGCCCCGGCCACCAGCCGATGCAGCTTGGACTGGATGTTGCCGTTCGCCGCAACAATCTCCTGCCGCGCCACCATGGCATCACCGCCGCGATAATCGGTCACAAAGCCGCCGGCCTCGCGCACCAGCAGCATGCCGGCCGCCACGTCCCAATATTGCAGGCCCGACTCCCAGAAGCCATCGAAGCGCCCCGCCGCCACCCAGGCGAGATCGAGCGCGGCCGCGCCAAAGCGGCGGATGCCGGCCACTTCGGGCATGACAGCGCTCATGATGCCGGAAAATTCCGTGAACTTGCCATGGCCCTGATAGGGAATGCCCGTCGCAATCACGCAATCAGGCAGGTCACGCCGCGAGGAAACCCGCAGCCGACGATCCGAAAGCCAGGCGCCGCGGCCCTTCTCGGCCCAGAAGCTCTCGCCAGTGAGCGGCTGGTGGACCAGGCCGGCAACGACCTCGCCCTGGATTTCCGCCGCGATGGAGATGGCGAAATGCGGCATGCCGTGCAGGAAGTTGGTGGTGCCATCGAGCGGGTCGACGATCCAGCGTGCCTGTGTTTCAGCGCCGATCTTCTCTCCGCTCTCCTCCATCAGCAGGCCCCAGTCCGGGCGTGCATGGACCAGAATTTCGGCAATCGCCTGCTCGGCCGCACGATCGGCATTGGAAACGAAATCCGCCGGCCCCTTGCGAGACACCTGCAGCGCGTCGACTTCGCCGAAATCCCGGCGCAGCCGCGGCGCGGCCTTGCGCGCGGCCTTTTCCATGATGGTAATGAGGGCAGAATGGGCAACCACGGCAGTTCTTTCTGTTGGCCCCCAATCGAGGGCGGCCCGGCGCCAGGCGCCGAGCGGGGCAAAGTGTCAGTCCCCGCCTCTCCCCTCCCCGGGAAAGGCCCGCAAGCTCAGTCCGCGCGGCTCACATACTCGCGCTCATAGGTATCGACGACGATCTTGGTGCCGGCCGTGATGAACGGCGGCACCATCACGCGCACACCATTCTCGAGGATCGCCGGCTTGTAGCTGGAAGAGGCCGTCTGGCCCTTCACCACCGCTTCGGTCTCGGCAACCACTGCCTGGATCTGGTCCGGCAGCTGCACGGAGATCGGCTTCTCTTCCCAAGTTTCCATCACGACATCCATGCCATCCTGCAGGAAATCGGCGGCATCGCCGAGCAGGTCGCGGTTCAGAGTCGTCTGGTCGTAGGTTTCCTTGTCCATGAAGGTGAGCATGTCCCCTTCCGCGAACAGGAACTGATAGTCCCGCGTATCAAGCCGCACCTTCTCCAGCGTCTCGGCGGACCGGAAGCGCTCGTTGGTCTTGCGGCCATCCATGAGGTTCTTCAGCTCCACCTGCATATAGGCGCCGCCCTTGCCGGGCTGGGTGTGCTGAATCTTCACCGCGCGCCACAGGCCGCCCTGATATTCCAGGATGTTGCCGGGCCGAACTTCAACAGCGTTGATCTTCACGGGCGTGGGTCTCTTTTGCGCAAGAAATAAGGAAGCGCAGCCCTTAGCGCCTCAGCGCCTTTCTGCCAACAGCACGGGCGCGAACGATGCCACACCTGCCCCCGGACCACCCGGATGGTCCCACACAGCGCGCACCACAGCGATGAAATCCGCCCCGGCCGCCACCAGCGGCGGCGCATTTTCAGGGGTGATGCCGCCGATGGCGACACAGGGGAGCTGCGAAAGCACCGTCCACCAGGTCAATATCTCGGGCTGCGGGCGATAGTGGCTGGGCTTGGTCGTGGTTTCATAAAAGGCCCCGAACGCCACATAATCGGCACCCTGCTCCCCGGCTTCCATCGCAAGGTGCCGGCTGTCATGGCAGGTCCGGCCGATCTGCGCGTCTGGCCCCAGCAGCTTGCGGGCCTCCGCGATGCTGCCATCGGACTGGCCAAGATGCACGCCGTCGGCGCCGGCCTGCTTGGCAAGATCGGCGCGATCATTGAGCAAAAACGCCACGTCATGTTCGTTGCACACCGGCAGCAGCGCCTCGCAGGCACGCAACACCTCATCGTCCGCCACGTCCTTCAGCCGCAGCTGGAAGGCTGCCACCGCGCCGCCACCCAGCGCCGCCTTGAGGCTCTCGGTGAAGTCCGCAATGACGATCTGCGGTGGCGACACGACGTAAAGCTGGCACGCCGGCCGGCGCTCGCGATAAAACCGCTCGCCGAACTCGGCAGGCAGCGGCACCAGCTCTTCGTCCACGGGAAGCGTCATTCCGTGCCCTGATAAATATTGATGATCTTGTCGAGCATCGCCAGCGCCTCGTCACGCGGGCGCTGGAAGGTGTTGCGGCCGATGATCGAGCCATTGCCGCCACCATCGCGAATGTCGCGCGCATCCTGGTAGACAGCATCGGCACCCTTGGCGGCGCCGCCCGAGAACACCACGATCCGCCGGCCGGCAAAGCAGGCCTGCTTCACATGCGCCACGCGCTTCGCCTGGGTGCTCCAGTCCCCGCCTTCATACGCCTTGATGGCGTCCTTCTGCTCGATATGGTCTGTCGGCAGCTTCACCTTGATGATGTGCGCCCCGGCCAGCGCCGCCATGTGCGCGGCATAGGCCCCCACATCCAGCGCCAGTTCGCCGGCCTTGGAAATGTCCCCACCGCGCGGATAGGACCAGATGACCGTGGCAATGCCGACAGCCTTGGCCTCTTGCGAAAGCTCGCGAATTTCCTCGATCAGCTCGAAGATGTCATCCGAGCCCGGATAGATGGTGAAGCCGATCGCCGAGCAGCCAAGCCGCAGCGCGTCCTCCACGGTGCCGGTCACGGCCTGGTCGATGCGCGTTGCCCAGCTGTTGGAGCTGTTGACCTTGAGGATGGTCGGGATCTGCCCGGCAAAGGTATCGGCGCCGGCCTCGATCATGCCCAGCGGTGCCGCATAGGCGGAGAGCCCGGCATCGATGGCCAGCTGGAAATGATAATGCGGGTCGTAAGCCGCCGGGTTGGGCGCAAAGCTGCGGGCCGGGCCATGCTCGAAGCCCTGGTCCACCGGCAGGATCACAAGCTTGCCGGTGCCGCCGAGCCGGCCCTGCATCAGGATGCGCGCCAGGTTCGCCTTGGTGCCCGGATTGTCGCTTTCGTAATTGGCGAGAATGGCACGCACGGCGGGGGTCATCGACATCGCTTCAGGTCCTTTGAATTCAAATGCGGAAATGCTGCTCGGCGACCTGCACGAACAGCTCGAAAATGCTCTCGGCGATCTCGCTGGCCTCGGCCTCGCTCATCGCCTTCAGGGTATTGGTCACGGCGCCAGAGGTGATCTTGCCGTCCACCACCGTAGCGCCGGCGCTGGTCATGCGCGCCACCACTTCGTTGAAGATGATCCGCTCCTCAGGGCCGAACTCCTCGCCGCGCAGGTCGCGAATGCCGCGAAACGCCTCGCCCACCCGCTCATGGATCGGATCAGCCGAACGCGCCAGCTTCCACGCCGCCGGGTAAAGCTTTTCCCACAGCCGATCGATGTCCACGGTCATGCGCCTGTCTCCCGCAAGGCTTCGACGCCGGGCAAGGCCTTGCCCTCCATCCACTCGAGGAACGCCCCGCCCGCCGTCGAGACATAGCTGAACTGCCCGGCCACGCCGGCATGGTTGAGTGCTGCCACCGTGTCGCCACCGCCGGCCACGCTCAACAGCCCGCCGCTCTGGGTGAGCGCCGCCGCAATCCGCGCCAGCGCCACCGTGCCGGCATCGAACGGCGCGATCTCGAAGGCCCCCAGCGGCCCGTTCCACACCAGCGTCCGGCAGGTCTTGAGCGCATCGGCCAGGGCTTCCACCGCCGCCTCGCCCAGATCGAGGATCATCTCGTCCGCCGCGACTTCAAAGACATTGCAGCTGCGGCTCGGCGCATGGGCGGCAAACTCGCGCGCCACCACCACTTCATAGGGCAGGTGCACCGTGCAGCCCGCCGCCTCGGCCGCCGCCAGAATGCCCAGCGCCGTCTCGGCCAGTTCATGCTCGCACAGGGACTTGCCGACGCTGACGCCCTTGGCGGCAAGGAAGGTGTTGGCCATCGCGCCGCCGATCATCAGGTGGTCGACGCGCGTCACCAGGTGCGTCAGCACATCGAGCTTGGTCGAAACCTTGGCGCCGCCCACCACTGCCGCCACCGGGTGCTCGGGCTTGCCCAGCGCCTTTTCCAGCGCATCCAGTTCGGCCTGCATGGCCAACCCCGCAAAGGCCGGCAGCACATGCGCCAGGCCCTCTGTCGAGGCATGCGCCCGGTGCGCGGTCGAGAAGCTGTCGTTGACGAAAAAGTCCCCGAGCCGTGCCAGCGCCGCGGTGAAAGCCGGATCATTGGCCTCTTCGCCGGCGTGAAAGCGGGTGTTCTCCAGCACCGCGATCTCGCCGGGCTGCAGTGCCGCCACCGCCGCTTCGGCCTCGGCGCCAATGCACGCCGGGATGAACCGCACCGGCCGCCCCAGCACATCGGACAGCGCCGGCGCCAACGGCCTCAGGCTCAACGCCGGATCAGGCCCGGCCTTGGGCCGGCCGAAATGCGCCACCACCAGCACCACGGCGCCGCGATCAGCCAGCGCGGCGATCGTCGCCACAGTCGCCAGCAGGCGGGTGGAATCGCTCACCACACCATTCTGCATCGGCACGTTCAGGTCTTCGCGCACCAGCACGCGCTTGCCGGCCACCGCCGGCATATCGTCAAGGGTACGGAACGCGCGGGGGTCGCTGGCCATGGCTCAGAGCAGCTTGCCCATCGCCACGGCCGTATCGGCCATGCGGTTGGAGAAGCCCCACTCATTGTCATACCAGGAGACGACACGGACGAGATTGCCGCCGATCACCGTGGTTTCCTGGGAATCGACCGTCGAGGACGCGGCATTGTGGTTGAGATCGATCGAGACCAGCGGCTCGTCGGTCCAGTCGAGCACACCCGCCAGCGGGCCGGACTCGGCAGCCGCCTTGAGCACGGCATTCACTTCTTCCTTGGTGGTGTCGCGACCGGCCACGAAGGTCAGGTCGACAAGACTGACATTGGGCGTCGGCACGCGCACGGCCGAGCCGTCGAGCTTGCCCTTCAGCTGCGGCAGCACCTCGCCAACGGCGCGGGCGGCGCCCGTCGTCGTCGGGATCATCGAGAGCGCGGCAGCGCGGGCGCGGCGCGGATCTTCATGGATCTGGTCGAGAATCTTCTGGTCGTTGGTGTAGCTATGGATGGTCGTCATCAGGCCCTTGGTCAGGCCGAACTCGCGGTCCAGAACCATCGCCACCGGAGCAAGGCAGTTGGTGGTGCAGGAAGCGTTGGAGACGATCTTGTGCTCGGCCTTCAGCTGCTCATGGTTCACACCATAAACCACCGTCAGGTCGACGCCCTTGCCCGGCGCCGAGATCAGCACGCGCTTGGCGCCGGCGGCAAGATGCAGCCCGGCCTTGTCCGCCGCGGTGAAGAAGCCGGTGCACTCCATGGCGATATCGACGCCCATCTCGCCGTGCGGCAGCTTGGCCGGGTCCCGCTCGGCCGTGACGCGAATGCGATGGCCATCGACGACGATATGGTCACCATCCACCGTGACAGTGCCGGAGAAGGTGCCGTGCACCGAATCCCGCTTCAGCAGCCGGGCGTTGGCCGCGGCATCGGCCAGATCGTTGATGGCGACGACGACGATATCGGTGCGGCCCGATTCAAGGATGGCACGCAGCACATTGCGACCGATGCGACCGAACCCGTTGATGGCAACCTTGATGGCCATGATAACTCTTCCTCTTCCTGTGCCCCGGCAATTGCCAGTGCCTAAAAACACGCCCTGTCATCCCGGCCTGCGCCAGGAACCAGAAGTCTCTCTCAGCCCCGGCCTTGTCCAGGCCGGCGCAAAACCCGTTCAGCGCAGCTGCAGGCGGTCCCAGACCCGGGTGGCGATCTGCGCCCCCGTCAGGCCGAAATGCTCGTACAGCGCCGCAATCGGTGCCGAAGCGCCAAAGCTGTCGACACCGATCGCCAGCCCGCCCTGCCCCGTATAGCGTTCCCAGCCCAGCGTCACCCCGGCTTCCACCGAAACAATCAGCGCATCGGCTGGCAGCAACTCGGCGCGGTACGCGGCAGTCTGGGCATCGAACAGCTCCCAGCACGGCATCGAGACAATATCGCAGCCGACGCCCTGCGCTTCCAGCGCATCGGCAGCGGCCAGCGCCACTTCCACTTCCGAGCCGGTGCCGATCAACACGACCTTGCGCGGGCTGATCGCGGCACGAACCCGCCAGGCGCCCTTGGCCGTGAGATTCTCAGCGCTTTCGCGCGGCAGCTGCGGCAGGTTCTGGCGGCTCAGCGCAAGCACGGAGGGGCGGGTGGTATCCGCCAGCGCCAATTCCCAGGCTTCGGCCGTCTCTACGGCATCAGCCGGGCGATAGACGGCAAGATTGGGGATGGCGCGCAGCGACAGCAGATGCTCGATCGGCTGGTGGGTGGGACCATCCTCGCCAAGGCCGATGCTGTCATGGGTGAGCACATAGATGACGCGAATGTGCTGGAGCGCGCTCATGCGGATGGCGTTGCGCATATAGTCCGAGAACACCAGGAAGGTGCCGCCATAGGGGATGCAGCCGCCGTGCAGCGCGATGCCGTTCATCGCCGCTGCCATGCCGAACTCGCGGATGCCGTAATAGACATAGCGCCCGGCATAGTTCTCGGCGGTGAAGGCCTGCTGGTCCTTGGTCTTGGTGTTGTTGGAGCCGGTGAGATCCGCCGAGCCGCCAAGCATCAGCGGCGCATGCGGGTTGATCGCGCCCAGCGCCATCTCGGAGGCCTTGCGGGTCGCGACCTTCTGCGGCGCGGCGAGCAGCCCGGCAATATAGGCGTGGAGCGATTCCTGCGCAGCAGCCGGCACTTCGCCCGCCATGCGCGCCTCGAACTCGGCCTTCAAGGCCGATGCATCGAGACGGGCCTCCCAGGCCTCGCGAACCGCAGCGCCGAGTGCGCCAACTGCCTTCCAGGCAGCGCCGATGGCTTCCGGAATTTCGAATGCCGGATAAGGCCAGCCCAGCGCCTCGCGCGCACCGGCGATTTCGGCAGCGCCAAGCGGCGAACCATGCGAGCCGCTGGTGCCGGCCTTGGTGGGCGCGCCAAAGCCGATGGTGGTGCGGCAGGCGATGAGCGAAGGCCGGGGGTCGTCCTGGGCTTCGGCCAGCGCCGCGGCCACGGCAGCGGCATCATGGCCGTCACAGGCCACGACATGCCAGCCGGCCGCCGTGAAGCGTGCGCCAATGTCCTCGCTGGTGGAGAGCGAGGTGGGGCCATCGATGGAAATGCGGTTGTCATCCCACAGCACATTGAGCCGGCCCAGCTTCAGGTGCCCGGCAAGGCCGATGGCTTCATGGCTGATGCCCTCCATCAGGCAGCCGTCACCGGCGATCACCCAGGTGCGATGGTCCACCAGCGTGTCACCATAAACGGCATTGAGCTGGCGCTCGGCCATCGCCATGCCGACAGCGGTGGCAAGGCCCTGCCCGAGCGGACCGGTGGTGGTCTCGACGCCGGCAAGCTCATGCGCCTCGGGATGCCCGGCGCAAGGGCTGCCGAGCTGGCGGAAGTTGCGAATGTCCTGCAGCGTCGGCTTCTCATAGCCGGTCAGGTGCAGCAGCGCATAAAGCAGCATCGAGCCATGGCCGGCGGAAAGCACGAATCGGTCCCGGTCAGCCCAGCGCGGACGCGACGGATCAAACTTCAGAAACTGGCTGAAAAGCACGGTTGCAGCGTCTGCCATGCCCATCGGCATGCCGGGGTGGCCGGAGTTGGCCGCTTCCACCGCATCCATCGCCAGTGCGCGGATGGCGTTTGCCATGTTTTTCTGGTCGATCATGATGAATGCTGGCCTGACAATCACTTAACGGCACACAGGGCCGAATCGGGGCGGACATTGGCCAGAGCCGGGCGGAGGCGTCAACCTTCGCACGGGTTGTTAGGAACCATTAAACCTGTGTCATTGACGGCCTCTTAACCATTGCGTCGATTGACCATTGCTAAAGCGTCACCTTATACGATGCCTAGAAGCCACTGAAAAAGGGCCGGGTCATCTCTAAAGCGAGCATCATTGTGGAGCGATTGGAAGCGGCTCTTGACCGGATTGAGGCTGCGATCGCAGCGCGCGATGCCGAGACCGTTCGCCTGCGCCGCATCGAAGCCGCGGCATCGGGAGCCCTGGCGGAACTTGAAGCCCTGCTGGCCGAGGTGGAATAATGGGACAGGTTAACGTCGAGATCGGCGGGCGCAGCTACGCCCTCTCCTGCCGCGATGGCGGTGAGGACCATCTCATCGGCCTCGCGTCCGACATCGCCGGCAAGGCCGATGGCCTCACCCGCTCGCTCGGCGCGATGAGCGAAAGCCGGCTGCTGCTGATGGCGGCGCTGATGGTCGCCGATGAACTCCATGACGTGCGCAGCGGCAAGGCACCGCTCACCGTGCCCGAGGAGGACCCGGCGCTGATCACGCGCCTCGCAGCCCTCACCGAGCGCGCCGAGGTGCTCGTCGCCAGGCTGAATGCCTGACCTTTCGGCAGATCGACCGAGCACGGGTTGAGTATGTGCCGCCGCCGCCCTATCTTGGGGATGGCGGGCACTGCCCGGTACGAGCATTGAGCATCCCTGAGGCGATTCACATCCATAGGGGGCTGGCCCTGGGCAGATCCTGGTCTGTCCCATCTGGTCCCCACCTGACGTAAACGGCGTCAGAGGATCCATCTCGCAAACGGCCCATGGTGGTCCCGCCAACCCTCCACCCCTCCAGCGCCCGGAAAGACGCCGCGCATGTCCGCACCAGCGCCGGACCAGAGCCCAAAGGCATCCCTGCGCAGGCTCTACCGGAGCCGGCGCAAAGCCGAAGTTGCCCGCTTTTCTCCCGCCGAACGCGAAGTGCAGGAGCGTTCGCTGGCCGCAATTGCCGCGCCGCTGCTCAAGCTTGCCGCCCCAGTCGCAAGCTATGCGGCGATGCGGGACGAGGTCGACCCGCGCTGGATCGCGCCTGTTTCCGGCCCCCATGCCCTGCCGCGCACGACCGATTATGGCCTGATGTTCCACCTCAGCGCGTGGGAGGACATGGTTCCCGGCGCAATGGGCATCCCCGAACCACCGGCCTCGGCGCCCATCGTCACCCCCCGCCTGCTGCTGGTGCCGCTGCTCGCCGCCACGCTTGCCGGCACCCGCCTCGGCCAGGGCGGCGGCTACTATGATCGCACTCTCAAGGCCTTGCGTGCGCACGACAATATCGTCGCCGTCGGTATCGCCTGGGATGTGCAGATTGCCGATTTCCTGCCGCATGATCCCTGGGATGAGCAACTCGACTGGATCGCGACACCAACGCGTCTGGTCGAGTGCGCCGCAAATCGCTAACACCGCAACCATGGAACCGAGCTGGCGCAAACCGGCAGGCGTGATTGGCCTGCTCTTCTACCTGATCCTCTACGCAGGCCTCATAGCCTCGTTCGAGGGCCTGTTATCACAACTGCCGACGTTGCTGATGGCGCTGGCCTATATGGTTGCAGGCGTCGCCTGGATCCTGCCGCTGCGCCCGTTGTTCCTCTGGATGAACACCGGCAGCTGGACCCGCAAGCCATGAGCGCCAACCTCGCAATTCCCCCGGAAACCGGGGAATCCTGCCAGTCCATGGCGCAGGTTCGCGCCGGCGTCGACGCGCTGGACCGAGAACTGGTGGCACTACTCGCCCGCCGTTTCAGCTTCATGAACGCCGCTGCTCGCATCAAGCCAGAGCGCAGCGCCGTGCGCGATGAAGCCCGCAAGGCCGAGGTGATCGCCAACGCCGCACGCGCCGCCGCCGCTGCGGGGCTGCCCCCAGGCCTCGCCGAAGCGCTGTGGGAGACACTGGTGGAAGCCTCGATCGCACACGAGCTGGACACCTGGGACAGCCTGCGACGCTGACCTGCCGCGCCCTGACCCTATTCCGTCAAGGCGCCCAACACATCGGCCCGGCTCAGCAGCCCGACAACCTTGCCACCGCCCACCACCGGCAGCCGCTTCAGGCAATGCCCTTCCATCAGCGCAACGGCCTCTTCAAGAGACGCATCGGCACCAATGCTGATCGGATTGGGCGTCATCACCGCACGCACAGTCATCGCCTCCAGCAGCCGCTGGCGTGTCTCCGGCGGCGTCGCCAGCAGCACCGCCGGCCCCGGCGGGCCCATGCCGAACAAATCTGCCTCCGTGACGATGCCGACAAGCCGGTCATCCTCCTCCACCACCGGCAGCGCGCTGATCCGATGCTCGGCCAGAATGCGCAGTGCCCGCCACAGGGATGTATCCGCCGTCACGCTGGCAGCTCCCAGCGTCATGATCTCACCGACTTTCATGGCAACGCCACCAGCGCCAGCATGCGCTCGATATCGGCCGCGTGGCACAGGTCCGTGCCTGGCGTCAGAACCGCAGCGGTGCCGCCAGCAATGCCGTGGCGAAACGCCTCCACCATGGTCCCGCCATTTGCCAGCACGAATACCATGGCCGCAAGAAAGCTGTCCCCCGCTCCCACGGCACTTTTCGCTTCAACCGGAACGGCGGGCAGAAACAGCTTACCGCCGCTCCAGGCGAGCAGCGCTCCCCTGCTGCCCATCGTCACCGCAACGGCTTCGGCCCGGCCATCGGCGACGATCGCAGACGCCGCCGCCCCGATTGCATCATTCGTCGGCAGTTCACGGCCAACAAGCTGCTGCAATTCGCCATGGCTCGGCTTCGCTAGGAACACGCCGCCGCCCGCAAGCCCGGCCTTCAGCGCCGGCCCCGAGGTGTCGATCACCAGCCGCCCGCCGCGCCCCGCCATCAGAGTGCCCACCCGACTGTAGAAATCCTCCGGCACACCCTTGGGAAGTGAACCGCTGGCCACCAGCCAATCGCACTCGACAGACTTCAGCCGCGCCAACACCGCCTGCCATTCCGCCTCAGCCACATCTGGCCCGGGCGGCACGAAGCGATATTCCTTGCCGCTGGAATGCTCAAGCACAGCTGTACTCATCCGCGTGTCCCCGGCGATGCTCAGCCTGGTGCGCAGCAGTTGGTGCCGATCCAGCAAGCCATCGAGCGCCGCGCCAGTTGCCCCACCGGAAAGATACACGGCGCGCGCCGCGCCGCCGAGCCGCGCGATAACCCGCGCCACATTGATGCCGCCACCACCCGGATCATAATGCGCGCTGCGCGCCCGCATCTTGCGAGTATGGAACACTTCGTCCACCTCATACGACACATCGATCGCTGGGTTCATCGTCAAGGTCGCGATGGTCTGCATGGCTCTGGCTATCATGCCCATGCCGCACCCGTCATCCGTAGTCCCCACAAGAGACACCGCACGGGCCTTGCTCAAGACTGGCCCTGCCAATCACCATCGGTGCCCGATCATGACAGAATCGCCCATTCTCCGGTTCGAGGCGATCCGCCTTGCTGATATCGGCAAAGTGGGCGGCAAGAACGCCTCGCTGGGAGAGATGATCGGCGCACTCGATGCACAGGGCATCCGCGTGCCGGCCGGCTTCGCCACCACCGCCGCTGCCTATCGCGGTTTTCTAGCCGCCGCCGGCATCGTTCCGGACATGCGTGCCCATGTCGCCCGGCTGGAGGCAGGCACCGCCAGCCTCGCGGAAACCGGCGCCGGCATCCGCAGCCTCATCCTCGGTGCCGACTTCCCGCCCAGCCTCGCGGCCGCCATCGGTGCTGCCTATGCAGACCTTGCGAAGCGCCTCGGCACCCCCGCGCCAGCCGTCGCGGTGCGCAGCAGCGCCACCGCTGAAGACCTGCCCGAAGCCAGCTTTGCCGGACAACAGGAGAGCTTCCTCAACGTCCGCGGTCGGCGCGCCCTGCTGGAGGCCTGCCAGCGCTGCTACGCCTCGCTGTTCACCGACAGGGCGATCAGCTACCGCCAGACCAAGGGCTTCGACCATTTCGAGATCGCTCTCTCCATCGGCGTCCAGCAGATGGTGCGCGCCGACATCGGCGGCTCGGGCGTGATGTTCTCCATCGATACGGAATCCGGTTTTCCACGCGTCGTTGTCATCAATGCCGCCTGGGGCCTTGGCGAAACCATCGTGCAGGGCCGGGTCGATCCGGACAAATATCTCGTCTTCAAGCCACTGCTCGATGCGCCGGGAGCCCGGCCGATCATCGAGAAAGCGCGCGGTGGCAAGGCTATCAAGATGCTCCTTGCCACCGGCAGCCAGCGCACCCGCACCGTCAAGACCAGCCGCGCCGAGCGCCAGAGCCTCGTTCTGAACGATGACGAAATCCTCCAGCTGGCCCGCTGGGCCGTCGACATCGAGGCCCACTACGGCCGCCCCATGGACATGGAATGGGCCAGGGACGGCGATGGTGGCCAGCTGTACATCGTCCAGGCCCGGCCCGAGACAGTGGAAGCCGGCCAGAGCCCGACCAGTTTCAGGCGCTACCGGCTGCAAGGCCCAGCAGCGCCCCTGCTCACTGGTGCCGCCATCGGCCGCGCCATCGCGTCGGGCGAGGCCTGCATCATCCGCAGCGCCGTCGATATCGCCCAGTTCAAGGATGGTGCGATCCTCGTGACGGAAACCACCGATCCGGATTGGGTGCCGATCATGAAGCGCGCCGCCGGCATCATCACCGATCATGGCGGCACCACCAGCCACGCAGCCATTGTCAGCCGCGAGCTCGGCTTGCCCGCCATTGTCGGCACCGGCAACGCCACCACAAAACTCAAGCCGGGCCAGCCGATCACCCTGTCCTGCGCAGAGGGCGAAGTCGGCACCGTCCATGCCGGGCGCATCGCTTTTTCGGTCGAGGAGATCGACCTCGACAGCCTGCCGGCCACCCGCACGGATGTGATGGTCAACATGGCGGACCCGGCCGCGGCCTTGCGCTGGTGGCGGCTGCCGGCACACGGAGTCGGCCTCGCCCGCATGGAGTTCATCATCAACACGCTCATCAAGGCGCACCCGATGGCGCTGCTCCACCCCGAAAAGGTCTCCGCCGCAGACAATCGGCGTATTGCAGCGCTCGCCATAGGCCATGCCAGCCCAGCAGAGTATTTCGTCGAGACGCTGGCGAGCGGCATCGGCAAGCTGGCGGCGGTGTTCCACCCGCACCCGGCCATCGTGCGGCTCAGCGATTTCAAGACCAATGAATATGCGCATCTTCTGGGCGGCGCTGCCTTCGAGCCGAAGGAGGAGAACCCCATGCTCGGCTTCCGCGGGGCATCACGCTATCATCATCCGCTCTACCGCGAGGGCTTCGCGCTGGAGTGCCGGGCGCTCAAGCTGGTCCGCGAGACTCTCGGTTTCGGCAATGTCATCATCATGGTGCCGTTCTGCCGGACACCGGCCGAGGCCGATGATGTGCTTGCGGAAATGTCCGCCAACGGGCTGAAACGCGGCGAGAACGGCCTGCAGATCTACATGATGTGTGAAATCCCCTCGAACGTGATCCTCGCCGAGCAATTCGCCCGGCGCTTCGACGGCTTTTCCATCGGCTCGAACGATCTTACCCAGCTCATCCTTGGGATCGATCGTGATTCCGAGCTGCTGGCAAGCCTGTTCGATGAGCGCGATGAAGCCGTGACCAGCATGATCGCCGAGGCCATCGCCAAGGCGCACAAGGCCGGCATCAAGATCGGCATCTGCGGCCAGGCGCCGAGCGATTATCCGGAGTTTGCAGCTTTTCTGGTCGCGCAGGGGATCGATTCCATCTCGCTCAATCCAGACAGCTTTGTGGGCGCCACCAAACGCATCGCCGAAGCGGAAGCACTCGGAATTGAAACTTGGGTCCGGACCGCTTGTGGCGCCATGCCTTGAAAAGCATGGCGCGAGTGACGGGGCTCGAACCCGCGACCTCCGGCGTGACAGGCCGGCGCTCTAACCAACTGAGCTACACCCGCGTATTTGCTGCGGAAGCGGCGGGATAGGCACCACCCCCGCCCCTGTCAAGCACTGACAGGCCTCAAGCGCAAAGCTCCTGTGGATGAAACCGGCTCACCCTGCTTCCGGAGAGGTGACAGCCCCGCTTCGCGACGCTAGTCAGCGCACCCATGAGCAGCCAACCAAATGACACCACCAAGCTGGATCCTGCCGCGAGCGTCGCCCGATTGCTTGCGCTGCTCGATGTCGAGCCACTGGAGGCCGATCTATTTCGCGGTCAGTCCACCAATGCCGGCTGGATGCGGGTTTATGGCGGGCAAGTGGTGGCGCAGGCGCTGATGGCCGCCTCCAAGACCGTTCCGGCAGACCGGCTCTGCCACTCGCTGCACAGTTATTTCATTCGCGCTGGAGACCCGAAGCACCCGATCGTCTACCGCGTCGAGCGGGACCGGGATGGCCAGAGCTTCACGACCAGGCGCGTCGTCGCCATTCAGCATGGCCGGCCGATCTTCAACCTCGCAGCCTCCTTCCAGGTCGCTGAGGAAGGCCTGTCTCACAGCTTCCCTGCGCCCGCCGCGCCACCGCCTGAAGGGCTGGCCAACGAGGCGGAACTGACCATCAAGCGCGCCGAGCATGCGCCCGAGCCTTACCGCACCCTGTGGCTGAATCGGGACCGCCCCATCGAGTTCCGCCCCATCGATCCGGTCGATCTGCTCAATCCGGTGGTACACGCCCCGCAGATACAGCACTGGTGTCGCCTCGCTTCGCCGGCAGACGTCACCCCCGCCGTCGCGCGAGCGCTGTTTGCCTATGCCAGCGACATGACGATGCTCGATGTCTGCCTGCTGCCACACGCCGTCGCCTGGACTAACCCGGCGCTGCAGGGCGCCAGCCTCGATCATGCCATCTGGTTCAACACCACCCCTGACATGAACGCCTGGCTGCTCTTCGATCAGGACAGCCCGGTATCGGGCGGTGCGCGCGGCCTCAACCGCGCACTGGTCTACAGCCAGAGCGGCGAGCAGATCGCCACCGTGATGCAGGAAGGCCTGATTCGGTATCGATCCGGCTGAGCCATTAAGCTGCCGGGCTGTATTTCCTGCAGATCGACCCGATCAAGGCTCTGTTCTGGAGCACGGTAGTGAATAGTGCGGTCCCCGCGCCGGGGTGGCCTCAGTCGCTATCTGCTTCCGGCCCAACGATCACCCCGGGCGGCCCGAATTCGCGTCGCTTGAACACCGCCGCAAACCGCTCCTCGTCGATGGCGTTTTCCCAGCGCGAAACCACGATCGTCGCGACCGCATTGCCGGTGAAGTTGGTCAGCGCCCGGCATTCGGACATGAAGCGATCAATGCCCAGAATCAGCGCCATCCCGGCCAGCGGCACAGTCGGCACGATAGAGAGCGTTGCGGCCAGGGTGATGAACCCAGCGCCTGTCACGCCTGCCGCCCCCTTCGAGCTGAGCATCGCCACGGCGAGCAGCAGCAGCTGTTGGCCCAACGTCAGCTCGGTGTTGGTCGCCTGCGCAATGAACAGAGCCGCCAGCGTCATGTAGATGTTGGTGCCATCCAGATTGAACGAATAGCCCGTCGGCACCACCAGCCCGACGATAGATTTGGGGCATCCGGCCAGTTCCATCTTCTCCATCAGGCTTGGCAGCGCCGATTCCGAGGAGCTGGTGCCCAGCACCAGCAGCAACTCGGCCTTGAGATAGCGCAGCAGCGTGAAGATCGAGAAACCGGCAAACCGCGCCACGACGCCGAGCACGACGACCACAAAGAAGATCGAGGTCAGGTAGAACGTCGCCACCAGCGCCGCGAGGTTCGCGACGGAATCCAGCCCGTATTTGCCGATGGTGAAGGCAAAGGCCCCGAACGCGCCAATGGGCGCGGCCCGCATGAAGATCGCCACCAGCCGGAAGAATCCCAGGCTCAACGACTCGAGCAGCGCCACGACCGGCCGCGCCATGTCTCCCACCGAGGCCAGAGCGATGCCGAAGCTGATGGCGAAGAACAGCACCTGCAGCAGGTTGCCCTCTACAAACGCCCCCGCCACCGTTTCCGGGATGATGGCCATCAGGAAGCCGGTGATCGTCTGGTCCTTGGCCTTTTTGGCGTATTCATCGACTTCGCCGGTATCGAGCGTCGCCGGATCGATATTCATGCCACTGCCCGGCTCCACCACGTTGGCGACCACCAGGCCGACAACCAGCGCGACCGTGGAAAAGAACAGGAAATAGGCAAAGGCCTTGCCCGCCACCCGGCCGACGCTGCCAAGGTCCCGCATGCCGGCAATGCCCGTTACGATGGTCAGGAAGATCACCGGTGCGATGATCATCTTGACCAGCTTGATGAAGGCGTCACCCAGCGGCTTCAGCGCCACGCCGGTCTCGGGCGCGAAATGCCCGATCAGGCCGCCAACGAAAATCGCCGCCAGCACCTGCACATACAGCTGCGCATAGAGCGGCTTGCGCGTGCGCAAGATGGCCTCTTCTGGAATCCGGATAGCGATTGCCTCATCCCCCTTTTGGCATGCCCGCCGCAATGGTCGGGGCGCCGCTCCGGCTTGGCAAGAGCGCGCTGATAATTTCGGTGGGCGCTATTCAGCCGCCAACACCGGAAACGCCTCGACCTGCGGCCCGAACGGCATCAGCAGGGATGGCAGCAGTTCCAGATCCGCAGGGTCACGATAGGCCGGAACGCCCATGCCCACATCCGGCCGCTCGCTCGAGAATGTGCCATGCAGCCGGTCCCACACACTCAGCCCGCTGGAGAAATTGGCATCGCTGGCGGCAGCATCGGCGCGATGGTGAATATCGTGCATGCCCGGCGAGGTCATCACCAGCGCCAGCTCATCATCAAACGGCAGCGCGATATTGCTGTGATGGAACAGCACGTTGGCGAAAAACCACGCCTCATACCAGTCCAGCGCCCGCGGGCTCACGCCGAGCAAGCGCACCTGCGCCAGGCGCAGCGGCACAGACACCAGCATGTCGGCAGCATGGAAGCGCAGCGCCGTCGAGGCATCCATGTCCAGATCGATGTGGTGAACAAGGTGCAGCCGCCACAGCCAACCGACCCGGTGCGTCGCCACGTGCCAATGATAGGTGGCGTAATCCAGCACCACAACGGCCGCGAAGTCCCGCAGCCAGGCCGGCCCCGGCAGTTGCTGCGCCAGCCCCTGCCGGCGGCGCTCCACCTGCCCCGCCAGCGGCAGCGCCAGCGGCAGTTGCAGCCCCGCCACCACGGCAAGGCTCATCGCACCCATCGCCACGTTGCGGGCGGTGCGCTCCGGCTCGGCCTGGGTGCGCGGGCGGCGTGACCACAGCCGCTCGGCGAGCAGCACGGCACCGATTCCCGCTGCGGCAGCCAGCCACAGCCCTGCAGCCGGCGCCCTGGAAGCTTGTTTCTTCATCCCCGAAGTCTAGTCTGCGAGCACAACGCCCCCAAGGAGTTTTCGCATGGTTACGCTTACCCGCCCTGAAGGCACGCTGGCTGAAGACCTGCACATCTCGCGTCGCAGCCTCACCGCGCTGCTGGCCGCCGGCTATGCTGCTGCCGCGGTGAGCGCCAGCGCCGAGCCGATCAGTACCGGCACAAAGGGCCTCACCATCGAGAGCGTCACCATGGCTGGCGGCTTGCCCGGCTTCGTGGCGCGCCCGTCGGCCCCCGGCCGGCACCCCGCTGTCATCGTCGTCAACGAGGTCTTCGGGCTGCACGAGTATATCCGCGATATCTGCCGCCGCTTTGCCCAGGCAGGCTATGTCGCGATTGCGCCAGAGTTCTTTTTCCGCGCCGATCCGCAGCGCACGCTGCCAACGCTGACGGACTTTCCAGCCATCCTGAAAATCGTCGGCACCGCCGGCAACGAGCAGGTGATGGGCGATGTTAAGGCCACGCTCGATTGGCTCGCCGCGCAAACATTCGTCGCCCCCAAGCGACTCGCCATCACCGGCTTCTGCTGGGGCGGAACCGTGGTGTGGACAGCAGCCCAGCGCTTCCCGCAGCTTGGCGCTGGCGTCGCCTGGTATGGCCGGCTGAAGGGCCAGCCCGGCGGCGAGGCCCGCCGCTACCCGCTGGACTTCGCCGCCGAGCTCAAGGCCCCCGTGCTCGGTCTCTATGGCGCGCTGGACAAGGGCATCCCGGTTGCCGATGTGGAAGCCATGCAGGCCGCGCTCAAGGCCGCAGGCTCCAAAAGCCGCATCAAGCTCTACCCGGCAAGTGACCATGGCTTCCACGCCGATTATCGTGCCAGCTACAATCCTGCCGATGCTGCCGATGGCTGGGCACTGCTGATGGCGCACTTCAAGGCCAATGGCGTTTAAGGAGCATCGCATGCTCGCCACCCTCTCTGCCGAAGCCGAAGCGCTGCTGCCCGGCCTTGTCTCGCTGCGTCGCGCCATCCATGCCGAGCCGGAAATCGGCCTGAGCAACCCGAGGACCACGGCGAAAATCCGCGAGGCTCTCGCCGGCCTGCCGCTACACTTCCGGGAGGGCCCCAGCACCACCGGGCTGGTCGCGACGCTACAAGGCTCCGCCAATGGCCGTACCGTACTGCTGCGCGGCGACACCGATGCGCTGCCGATGAACGAGGATACCGGGCTGGATTTCGCCTCCGGCACCCCCGGCGCCATGCACGCCTGCGGGCATGACAGCCATGTCGCCATGCTTGTCGGCGCTGCCCGGCTGCTCTGCGCTCGGCGGGACCAGCTGCCCGGTACCGTGCAGTTCATGTTCCAGCCCGGTGAGGAGGGCCATCACGGCGCCCGCTTCATGCTCGATGACGGCCTCCTCGATCCCCTGCCCGATGCCGCCTTTGCCCTGCACATCATGCCCAACGCGCCGCACGGCCTCATCTGTGGCAAGCCCGGGCCGCTGCTGGCCTCGGCCGACAAGATTCGCATCACCGTCACCGGCCGCGGCGGCCATGCCTCCATGCCGCATGATGCGCTCGATCCCGTGCCGATCGCCTGCGAAATCGTCGGCGCCATCCAGGCCTATGTCACGCGACAGGTCTCGGTGTTCGATCCCGCCGTGGTCACCATCGCGAAAATCGAGGCCGGCAGCACAGACAATGTCATCCCCGAGACGGCGTTCATGCTCGGCACCATCCGCACCCTCTCGCCGCGCACCCGCGCCAGCGTGCAGATCGGCCTGGAGAAACTCGCCAAGGGCATTGCCGCAGCCCATGGCGCCAGTGCCGATGTGCGCTTCGAGCAGGGCTTTCCCGTCACCGTCTGTGATTCCCGCGCCGCTGCCTTTGGCCAGGCGACCGCCACCGAACTGCTCGGTGTCGATGCTTGGCGCAGCCTTGAAAACCCGATCATGGGCGCCGAGGATTTTGCCTATGTGCTTGAGAAAGTGCCGGGCGCGATGTTCTTTCTCGGAGCATCCGAAGATGGCACGGACTGGACGCAATGCTGCGGCCTGCACAGCAACCGCATGGTCATCGATGAAGCGGTGATGGCGCGGGGCGCGGCCTTCCATGCCGCGCTGGCCCAGAAGTTCCTTGTGGAAGGTTTCGGCGGCTAGCTGGCATGGGGCGGGCGTTGGTGCGGGCGGTCGGAATCGAACCGACACTCCTCTCGGAACGGGATTTTGAGTCCCGCGCGTCTACCAGTTTCACCACGCCCGCACTGCGCCTGCCCTATCGCGCGCCGCAGCGGCTGGCAACCTCATGCCGGGGAAAACTGGACAAGCAGGCTAGAACCGGCGCAAGGCAGCGCGATGCGACCACCCCGTAAGACCGGAGGCCCCACGGGCCCCACCCGCCGCCCCCCCGGCGGCCCATCCCAGCGCCCACCCGGCGCGGGTTCCTCCCGCCGCGAAGGCGGCTCCTTTGGTGAACGCCGCGAAGGCGGCTCTTTCAGCGAACGCCGTGAAGGCGGCCCTTCCGAACGTCGCGAAGGCAACTTCGGCCCCCGTCGTGAAGGCGGCCCAGGAGGGCCCCGCCGCGAAGGCGGCTTTAATGAGCGCCGCGAAGGCGGCTTCAACGAGCGCCGCGAAGGTGGCAACTTTGGTCCCCGCCGCGAAGGCGGCTCTTTCGGCGCCCCCCGCGAAGGCGGCTTCGGCCGGCCCCGGCCCGGCGGCGACCGGCTGGAACGCAGCGAGCAGCCGGCCCGTCCGCGCCCGCCGCGTGCCTCGGATGAAACCATCACCACGTCGCGCCGCGAAGCCGAGCAAGCCGAGGCGGCCGCCGCCAGCCGTCGCGCCGGCCCTTCGCACCGCAGCGCCCCCACCCCCACGCGCAGCGCGCCAGGCCCTGATGGCGGTGATGGCCGCCGCCATATCCCCGGTGGCCGCCTGCCCCGCGTGCCGCGCAGCGAGCCGCAGGCGCTGGCCCGCCCGGCCCGCACCGGCCGCCCGTCCCGCAACCCGGAGCCATTCTCGGACTTTCCCGCCGCAACGCGCAGCGCTCCCACCGGCCGCCGTGGCCGCGGCGAGGCCCGTGCTGCCGAGCGCACGGCCGAGCGCACCGGCAAGGCCGTGCCCACCGAGCCACAGCGCATCGCCAAGCTGCT
The DNA here is from genome assembly GCA_002423025.1 of Sphingomonadales bacterium UBA6157. GTDB lineage: Bacteria > Pseudomonadota > Alphaproteobacteria > Sphingomonadales > Sphingomonadaceae > Sandarakinorhabdus. Next base: position 146,203 of record DIUN01000048.1, on the reverse strand, counting down.
CGCCCGCGCCGGCATCGGCTCGCGGCGCGACATCGAGCGGATGATCGAAAAGGGTGAAGTAGCGCTCAATGGCGCCGTGCTCACAACGCCGGCGACCATCGTCAACAGCCTAAACGGCATCACCGTCAACGGCGAACCGGTGGCTGCGCTGGAGCCATCACGGCTGTTCCGCTTCCACAAGCCCGCCGGTTTCCTCACCACGGCGCGTGACCCTGGTGGCCGCCCGACGATCATGGACATCCTGCCTCCCGGCATGCCGCGTGTCGTGCCTGTCGGCCGGCTGGACATGAACACGGAAGGGCTGCTGTTGCTCACCACGGATGGCGCCCTAAAGCGCGCGCTGGAGCTGCCGATCAACGCCGTGCCGCGCCGCTACCGCGTTCGCGCTTATGGTGAAATCTCGCAGCCGATGGTGGAGAGCCTGATCGAGGGCGTCACCATCGATGGCATGAAATATGGCCCGATCGATGCCGAGATCGAACGCCGCACCGGTCGCAACCTCTGGCTGAGCATCACGCTCACCGAGGGCAAGAACCGCGAAATCCGCCGCGTGCTCGAGCATCTCGGCCTGCAGGTCTCGCGGCTCATCCGCGTCGGCTATGGCCCGCTTGAGCTGGGTGACTTGCCGCCACGCGATGCCGATGAAGTGCCGGATGGCGTTGTCGCCTCGCTCCGCAAGCAGCTTTCGCGCTCGACCTGACCGATGCGGATCATTTCCGGCCTCTGGCGCGGCCGCGCCCTCATCGCCCCGGCGGGCGAGGCCACGCGCCCGACGGCAGACAGGGTGCGCGAGGCGCTGTTCTCCATGCTAGCCAGCCGAGTCGGCAGCTTTCATGACCTTCGCGTTCTCGATGGCTTTGCCGGCACCGGCGCGCTCGGGCTGGAGGCGCTGTCTCGCGGCGCCGCTCACTGCACCTTTGTGGAGCGCGATGCCGAGGCCCTGAAGGCGCTGAAGACCAACATCGCCAAATGCACCATCGGCACCACTCTGCGGCCGGACGTGATCGCCGCGCCGGTCGAATCAGTCGGCACTGCGCCGCTGCCGTGTGACATCATCCTGCTGGATCCGCCCTATGGCGAAGGGCTGGCCCAACCGGCGCTCACCCGCCTTGCCGAGCGCGGCTGGATCGCGCCCGGCGCGTTGATCTCGGTGGAGACAAGCCGCAAGGAAGTTCTGGACACGCCCTACGAGGTTCTCGCCACGCGGGACCATGGCAAGGCCCGCCTGCACCTGATGCGCGCGCCGGCCTGAGGCGCGCCCCGGCTAAGGGATGCGCAGCCCTCAGCCGCGCCCGTCGGCACGCGGATAGGTTCCCAACACCTTGATCCAGTTGGTGTGGAACCCCAGTTCCTCCATCGCCAGCTTCACCGCCGGGTCGTTCGGCGCGCCTTCGATATCGGCATAAAATTCCGCCACCTGGAATGAACCGCCGCGCAGGTAGCTCTCCAGCTTGGTGATGTTGATGCCGTTTGTGGCAAAGCCGCCCAGCGCCTTGAACAGCGCGGCCGGTACGCTGCGCACCTGGAAGACCATGCTCGTCATCGCCGGCACGCCGGGCGGCACTGCCACCGGCTCACGCGCCAACACCACGAAGCGCGTGGTGTTATGGTCGGCATCCTCGACGCCTTGGCGGAAGATCTTCAGCCCATAAAGTTCGGCGGCCAGCGCCGAGGCGATGGCGCCACGGCTCGGATCACCCTCGCCCGCCACAAAGGCCGCAGCGGCAGCGGTGTCAAAATAACTGATCGGTTCCAGCCCCATGGCGCGCATGCGCTTGCGCACCTGGCCGAGTGCCTGCGGGTGGCTGAGCACCTCATTGAGCTGGCTCTCCTCGCCGATCCCGAGCAGGCAGTGCCGCACCCGCACAAAATGCTCGCCCACAATGTGCAGGCCCGATTCCGGCAGCAGGAAGTGCATGTCTGCTACGCGCCCGTGCAGGGAGTTTTCGATGGGGATGACAGCGCGGGCAACCCGGCCGGTCTGCACCGCCTCGATGGCATCTTCAAACGCCGGGCACGGCAGCGGATTGCCGTTGGGGAACAACTCGCGCACCGCCTGGTGGGAATAGGCACCGGGCGCGCCCTGAAAGGCCACGCCATTGGCCGGATCGGCATCGGCGCGCTGCGCCATCTGGCGCACAAGGGCATCGGCAAGGGGAGGATAGCTGCTCATCCGGGCCGCTTAACCGGCTTTTGCCGGGATGGGTAGCCGGGTTTCGGCCCAGCCGCGCTGCGGCGCGATGCTGCAACGCGCCATATATCTGCACATTCTGCGCATTCGCGGCGATGCGCACTCTTGCCGCCGCGCCTTGCGCTGCTATAGCAACCGCGACTTTGCCGGGGCGCAGCGTTGCCCCATATTCCTGCTTCGGGAGCCAGACGTTGGACAGCTTCGAATTCAACAAGATCGCCGGCTGGGTGCTGGCAGCGTGTGTGCTGCTGCTCGGTATCAACATCGTGACAGACGGCGTCTTCAAGCCGCACCCGCTGGAAAAGCAGAGCTTCGCCATCGCCGGCGTTGAAGAAGAGGTCGTTGCAGGCCCGGCTGTGGAGGCTGAAAAGCCCATCGCTTTCTATCTCGCCTCCGCCAGCCCCGAGAAGGGCGAAGCGGTCTTCAAGAAGTGCGCTGCCTGCCACAATGCCGATCAGGGCGGCGCCAATGGCATCGGCCCCAATCTTTATGGCATCGTTGGCGCCACGCACGCCCGCGCCGCCGGCTTCGGCTATTCAGACGCTCTGGGCGGCATGAAGGGCAAGCCCTGGACCTGGGACGAGCTCAGCGCCTGGCTCAAGAGCCCCAAGGCCTATGCTCCGGGCAACAAGATGAGCTTTGCCGGCCTCAGCAAGCCGGAAGAGCGCGCCGCCGTTCTCGCCTGGCTGAACACCAAGAGCGCCAGCCCGCTGCCGCTGCCCGCCGCTCCCGCCGAGGAAGCGCCGGCTGCTGAAGCTGCACCGGCCGATGCGGCTGCCCCGGCTGAAGCGGCCCCGGCAGAAACCGCGCCGACAGCCTGATCCAGCAATCTGGGTTGACGCTGCGCCCTCTTCCCCCCGGGGAGAGGGCGCAGCTGTTTTAGCGGGCCGCTTGGAGCCCGTATTGGGCGCGCACGATCTCCCAGGCCTCGTCCGCCGTCTCCACGACATGGAACAGCGCCAGGTCCGCCGCCGAGATCACGCCTTCATCGGCCAGCGCCTGGAAGTTCACAACTGTTCCCCAGAAGTCCCGCCCGAACAGCAGGATGGGCACAGGCTTGACCTTACCGGTCTGCACCAGCGTCAGCAGCTCGAAAAACTCGTCCATCGTGCCATAGCCGCCCGGGAACACCGCCACGGCCTTGGCGCGCATGAGAAAGTGCATCTTGCGCAGCGCAAAATAGTGGAACTGGAAGGACAGCCCCGGCGTCACATAGGGGTTGGGTACCTGCTCGTGTGGCAGCACGATATTCAGCCCCAACGAAGGCGCGCCCGCCTCATGCGCGCCAAGATTGGCCGCCTCCATGATCGAGGGGCCGCCGCCGGAACACACGGTGAAGCAGCGCGAGCCATCCGCCGGGTCACAGCTTGAAGCCAGCCGGGCCAGCTTGCGGGCCTCCTCATAATAGCGGGATTTTGCCGCCAGCCGCTCGGCGATGGCCCGGGCTTGCGGCGTGGCCGCAGCGTTCACCAGCGCCTCGGCCTTGTCAGGCGCCGGGATGCGGGCCGAGCCGTAGAACACAAAGGTCGAATCGATGCCGGCCTCGGAGAGTGCCAGTTCCACCTTGAGCAGCTCAAGCTGGAAGCGCACCGGCCGCAGGTCTTCCCGGAGCAGGAAATCATGGTCCTGGAACGCTAGCCGATAAGCCGGATGCTCGGTCTGCGGGACGCTCGTGGGGGCCTTTGCCAGCTCTGCCTCGGTACGGGCGGAGGGGAAGATGCCGGGCGGATTGTTCGGGGGGGATGTTGTCATAGGCTATCGGAGGTAATGGCGGCAGCGGCTCCTGTCACCCCGCCTCTTGCGGCCAGCCGGCAGCAATGCCAGCAATGCGCGCATGCTCATCGCCCGCCGCACGCTTCTCGCCGCTCTCCTCGCCGCTCCGGTGCCGGGCCTTGCCGCGCCCGCCTGCAACCAGCGGCTGGAGCCACTGAACGCCATCTGCGCCGGCATCGAGCGCAAAAGCGGCGGCCGCTACGGCCTCGCCGTGCTGGATACGCAGGATGGCGCCCGCTTCGGCTGGAACGAGGACTTGCGCTTTCCGATGTGCTCCACCTTCAAGGCGCTGCTTGCCGGGCACATCCTCTGGCTGGCGGAGCACAAACGCCTCAGCCTCGCCGAACCGGTGCCCATCCGCCGCGAGGACATGATCGACGTCGCCCCGCTCACCGAGCCGCGCATCGGCCAGAGCATGACGCTGGCCGAGCTCTGCCATGCGACTGTCACCACCTCCGACAATCCGGCCGCCAACCTGCTTCTGCGCCGCCTCGGTGGCCCGGCCGCGCTCACCCAATGGCTGCACGGCCTTGGCGACCACACGACACGCCTGGACCGCAACGAGCCGAAGATGAACGAGGCCCTTCCCCTCGACCCGCGAGACACCACCACCCCCGAGGCCATGCTGGCGACCATCCAGCGCCTCACCCTTGGCCGCGCCCTCACGCCCGCCGGCCGCCGCCAGCTCACGGCCTGGATGGCCGGCAGCGTCACTGGCGGTGCCATGCTGCGGGATGCGCTGCCCGCGGGCTGGCGCGAGGCCAACAAGACAGGCGCCGGGGCGCATGGCACCCGCGGCATCGTCAGCCTCATGCATCCACCGGCCCGCCGCCCGATTCTCGTCGCTGCCTATCTTCGCGACGGCGAGGACACCCTGGCTGCCCGCAACGCGCATTTCCCGCCGATCGCCCGTGCCCTTGGTGAAGCAACGCTTTCCGCCTGCGTATAAGTCCCTAGCCGGGCAATTCTCCTTTACATCCCGCTGCTGGTCTCTATGAGCGGCGGCGGGCCACGCCGCCCCAACGCGGCGCGTGCTCTCTGTGAGGAGAGAATATGACTACACGTCCTACCACGCGCCCTGCGCGTGCGCACTTTTCGTCCGGCCCTTGCGCCAAGCGCCCCGGATGGAGCCCCGCAAATCTCGCTATCGAATCGCTCGGCCGCTCGCACCGGTCCAAGATCGGCAAGGCGCGCCTCAAGCTCGCCATCGATCTGACCCGCGAGATCCTGAACGTCCCCAGCACCCATCGCATTGCCATCGTCCCCGGCTCCGATACCGGCGCCTATGAAATGGCGATGTGGACAATGCTCGGCGCCCGCCACACCACCATGATGGCGTGGGAGAGCTTTGGCGAAGGCTGGGTGACGGATGCCGTCAAGCAGCTCAAGATTCCCTCAGATGTCGTGACAGCCCCTTATGGCGAGCTGCCCGATCTCACCCGCATCGACCAGAGCAACGACCTTTGCTTCACCTGGAACGGCACCACCTCCGGCGTCCGCGTGCCCAATGGCAACTGGATCCGTGAAGACCGTGAGGGCCTGACCTTCGTGGATGCCACCAGCGCCGTGTTCGCGCAGGACATCCCGTGGGACAAGGTGGATGTGCTCACCTACAGCTGGCAGAAGGTGCTGGGCGGCGAAGGCGGCCATGGCATGCTCATCCTCGGCCCCCGCGCCGTCGAGCGGCTGGAGAGCTACAGCCCGGCCTGGCCGCTGCCCAAGGTCTTCCGCCTCGTCTCCAAGGGCAAGCTCACCGAGGGCCTGTTCGTCGGCGAGACGATCAACACCCCCTCGATGCTGGCTGTCGAAGATTACATCGACGCCCTCGAATGGTCGAAGCACATCGGCGGCCTGCCCGAGCTGATGGCCCGTGCCGATGCCAATGCCGAGGCGCTCAACCGCTGGGTGGACAGCCGCCCGTGGATCGAGAACCTCGCCAAGCTGCCGGAAACGCGATCCAACACCAGCGTCTGCCTGACCCTGCCCGGTGCTGCGGAAGAGACGCCCAAGGCCATGGCCGCGCTGCTCGAGAAGGAAGGCGTGGCGTTTGACATCGGCGCTTACCGCGATGCTCCTCCGGGCCTGCGCATCTGGTGCGGCGCCACGGTGGATACGGCCGATATCGAGGCGCTGACCCTCTGGCTCGATTGGGCCTACGCCGAAGTAACGGCTGCCTGAGCCAATAGGCCGGGCCTCGTGCCCGGCCGGCCTTTCTTGAAAATCCCCGCCCGGCCCCCGCCGGATGACAGGAGAATACCATGCCCAAAGTCCTTATTTCCGATCAAATGTCCCCCAAGGCCGCCGAGATCTTCCGCGCCCGCGGCATCGAGGTTGATGAAATCACCGGCCTCACCAAGGACGAGCTGATCAAGATCATCGGCAACTATGACGGCCTCGCCATCCGCAGCGCCACCAAGGCGACCAAGGATGTCATCGCCGCCGCCGCCAATCTCAAGGTCATCGGCCGCGCCGGCATCGGCGTGGACAATGTCGACATTCCCGCAGCTTCGGCCGCCGGCGTTGTCGTGATGAACACCCCGTTCGGCAACAGCATCACCACCGCCGAGCACGCCATCGCCCTCATGTTCGCCCTCGCCCGCCAGTTGCCGGAGGCCGATGCCTCCACCCAGGCCGGCAAGTGGGAGAAGAACCGCTTCATGGGTGTCGAGCTGACCAACAAGACGCTCGGCCTCATCGGTGCCGGCAACATCGGCAGCATCGTTGCCGATCGCGCCCTGGGCCTGAAGATGAAGGTCGTCGCCTATGATCCGTTCCTGACGCCCGAGCGCGCCGAGCACCTCGGCATCGAGAAGGTGACGCTGGACGAGTTGCTCGCCCGCGCCGATTTCATCACCCTCCACACACCGCTGACAGACAGCACCCGCAACATCCTCTCGGCCGAGAATCTCGCGAAGGCCAAGAAGGGCGTGCGGATCATCAACTGCGCCCGCGGCGGCCTCATCGATGAAGCCGCTCTCAAGGCCGGGCTCGATTCCGGCCACATCGGCGGCGCCGCGCTCGATGTGTTCGTCGAGGAGCCGGCCAAGGCCTCGCCGCTGTTCGGCACGCCCAACTTCATCAGCACGCCGCACCTTGGCGCCAGCACCGATGAAGCCCAGGTCAATGTCGCCATCCAGGTTGCCGAGCAGATGAGTGATTTCCTGCTCACCGGCGGTGTCACCAATGCGCTCAACGTGCCCTCGCTGAGCGCCGAGGAAGCGCCGCGCCTGCGTCCCTACATGCAGCTTGCCGAGCGTCTCGGCAGCCTTGTCGGCCAGCTGGTGTCGGAAGGCGTGACCGCCGTGAAGGTGGAAGTGGAAGGCGCGGCCGCCGAGCTCAACATCAAGCCGATCACCGCCGCGGTGCTCGCCGGCCTGATGCGCACGCACTCGGACACGGTCAACATGGTCAACGCGCCCTATCTGGCACGTGAGCGCAACATTGAGATCGCCGAAGTCCGCCACGAGCGCGAGACGGACTATCACACCCTCGTCCGCGTCACCGTCCGCACGCCGGATGGCGAGCGCAGCGTTGCCGGCACGCTGTTCGGCATGACCAAGCCACGCCTGACGGAAATCTTCGGCATCACTGTCGAGGCTGATCTGCAGGGCCGGATGCTCTACATCGTCAACGAGGACAAGCCGGGCTTCATCGGCCGCCTCGGCAGCACGCTGGGCGAAGCGCAGGTCAACATCGGCACCTTCCACCTCGGTCGCCGCCAGTCTGGCGACGAAGCCATCCTGCTGCTCTCGGTGGATGACATCATCCCCGATCCGCTGCTCTGGTCGATCTGCCGCTTGCCCGGCGTCAAGACGGTCAAGGCGCTGGTCTTCCAGTAAGGCATACCCAGGTGGCCATCTCTTCTTCCGGGAAGGGGTGGCTACCCTTGCCGCAGGCAGGGTGCGCAGGCTACTTGCCTCCAGCACAACACTGGAACCCAAGATGATTCCCCCCGGCCTCCTCCCCGAGGGCTTGCGTGACCGGCTTCCGCCGCAAGCCGAAGCCCTTGCCAGCCTCGTCCGCAGCCTCACTGGCAGCTTTGCGGCGCATGGCTATGAGCGCGTGCAGCCGCCGTTGGTGGAATATGAGGAGTCGCTCGGCTCGCGCCTCGCCGGCTCCGCCCGCCGGGAGCTGCTGCGCTTCACGGATCCTGTTTCCCAGCACACGCTGGCGCTGCGCTCTGATATCACCGGCCAGGTCGGCCGCATCGCTGTCACCCGCCTTGCCGCCCTGCCCCGGCCGCTGCGCCTCTCCTATGCCGGCCCGGTGCTGCGCGTGCGGGGCACCCAGCTCAGCCCGGAGCGGGAGTCGATGCAGGTCGGCGCCGAGCTGATCGGCAATGACAGCGCCGCCGCTGCTGCCGAAGTCATCGCGCTGGCCATCACCGCGCTGCGCGATGCCGGACTCAAGGGGCTGTCGCTCGATATCACCCTGCCTACGCTGGTGGCCGATCTCGCCGCCGCCGGCTGGTCGCTCGGCCGCGCCAGCCTCGCCGATGTGCAGCAACTGCTCGATGGCAAGGACAGCGCCGGCCTCGCCGCACTGGGCGCACAGGCCTTCCAGCCGCTCATCGCCGCCGCCGGCCCGGCAGCGCAGGCGCTCGATCGCCTCGCCGCGCTGCCGCTGCCGGCCGCCGCCAAGGCCCGGCTCGGCAGCATCGCCGCCGTCATCGCCGGGCTGGAGGGCGTCTCCATCACGCTCGACCCCACCGAGCGCCATGGCTTTGAATATCAGACCTGGCTCGGCTTCTCGCTGTTCGGGGACGGCGTGCCCGGCGAAGTCGGCCGTGGCGGCGCCTACACCATCACTGCGCCCGATGGCAGCAGCGAGGCCGCCATCGGCTTTTCGCTCTATGCCGATGGCCTGGTGGATGCCGGGCTCGGCCTGGCGCCGGCGCGCCGCGTCTTCCTGCCGCTCGGCACCAGCCCGGCCATGGCGGCGAAACTGCGCGCCGAGGGCTGGTCCACGGTGGCCGCGCTCGATGCCGCCGCCAGTGCTGAAACAGCCCGCTGCACCCATGCCCTTGTCAACGACACACCCATAGCGCTTCCTGCCTGAGCGCCACCGCGCCGCCTCCCGCTCTTGCGGCAGGCCCGGCAAGGCGCAATAGAACCGTCACACACCCCAAACGCCGGAGCCAAAATGCCCAACGTTACCGTCATCGGCGCCCAGTGGGGCGATGAAGGCAAAGGCAAGATCGTCGATTGGCTCTCCGAGCGCGCCGATGTCGTTGTCCGCTTCCAGGGCGGCCACAACGCCGGCCACACGCTGGTGGTGGGCGAGAATGTCTACAAGCTCAGCCTGCTGCCCAGCGGCATCGTGCGCGGCACGCTCAGCATCGTCGGCAACGGCGTGGTGTTCGATCCATGGCATTTCCGCGATGAAGTCGCCCGCATCAGCGCCATGGGCGTCAGCATCACCCCGGAAAATCTCCAGGTGGCCGAGCAATGCCCACTGATCCTGCCGCTGCACCGGGATCTGGATGGCGCCCGCGAGGATGCCTCCGGCGCCGGCAAGATCGGCACCACCCGCCGCGGCATCGGCCCGGCCTATGAGGACAAGGCCGGCCGCCGCGCCCTGCGTGTGTGTGACCTCGCGCACCTCGACGATATCGGCCCGCAACTCGATCGGCTGCTGGCGCACCACAATGCGCTGCGCACCGGCTTCGGCATGCCGCCAGTGGACCGTGAAGAGCTGATCGCCCAGCTCCACGAGATCGCGCCGGCCGTGCTGCCCTTCGTCAAGCCAGTGTGGACGACGCTGCGGGATGCCAAGGCCAAGCGCTCGCGCATCCTGTTTGAAGGCGCACAGGGCGTGCTGCTCGATGTCGATCATGGCACATACCCGTTCGTCACCTCATCGAACGTTGTCGCCGGGCAGGCGGCAGCAGGCAGCGGCATGGGGCCGAACGCCGTCGGCTATGTGCTCGGCATCGTGAAGGCCTATACCACCCGCGTCGGCTCCGGCCCCTTCCCCACCGAGCAGGACAATGCCGATGGCGAGAAGCTGGGCCAGCGCGGCCATGAGTTCGGCACCGTAACGGGCCGCAAGCGCCGCTGCGGCTGGTTCGATGCCGTTCTGGTGCGCCAGGCCATCGCCGTTTCCGGCGTCACCGGCATGGCGCTCACCAAGCTCGATGTGCTCGATGGCTTCGAGACGCTGCACATCTGCACCGGCTACCGGCTTGACGGGCAGGACCTCGATCATTTTCCCGCCCACAGCGCCGACCAGGCGCGGGTGGAGCCGATCTACGAAGTCTTTGAAGGCTGGAGCGAATCCACCGCCGGCGCCCGCCGCTGGGCCGACCTGCCGGCCCAGGCGATCAAATACATCCGCCGCATCGAGGAACTCACCGATTGCCCGGTGGCGCTGGTGAGCACCAGCCCGCAGCGGGATGATACGATCCTGGTGCGGGACCCCTTCCTGGATTGAGCTGGGGCGATGCCCTTCCTCCTGGTCGCAGCTACCGCAGCCTTCATCTGCACTGCCCCCACCCACCATGATGGGGACAATATCCGCTGCGGCAACCGGCCGGAGTCGATGCGGCTCCACGCCATCGACGCACCGGAAATGCCGGGCAGTTGCCGCCCCGGACGGGAGTGCACGCCCGGGGACCCCTATGCCGCGCGGGATTACCTGCGCAGCCTCACCGCCGGCCAGACCCTGCAATGCGAGCAGCGCGAAACCGACAATTACGGCCGCCCGGTTGTCAGTTGCAGCCTGGATGGCGAGAACATCGGCTGCGCCATGATCGCCGCCGGCCACGCCGTGGAGCGCTATGGCCGGCTTGATTGCGGAACGCAGGCCACATGGCAGGAGGCGCCCGGCGTTGCCGACGCACGCACGCCGCTGCAACCCGCCGCCATCGCGCCTCCACTGGTGCCGAACCTCGGCTGGGCGTTGGTCCCGCTCTGGCTTCTGGTCATCAACCTGGCGACCTATGCCGCCTTCGCCATCGACAAGCGCCGCGCCGTTGCCGGCACCCGCCGCCGCACCATGCGCATCCCGGAATCACGCCTGCTGCTGATGGCAGCAATCGGCGGCACGCCCGCCGCGTTCGCTGCCCAGCAGCGGCTGCGGCACAAGACCAGCAAGCAACCCTTCGCCACGCAACTGCTGCTCATTGCCGGCCTGCAGATCGGCGTGCTGCTCGCCCTAGTCGGGCTGGCGCTTTTCTAGCGCTGCACGCCGAGCGCCGAAGCCAGCCGCATGTTCCAGCGCCGCACCATTCCCGGCACGAGGAACACATCCACCAGCCACCACACCCAGCCGATGCGGCGCAAGATGCTGCCGATCAACCCCAGCGGGCCATTATCAAAGCTGCCGACAACCTGAAAATCCTGCGCCGTCTGGTAACCGATGGTGAAGACATTGGTATCGACGGGCTCGACGCTCTGCCAACCGAACAGCCCGAGCGTCCAGCCCGCCACCTGCAGCCCGAGCATCCACCAGCCCGTCCGCCCGGCCCGCGCATAAAAGCGGTGCGCGCCGAACCAGCCCAGGAACAGCCAGAGCACATAGGCCACGGCCATGGACTTGCGGCCCGATTCATACACCGCCAGGTCCGGCCCGGCTCCATTTTCGCTCATTTCAGAATCCTTGCGGCCGGGTCACAACCAAGCCCTCTAACCAAAACAACCCAATTCGATAAGCCTGACCAGCTAAATCATTTGGCCATGCCCGGTAACAGCCCGTAGAACGCCGCTGGAGTTCCCGCCACGCTCCGGTGGCAGTCCCATGACGATCCGGCCAGCATCCGGCGACGTCCCGTGAAAGACCCGTCCATGACCGCTTTTGACTATGATCTTTTCGTCATCGGCGCCGGCTCCGGCGGTGTTCGTGCCGCCCGCATCGCCGCCGGCCATGGCGCCAGGGTGGCAGTGGCCGAGGAGCACAAGGTCGGCGGCACCTGCGTCATCCGCGGCTGCGTCCCCAAGAAACTGTTGGTTTACGGCGCCCATTTCGCCGAGGATCTGGTGGACGCGCGCCGCTTCGGCTGGCAGCTGGAGGGCAAGAGTTTCGATTGGCTAACCCTGCGCGACAATGTGCTGGCAGAAGTGGACAGGCTGAACGGGCTCTATATCAATACGCTTAATTCCCATGATGTTACGATCTACAATTCACGTGCCACCTTCATTGATCCGCACACGCTGGACGTTGGCGGCGAGCGCATCACGGCGGCCCGGATCCTCATCGCCACCGGCGCCCGCCCCTGGATTCCGGACTACCCCGGCGCCGAGCATGGCATCACCTCAAACGAAGTCTTTCACCTCGAGAAGCTGCCCAAGCGCCTTGTCATCGCCGGCGGCGGCTACATCGCCAACGAATTCGCCGGCATCTTCCACGAGTTCGGCGTCCACGTCACTCTCATCAACCGCGGTGACACCATCCTGCGCGAGTGGGACCCTGCCCTGCGTGACCGGCTGCTCAGCATTTCGACCGCCAAGGGGCTCAGATTCGTATTCAATTGCGCTATGCAATCGATTGAAAAAACAGAAGAAGGTGTCCGCATCAATTTGCGCGACGATGATCCGATCGAGGCCGATATGTTCATCTGGGCCGTCGGCCGCCGCCCCAATGTCGAAGGTCTCGGCCTCGAAGCCGCGGGTGTCGAACTCGACGAGCGCGGCGCCATCAAGGTCGATCTGGACAGCCAGACCAACGTCCCCCACATCCACGCCGTCGGCGATGTGACAGACCGTGTGCAACTCACCCCCGTCGCCATCCGGGAAGGCCATGCCTTTGCCGACACCATGTTCGGCAACAAGCCCTGGCGCGTCGATTATCGCTGCATCCCCAGCGCCGTCTTCTCCAATCCGCCGCTCGGCTCGGTCGGAATGACAGAGGTGGAAGCGCGCAGCACACTTGGAGCTGTGAAAATATTTACGTCTGATTTCAAGCCGATGCGAAATGTTCTTGCCGGCCGAAATGAGCGAGCGCTCTACAAGCTCATCGTCGATCAGACGACCGACAAGGTGGTCGGCGCCCATATGATCGGCCCGGATGCGCCGGAGATCTTGCAGGCCGTGGCGATCGCCATCAAGGCCGGCCTGACCAAGGCACAGTTCGATGATACCATCGCGCTGCATCCGACAATGTCGGAAGAGCTTGTTTTGATGAAGTAAAATCGGCCGACTTGAAAGCCTGCCGGCAAAAGGGCAAAGGACCGCCCAAAGGATATACGATGCAGAACGCTCATAACTGGACCCCGGAAAGCTGGCGCGCCCATGAGGCCCGGCAGTTGCCGACCTATCCCGATCTCGTGGCCTCCGCCGCAGTGGAAGCCGAGATCAAGTCCTACCCGCCGCTGGTCTTCGCCGGCGAAGCGCGGGACCTGACTGCACAACTCGCGCAGGTCGAGGCCGGCAAGGCCTTTCTGCTGCAGGGCGGCGACTGCGCCGAGAGCTTTGCCGAGTTCCACCCCGACTATATCCGCGATACGTTCCGCGTGCTGCTCCAGATGGCCGTGGTGCTCACCTTTGCGTCGAAGATGCCGGTGGTGAAGGTCGGCCGCATGGCGGGGCAGTTTGCCAAGCCACGCTCAGGCGATTTCGAGGAGATCGACGGCGTCTCGCTGCCGAGCTACCGTGGTGACAACGTAAACGATATTGCCTTCACGCCGGAAGCGAGAATTCCTAACCCCCAGAGGATGTTGCGCGGCTATCTTCAGTCAGCAGCGACGCTGAACCTGCTCCGCGCCTTTGCCAGCGGCGGCTACGCAAACCTCCATCAAGTCCATAAGTGGAACCTGGATTTCACCGGTCGCTCGCTCTGGGCCGAGCAGTATAAGGCACTCGCTGATCGCATCGGAGAAGCCCTGGACTTCATGGAAGCCTGCGGCATCTCGCCGGAAACCGTGCCGCAGCTTAAGGGCACCAGCTTCTTCACCAGCCATGAGGCGCTGCTGCTTGGCTATGAGCAAGCCATGACGCGGCAAGACAGCCTCACCGGCGACTGGTACGACACGTCGGCACACATGCTGTGGATCGGAGACCGCACCCGCTTCCCCGGATCGGCGCACGTCGAGTTCCTGCGCGGCGTAGGCAACCCGCTTGGTCTCAAGTGCGGCCCGTCCACCGAGCCGGACGACCTGATCCGCCTCATCGACACGCTCAACCCAGGCAACATCTCCGGGCGCCTCACCCTCATCACGCGTTTCGGGCATGACAAGGTGGAAGCGCATCTGCCGCGACTTATCCGTGCCGTTCAGAAGGAGGGCCGCCGCGTCGTCTGGTCATGCGATCCGATGCACGGCAACACGATCAAGGCCGCCGGCGGGCTCAAGACTCGTCCGTTCGACCGGATTCTGGCTGAAGTGAAGAGCTTCTTCGCCGTACACCGCGCGGAGGGCACCCATGCCGGCGGTATCCATATCGAAATGACCGGCCAGAACGTCACCGAGTGCACCGGCGGCGCCATCGCCATCACCGATGAGGGACTGGCCGACCGCTACCAGACACAGTGCGACCCACGTCTCAATGCCAGCCAGAGCCTCGAACTGGCTTTTCTGATCGCCGAGGCCTTGAAGGCGGAACACGACGCAAACGAGGCTCGCGCCGCCTGAACGGCGGTCAGCGAGCAGTTATCCTTGACAAGCGAGGCGGCTGGCTCCATCCACCCGCTTCGCACAAGCACTGTTCATCAGTGCAACGGCCCCTTCGTCTAGCGGTTAGGACGTCGCCCTCTCACGGCGAAAGCACGAGTTCGATTCTCGTAGGGGTCACCAAGCATTTTCAGTCGGCTGCATTACGCACGACAAAATTCTCTCTGCGATTACGCCTACATAGCGTTGTTCGACGTTCAACAGCAGCCAGCGGCAAATGCCACGTTAAGCGCAGCCGGCAAATTTCGAACGCCCAGCTTGCTCATCAGGCTCGCGCGGTGCTGCTCGACCCGGACCGTCTCAACACCCAGTTCAATGGCGATTGCAGAATTGGCGAGCCCCCCTGCCAGCCCATCGAGCACTGAGCGCTCCGGAGAGGAGAGGCGAGACATCTTGGCCAGAGCGCTCTGGCGGCGCTCGACACGACTGAGGGGGTTGGTCACGGTTTCAAGCGCACCCTCTATGGCGGCGATCAGCACCCCGCGCTCAAATGGCTTCTCAAGGAAGTCCGCGGCACCAGCCTGGATGGCGTTCAGGGCCAGCGTTGCTCCCGCCCCTCCCGTTATGATGATCACGGGCATGATGCAGCCGCGGCTCTTGAGTGTTTTCTGGAGCGTCAGGCCATCAATACCCGGCATATAGATATCGAGCAGTATGCAGCCGATGGCCTCGGTATCAGCATGATCAAGAAACTCCGCAGCAGAATCCCATGCTGCGACCTGATAGCCAGCGCGCTCCAGCATGAAGCCCACCGACTGGCGGATCGACGGCTCATCATCAATGATGTGGACGATCTGACGTTCAGTCATGAGGCGGGCTGCCCCCCCGTCGCGCAAGCAGCCTGTTTGAAGGCAACGGCAATCACCCGCCTCAAAATCAGAGGCCCTTGGTCTGCAGTCGCTTCGATCGGGTCAGGCACTTCTCGCATCGCCTTTATCGATAACCAAACACTTGCATAACAATATTGTTATGCACTTTCTGTTCAGTATCGTACGATTTCAGAGCGTGGCGCATGGGCAGAACCCAGGCAGCGCCGTTCAGGCTAGAGGCGCGTAGGAATCCCGGGCAAAATTTTCGAGGCCCATCCGATCGACAATCGTAATCAGCGCCCGTCCGTTTTTGACAAAGCCCGCCTGCTCAAGTGCGTGAAGCGCTTGGGTCACTCCGGCCCGGCGAACATTGAGCATAACCGCCAGGAGCTCATGCGTGAGCGCGATCTGATCGTTGCCTGTCCGGTCCGCGCACATCAAGAGCCAGCGGGCCAATCGCTCGTTGACGTTGAATGCGGCGTTGGCCAGCGCCGTCTGCGCCACTTGCACAAAACTGTCATAAGCAAAGCGATTGAGCAGGGTTCGAACAGCGGGACTCTCTTCGTAGAGAGCGACCACTGCGTTCACCGGGACACGGTAGCCATGGCCCGATATCTGAATGAAACAACGCAACGGTGAACGATCAGAACCAAGGATGGTGGCAACATCGACCATGCCCTCGGCGCCGACGATACCAGCTTCGGTCTCCCTGCCCGAACTGGACATGGCTACGAGCGACGACACCCCGTGCTCTATGAACCAGCAATGCTGGATCGTTTGCCCAGGTACGACCAGATCCTGACCCTTATGGAGTTCAACGCGGGCCATAACAGAGGCCAAGCGCGCGAATGCCGGCTCGGGCAACGCCCGCAACAGGTGATTCTTCAAAGACGCTTGATCCAACAGAAATATGACTCCCGAACACATCAAGGCGGGAGATCAATTCTCTCTGCCGGCTACGCCTCATAAAGTTCAGCAACCGATGTGCTGTATATGAGCGCTCTGACGCTAGATTGCGAACATTAACCTGTCGGTACGATGGCGTACCGAATACGCAAGCTGGCTGAAGAAGTTGGCTCCCTGGGCAGAGCGGCCGCAGACATTCTAGGTACAAGAACGGATTTTTTTCGGCGCCACCGGTACTAGAATGCAGCAATTCTGCTGGAAGGTTTGGCGCAGTTGATGATAATCGAGAGAGCGAAGCAGGGATGATGCCGATGGCGTTTGAGTACTGAGACGAATGACAAGCGCCCTTGTTTTTGCTGAAAAAGCTGCCGCCAGTCGCGCCTTTGCCGATCTTGTTGACGCCATGCCGGGTATCAGCCTGTGCGGGCTTGATGCCGAAAGCCGAGTCATGGTCTGGAACAAGGCCGCCGAGGTGCTGCTTGGCTGGCCGTCTGCTGATATCATCGGACTGGAGGCCAGCGTATTCGCCGATCTGGAGGGATTGGGCGGGACGTCATCAGCCGCGCGGATCATTTGCAGGCGTCGGGATGGGCAGCCGCTGCCCTGCGATATCACCCTGTTCCCGCTGCCATCAGGCACGGCTGTCGTGACTGGGCTGTTGCTCCGAGATGCGACAGCAAGTGTCGTCGAAGAAGCGTTTCGAATGGCCGTTTCCGTGCAGGCACCGCATCAGGACGCAACAATGACTGTCGACATGGCAGGGCTGATCACCGCGTTCAATTCGGCAGCGGAGGCCATGTTCGGTTATACGAGCGCCGAGGTAATCGGCCGCAATGTCGGGCTGCTGATGCCACCGCGAGATGCAGCGCAGCACGATGCGTTCATTGCCCGCTATGCCGGAGGCGGAGAGCCGCGGGTGATGGGGCGCGATCGCAAGGTGCTGGGTCGACGCAAGGACGGCACGATTTTTCCTCATACGCTGCTGATCAACGAGACCATTGTAGATGGCCAGCGCATGATTACGGGTGTGGCGCGCGACATTGCTGCACCCGATCCGGCGCGGGACAGGCTGGCAGAGATCCAGGCTGAGTTGCTGCATCTTTCCCGCATTGGCGCCATGGGCTCTCTGGCCGCCACGCTGGCGCATGAGCTGAACCAGCCTATCACGGCCGTTCTCAATTATGTGGAGACCGTGCGGGCGATTCTGAAGGACGAAGGGGGTTCTGCGGCAGCCGAAGTGGCGGATGAGGCACTGGGTGCGGCGGCTCGTGAGGCGATGCGCGCTGGAGAAATCATCCGTCGCCTGCGTGAGTATGTGGGACGCGGTGAAACCCGCAACCGGCCCGAAGAGCTCTCCGAGATCATCGAGAGCGCCTGCCTCCTCGGGCTGGTCGGAGCGAACAGCAGCGGCGTGGATGTAGTGCGGGACTTTGATCACAGCATCGGCTGGGTGATGGCAGACAGGATCCAGACCGAGCAAGTGCTGATAAACTTGCTGCGCAATGCACTGGAGTCGATGGCAGAGAGCCCAGTCAAGAGGCTGGAAATCTCAACGCATCGAACCGATGCGGGTACAGTGAAGGTGAGTGTTGCCGATACCGGGCCGGGTCTTGCGCCCGACATTGTCAGTCAACTCTTCAATGCCTTTGTCACTACCAAGAACAATGGCATGGGCCTGGGGCTTTCCATCTGCAGGACAATCGTGGAATCGCAGGGTGGACGGATCTGGGCGGAGAGCAACGCGCACGGTGGCGCTACATTCCACTTTACATTGCGCCTTTGCGACGGCGCCTGACCTTTTTCGCCAAGTGCGCGGCTACGCGCTGAGGGCGTGCGGCCTCGGTTCGTTAGCGGCACGCAGGCCCAGAGCCTCGCCGCCGGACTTCGCGACCAATGCCGGCCGAAGTGGATGCTGGCTATCCATGCCGGCGGCAAAGGCGATGCGCAGCGCCGAAGTGAGGCCGTGCACGCCCAGACGCTCCGTGATGTGGGCACGGTGCGCTTCCACGGTTCGCGGGCTGATATCGAGCATCCGAGCAATTTGCTTGGTCATCATCCCCTGCGCCAGCAATGACAGCACCTCCTGCTCACGGGGAGTCAGCGCAGCCAGACGCGCGGCCGCATCGGCCGCGGTCAAGTGCTGGCCGGCTCTCGTTTCCAGCGAGGCAAAGCCACTCTCTATGGCGGATAGCAGGCGCTCCCGCTCGAACGGCTTTTCCAGGTAATCCACAGCACCCGCCTTGAGAGCCGCTACCGCATTTTCGACGTCACCATGGCCAGTCAGAATTATGACGGGAACGATGAGCCCCCGCTCACGCAATTCTTCCTGAACCTGCAGGCCGCTAAGCCCCGGCATGCGGACATCCAACAACACACAGCAGGCCTCGCCCGGCTTGACCGCCTTTAGAAACGCCTCGCCGCTGGTCCAGGTAGCGACAGAATAGCCTGAGGTGCGAAGCAGAAAAGCCAATGAACGAAGAATCGCTGTCTCGTCATCAACGAGATGCACAAGGCGTTTGTCATCCATCGCAGCATACCCCGCGGCAACGCATTGCCGTCCCCATCGAAATTCTCTGTCCAGCTTGCCAATCTGGCCCGGAAGAGAGGCTTTCGAAATACGTATTTTTTCGTAAATCTGCCGGGGCGCTCAGCGGTGATGACGCATGAATTCCAGGCCTTCGAACTCCGGCTCCACCGCACCATCGGGCTTGAACAGGCATTCAGCGCAAAGGCGCTGGCCGGATGCCGGCTGCCCTAACGAAAGTTGCCCGCCGATAACGGCCTTGGTGACCATATGGGCGCGGTTGCGCGCGCGGAACTTGAAGCGGATGATGTCGATGTGGCCTTCAACAGTACGCGGCGCGATACCGAGCCGCGCGGCGATCTCCTTGGCCGAATAGCCAAAGGCAACCAGCTCGAGAATCTCCAGCTCGCGCGTTGTCACTGAAACCTCGGGATCAGCCAAATTCGACATTGTCCCCCTTCCAAGATTCGATCTGCTAGGCGCGTGGTGCGGGGATGCGGCAGAGTCCCACGCGCTCGCACCAACCATGCATCTACAATGGAATTCGCGCGCCAAGGAGTCGGTAACATCGCTTACGTAGCTTCCACCAGAAATACATCCCAGTACAATTTCCTTTAATATTGTTATTTTCACATTTAATTAATATTTGAAATGTAAATTACTTAAAATAATTCGTAACTGTACGAATTGGTTCAAGAATTATTCTTGATAATCTAAAGTCGCAGGAGGGTTCCTTGTGACAACCAGATTTCGTGCCGTTCCTCCGGAAGTGGATTGGCGTGCGTTCAAGGTGCGGCATCACAAGGGGGGCATGGTCTTTGCCCAGGGCCAACCCGTGTACCATTGGTTCGAGATTCTCTCGGGCGTCGTGCGAACCAGCCACATCAAGGCCGATGGCAACCGCCGCGTTACCGGCTTCTTCTTCAACGGCGACGTGCTGGGAGTGGAAAGCGGCCTGCGGACCGAAACTGCCGAAGCCCTGAGCGACACGCTTCTGCTCGGCCATCCGCTCGCCGCCACCGAGAGTGCCGCCTCGCTCGTGGATACTCCCTTCCGGCGCGCACTGCGCTGCGCTCAATCAACGCTGTTTCTCGTTGGCCGTGGCAGCGCCAGCGAGCGGCTTGCCGCCTTTTTCGCCAGTATCGCCACACGATTGGGCAGCACCGACCGTGTGCCACTACCAATGAGCCGCGACGATATTGCCGACCATCTTGGGCTGACGTCACCCACCGTCAGCCGGACCATCGTGGCCTTTGAGCGCCACGGTGTGGTGACGAGGATCGGGCGTGACGAATTGCGTGTGCTGCGACCCGACATTCTGCTCGCGCTGGCTGGCGAGCGGGACCTGCCCGCCGATTGCCATGCCGACATGGCGCTCCGAGCGATGGTCCGTCCCAGCGACTCCTCCGAGTCCCTGACCGCCCAGCCCATCGCGACGGCGCATACGGTGCAACCGCAGGACAAAGCAGCCCGGCCCTGAGCGCCGGGGCTAACCCAGGGGAGAACTGATGATGGCCAGATTTCAGAGGATTGGACGGCACGGTCTTGGCGGCTGCAGCCTGTTCGTGGTCGCCCTCATTGCGGGGCAGGCTCCAGCCGCCGCCCAGAGCCTGCCAGAGCTCGCTGCGCAGATGGAAGCACTCAAGGCCGAACTCGCCGAACAGCGGGCCAGCGCGGCCCGACAGCAAAACGTGGTGATCGAGCAGCAACGCCAGATCAAGCAGTTGCAGCAGCGGCTGGACATGGATGCCATGCTCGCGGGCACGCGCGGCCGCGGCCTCGACGGACAGGAGGCTTCAGCGGCGGCGAGAGGCGCGGCACCCGGTGACGATGCCGACATCCCTGCCCCGCCAGCCAACCCCTCGGCACTGCCAGAACGGCCCGTCGGCGAGGCCCCTGCCGAGCCGGATGCGCGCGAGCGAGTGCAGGTGCTGGCGGTGCCCGAGGGCCAGGGCGTACTGACTCCCGCGGGCATGCTCGTGATCGACCCGCAGATCGAATATGTGAACTCGGCAAACAACCGCCTGGTATTTCGCGGCATCGAGTTGATCCCGGGCATCCAGATCGGCCTCATCGAAGCCAGCACCGCTGAACGCGACACGCTGGTGGGCACTATGGCCTTTCGCTACGGCATCAGCCGCAGGCTCGAGGCCGAGGTGCGGGTGCCTTTCCTGTCGCGCAATGACCGGATCGAGGTCGTGCAGCAGCGTGACATCGGGATCGTCCGCGAGATCAGGCTGGCCGAGGACAATCTCGGTGATATCGAGTTCAACCTGCGCTACCAGCTCAACCGGATGCGGCCGCTCAAGCCGATCTGGGTGGCCCAGCTGCGCGTGAAAAGCGATACCGGCAAAAGCCCCTATGAAGTCGGCTTCGACGAATTTGGAGTGGCCACCGGACTGGCTACCGGCTCGGGCTTCTGGGGCGTCCAGCCCGGCATCAGTTTCCTTTTGCCTTCCGATCCCGTCGTGATCTTCGGCGGTGGCAGCTACCTCTGGAACATCGCCCGCAATGTCGATCAGGTGATCGGCGAGGCCAGCATAGGCCGTGTCAATCCGGGCGACGCGATCAGCGCCAACCTCGGATTCGGCTTCGCGCTCAATCCGCGCTTCTCTTATTCGCTGGGCTATCGGCACAGCTACATCACGCCCACCACAAGCGAGATCGGCACCACTATCCAGCGTTCAAATCGGCTGCAGGTCGGCTCCTTCAGCCTGGGCATGTCTTACCGGCTCAGCCAAAGCCAGACGCTCAATGTCAGTTTCACCATTGGCGTTACAGAGGATGCGCCGGACATCGGCGTTTCGATCCGGCTGCCCTTCAGCATCGGCGGGCGCCGCTAATATGCGATCGACCCACAAAAATGGCCCGGCTGGAGCAACGTCCAGCCGGGCCAATTTTGCGCAAGGATTGCGCTAGCGGGACAGTCCGGCGATCGTGGCAAAGTCCAGCAACGTACCAAGCTGGGCAGCCATCCGCTCCGTCATGACCGCGCCGCGATATTGCTCATAGCCGGCCAGGTCGAGCGTTGAATTGATTTCCTGGCGCACGCTCACATTGCTGGCGGTGTTGATGATCGCAGTCTGCAGCGGCGCTTCCGGGCGGAACATGATCGCCGTCTGACCGGCGTTGGCGAGCAGGACCGTGGCGTCGCCAACACGCATCGTGATCGATGGCGTTTGCAGCATGCCGTCCTCGAGTTGGTCGGCCTCGACGCTGGTGAGCATGGAACTGATCTCGCGGCTCATTGTGGCGGCGCCATCCTGCCAACTGATGTTGGTCTGCACCATCAGTTCATCGTCAATGAACGTGCGGATCTCGGCGCCAAAATTGACCTGCATGCCCTGCACGGCAAAGCCGGCACGCTGCTCGGCCAATTCGGCGTCCGCAAGCACCTCCACGTCACCAAGGCCCAGAGCTTCGAACGAGCCGGCGGCGCTTGGAAGGATAATGAGACCAGCCACAAGCGCGGCTCGCAGAAGAGCGTCGGAGAATCGGGTACGCATGACCTGTTACCTCACTGTGCCGACCGGCACATCGATGCCGATGCGCGGCGTAACCTGGTAGATTGGCGGCAGGTGCGTAGTGAGATCACCTACTGCGATGCGAATGCCGCCGCTGCCCTGCTCCATGGGCGCCTGCACCCATGGACCCCAATCGGACTCCAGATTGAATACCGGCGAGACACCCGGCGGGTCCTCGATGATCGCCAGTGCGATGCCGTTCCAGATCTTCTCGAAATCGGCACGCGCATATTCCGTCAGCCCCAGCATCGGATCGCCGAGCAGCACGCGGTTGTTGCGCACACCCTTCACCACCACGAAGTGCTTGAAGCCGTTGAGGTCTATCAGCGCGATGATCGGACGTCTCAACCGGGCGAGTTGCGCGCCGGTCAGTCGCACGCCAACGGTGCTGTAGCCCAAGCTCTCGAGATACGTCTTCATATCGAGCAGTGAGAAGCCCACCTTTCGGATGGCGTCGCGATCCCCCACCCGCCACATGGCGACAAAGGCTTCGCGTTCGCTGACGGGCCGCTGGTAATGAAAGCTGAGCAGGGTGGCGATGGTCGCCGAGCCACAGCTGAAATCATATTGCTGGCGACGGATCGTGCGGAACGGAATCTCCCACCAACTCATCACCGGAATAGTAAACTCGCCATCAACCTCACTTCGTCCCAGGCGCACATCCGCCCGTGCTGGCTGGGCGGCAAACACCAGTGACAGGCTTAGTGCCAGCCCAGCAAAGCCGATGCCAAGTCTGAGCCGGGTTTGCCGTTGACGGGACAGCCGCGTGGACATGGTGGCCTCAGGGGTTGACGTTGATGACGAGATTGATCCCGGATTGCAGGCTGACCTGCGCCCCGGTGTTGATCACCACCGAGCCTATCCCATTGAAACCGAACAGCGCATTGTCTGCGAGGCTGACATTGCCGGCGGTGTAATCGCCATTGATGACGTTGCCTTGCGTGACGGCGGCTAGCACCTGATTGCCTACAGCCTGGCCACCGCGTTGTTCAGCGAGCGCCTCGCCCTCAAGCAGGAGCAGGGAGGCATCGCCAGAAGGAATATCGTCGGCGACAAGCGCCTGCAGCGTCGCCGAAGCCGGCGCGCTCAACTCCACTCCCGCGTCGAGTGGAAGGAATATGCCCGTTTCGGCGCGCACCTGCTGCCCGGCAACCAAAACTGCTGCCAGGCCCAACCCGAGGTGCGCAACATGCCGCATATATCTGGAATAGCTCATGGTCTTTCCTCCCCGGGAACACTGGAAAAGGTACCGGGCCGGGGACGCGATGCCCCGGCCCGGCCCATTTGCGATCAATCCGGATCGCCGCCAGTGCCGCCGCCGGCGGCATCGCAGCAGCCGCTGCCAGTCGCGCCGAAGTTGACAGTGCCCTGAGCAGCGATGTTGTTCGCCGCCTGGGTGTTGGCGTTGATGCCGGTGTTCCAGGCAGCGGCCATCACGCCCGCAAACGCCGAGAAGGCGTTGCCACGGATGTAGTTGTCACCGCTGTTGTAACCGACATTGCTCGGAGAATCGTCTTCACCGTCGAGGTCGACAACTTCGTCCAGCTGGCTGTTGTTGTTGGTCGCAGCCAGGAACTGGTTGGCCGCGACCTTGATGACCGTGGCGCCGTTGAAGTCATCATCGGTGCTCGAATAGGTCTTCGAGACGGTCATGGTGTAGCTGTCCGCGGCATTGTCGTTGAGGCTGCCGTTCAGCAGATTCTCAAGATTGATCACCTTGGAATCCTGGATGTTGCCGTTGCTGCCATCATCGATTTCATTCTCATTGCCGCCCGGTCCACCGGGACCGCCGGGACCGCCAGGACCATCAGCGAAGGCAGCGCTCGAAAGCGCCATGGACAAGGCAACTGCCGAAACGACAAGGCTGTTCTTGATGCGCATGGTTTTCTCCTCTCATTCGTGGCCCCCGAATGCCGGAACTGCCACTGTTGGCGTCCGCAGCTGCGAACCCCTTGGTTATGGAGAAGTAATGGCCTCGCCATTTTGCGATATCGCAGGTTTGAACGTCCTATATTGAGGGGGGATTCCAAGCTTGGCAGAACTACTGATATCGCACGACAATTGTCGGTGCCTCTGGTTTCAGGAGTTGAAATCCGCAAGCCCGGCTGCATAGGCGATCTTCAGCGCTTCGGGCAGGTTACGCACCCCCAGCTTGGTGAAGAGATGCGCCCGATGCACTTCCACGGTGCGGGAGGAAATGCCAAGATCGCGCGCCACGGCCTTGTTGGTCAGCCCCCTTGCCAAGCCCTCCAGAACTTCCATTTCGCGCGGTGTCAGCATGGCCAAACTCAGAGTCGCCTTGGCGGCAGCGGCGGCGCGGTCAGCTTCGCCACGCAGATATTCAAAGCCAGCCTCAACGGCGCCAAGCAGCGTGTCCTTGGAAAATGGCTTCTGGATGAAATCGATGGCGCCGGACTTCATGGCGCGCACGGCATTGGAAATATCGCCATGGCCGGTAATGATGATCACCGGCAGCGGCACCTTGCGCTCGTTCATTACGTCCAGAACATCGAGGCCGCTCATCTCTGGCATGCGCACATCGAGCAGCACGCAACCCGGCTCCATGTTCGGGAGTTCCTTGAGAAATGCCGGCCCTGAGGCATAGGTCGCGACCCGACAGCCTGAGACACGCAACGCAAAGGCAGCCGACTGGCGGATCGATTCGTCATCATCGACGATATGCACCATGCGATCACCCAGCATCTGCCACCTCCAGCCGTATCCGGCTCAATGTAAACTGAAATTGCGCGCCACCGCCCTGGCGCGGCTCGTGCCAGATGCGCCCACCATTGGCCTCGATGATCGTGCGACAGATGGAGAGCCCCAGCCCCATTCCCGTGCTCTTGCTGGTCACGAAGGCGCCGAAAAGATCGCTGGCAAGATTGCCGTTGATACCAGGACCTGTGTCGGCAACCGTGATGCGCACGGAATCAGCATTCTGCATTGTACAGGAAATCGTCAGGCGCCGCTCCGCGCTCTGTTCCATCGCTTCACAGGCATTGCGGATAAGATTGACCAGCACCTGCTGAATTTGGATTTTGTCGACCAGCACATGCGCATCGCTAGGCATTGGCAGGACCTCCAGGCTGATGCCCCGTTCCCGTGCATCAATGGAGGCCAGCGTCGCGGCTGCACTTATCAACTCATTGAGACTGTTGACGCTCTTCTCGACATCGCCACGAGCAACGAAATCCCGCAGGTTCGATACAATGCTGCCGGCGCGCATGGCATCTGCCTCCGCAGCTGCCATAGCCTCCACGATCATCGGCAGATCACCCGTCTTCGCTTCGTCCAGCATCGCCCGCACGGTGCCCAGATAGGTGACAACGGCAGTGATCGGCTGGTTGAGCTCGTGTGCCAGCGTGGAGGCCATGGTGCCCATGGCACTGAACCGCGCAACATGGATAAGCTCGGACTGCATATCCGCCAGCCGTTGCTCCGCAGCAACCTGCTCGGTCATGTCCGACATGAAGGCCGTAAACAGTCTCCTGCCGTTGTCGCCGATCTCGCCCACAATCAATGAATGCGGAAACGTCGTGCCATCACGGCGCAATCCAATCGCCAAGGGGCTAAGCCCGGCCGCCTGTCGTCTGTTCGATGTGATCCAAGCCGCAGCCTGCCCCTCCGTCGACGTACCATCAGACGGCATCAGCGTGCGGACATTGGCGCCGCGCAACGCTGTCTCAGTGTGGCCGAAGAGCTGCTCAGCGGCCCTGTTGATCGCCAATATGGTGCCGTCCTCGTCACTCACGACCATGGCAATCGGCATATTGTCCATGATTGCACGCAGTTGGGCGCCACGCGCCAGCGAGGCCGTTTCGGCGGCACGCTGGTCGGTCATGTCCCGTACGACCTTGCCGTAGCCGCGCAGCTGCGACGCTTCGTCGAACAATGCCGTGATCCGAACTTCGGCGAGGAATTCGCTGCCATCCCTTCGCCGAAGCCATTGCTCCGCCGCCACACGGCCGCTTTGCCGCGCCTGTTCGAACAGCGCCGCCAGCCCGCCCTCGGCAACCGTGGCTGGCCTGTGAAAGATATCGGCGCCAGCTCCGATGACATCAGCTTCTGACCAACCCAGCAGCCGCTCGGCACCTGTGTTCCAGATGGTGACCCGCTCCTGCAAATCGAGCATGAAAATCGCCAGATTGTCGGCGCCATCGATCAGCAGGTTGAGCTCATCAGCCAGAAACTGTGCCGCTTGGGCTTTCGCGCGTGCCGTCCGGACACGCGCTCGATAAAGCAACCGCTGCTGCGCCAACAGAAAGACGCAGACGGCAGTAAACAGCAGATAGGCAAGCATCGCCTCCCCGCTCGTAGGGTGCCCGAAATGGTGCCATCCGATGCCGATGATCGAGACTATCGTAGCGCTTACCGCAGGCCCGAAACTGTCCAGCGCCGAGAAACTGCCAAGGATCGCGACCATAGTGAGATAGATGACGGCATGTCCCGGCGTCAGCTCTGCGCGCACCGCGACAACCAAGGCTATCATAACAAGCGAGACAGCCAGGACATGCGCAAGCATGCCCTCACGGTTCAGCATGTTGTCCTGCCGTATGATAGGCATGGCGCTATCGGGTCATGCCATGTCGGCAGCGGGCCTGCCCGGCTGCCAAGGCCATACGGCGCTGCTGAGGATCGATATGCATCTGCCGGCCGCCTTTCCACCCAGTGTCGCCTGCCGAAAGCGCCGCGACCGCCACGGCATTTCGGCGGCAATCTCAAGTCTGGTCCGGTTAGTGTCCGCGCGACAAGCGGACCATGCGTAAATGTACGAATGCGGACAAACAAACAAAGTTATGAATGTAATTTAGCCTCGGTAAGATTCCGTATTGGTCGATGTGACATTGTACGCCAATGTCGTAATTGTAATGCATAGAGGCACCACATCATCAATGAGCGAGCCTCCGGCTTCGCTGCACTCAGCTTCTCCTGCGGATGCAATGCCTTCGTGCGCCGAGTGCTCTGGTTATATGGCAGCTGTCTACAAGGCTGCATCAGCCAGCACGGCCCTTGCTGCCGCCGCCGCCGCTTCGGTCGGCTGGCAGGGTACCGCAGCGGCTCTGTTTGAATCTCCGGACAGCCTCACGATTGCAGGCTGGACCGTGCTGCTATCGCCCATCATGATTGGGGTGCTGTTGGCCGAGTATGTTTATCTGCTGTCCAGTTGGCTGGCAAAGCTGGCTGTAGCCGGAAATGCCATGCTCGGCGGCTTGAGCCTCGTCTGCCTGTTTCATCTCGGCAACCGGGACAGTGCGTCGCTTGCTCTTGTTGCTCTTGCCTGCGGCTTTGCAGCCGCGGCACTGCTCATTCGTCTCTTAGGGCGGAATTTGACGAGCACCGAGCTTGCAGCCGCCGTGTTCGTAACCGGCACGATGGCAGCGGTGGGCATTTCATTTCTGACAGCGGCTGATATCGGCGCGATAGTCGCCTTCATGGTGTGGATGGCGATGCTCACAGTGGCTGCAACCCCTGCACTGGAGCGGTTGCACCGCAAGCAAGCCCTGCTAGCGCGCCGGGAAACCGTTGCGGCGGCCGCCCTGCTGCTCGCGATGGAGATCGCCATCCGACCACTCATGGTGCTTAGTGCCATCATCGGAGTTCGTCGGCCCGACGTAAGGCTGTGAAACTCTCCGTTCAGCCGACCTGTCGAGCCGCAGCCTCCCCGGCAATCCGCCCGAGCGTGACAGCTGCACAAAGACCCATCGCCGGGAGATAACCCCAGGACGACGGGCCCGAGACGCCGCGCGCCGCGCCGCCACCAGCAAAGACATTGGGCAGCGCCGAACCATCGGCGCGGAGCACACGCGCATCGCCATCAATCTGCAGGCCGCCTTGCGTGTGATAGATAGCCCCAACAGCCTTGAACGCGCGGAACGGAGCGGTCGGCGGCAGGTCCTTGCCCCACAAGCGCCCGAAGCGATCAACCGTGCAGGCGGCCTGGGCAGCCCGCGCCTCGGCCAATTCTGCCTCCAGAATGCCGGCATCAAGACCCAGGATAGCCGCCAGCGCTTCGACGCTATCCGCCTGCCGCGCGGCCTTGAGTTCCAGGAGGTCCCGCATTTCGGGAATATAGGCACAGCGCTCTTCGATGCCGGCATCGATGATAACCCATATATGGCCACCGGGCTGGGCCATGACGGGGTGCGCCATGCCGGCGATATCGAAGCTCTCGTCAACAAAGCGCCGGCCCTCGATGTTGACAAGGATTCCGCCCTCGATGATCGCGCCAGGCGGCACGCTGATGCCTTGCGGATCAGTGAGCATCGCATAACCCTGATAGCTGCCCATGTCGGCCACGGCGGCGCCGATTTTTTCACCCAGCAGGATGCCATCGCCGCGGTTGCCTTCGGGGCCATTATAGCGGGCATGTGCCGCCTCGGGCATGAAGCGCGCCACCATTTCGTGATTGGCCGCAAAGCCACCACTGGCGATTATCAGCGCCTCACATCCCACCCGTTCGGTGGATCCATCCGGCCGCTCGATCACAACGCCGCGTACCCGACCATCGGCATCCGCAACAATATCCGCCAACCGCGCCTGGGTCAGCACATCGATGCCCGCCTCGGCGAGCTTCTGGTGGAGCAGTTCGATCATGTCCTTGCCGCCATGGCCATGCCAGCCATGCACCCGGAAGGTGCTGTTGCCATATGCGGGCCGGAAGCCGGTATCGAGCTCCCAGGGCATATCGTGCTTGTCCGCCAGCCACTCCAGCGTCGGGCCAGAACCATAGGCGATGGCGCGCGCAATCACCGGGTCGGTCTGGCCGCGCGTCTTGGCGAGGATATCGGCGAGGAACGTCGCGCCATCGTCCTTGATACCATGCGCGGCCTGTGAGCGCGTGCCAGCGGCGCAGAACAGGCCCTGGGACATGCCGGTGCAGCCCATCGGCCGGGCATCCTGCTCGATCAGCAGCGGCGCCACGCCAGCGTCATGCGCAGCCAGCGCTGCTACGGCACCACACGCCCCGCCACCTACGATGAGGATGGGAACCGAGAATTCAAAATCACTCATGATGCACGCAATATCCGGTTGGCAGATCGAAGTTTGATATGGGGCAACTGAAAGGCTCGCTCAATCTGCAGGCCTGTCGGCAAAAACTCTGTAACGACCGAGCAGCAGCAGCGAGGCAGCCGAAAGCAGCAGCGCCGCAAACGAACTCGTCAGCGCCAACCGGTAATTGCCATTCGCATCGAAATCCCAGCCGAAGACCAGCGGCCCGAAGCCGGCGCCGAGCGCGAAGCACACATAGAGCACCCCATAAATGGCCGAATAGCTTCGCAGGCCGAAGTATCGGGCAACGAAGAAGGCCACGAGATCATACTCCACCCCCAGAGCAAAGCCGATAAGCAGAATGGAGACAGCGGCCGTAGGATAATCCAGAGAGGGCGAGGCCAGCAACCAGCACGACAGGCCCGGGAGGCTGAGGATCGAAAAGCCGACACCGGGTGCCCAGAAGCGATCCAGCAGCCAGCCACCGGCTAACCGACCAATCAGCGCTGACAGTCCGATAAGCGGCGTGAGACCGAGCACCAGCGCCGGCGTAAGCCCAGCCTGCTTCAGGATGTTCTCCATATTCGGCACCGGGCCGCCCAGCGCGAAGGATATGGGCAGCAGCGCCGCCGCGATGAGCCAGAAGCGCCATTCCCGCAGCGTCTCGCGCAACGTCAGGCCGCCATGGGCGCGGGCAGCGCCGCCAGCCCCTGCCCGCTGCACATTGTCCGTATCGCGGAACAGCACAAAGGCCACTGGAAAGGCGATCAACAGTGGCAACAGCCCCAAACCGACATAAGCTGCGCGCCAACCAAACCCCTCGATCATCCAGGTCACCAGCGGCTTGCAAAAAATCCCGAAGACGCCGGTACCCATCAATGAGAC
The DNA here is from genome assembly GCA_002423025.1 of Sphingomonadales bacterium UBA6157. GTDB lineage: Bacteria > Pseudomonadota > Alphaproteobacteria > Sphingomonadales > Sphingomonadaceae > Sandarakinorhabdus. The sequence goes on along the minus strand of DIUN01000048.1, from coordinate 115,998 downwards.
GCCAAGTGCCAGCCCCTTGCGCACATCGAACCACTGGTTGACCGCCTTGGTCCAGGTGATCGGCAAGGTACCCGCGCCCAGCACCGCAATGAGACACCAGGTGAAATAATACAGCAGCAGCGAGCCATTGGAGAGAGCCATGGCCATGAAGGCAAAGGCAAACAGCACCTGTGAGGCCAGCGCCACGCGCCGCACACCCAATCGCTCGGCCAGAACCCCGGCCAATGGCACGGACCAGATTGCCATCACCGTCGTGATCGTGATGCCGCCCATGATCTCGCCGATACTCCAGCCGAACTCGGCTGCAAGATGCGGCGCAAAAATGCCAATGGTGTAGAATGGCATGGGCGCCAGCCCGAGGCAGATGCCCAGCAACGAAGCCAGCACGATCGGCCAGCCGCGTTTGAATTCGCCATAGCCGGACGGCGGCTCGGCAGTCGCGACACGTTCCAGCACTGCCATGATGAACCCTTGATCCCGCGTATCTCCGCACGAGAGAGCCGCCGACTGCCCCGGCTCGCAACCACGCGCGCCACCGCAACCGCCAAGCGGATAAATCCGGAGCCATGCTTTGCCAGGCGCGCGCCACGCCTGACTGTTGTGGCTTGATGTAGCGCCGCACCATGCGGCAGGCTGAACAGGCGAAATCATGCAGGCAGATGCCATGACAGTGACCACCTGGCCCTCGAACAGCGCCGAAGCCGCGCTGAAAGCCGCTTTCACGGCCATTGTCGGCGCCGCCAACGTCAGGGACGATGTCGCCGCACGCAAGCTATACAGTGAGGATGTGTTCGCGGTGAGCGATCATGTGGTGACGCTGATCGTGGCCCCACAATCGACAGCCCAGCTCGCAGAAGTGGTGAAGGCAGCGCACCAGGCTGGCGTGGCACTGGCCCCGCGCGGCGGCGGCATGAGCTACACCAGCGGCTATATTCCGTCCACGGACAGCAGCGTCTCCATCGACATGGCGGCGATGAACCGCATCCTCAACATCAGCCCAGAAGACATGACCGTTACGGTCGAGGCCGGCTGCACCTGGCTGGCGCTCAACACGGCACTGGCGGAACACGGCCTGCGCACCCCGTTCTGGGGGCCGATGTCGGGGATTTATTCCACGATTGGCGGCGGCATCTCGCAGCTGAACGCCATGTTCGGCGCCGGGCACCATGGCACCTCCAGCGAAAGCGTCATCGCTCTCACTGTCATTCTCGCAGATGGTCAAGTCCTTCGTACCGGCGCGCGCGGGCCAGATGGGAACACACCGTTCTACCGGCACTATGGCCCCGATCTCGCTGGCCTGTTCTGCGGAGATTGCGGAACGCTGGGCATCAAGGCCGAGATCACCATGCGCCTCATCCGCACGCCGGCGCATGAGGATTATGCGTCCTTCTCGTTCAAGAACGGCGCCGATCTGCTCAAGGCCATGGCAGAGATGGCCCGCGCCGGAGTCGCCTCCGAGATGTGCGCTTTCGACCCCGGGCTGACCAAGGTACGCATGAAGCGCATGTCACTGATGAGCGATGTAAAAACACTCGGCGCTGTCATCGGCAAGCAGAAGACACTCGGCAAGGGCCTGATGGCTGCGGCAAAGATCGCGCTCGGTGGCCGCAACTTCATCGAGCCGACGGATTATCCGCTGCATGTCATCGCCGAAGGCCGTTCGGCTACGGGCGTGGCCGAGGACATCGCCGCCGCCCGCAGCATCGCGAAGCAATTCGATGGCTCCGAGATCGAAAACAGCATCGCCAAGGTCATCCGCGCCATGCCGTTTCCGCCGCCCAATTCGATGCTCGGGCCGGAGGGGGAAAGCTGGGCGCCCGTGCACGGCATTGTCTCGCTCTCCAACGCACCGGCCTTCCACGCCGCCATCGATGCGTTGTTCGCTGAAATGGCCGGCGAGTTCGACGCTCACGGCATCTACACCGGCTATCTCTTCTCCTCGCTCTCCACCAACGCACTGATTGTGGAGCCGGTGTTCTATTGGCCAAATGGCTATCGGCCCGTCCATGCCGCGATGATGGAGACTGGCCATCTTGCCGGCTTGCCCAAGCTCGATGCCAATCCGGCGGCTACGGACGTCGTCACCCGCGCCCGCAAGCGGATCACCGAGATCACCGCCAGCTTCGGCGGCGGGCATTTCCAGATTGGTCGCTCGTATCCCTACCGCCAGAGCCGGGACGCCGCCTCCATCGCGCTGCTCGATCAGGTAAAGGCCATGATTGACCCTCGCGGCCAGCTCAATCCGGGTGGGCTGGGCTTTAAACAGTGAGTGATACCTACAGGGCCATCAGGCTCGAACGCTTTGCCCCCAGCTTCCGTGAAGGTGCGGACATCGTCACCCTGCCAATCACTGCACCAGGACCGGGCGAAATCCGCGTCCGCAACCTCTGGTGCGGCATCAACGGCATCTTCGATACGCAGATTGCCCGCAACGCAGTCGATTATGTTAGCGTCGCAGTGCCGACCTTCACTGGCGTCGAGGCGCTCGGCATTGTTGAAGCCATCGGCACTGGCGTATCCGGCTTTGCCGTTGGCGATGCGGCCGCCACCGTCCGCTTCCGTGGTGGCTACCGCGAGGCCAACACCGGCCCCGCTGAAGATTTCGCCAAGGTGCCCTTCGCAAGCCGCGAGTGTCTGGCTTTGGCATCCACCGGCGTCTCGGCGCTGGTCGCGCTTGAACATATCGGCGCCGTGCAGGACGGTGAAACCGTGGCGATTTCGGCGGCCGCCGGAGGGCTTGGCCATCTTCTTGTGCAACTTGCCAAACTGCGCGGCTGCCATGTCATCGCTGTCTGCGGCGGACCGGTGAAGGCGGCTTTTATGCGCAGCCTCGGTGCCGATCGCGTTATCGACTACAAAGCCGAGAATGTCGGTTCTGTCCTCGCCGCAGAGTATCCGCGCGGACTCGATGTGGCGATCGACACGGTGAGTGGCAGCATTTTCGATGCCTTTCTCGCCAATATGGCGCGCCATGGCCGCCTCGTGGTCGGCGGTGCCGCACAGGATCTGGAAGGCAAGCCGGAGATCGTCACCGGACCGCGCATCGTCCATGCAATCTATTACAAGGGCGTGTCCGTTCGCGGCTTCATGAATGGCCTGCTGACCGAGCATTGGCCGGCGGCGCGTGAAAAGCTGTTTCAGCTGCACGAGTCTGGCCGCATCGCGATAACCTTCGATGCGGTCGAATTTGTCGGGCTCGAAGGTGTCTATGATGGCATCGACCGGCTGTTATCCGGGCAATCAATGGGCAAGGTCGTCGTGCGCATTGCACAGGACGACGGGATTGGGGGAGTGAACGATGAGTGATGCTGTGAAAAAGCCTGGCGTCCGCGAGGTCATGCCGATCCTCGCCAGCAATGAGGGCGTCTGGGAAGGTTGGTACCGCTATTACGATGCCAAGACCGGGCTGATGACGGACCAGCACCGCTCCCGCCTCATCTGCCGCCTTGTCGATGAAGGCGAGACAGAGCGTTACTACCAGACGAACCACTACTACTGGGACGACGGCCGCCACGAGATCCGCGAGTTCCCCGCCCAGTATGAGAATGGCCGTATCTGGTGGGACAATGATCTCATCAAGGGTTGGGCCGCACACATGCAGCCCGATGATTTCAACCGCTCGACCTGCCTCAACTGGACCCGCAAGAACGAGCCGGACATCTACCTCTACGAAATGATCCAGAACAGCGATGACCGGAAGAACCGCGCCCGCACATGGCAATGGTTCAAGGGCGGCATCTGCTTCCAGCGCACCCTGATCGACGAGGTGTTCATCACACGCGACTGGCAGAACTGGAACGACCACAGCCCGCCGAAAAACTGAAGCCAGTCAAGCAAGCGCGACCAGGAGACAGACGTGAAAGCCTATCAGATCGGGCCGCAGACCGGCCTCGAGAGCCTGACCTCCGTCACCCGGCCAGCTCCGCTGCCCGGCCCGGGCGAAGCGGTGCTCAAGGTGCTTTACGTCTGCCTCAACCATCGCGACCTGAATGTCCTCGCCGGCACCTATGGCGCTCGCCGGCCGGAGGATCGCATCCCGGTTTCGGAAGGCGTCGGCGAGGTTGTCGCCGTTGGCGAGGGTGTGATGAACGTGAAGCCGGGAGACCGGGTCATCTGCCCGCATTTCGTCACCTGGCTCGATGGAGATTTCTCGCCCGCGGCGTTTGGCACCGATATCGGCATCACGCATGATGGTTGGCTGGCAGAGCAGGTGCGCATTCCAGCCGCCGCGCTGATCAAGGTGCCGGATGGTGTCTCGGATATTCAGGCAGCGCCGCTGGCCTCCTCGGCCCTAACCGCCTGGCACGCGCTGGTGGAAGTTGGCAAGATCAAGGCTGGAGACCTGGTGCTGGCGCTCGGCACAGGCGGAGTTTCGATCTTTGCGCTGCAGATCGCCAAGATGCACGGCGCGCGCGTTGCCATCACCTCGTCGAGCGACGAAAAGCTGGCCCTGGCCCGCTCGCTGGGTGCCGACATCACCATCAACTACAATACGACCCCGGATTGGGCCGCCGCCCTTTCGGCTGCCAACAGCGGGGCGGGCGCGGACATCATTGTGGAAACCGGCGGGCAATCGACTCTGAGCCAGTCGATCGCTGCCGCAGCCCCCAACGCACGGCTGGCCATCATCGGCTTTCTCGCCGGCACAGACAGTCCGGGCCTGCCCAACTACGGCAGCATCATCGGCAAGAACCTGACGCTGCGCGGCATCGCCGAGGGCAGCCGCGCCATGCTCACTCGGCTGCTATCGGCCGTGGCCGCCAACGGCCTCCAGCCAGTCATCGACAAGACTTTCAGCTTCGATGAGGCTCCTCAGGCCTACCGCTATCTCAAGTCGGGAAGCCACGTCGGCAAGGTGCTGATCAAGGTCGCCTGAACGCCCTGCGCTCGCGTCAGTTGCGTCCCCAGCGCGCAAGAATGAACGCGCCGATGGCGTTGAGCGCCGCCGGCATCAAGCCAAAGCCGATCATCACGCCGGTCAGCGCCATGTCCGATTGCGGCAGGCCAGCGACGGCGCGGGCGGAATCAAAGCCAAAGGCCGAAAGCAGCAGCCCGAGCAACAGCGTGCCGCCCAGCGCAAAGGATATCTTGTCGGTGGCGACCCAGGCGGCGGCATACAGGCCGGCGTGGCGCTCATCCTCGGCAGCGATGTCGGACATCATCGAGAAGCCCAGCATCGCCCAACCCGAGTTGCCGATGGCGGCTAAAAAGGCGATCGCATAAGCCGCTGTTATTCCCCAATGCGCCGAGAACGCCCAGATCACATACATCACGCTATAGACTGCCGTCGCGCAAACATAGGCGTGGCGCTTGCCCAACCGTGCCGCGAGCCCCAACCACATGGGCTGCGCCACCACGATGCCCAGACACGAAACCACAGTCACGCCGCCGATGATCTGAAAGGCATCGGCACGCGCCATGTTGTAGCTCAGGAAATAGAGAAACGAGGCAAAGGCCATCCCGGAGCCGATGAGCTGGACGAGATTGGCACCAAGCAGCAACGAAAAGCGCGGCGCCAGCAGCACTGCCAGCGCCTCGCGCGGGCTGAGCCGAACACGGGTTGCCGTGCTAGGCGCCTGTGCGCTCTGCCGGGCGGCATGGCCGGCGCCGAAAAAGGCAATGAGGAGTGCCACCGGGCAAATCACAGCCAGCACCATCGCCATCGTCTCATAGGCTGGCTGGGCGCCGCCATTGGCCTCGATGATCGCCGGGGCAAGCGCCCCAGAAGTGAGCACGCCGACAGCAGTAAACACCAGCCGCCAGGCCATCAGCACGCTGCGCTGCCCGGCATCCGCCGTCAGTTCGCCCGCAATCGCCAGATAGGGCACCGAAAAACTGGCAAACACCGCCATGTAGAGGCTGAACATCGCCCCAACATACCCGACGCGAAGCGCCGTCGAACCTTCCGGCACATGGAATAGCAGAACCAAAGCCAGCGGCGCGCCCACCGCTCCCGCCAGCAGCCACCAGCGCCTGTGGATGCGCTCCCGCCAGCGGTCCGAGAGCACGCCCACCAGCATGTCGCACCCCACGCCCATCACCAGCTTGGGCACGAAAATGGTGGCGCCGGCGATCGCCGGAGAAATGCCGAGCACTGTTGTCATGAAAAACAGCAACAGCAGCGTCGGCACGTCACGGAACACCTGCCCCGCCACCTGCCCCACGCCATAGCCGATCTGCGCGACAAGGCTGAGCCGACCCCGCTCGGAAGCAGCTCCGGGCATCGTCACGGCGCTTGCATCTGGCATCTTCAATTCCCCATCCGCAACCACGCTCTGCGGCAACCGCCAGTTGCGCCATAAGTCGCACGTTGCTGTCCATCAGCCGGATAAATGCCGGCGGGCTGGCTTGCATAAAATGGCGGGGACGTGATGCTTGAGCGTATCAGGCACCAGGGAGTCGCCGCCATGCTCAACACCTTCCAGCAGGCATCGCACCCGATGCTGCCCAAGATGACCCATGATGAAGCTGCACGGCAGGAGTTCGCCAAGAGCTTCAAGGGCTTCATCCAGGGCAAGCTGCTGCCAGGTCTCGGCCCGGTTTACGCCAGCCGGGTTTCCAAGGCCTTTGAGAAGGCAAACGGTCGCCCACCGGCTGACAGGCGAGATATTCGCGCCGGCATGGTTCGCGAGCTGTATTTCCAGCACTACGCTGCTGCCAATCGCATCGCCCAGGAGCTGCTCTGGGAGGCAACCAACATATCGGTGGACCGCGAGCTGCCCGAGCTGATCGAGAAGGCGCGCGAGCTTTCCGCCAGCACCACGGCCGTGCTCGATATTCCTGCCAGCTTCGAGACGCCACGCTATGTGACGGCGCTGGATATCCATTGCATGCCGGGCGGCTACGCGACCGAGGTGACCAAGGACGATGTCTCCACCGGCGTGCTCTACGACCGCGGCGTGTATCTCTACGCCATGGGCTATATGGGGCCTTATAACGACGACATGGGCCGGTCGGTCTGCAACTATGTGAAGCGCAACCTGAAGGGCTTCCAGCCCCGGCGCATTCTCGACATGGGCTGCACCGTCGGCCACTCCACCCTGCCCTTCAAGGAGATGTTCCCGGATGCGGAAGTCTGGGGCATCGATGTTGCAGCGCCGCAGGTGCGCTATGCCCATGCCCGCGCGGCGGGGCTCGGCCTTGAGGTCAATTTCGCCCAGATGAACGCCGAGGAAACCCGCTTTCCCGATGGCTATTTCGATCTTGTTGTCAGCCATATCCTGCTGCACGAGACCAGCGGCAAGGCCATGCCGCGCATCTTCAAGGAGTGCGAGCGCCTGCTCGCACCGGGTGGCTACATGATCCACGCCGATCTGCCGCCGTTCAACCTGATGGACCCGTTCACTCAGTTCATTCTCGACAATGAGACCTGGTACAACAACGAGCCGTTCTGGGGCGCCATGCGCGAGCTGGACCAGCCGGCGCTCGCCAAGGCCGCTGGCTTTGATCCTGCCGAGGTGCGTTTCGATACTGCGCCAATGGCCGTCATGGAGTTCGCGGCACAGGCTGCCGGCGGCTACAGCGAGGATGCTGCCACCGCCGTTGCCGAGCGGGAGTTCACTGCTGGCGAATATGCGCCGGGCGGCGGCTGGGAAGTGCTCATCGCCCACAAAGCAGCCGCCAGCGCCCACCAGAAAGCCGCCTGATGATGGACACCGCAGACCGCCCGCACGTCGTGAAAGATGCAAAGGGCAAGCGCCCGGCATTTTACGAGGCCCCTGGCATGGACCAGGCCATGTCGATGATCATGGTGCTGGCCAACGAGATTTCCGTGATCCACGATCGGCTGGATTCCAGCGAGCGCGTCGCCAAGGCCCATGGCCTCGACCTGGCCGCCGGCATCGAAACGCTGGCGCTTGATCAGGCGGCGCTGGAAGCCCGTGAAGCCTGGCGGCAGGATTTCATGGAGCGGCTTTTCTACCTGATGCGCAAGGATGCCAGTGAGGCCGCTGCAGCCGACAGCGACGAGCGCTACCAGGCGACCATCGCCGAAATCGCCACCAGCTGAGACTGGGCCCGGAGACAGCAAAATGACGCGCAACGAGCGGATCACCGTCGTCGGCGGCGGCATCGGCGGCATGACGGCTGCGACAGCGCTGGCCCAGGCCGGCTTTCCCGTCACATTGCTCGAAGCCGCGCCCGTGTTTGGCGAGATCGGCGCCGGGGTGACGCTTTCACCCAACGCCATGAAGGGCCTCGATCATATCGGCGTTTGTGAAAAGGTCGCCGCTGCCGGTGTCGAGCCCAGCCGCCAGCGCGTCCAGCACTGGCAGGATGGGCGCACGCTCGTCACCATGGAGCGCACCGGCCAACGCGAAAAATACGGCGCGCCCTATGTTTACATCCACCGGGCCGACCTGCACCGGATTCTGGTTGAAGCGGCACGAGCCGCCGGCGTCGATCTGCAGACCAACGCCGCTGCTGCGCGCACCGAGGGTACCAGCGTCATCCTCCATGATGGCCGGCGTATCGAAGGCGATGTGCTGGTTGGAGCCGATGGACTGAAATCCGTCGTTCGCCAGCGCTTCGAGGCGGTGCAGGCGCATTTCACCGGCCATGTCGCGTGGCGGGCACTGGCCCCTGTCGAAGGCGCACTGGCCGATCTGGCGAGCTTTCCCGGCATCCACATTGGTCCCGGCCGCATGATCACCCGCTACCCAGTGCGTGGTGGCTCACTGCTCAACATGGTGTTCTTTGCCCGCCAGCCCGGCTGGACCGAGGACGGCTGGAGCCTGCCCGCCACGCCGGAAGACCTCGCCGCAACCTATGAAGGCTGGTGCGAGGACGCACAGGCCATGATCCGCGCCGCCGCCACCGGCCCCATCTTCAAATGGGCGATCAACGCCCGCAAGCCGCTCAGCGACTGGAACCTGGAGGGCCGCATCACCCTGCTCGGCGACGCGGCGCATGCAATGACGCCGTTTCTCGGCCATGGCGCTGCCTGTGCCATCGAGGATGCAGTGGTGTTGTCACGGGCGCTGGCAGCATCAGACACACCGGAGGCCGGGCTCCGCCGCTATGTCGCGGCGCGCCACGAGCGCACGACCTTCATCCAGGCGGAATCAAACGCCAATGCGGACAGGATGCAGGGCCAGGACAGTGACCTGTTCGGGCTCGGGACGATGCGCGACGAGGAATCGATAGGGCTTTTCGACTATGATTGCCGGACGGTCGCCATCTAGCGACGCCCAGCCTCAGGGCTTGACGATCTGCCGGATAGCATCTCCATCGGCCAGCCTGTCGAGCAGAGTGTTGATATCCGAAAGCGGGCTTACCGAGGTCAGCAGCCGCTCCACCGGTAGCTTGCCGGCACGCCACAACGCCACATAGCGCGGAATATCCCGCATCGGGATCGCCGAGCCCATGTAGCTGCCCATCAGCGTCTTGCCGTCCGCCACCAGCGACAGTGCCGATATCTCCAGCTTTGCCGCAGGGTTCGGCAGGCCCACCGTCACGATCCGTCCGCCGCGCCGCGCCGCGCCATAGGCCAAGGCCAGCACATCGGCCTTGCCGACAGTCTCGATCACCACATCGGTTTTCGGCAAACTCCCGGCATCCTCCGGGGCGACAGCCGCCGCTGCGCCCAGCGCCAGGGCCAGAGCCCGCTTTTCGGGCGAAGGATCGATCGCCGTCACCGGCTCGGCGCCGGACGCCAGCGCGCCGAGCACGGCCGCCAAGCCGACACCGCCAAGCCCATAGACCAGCACGCTCTCGCCCGGCCGCACCTTGGCCGAGTTCATCACCGCGCCGACGCCTGTCAGGACCGCGCAGCCGAACAGCGCCGCTGTTTCCGGCGGAATATCGGCATCCACCTTCACCGCAGAGCGTCGGTCAATCACGGCATGGCTGGCAAAGGCCGAAACGCCGAGATGATGATGCACCTCATGGCCACATTCCGAGAGCCGCCGCCCACCACGCATCAGCCGCCCTTCCCCATTGGCAGCCGCTGCCGTGGCGCACAGATACCCCTCTCCGGAGGCGCAGGCGACACACTCGCCGCACGATGGCAGGAACACCAACACCACCCGGTCTCCCACGGCGAAATGGCTATCCGCCGAATCGCCAAGCCCCAGCACCGTGGCAGCAGCTTCGTGGCCAAGCGCCATCGGCATGGGGCGCGGCCTGTCTCCATTGATGACCGAAAGATCGGAATGGCAGATGCCCGCTGCATCGATCCGAACCAGCAGTTCGCCGGGCTTTGGTGCCGCCAGCGTCAGCGCCGCAATCTCCAGCGGCGCTGATGTCGCATAGGGGCGTGGCTGGTCGCCGCTCTGGCGCAGAACGGCTGCCGTGATCTCCATGCTCATTTCTCGGCAGCTCCCCATTTTTTCTCGAACGCCCAGACGTCCTCAAAGCCGATAAGGCTGCAAAACGTCTTGAAGTCAAAAATCTCTGCTGGCTGGCCCAGGCCCTTGTGCTTCAGGTCGGTCAGCGCCTTCTCCATGGCATGGGCCGCGACCAGGCTGGTCAATGCAGGGTAGATGGCAAAGGCAAAGCCGATATCGGCGAGCACATCCGCCTGCGGCACTGGTGTCACCCCACCATTGGACATATTGGCCATCACCGGCAACTCAAACGCCTCGCAGACTGCGCGCATCTCGGCCTCGCTTTCGAGCGCCTCGGGGAACAGCACGTCCGCGCCCGCCTTGGCGTATGCTTCCAGCCGGCGCAGCATCCCGTCCAGCCCCTCGCTCTGCCGCGCATCCGAGCGCGCGATGATCAGCAGGTTCTCGTCGCCCTCACGCGCCTCGCAGGCCACGCGCAGCTTCTGCGCCATGTCCTCGGCCGGGATCAGCCGCTTGTAGGGTGTGTGGCCGCATTTCTTGGGGAACTCCTGGTCCTCCAGTTGCACCGCCGTCACCCCGGCTGCCGCATAACCGCGCACCGTGTGATGGACGTTGAGCAACCCGCCATAACCCGTATCGGCATCAGCGATGATCGCCGCCTTGCTGGTGCGCGCCAGCGTTGCCATGCGGTCCACCATCTGGGTGTAGCTGGCGATGCCGGCATCGGGCAGCCCATAGGCAGAGGCCGTGAGCCAATAGCCGGTGCCATAGAGAATATCGAAACCCACCCGGTCCGCGATGACGGCGGCAATCATGTCCTGCACGCCGGGCACGACAAAAAACGCCCCCGCAGCAAGCTTCTCCCGCAAAATCGGGCTGGCCATGAGTATCCTCGCTTTCCGTCTGGCGCCGCCGGGCGGCCTTGAGACGATGTGTCTAGCCCGCCTCTGCCACAAGCACCGGCTGGTGCAAGCCTGTATCCGACGTGCGGCCTTTCCCTGCTCATGCGCGACCAAGCCAGCCGAATACGCCCGCATGTTCTGCGCTATCGCCGATCGTATCCAGGCATACATAGACGTAATCGCCATACTAGAGACCTCGCCACGGGCTACAGCCTCGATCCGGCATTGCTGACTGGGCCCGTCGTCGTTCTGGCGGCAGGGCGAGCGCCACGCTGCACATCGATGGACTGAAGCAATCCGCGCTGTCACTGAACCGAGGCTTCGACCATTTCATCTCTCACTATGTGAGCAAGATGACCGTGGTGATATTGGCGTTGCCGCCTTGCTATCGATAGGTCCGGTACAAGAGCAGAGGAAAGGTCCTGCATGGCAATCCCCGATCACGACGCGTTGGCGAAACGACTGCGCGAGGCTTATCGGACCGGCGCTGTGCCGCCGCTGCGCGATGGCCTGGCAACGGACGATGCTGCTGGGGCTTATGCCGTGCAGGCCCTCAATACGCGCTTCTGGCAGGGCCAAGGCCGCCGCATCATCGGCCGCAAGATCGGGCTGACGGCAAAGGCCGTGCAGATCCAGCTCGGCGTCGACCAGCCAGATTTCGGCGTGCTTTTCGATGACATGCAGATTGCGGATGGCGGCATACTTGCCGCAGCAAGCGTGCTGCAACCCAAGGCTGAAGCGGAAGTCGCGATGGTGCTCAGCCGCAGCATCAGCAACCCGATTACGACGCGTGAAGAACTGATGGCGGCGATAGATTACGTGGTGCCGGCTATAGAGATTGTCGACAGCCGCATTGCCGATTGGAAGATCAGCTTTGCCGATACCGTTGCGGACAATGGTTCTTCCGCCTTTTTCGTCCTCGGCACCGAGCCAAGGAAACTGGAAGGTCTGGACCTGTTCACCTGCGGCATGGCGCTGGAAATCAACGGCGAAATCGTTTCAGTCGGCGCCGGTGCTGCCTGCCTGGGTCACCCGCTCAACGCGGCGCTCTGGCTCGTGCGCACACTTTTGGCAGCAGGCGAAACCCTCAATGCCGGAGATGTCATCCTCACCGGAGCGCTCGGGCCCATGGTCGCCATCAAACCCGGCGATGTCGTACGCGCCAGTGTCGGCGGGCTTGGCTCCTGTCACTTCACCGTCGGAACGGCAGCATGAGCACACCCCGCATCAAGGTCGCCATCATCGGTTCGGGCAACATCGGCACGGATCTGATGATCAAGATCCTCCGCCTCTCACCACTTCTCGAAATGGCTGCGATGGTCGGCATAGATCCCGCATCGGACGGCCTCAAGCGTGCCGCCGGCATGGGCGTTGCCACCACCTCCGATGGCATGTCCGGTTTGCAGGCGCTGCCTTGCTGGCCGGACATCCGCATCATCTTCGATGCCACGTCGGCCTATGCCCATGCCGAGCACAACGCCGTTGCTGCTGCCGCCGGCAAGGTGATGATCGACCTGACGCCTGCCGCGATCGGCCCGTTCGTCGTGCCCGTCGTCAATGGTGAGGATCACTTGACGGCTCAGAACGTCAACATGGTGACCTGCGGCGGGCAAGCGACCATCCCCATTGTAGCTGCAGTCTCCAGTGTCGCCACAGTGCATTATGCCGAGATCGTCGCCTCCATCGCATCCAAATCTGCAGGCCCCGGCACCCGCGCCAATATTGATGAATTCACCGAAACGACCTCGCACGCCATCGAGAAGGTTGGCGGTGCGGCGCGCGGCAAGGCAATCATCATCCTCAATCCCGCCGAGCCTCCGATGATCATGCGCGATACGGTGTTCACCCTCTCCTCTGGCGCAGATGAGGCCCGGATCGAAGCGGCCGTCACCGCCATGATTGCCAAGGTAAGTGCCTATGTGCCTGGCTACCGGCTCAAGCAGCAGGTCCAGTTCGAGCGCTTCGGATCCAACAACCCGGCGCGCATCCCGGGGCTGGGCAGCTTCGAGGGCATCAAGACCAGCGTCTTCCTAGAGGTGGAGGGCGCCGGCCACTATCTGCCCGCCTATGCCGGAAATCTCGATATCATGACGTCTGCGGCACTCCGCACGGCAGAAACGATCGCCGCCCGCCAACTCCAGCGCGAGACCGTCTGATGGCCTTCGACCCCACCGCCACCAAGCTCTACATCCAGGACGTCACGCTGCGGGACGGCATGCACGCCATCCGCCACCAATATGGCCTTGACCATGTCCGCACCATTGCTCGTGCGCTGGATGAAGGCGGTGTCGACGCCATCGAGATCGCGCATGGCGACGGCCTCAACGGCTCCAGCTTCAACTATGGCTTTGGCGCCCATACTGATGCCGAGTGGATCGAAGCTGTAGCCGATGTGGTGAAAACGGCACGGCTCACGACTCTGCTGCTGCCAGGCATCGGCACGGTGGAAGACTTGAAGCACGCCTATTCACTCGGCGTGCGTTCAGTGCGCGTCGCCACCCACTGCACAGAGGCTGACGTGTCGCGCCAGCACATCATGGCAGCACGCGACCTGGGGATGGACACAGTCGGCTTTTTGATGATGGGCCACATGATCGAGCCGGAAGCACTCGCATCGCAGGCAAAGCTGATGGAAAGCTATGGAGCAACCTGCATCTATGTGACCGACAGCGGCGGCGCCCTCGATATGGATGGCTATCGAGCCCGCTGCGAAGCCTATGATAGGTTGCTCAAGCCCGAGACAGAGCGCGGCATTCATGCCCATCACAATCTCTCGCTCGGCGTAGCCAACTCCATAGTGGGCGTGCAGGCCGGCGCAATCCGCGTCGATGCCAGCCTCGCCGGCATGGGAGCCGGAGCCGGCAATGCCCCGCTGGAAGTCTTTATCGCAGCCATCGAGCGCAAGGGTTGGAAGCACGGCTGCGATCTTTACAAACTGATGGATGCGGCCGAGACGCTGGTGCGCCCCCTGCAGGACCGCCCGGTACGGGTAGACCGCGAGACGCTCAGCCTTGGCTATGCCGGGGTCTATTCCAGCTTTTTGCGCCACGCCGAAAAGGCCAGCGAGGACTATGGCATCGACACGCGCGACATCCTGGTGGAGTTGGGCCGCCGCCGCATGGTCGGCGGACAGGAGGACATGATCGTCGATGTAGCGCTGGACCTTCGCCAGGCGCGCGAAAACGCCGGCTAGGCGTTAAGCGCCACAAGAAAAAGGCCCCGGCCGAAGCCGGGGCCGCATTTCCGGTACGTAGCAGCCCGTTGTCTAGTTGCTGAGCTGCAGGAAGTTGTGGACTGTCGCGTTGAACTCGACCGGCTTCTCCCACTGCGCCCAATGCCCACATTGCGGGATCACATAAAGCCGTGCGTTCGGCAGCAACTTGAGCAGCAGGAAGTTCGCATCAACGGGGGTCACCCGGTCTTCCCGACCATTCACCAGCATGATCTGATGCTGCACGCTACGCAGGTCGAGGCTCCAGAGATCCTCAAAAGGCTTGCCGCCCTTGAACTTGAGCGGTGGGTTCGCGATGACCTCCGGGCGCGTCGCCACTTCGAAGCGCTGCTGCAGCATCGCTTCGCTGACCATGCTCGGATCGAACACGAGCGAGTGAATGAAATCACGCAGCTTCTCGATCGTCGGACCGCCCTCGCCTTCGTAAAAGGCCGAAAGCTTGCGCTGGCCTTCGCTCGGGAAAAGACCGAACACCGGCAGACTGCCTGCCGTGCCCATCATCACGATGCCCTGCACCCGATCCGGGTGCTTGATGGCCATCATGAGGGCGGTGCCGCCACCCAGCGAATTGCCGACGATATGGGCCTTTTCCAGCCCGAGTACGTTCATCAGGCCGATGGTCGTCTCAGCATAAGAGGCAAACACGCCATCGACCGGCACCTTATGGTCCGACTGGCCAAAGCCTGGCAGATCAATGATGATCACGCGCCAGTTTGCGGCAAACGCCTGGATGTTTCGGTTGAAGTTGCTCCAGCCGGAAGCGCCCGGGCCGCCACCATGAATAAAGATAACCGGAAAGCCGCTGCCAGCGTCGTGGTAATGAATCTTGAGGCCATCGACCGTTGCGAAACGGCTGGTATTGGAATCGGTCAACGTCATGATCTGGCTCCTGTTCAGGCACTCAAGGTGATAGCGGCGAGCCTTCGGCACCCCAAATCGTCACTCTCACCATGCGGGAAGCAGCCAGTGCTGCACGCCGCTCTGCCTCAATCCCCCAGCCGGAGCCCGCGCGCTTCCAGAATTGGCAGCACATTGTCCCGGAAATATGGAAACTCCTCGACATAATCGACGAATGACAGCGTCGTGCCGCCAAAGCCGGTATCAGCCAGCAGGCAGATGCCGTCGGCCACCTGCTCAGGGGTGCCGATGAGCGGATAGCCGCCATGGCCCATCGCCATCCGATCCTTGATCAACGCCAGCAAGTCATGCGGAAAACTCTGGGCGTGAGCAAATTGCAGCGCGACGAGATTTTCCACTGCCGCCCAATCGCTGTTGATGCCGGTAAAAGTCTCAACAAACGCCTTGGCCTCTGCCTCGCTCGGCCGGCAGACGACGTGTGAAAAGGTCAGCACATCAACATCGCGCTTCTTGCTGTCAGCCAATTCGTTGAGCTCGACAATCTCTTCCTTTGAGCGCGCCAGGTCGATAGCCGGAGTGAACAGGAAGTTGGCGTTACGCGTCGCAAAATCACGCCCCTGGCCAGAACCGGCGGCATTGAGGATCGGCGGCATCTTCGAGACTGGTTTGGGGTCTGAATGGACGCCCTTCAAATGGAAATACTGGCCTTCCCAATCGAACGTTCCGGAATCGCTCCAGAGCTTGCGGATGATTTCGAACCACTCCTGAGCATAGCCATAGCGCGTCTCGTGATCGTCCGGCAGGCTCAAGCCAAGTGCTTCATACTCCGGCTTGTTCCAGCCTGCGACGATGTTCAGCCCGGCGCGACCGTTGCTGATCTGGTCCATGGTGGCTATTTGTTTGGCGACCACCACGGGGTGGTTTGCCGAAGTGTGCGTGGTCGCGATAACGGTAATCCGCTCGGTCAACGCCAGCAGCCCCGCCGCCCAGGTCATCGTTTCCAGCACGCTGCCGTGAAAGTTGGTCTCGCCACCATAACCAATCCATCGGGCGATCGGCAGCATGAAGTCCACGCCAGCGTCGTCGAGCAGCCGGCCCAGCTTCAGGTTGTTTTCCCAACTGGCATCCCACCGCGTCGGGATTTTCGTTACCGACATGCCGCCTGAGCAGTTGGAGGCGAAGGTCCCGAGCTTGAAATGATTCTTGCGGAACATGCGGTTTGGCTTGGCTGTCATGATGCGTCTCTCAATTCAAAAATTGTGGGAGCGAAAATCAACTCGTTCAGAACACTGAGGGAACATGGCGCAGCACTGCGTCCGCCGGATTTTCTGGCGAGGCATAGGTGCGCTTGCTGTGGGACAGACCAAGATCCAGCAGCATCTCGCACTGCTTGAAGGCGACAAGACCGGGGTTGATCAAAGGCACCGGCAGGCGCGGAGCGAGATAGCCATGGGATTGGTGCATCGTCGTGGACCCGAGGATCAGCACCTCTGCGCCATCTTCCTCGATCGCCTGGTGACAGGCTTTTTCCAGCGCAGCGAAGACAAAATCCTCCTTGCCGGCGAGCAGTTCGTGCGTATCCGGCCGCACGCCGATATTGCGCACCGAGGCGAGCTTGTCGCCGACCCCTGTCTCGCTGCGCAATTTGTCATAAATCCAGTTCCATTGCGGCCACATGCTGATGACCGAGAAGCGCTTGCCCAAGTCGGCTGCGAGCAAGAACGAAGCGCGCCCGGTGCCAACAACCGGGATCGTCAGGCGCGAGCGCAACGCGTTCAACCCGCTGTCGCTCATCGTGTTGATGCACACTGCATCATAGCCCTGTTCCTCGGCGGACAGCCCGGCTTCGAGGCAGAAGGCATCGGCCAGCGTCGCCTCATAAAGCGAGTCCAGCACCGTGGTGCCGTTTCGCACGCCGGTAAAATCAATGGTCATGCCTGCCCTGATGAGATGGGGCGGAATCTGCGCGGCAAAGCCTTCAAGGGCCTCTTTGGGCAGCGGAACCGGCATGATCATTAGAATTCTTGTCATTGCGTCCTCACTGAAGCCGGAAATTGCTGGCTGGAAAAAGCTTGGCGTGGACGGCAGCGGACGCGGCGCGCAGTTCGCTGACCAACCCCGGAATCGCCTCGAAGGTCACCACATCGGTAGCACCGGAGCAGGACAAGGCGGCGATGACTCCGCCGTCCGCATCGTGGATCGGCACCGCAACGCAACGCAGGTCCGCATAGATTTCGCAATTGTCGATGGCGTAGCCGCGCACCTTGGCCTCCGCGAGTTCAGCCTTCAGCAGTTGCGGATCCGTCACGGTGTTGGGGGTCAACATCACGAACGGCGCATCGACGAGATAAGCATGCTGCTCCGCCTCCTCCATGCTGGCCAGCAACACCTTGCCGATGCCTGAGCAATAGGCCTCGAGTTGGCTCCCGATACGAGTCGGCACCTGGTAGCTGTTCCGCGCTGCCTGCTTGGCGATGTAAGTGACCATCTGGTCGCTGCTCATGACCCCGGCGTGGAGGGTGAGGCCGATGGTGCGGGCCAGCTTGGCGAGCACCGGCTGCACCGCCGCCACCAGCAACTCTTCCCGGCACGAGCCACGGGTGAGCTCATGCAGCCCCATGCCGATGCGGTATCCCCCTGAGCCCGTGCGAATGACAGCGCCAATCGATTCCAGCGTCGCGAGCAGGCGATGTGCGGTCGCCACGCTCAACCCCGACCGCTCGGCCATCACCGGCAGGCTGCTGGCACTGCCCGGCTTGGCGAGTTGCTGGAGCAGCGCAAAGGCTCGATCGACCGATTGGATTCGCGGAGTCGCCATAACGATATTGTTCCTGCCCTCTCCCGTGCCCAAAGCGAGGGCACGCGCTGCCTCGCCCAACTGGAAGCAAGGCTTGCATCAATCGAATTTCAAGGGAAGTCCAATTGATAATTAAAAATGCTATTCCTCATCACGCAGGGCGTCAATCTCGCATGATGAGAACCGAGGCATGATGAGATTTTGACACGATGCCCGCCGCAAGCACATGTTTCGTTCTGTCAGTTGCCGGGCCGTCGACGCATCCAGATGCTTAGAAGCCAATGCGCGGACAAGGGAGGCACAGTGCAGTGGCAGCACCATTGCACGGTGGGGACATTAGCCGAGCAAGCGTCATACAGGGCAAAGCCCGAACACCGTTTGCAGGCGATCGTAAGGGGATATTCATGAACATGCGTTCGGCACTGAAGATCGGAACGTCGCTGGCCATGCTGGCCGCGCTGGCAACGCCGCACCTGGCAAATGCACAGACAGCTGAGCCGGCCAACGAGAACACCGGCGGCATCATGGACGAAATCGTCGTGACGGCGCAGCGCCGGCAGCAGAACCTGCAGGACGTAGGCATTTCTGTCGCGGCCTTCAGTGGCGAGCAGCTCAAGGCTGCCGGCGTCGTCAACTCCATCGACGTGGCGCGGCTGACACCGGGTGTCGCCGTTTCCGGCAGCATCGGTGGCCAGAACTCGCAGTTCACCATTCGCGGCGTCACGCAGAATGACTTCAACGACGGCATCGAGGCGCCTGTCGCTGTATATGTCGACGAAACCTATATTCCGAACCTTCAGGGCCAGAACTTCGGCGCTTTCGATATCGAACGCGTCGAAATCCTCAAGGGTCCGCAGGGCACGCTTTTCGGCCGCAACGCCACGGGCGGTCTTGTCCACTTCGTGGTCCGCAAGCCTACTGAGCAGGTCGAAGGCTTTATCGAAGGAACCTATGGCCGCTTCAACCAGACCCGTCTGGAAGCCGCTATCGGTGGCCCGCTCGGCGGTGGCCTCTCGGCTCGCGCCTCGATCTATTACAACGGCCATGATCCGATCATGAAGAACATCTATCCGGCCGGCGTTGTAGCCGGTGCGCCGCTCGGTCTTGGCGCGCCGATCTCTCCCTGCTGCGAAGACGTTTGGAATGACGACACGCTTTCCGCCCGCCTGCAACTGCAATATGCCCCAGAAGGCTCCCCGCTTACCGTGCGCCTTACCGGCTCATACAGCCGCCAGAACCTTTCGGAAGCACCGTTCACCTCGCGCGCGACTGTTCCGGTCATTGATGCCCAAGGCCGCGTTGTCGACGCGATCTATGCTTCGGCCACGGAAACGCGCACGGCCATCGGCCCGAACGGCGAGAATGTCCCAGGCGCCTTTGGCGGCCCGATCACGCGCGCTCCGGGCGCCGATTTCTTCGGTTTCGTCGCGCCTGATGCCAAGGATCTGGTCGTCTCCAAGGACTTCGCTTTCGAGGACCTCAACCATACCCGCAGCTACAATACCGCGCTGCACATCAACTATGATTTCGGCAACTTCGAACTGACATCGATTACCGATTTCAAGCGGTTGAAGAAGGACTTTGCCATCGATGTCGATGCCAGCCCGATCAACCTGGTATCCTTCGGCTCGCGCAACAACACGCGTTCGATCTCGCAGGAATTACGCCTGAACGGCCGTACCGACACTCTGAACTGGACCGTCGGCGGCTATTATCTCGACATCGATTCCGACACCGCCAACGGCTTCATGGCGCTGCCCCGCTCGTTCTTCTCTGGCCTGTTCGGCGCTGTCACCAACGGCATCGACCTTGCCAACGAGTTCCAGCTGCGCACCAAGTCGATCTCGGCATTCGGCCAGATGGAATACAAGGTGTCGGAGCAGTTCACCGTCGTCGTGGGCGCCCGCATAATCAGCGAGAAGCAATCGTACGATTTCCAGTCGAACGCTTATGCCAACGCCAACGACCAACGGCTTGACACCGCAGGCACGCCATTTTTCCCGCTGCAACCCAGCTTCAGCAACGATCGAACCTCCACTTTGTTCGCCGGCAAAGTGCAGCTTGAGTATCGCCCGAATGATGACCTGCTGGTCTATGTTGGTGTCAACCGCGGCGTGAAGGGCGGCAGCTACAACGCCCTGCTGCCAGATGGCTCGCCGCCGCTGGCGCCAGGAGACATCCCCTACAAGCCCGAGAAGCTGATGTCCTACGAAGGCGGCTTCAAGGCCACGATCGCCAGCAACGTGCTCTTCAACGCCGCGGCTTATTACTATGATTACAAGGACTACCAGGCCTTCACTTTCTCCAATGTTTCGGGCTTTGTGCAGAATCGGGATGCCCGGACCTATGGCTTCGAAGCGGATCTGTCGGCCGAACTCTTCGAGGGCTTCCAGGCTGCAATCGGCGTCTCGGCCTTTGATGCCAAGATCAAGAACCTGCAGATTGCCCCCGGCGTGTTCCGTGACGTCAAGCCGACCTTTGCGCCCGAAACACAGTTGAGCGGCCGCCTGACCTACCGCATCCCGACCGCGATCGCCGGCGGCCATCTCCGCCTTGCGGCAGACGGCAGCTACCAGTCGAGCATCTTCCACAACGTCCGCAACTTCCAGGCGGACAAGCTGCCCGGCTACTGGGTGTTCAACGGCAACGTGTCCTGGCAGCAGGAAGATGGCGGCCTTTCTCTGGCGGCTGGCGTTCAGAACATCTTCGACAAGCGCTACGCCAACATCGGCTTCAACCTCGCCACGCTCTGCGGCTGCAACGAGGAGAGCTACGGTCGTCCGCGCTGGTGGAGCGTTACTGCCGGCTACAAGTTCTGAGCTGAAAAGACGGCATCAGCCGCGGCGCGATCACGCGTCGCGGCTGACTGCGGACTTAAAAATAGACTTTCAATTGGACTTCAATAGAATTGCCGCATAGCGTTAGCAGCCCGGCAGGAGCACAACAAAATGTCTTCGATCCATATCGACTTGCTGGGTACCGAAACGCGGTTCTTCGATACCGGCCGCTACCGCACCCGCGCCATAATGGTGGATAATGACAAGCCGGCGCTGTTCCTGCTCCACGGTGGCGGCGGCCATGCCGAAACCTATTCGCGCAACATGATCGAGCTGTCCAAGTTCTGCCGGCCGATCGCCATCGATTTCATCTGGCACGGCATGTCTTCCCGTCCAGCCTATTCCGACAAGGGGCCCACCGAGCAGGGCCATTGGCTACACCAGTTTACCGATCAGGTCATCGACCTCATGGACCACCTCGGCATCGAAAAGGCTGCCTTTGAGGGAGAGTCCCTCGGCGGCTGGATTGCCTTCGACATGGCCATCAACCACCCGGAGCGCACCTCGAAGCTCATCCTGAACACCAGCTGGGGCATGCACCTTGACCCGGCCCATGTCGTGGAAGGCGGTGGAGACCTTGCGGCCCTGCGCGAGACTTCGATGAATGCGCTCAGGAACCCCACCGTCGAGTTGCTTCGCCGCCGCCTTGAGTGGCTGATGCCCTTGGGCGGCGTGACCGAGGAGCTGGTTCAGCTCCGCATGGCGCTCTGGTCCATCCCGGAAACGCGTGATGCCCTCATCGAATATTACGAGCGGCTGTTCGCCGACAACATCGATCAGTTCTACTTCCAGGAATCGGACATCGAGACGATCGCCTGCCCAACCCTCGTACTCTGGACCGACAAGAACCCCATCCATGGCACTGACGCTGCGGACCGGCTGGAGAGCATCATCAAGGGCTCGCAGAAGCACATCATGCAGGGTTGCGCGCACTGGCCACAGTGGGAGCGTCCGGAAGAGCATGACCGCGTCGTCGGCGCCTTCATGGCCGGCTGAGCACGAGATTTCAAAACAAGCTTGGGAAAGGACGGCACAATGAACGATTCCACACCGATCCGTCGCCGTGTCCGCACTGCCACTGGCGGCATCAGCGACAGCCGCGTCAACGACGCCAAGACGCAAAGCCAGTACCAGCCTTACAAGGATGCTGCCTGGGGCTTCATCAACCATTGGTACCCTGCACTGTTCAGCGAAGAGTTGGGCGAAGACGCTGTTGAAGGCATCCAGATCTGCGGCATCCCGATCGTGCTCCGCCGCGTCAACGGCAAGGTCTTTGCGCTCAAGGACCAGTGCATCCACCGCGGCGTCCGCCTGTCCGCCAAGCCTATGTGCTTCGACAAGAAGAGCATCACCTGCTGGTACCATGGCTTCACCTTCGATCTCGAAACCGGCACCCTCGTCACCATCGTCGCCAACGAGGAGGACAAGCTGATCGGCACCACCGGCATCACCAGCTATCCGGTCCAGGAAGTCTGCGGGATGATCTTCGTGTTTGTCCGCGCCGATGATTTTCCAGATGCTGATGTGCCGCCGCTGTCGCACGATCTGCCAGTGCGCTTTCCCGAACGCAGCGAAGAATTTCCGCACCCGCTGTGGCCCGCCGCCCCCAGCATTCTCGATGAGAATGCCGTGGCGCTTGGAATGCATCGCACCGGGTTCACCAACTGGCGCATCGCCTGCGAGAACGGCTTCGACAACGCCCATATCCTCGTTCACAAGGACAATACCATCGTTCAGGCGATGAACTGGGTCCTGCCGCTCGGCATCCTGCCTACCTCAGACGATTGCATCAGCCCCATCGAAGATGAGGATGGGCCCAAAGGCATGATGCAGTGGCTGTTCACCGATCGCTGGGCCCCGGTGCTCGAAAACAAGATGCTCGACATCAAGGTGGAGGGTCTGAACGGCCGCTTCTACCGGACCTCTGTCGTGCTCCCCGGCGTGCTGATGGTCGAGAACTGGCCGGAAGAACATATCGTACAATATGAATGGTATGTACCGATCACCGAAGATACCCATGAATATTGGGAAGTACTCGTGAAGGTTTGCCCGGACGAAAAGGCACAAAAAGACTTCAAATATCGGTTCGATCGCGTCTTCCTGCCACTCTGCCTGCACGGTTTTAATGATTGCGACCTTTATGCTCGCGAAGCCATGCATGATTTTTACGCCGATGGGACAGGCTGGGACAATGAGCAGCTCGTGTCGACCGATGTCTCGCCGATCACCTGGCGCAAGATCGCCTCTCGGTGGAACCGCGGCATAGCGCCTCCTGGCCGAGGTGTGGAAAACGCCACCAAGCACTCGCCCATCAAATACCGCCGCCTCTCGGAAGGTAAGGCGCCGGGCTATTTCGTCGAAAAGATCAATGACTGATATCGCTCGGCCCATCGCCCCGGTGCCACTGTCCGGTGGCGATGGGCCGGCTTCCTCCGGCGCGGTCCATACCGTGGCCCTGCACTTTTCCGATGGCGTGGAGCGTGTGCTCCAGGTGGCGGAGGGTGAGCTCGTGCTCGATGCCGCAATCGCCGCCGGCGTTGGCATCTCGCACCAGTGCCGCTCGGGAAGCTGCACCAGCTGTATCGCCAGGCTCACCTCAGGCAGTGCCGAAATGCGCTCTGGCAGTTGCTCGCTGCTCGCCAGCGAAAAGGCCGCCGGGCATCGGCTGCTGTGTCTCACCGAAGCAAGTGGCCCAGCCAGCTTTACCCTTCCCTATGGCAGCACCAGCATTGGCGCGGCCACAGAGGCGCAGGCCTTCATCAACACGATCGAGCAACTGGCCAGCGATGTCGTGCGGCTGGAGCTGGAGCTCGCGGACGGCTTCTGGCTGGATTTCAAGCCCGGCCAGTTCATTCAGATCAAGGTCCCCGGCAGCGATGCGATGCGCAGCTACTCGATCGCCAGCACCGTAGCGGACCTGCCACGCATCGAGCTGCTCATTCGGCTGTTGCCGGATGGCCTGACCTCGGACTGGCTGCGCAATCGTGCCCGGCCAGAGGACGTTGTCTCACTCTCGGGTCCCTACGGCAGCTTCTTCCTGCGGGCAGCTCCAGCTACGATACCACACCTGATGGTCGCGGGTGGCACAGGCCTGGCGCCAATGCTCTCGATGATAGACACGCTCCGCGCTCGCCCCGGCCGCAAACCAAAGATCGTGCTCAGCTTCGGCTGCGCCACGCGCGACGGGCTCTTCCATCTCGAGCCGCTGGAGTTGCGCCAGCACTGGATGCCGAGCCTTGAAACCCGCATCAGCATCGATCGCGGCGCGCCAGAAGATGGCGTGCGCGTCGGCAACCCCGTGGCCGCGATCCTGGACGGCCCGATTGACCCGGCCAGTGTTGCTTACCTCTGCGGGCCGCCCGGCATGGTGAGCGCGGCTCGGGATGCGCTGGAAGCCGCCGGGCTTTCGCCCGAAAACATCTTCGCCGAACAATTCGTCGCAAGCACCTGATTTCATGAAAAAGGAACCAGAGATGACCGTCTCCAGCCTGGGCTATGTCAATCTCGATGTCGCCGACATGGAAGGTTGGCTGCGCTTTGTCACCAGCATTTTCGGGCTTGAGCCCAAGCCTCGCGCCGATGGCGCCGTGGACCTCAAGATGGACGAGTTCCACCACCGCTTCAGCCTCTACCCCGCAGCCAGCAACCAGCTGCGCAGCGTCGGTTGGGAGATGCAATCCTCGGCCTCGTTGCAGGCGCTTGTCAGCAAGCTTCGTGCCGCCGGCATAGAGGTAACGGAAGGCTCGGACGCTCTGAAGCTGGAACGCCGGGTGCGTGAACTCTGGCGCTTCCACGAGCCCAACCTTGGTCTCGAAACCGAGCTGTTCTATGCGCCCTCGGCGTGCAACGTGCCACTTGCCGCCACGCGCCCGATCTCGGGCTACAACACGGGCACACTCGGCCTTGGCCATATCGTGTTCAGCGCCTCCGACCCGGCCGCCACAGTGGCATTCTACACTGAAATGCTGGGCTTCAAGATATCGGACTACATCATCTGGGACGGGATCGACGCCACCTTCCTGCACTGCAACCCGCGTCACCACACCCTTGCCATCATGAACGAATTTGGCCCACTCAAGGGCGGGGACCTGAACCACATCATGATCGAGGCACGCAGCTTCGATGATATCGGTACCGCCTACGACATCGTGCGCGACGCCGGCTACCCGGTGATGCTCGACATGGGCAAGCACTCGAACGACCATATGCAAAGTTTCTACACCTTCACGCCGTCTGGTTTCGCCATCGAATACGGTTTTGGCGGCCGGGTCATCGAGGGTGACTGGAAGGTCCGCACCTATGACCAGCCGATGCTCTTCGGCCATCGGCCGCCAGCATGACCACGAACCTGAGCCGCGACCTCAGTTCGCTCAGCGCCTCCGAAGCTGGCGTGCTGATGCGGGCTGGGCATCTCAGCGCCCAGACACTGCTGCGCGCCTGCCTCGACCGCATTGCGGCCCGAGAGCCGGCAGTCCGCGCCTGGGCGCATGTCGCGGAAGCAGAAGCCATGGCTGCCGCAGCCGCCTGTGATGCTGTCGCGCCGTTAAGCCCGCTTCACGGCATCCCCATCGGCATCAAGGATGTGCTCGACACGGCAGACATGCCCACCGCTTATGGCTCTCCGGCCTTTGCCGGCCACCAGCCAGCTGCGGACGCCCGCTGCGTCACCCTGCTCCGCGAAGCCGGCGCCATCATCATCGGCAAGACCGTCACAGCGGAGTTCGCCACCTATCACCCTGGCCCCACCAGCAATCCGCTTGATGCCGGCCGCACCCCCGGCGGCTCCTCCAGCGGCTCAGCTGCGGCGGTCGCGGATCGTCATGTGCCGCTGTCGCTCGGCACCCAGACGGTCGGCTCTACCCTGCGGCCCGGCAGCTTTTGCGGCATCCATGGGTTCAAGCCGAGTATCGGCCGCTATCCGACAGATGGCACCAAGACCACTTCGCCAACGCTCGATACCATAGGGATCTTCTCCCGCTCCCTGCCAGACCTGCTGCTGATCGATGCCGTGCTGGCCCCGGCCCCCGCGCCGCTTCCGGTCCCCAGCGGCGAGGCCATCGTCATCACCCGCACCGCTGCCTGGGGGCACGCCACGCCTGCCATGCAGCAAGCCCTGGAGAGCTGCGCCAAAGCACTTTCCGCGGCCGGCATCCCTGTAATCGAGCGCGCGCTGCCGGCAGAGGTGGAAGCGCTTCTCGACTATCAGACCGTCATCCATCGCCGCGAAGTCTTCGTGAGCCTCGGCCACATCCGTGATCGCTATCCCGACAGCGTCAGTGCAGCTTTCAGCGCGTTGGTGGATGCCGGCGCGGCCATAACCGATGCGGACTATGCCGAGGCCATTGCCGGCCTCGCTGCCGCCCGCGCTGCCCTGCCCCGGCTGTTCGAAGGCGCCGCCGCACTGCTCAGCCCGGCGGCGCCCGGCATCGCGCCAAAGGGCCTGGACAGTACGGGCGACCCGATCTTCAGCCGCATCTGGACTGCGATCGGCACGCCCTGCCTTGGCTTCCCTTGGGGAACGGACGAGGGAATGCCGCTTGGCCTGCAACTCATCGGCCCTGTCCATACCGACCGCCGGCTCATCGCGCTGACGCAAGAGCTTCTCGCCAAGATCAACCCCGCCTGAGGGAATCGTGACCATGCAGCCCACCACATCCGCCCCCTTCTCAGCCGATCAGCAGCGCTGGTATGAAGCCGCCTGCTCCAAGCTGGACAAGGACAGGCTGGCGCGGATGCTGTTCGCCCTCACCGATATCCACAGCCCCACCGGTGCCACCCGCGGTGCTGCCGAATATGTGGCGGGCTACCTCGGCGAGGCCGGCCTGCGCTCTGCCTACAAACCGATGAGCGAAACCACAGGCAATGTGCTCGCCGAGCATCGCGGCAGCGGCGGCGGCGCGACGCTGCTGCTCTACGCTCCTATCGACACGCACCTTGAGGGCGATGCCAGCGACTACCCCTGGGCCGGGCCGAAGATGTTCGCCGACCTCGCACCCCGCGCCAAGCAGATCGGTGACTGGATATACGGCCTCGGCTCCTCCAACCCCAAGGCCATGGTTGCCACACTGAGCGAGATCGCCAGGGCGCTGGTGGAAGCCGGCGTCCCGACCATCGGTGATCTCAATGTCGGCTTTGCCGACGGCGGCATGCCGGTCAACGTGCCGGAGCGTGACAATGCCGGCATGTCCAACGGCGTCACCCACCTGCTGATGCGGGGCATGGCACCGGACTTCGCCATCATCATGAAGCCGTGGAACTGGGTCTATCATGAAGAGCCCGGCATGGGCTGGTTCAAAATCACCGTTAAGGGCACGCTGGGCTATGCTGGCGTACCGCGGGGGCTGCCCGAGTTCCGCAGTTCGGTTGTGCCGGCTGCTACCGTTATCCAGGAGCTGGAAGCCTGGCTGATCGATTATGCCGAGCGTAACACCTCGGGCGTCATCAAGCCGCACGGCTGGATCGGCGGTGTGCGCGGCGGCTGGCCCAATCGGCCCACCTTCCCCACAGCAGCCACCGAAATCTTCTTCGACGTGCGCATCAACCCACGCACGACGCCGGCGAATGTGAAGGCCCAGTTCGCCAGCTTCATGGCCGATCTGGCGCGCCGGCACCCGAGCATGGAATTGGAGTGGGAGATGTACGGCTCCACCCCCGGCGGCACCACTGATGAGGCCAACTGGATCATCCAGTCAGCCCGGCGCGGCTGGGAAACGCTGGAGGGCAAGCCCTACACCACGCCTGATTTGCTCGGCGGGCAGACCGATGGCGCCATGCTGCGCCGCCTCGGCGTACCCACTGCCCGCATCGGCTGGCCTTGGCCCGCCACAGGCTCACCCGAGCCGGTGGCCGAAGGCCTGGGCGGCATGGGGGCGACCTATGTGCCGGACCTGATGCCATGCGCGAAAAAGATCATGTACGCCGTGATCGACACTCTCACCCGACCGCGCGAGGAGCTGGGGTTGTGAGGCAGTCTCTCCTCCGCTTGCGGGGTAGCATCGATCAGAATTCGACGACGACCTTGCCGAACTGCCCCCCTGCAGCCAGCGTCGCATAAGCCGCATCCGCTTCGCCGAACCCGAAGCGGGCTGCGATCATCGGCTTGAGACCCGCCGCATCGATTGCGGCATTCATGGCGCGGAAATCCTCACGGTGGCCAACGGTTATGCCGTTGATGGCAATGTGCCGGGCCAGCAGATTTACAACCGGGAACGTCGCTACCGGGCCGCCGAGCAAGCCGATCACGCAGATCCGTCCGCCAACTGCCACGCACATGGTGGACTTCGTCAGAGTCGCCGCGCCTCCCAGCTCGATGACAAGGTCAACGCCCCGCCCGCCCGTCTGCGCCAGCACCGGGGCCTCCCAATCGGGCGTGGTGGCATAGTTGATGCCATGGTCGGCTCCCATAGCCCTGGCCTGCTCCAACCGCGTATCACTGCTGGAAATGACAGTCACTTCGGCGCCCGCCAGCTTGGCGAACATCAACGCAAAGCTCGCCACACCGCCAGTGCCCTGGATGAGCACGTGCTGGCCGGGCTTGAGCTGGCCTTCCGTGAAAAGCGCCGTCCACGCTGTCAACGCCGCGCAAGGCAGCGTCGCGGCTTCCGCTAAATCAAGTGTGCGCGGCTTGGCGACCAGCCCCGAGGCCTGCACGATCACATGCTCGGCGAGCACACCATCGACTTCGCAGCCAAGCGATGCCCGATGATTGAGCGCATTGGCGGGGCCGCTCTCCCAATAGGGATAGAAGCAGGTGACAACGGCATCACCCACCGCCCATTCGGTCACGCCCTCGCCGAGCGCCTCGACAACGCCGGCGCCATCGGAGAGCGCCAACACGCCCGCTGTGCTCGGGTAGAAGCCGGCCTGGATGCCGATATCGCGCGCGTTGATGGCAGCAGCCTTCATCGCCACCCGCACTTCGCCCGGCCCGGGAACTGGAACTGCGGCCTCGTCCATCGCCAGCACACCGCCGCGTACAGTCCAACGCCGCATGATCAATCGTCCTTGCTGAATGTCGCGGAATTGCGCGCCGCTTTTTCATAGATGCCGGTCATGACGCCGAGCAGCTGGGTCATCTTGGTGATCTGGGCATCGAAGCTGCCGATGGTACCAAGATTCTCCAGCAGCACCTCCGAGCGGATGGCGGCATATTCGTCCGTTACCCGCGCGCCAAGCTCCGTCACGGCATAGGCAAAGGTCTTGCCCGAAGTTTCCTTTGTCTTCTCGATAAGGTTGGCCGCCTCCAGCTTGCGCAGGCTGTACTGGATGTTCGGGATATCGTCCCGGTTGATCATCCGGGCGATGGTCGTGCTGTTTTTTGGACGATCCTGCATGCGAATGACATGAAGAATGAGATGCTCCGAAAACTTGATGTCGGCATCGACGGTCAGTGCGCCGATGGTCGAGACGCAACGGGAGAAAGCCTCGTAGAAGCGGATCATGGTCCACTCGAACTCAGTGACCTTGAAGCTGCTTTCATCCCCGGCAAGATGCCAGCTACGGTAATATTTCGCTCTCACTTGCGTCTCCGGCTCCGGCCCAACAACATCCCGGCTAGCCCCACTGGCCGAGTGACGCAACATCGATGCGCGTGCCATTAGGCCGCCGCCATGCTCAATGCCGGCCCCCGCAGCGCCACTCCGGCTCCCGGCACAACCGCATCGAGCCCCAGCGCTTCGAGCAGTGCCCGCACTGTCAAAGTAGCTGCCGAAACAACCGGGAGGCCAAGCTGGTCCTCGGCGCGCGCGATTGCTGCCAGTGACGGCATCTGCACACAGGCAGACAGCACCACCGCATCGGCTCCACTCACATCCAGCCGCTTCACATCTTCCAGAAGTTGCAGCGGGTCCCGCCGGCCGACCTCCAGATTGTCCGGAATCTCCAGCGCATGGCTGGCCGTCACGATGATGCCTTCAGCGCCGATATAGTCCACCACCAGGTCCGTCAGCGGGCGCATGTACGGGGCAAGAACCGCCACCTTGCCGAAGCCCAGCGCCTTGATGCCATCCACCAGCGCTCCGGCGCTCGTCACGATCCGAACCGGGCAACCAGCGGCTGCAGCCGCCGCGCCGAGCCGGGCCTCGCTGTTGCAATGATAGCCTCGGCCCAGCGACATGATGGCGACGAGGCAGGCATAGCCCATGACGTCCACCCGCGCATCCGCCAGTTCCTCGGCGCAACGGCCACTCTGCGCGTCCATCGCGGCAAGCTCTTCCTTTGTCACCTTCATCATGCGCATTCGGCTCGAGTGAAAAGTGAAACGCTCTGGCAGGATGGTCTCCCGCGCCCGGAACATCGCCGGCACCTCGGTTTCCATGGTGGTATTGGAACTCGGCACGATCTGCCCGATCCGGAACTGTGTCTTCACGGGACTTCCCCATCACGATTTTCAACTGATCAAGCCTAGGCATGCTCGGCGCTTGCGCCAAACCCGCCGCCCGGCCGAGTATCACCATGTGATATCGCGAGCTTGCACCCGGCCGGGCCTTGTCGCATGGCGCGATGCGCAAGGAGCGAGGCACATATGAACCGCTATCCCACCGATATCTCCGCTGATCCCTATGATTGGGTCTCCAGCGTCGTCGCCGCCGATCCGACCCGCCCCGCCATTCGCACGCCAGATGGCCGCAGCCTGTCTTATGCGGCCCTCGATGCCGGGGCCGCACGCTTCGCCGCCGCCATCGCCAGCCTCGGCGTCGAGCCGCAGGACCGCGTGCTGGTGCAGGCTGAAAAGTCGGTCGAATTCGTGCTGCTCTATCTCGCCTGCCTGCGGATGGGCGCCATCTTCGTGCCGATCAACACCAGCTACACCGATGCCGAGGTGGCCTATTTCATCTCGGATTCAGACCCGAAGCTGATCGTGACGACGCAGCCCCGCGCTGCCGCCACCCGCGCAATGGCCGGCAGCGCTGCTGTGGAAACCCTGGGCCAGCAGCAGGACGGAAGCCTCGCCGCGCTAGCCGCCGGCACCACCGCCGCAGTGCCGCCGCGCCCAGCCCCTGATGCCGGGCGGCTCGCCGCCTTCCTCTACACCTCGGGCACCACCGGCCGCCCCAAGGGCGCGATGCTGACCTGCGGAAACTTCACGTCCAACGCCGCCGTGCTTGCGCAGGAATGGCGCTTCACCAAGGACGACGTGCTGCTCCACGCGCTGCCGTTGTTCCACGCCCATGGGCTGTTCGTCGCGGTCAACACCTCGCTGATGGCCGGCGCATCCTTCATCCTCATGCCGAAATTCGATGCTGCCGAAGTGCTCCGGCTGCTTCCCGGGGCCAGCGTCTTCATGGGCGTGCCGACCTTCTACACACGCCTGCTGGCGGAGGCGGGGCTTGATCGCAGCAGCACGGCCAGCATCCGGCTGTTCGTCTCCGGCTCGGCACCGCTGCTGGCGGAAACCCACACCGCTTTTTCCGCCCGCACCGGCCACGCCATCCTCGAACGCTACGGCATGACCGAAACGCTGATGAACACTTCCAATCCGCATGACGGCGAGCGCCGCCCCGGCACCGTTGGGCCGCCGCTGCCCGGCACCGAAATCCGCATCACCGATCCTGATACCGCCGCGCCGCTGCAACAGGGCGCCATCGGCATGATCGAAGTCCGCGGGCCAAATGTCTTCAAGGGCTATTGGCGCAACCCGGAGAAGACGGCTGCGGACCTGCGCGACAATGGCTTTTTCATCACCGGTGATCTCGGGCTGATAGATGCCGACGGCTATGTCCATATCGTCGGCCGCGGCAAGGACCTGATCATTTCCGGCGGCTACAACATCTACCCTCGCGAGATCGAATCCGAGCTCGATCAGTTGCCCGGCGTTGATGAAAGCGCCGTCATCGGCGTGCCGGATGCGGACTTCGGCGAGGCCGTTGTCGCCGTGATCGTGGCCAAGCCAGGCGCCAGCCTCGATACCGCAGAGCTGGCCGCCGCGCTCCAGCCGCGGCTCGCCCGCTTCAAGCAGCCGCGCCACTATGTGATCATGGCCGAGTTGCCCCGCAATGCCATGGGCAAGGTGATGAAAGCCGAGCTTCGCGCCAACTGGCAGCCGCCCACCAGGTGATCGGCCGCCAGCCCGGCCAACAGGCTGATGATTCTGGCAGGCGACGTCGCCGCGCATAGCCACTCTGCTGTCCCCAACGCGTGAAGGGGAGTTGCGATGCTGACCAAGGCCGATGATTTTCCGGTTCACCAGACCCCGGAGCCGATTGCCTTCGCGGGCCAGGACCGCAACTTTTACGATCGCTATTTTTTCAACGGCTACACCGCCGATCGCAGCGTGTTCTTTGCTGTCGCCATGGGCTTCTACCCGCAGCTGGGCATAGCCGACGCCGCCTTTTCTCTGGTCATCGATGGTGTGCAGCACAAC
This sequence comes from Sphingomonadales bacterium UBA6157, assembly GCA_002423025.1. Taxonomy (GTDB): domain Bacteria; phylum Pseudomonadota; class Alphaproteobacteria; order Sphingomonadales; family Sphingomonadaceae; genus Sandarakinorhabdus. The sequence goes on along the minus strand of DIUN01000048.1, from coordinate 83,724 downwards.
ATCCGTGCCTCCCGCCATCTGGTCGGCGGCGAACGACTGGATCTCTCGGTCGGTCCGATTCACATCGAGATCGTCGCGGCATTGCAGCAGATCCGGCTGAAGCTGGCCGACAATGACAGTAGCATCTCCGCCGAGCTGACCTTCGATGCACGCCACCAGCCGATCGAGGAGCCGCGCTTCATCCGGCGCAACGGCACGCGCCTGTTCATGGACTACACCCGAATGACCCAGAATGGCGGCTGGTCCGGCACCATCCGCACGCCGGCCGGGCCGATAGTGCTCGATCCCGTCGCGACCATGGGCACGAGGGACCGCAGCTGGGGCATTCGCCCCGTCGGCGCGCCCGAGCCGCAGCCGCCGCCGCAGGGCAATTTCGGCCAGTTCTTCTGGCTCTGGTCGCCCTGCAACTTCCCGGCGCACGCCGTCTTTGCGCATACCAACGACGATGCCGCCGGCCTGCCCTGGAACCGCAGGGCCGTGGTCGCGCCGCTGGACGGCGCCATGGTGGATGTGGATGAGGTGCATCTGGCGCTGCGCTATGCGCCCGGTGGCCGCCGGGTCGCAGAAGCGCGGGTCACGCTGGGCTCGCGCGGCGAGCTGATCGTGAAGCCGAGCGACGTGCATTTCTACATGCACGGCCTTGGCTACACGCACCCGGTCTGGGGCCATGGCATGGACCACGGCCCGCTGGAGGTCACCCATGACAGCATCACGCTCTCGGCGCTCAACGACCTCGCGCCGGAAAACCTCCACATCCAGGCGCTGTCCGACGCCTGGCTGCATTGGGACGGCGCCGAGCATCGCGGCAGCGGCATCCTGGAGCAGCTGTTGATCGGGCCGCACCAGCCCAGCGGCTTCACCGGGCTGCTGGACGGCGCCAGATGATCCCGACATCTCCGGGCGCGTTCAGCCTGGAATGGCTGGAGCAGGCGCTTGGCGCGCTGGCCGGCAGCCTGCGGCACATGTCGTCAAAACCGATCGGCACCGGGCAGATGTCCGACAGTTTCCGGCTGGCGCTGGAATGGCAGGGCCACGCCGGCCCGGCCACTATCATCGCCAAATGCCCGAGCCATGACGAGCGCAGCCGCCACATCGCCTCGGTGCTGAAGAACTATGCCAAGGAAGTGCGATGGTATCGTGAACTGGCCGCGCAGAGCCAAGTCTCACGACCGCATTGCTACTTCGCCGAACTTGCCGAAAACGAAGTGGATTTTGCCCTGCTGCTCGGCGATTGCGCCCCCGCGGCACAGGCTGACCAACTCACAGGCGCCGGCGCCGAGCTGCTGCGTCCGGCCATCATCCAGCTTGCCGCGCTGCATGCGCCCTTCTGGAATTCGGACGTGGCTGCGCGACACCCCTGGATTGCCCATGAGAGCCGCGCCCTGTTGGAACAGGCCCTGCCGGTTCTCGCGGAGGATTTCGCAGTCCGCTACGCAACCCGGCTGGCTCCCGAAATCATCGCCCTGGCCCGCGCCCTTGCCGCCAACATCACGCACTTTCTGGATTGGAAAGGTAGCGCCTCCACCGTTGTCCATGGCGATTTCCGCCTGGACAATTTGCTGTTCGCGCCGGGCGGCCAGGTCTTCGTTGTCGATTGGCAGACGGTGGGAATCGGCTGCCCCTTTGCCGATCTGGCCTATCTCATCGGCACAAGCTTCGCCGATCCGACAGAACGGTCCGCACAGGAAGCCGGGCTGTTCGACGAATACCTCCACGCGCTCGCTGCCCACGGCCTGGCGCCATCCCGCGACGCGGCGTGGCGAGACTACAGGGTCTATGCGCTCTCGGGCGTCCTGATGGCGATCTTTGCCTCAATGAACGTCGAGCGCACCGAGCGTGGCGACGAGATGTTCGCCTTGATGGCGGAACGCCCCGCGCGACAGGCCCTGGACCACGGCAGCCTGGACCTGATTGCCCAGGCCTGAGCAGATCGTCACGGGATGGCGCATGACGGCTGGCGTGCAGCGAGAGCGTTTCCCGTCAGCCTTCCACATCGCCCAGATTGCCGTGCATCCGCCCCAGCAACGCCAGCATCTGGTCAAACTCGCCTTCCGAAAAGCCGGCGATCGCGGCTGCGTACACCGGCGACGTCGCGTCACGAGCCGCCGCCAGCGTCGTCTCGCCCTTTTCGGTCAGGAAGACCTCGCGCACCCGGCCATCACCCTGGCGCGCGGCCAGCCGCACCAGCCCATCACGCGCCATGCGCTGGACGATCCGCATCATGGTGGAGAGGTTGATCACCGCTGCTTGCGCGATTTCCCCCACGCTGCGCGGCGCCCGCTCGCCGAGAATCATCAGCACCCGCCAGTTCGGCACATCTAGGCCAATGCTGCGCAGCCTTGCCTCGATGACAGCATTGTAGCGGCTCACCGTGCGGTTGAGCTGGTAAAATGGGTATTTCTCCAGTGCAAAGGCTGAAGTTCCCGGGTCACCCAACGTCCTGCTGTCCATGGTTCTCACCTCAGGAGAGGAGCTTAGAAACCATACTTGCATCTGCAAGTTTTTTTCCGCATCCTGTGCAAACTGGTTGGGGAGACAGACCATGACAATGGATGCAGCATCGGCACTGGCGGCAACGGCAGCGGCAATCACCGCGGGCGGCATCCGCGTCATCGATATCACGCAGAGCCTTTCCGAAGACACTCCGGTGCTCGTGCTGCCGCCGCCCTTCGGGCAGTGCGCACCGTTCAGCCGCGAGGAGATTTCGCGCTACGACGAGCGCGGCGTCGCCTGGTACTGGAACAACTTCACCATGTCCGAGCACACCGGCACGCACTTCGACGCGCCTGTGCACTGGATCAGCGGCAGGGACCTGCCGGCCAACACCACGGACACCATCGCACCCGCCGATTTCATCGCGCCCGCCGTTGTCATCGATGCCTCGGCAGAAGCCGCAGCCGATGCCGATTTCCTGCTCACAGTACCGTTCATCAAGGCTTGGGAAGCCAAGCATGGCCGCATCCCGGCGCGCGCCTGGGTGCTGTTCCGCACCGATTGGTCGAAGCGGGATGTGGACGCCTATACCAACCGCCGCGAAGATGGCGCCCATACGCCGGGGCCGGATGCCGATGCCGTACGCTTCCTGGTGGAAGAACGGGATGCCCATGGCTTTGGCGTCGAGACTATCGGCACAGATGCCGGCCAGGCGCATCTGCTCGAGCCGGCCTATCCGGCCCATACGCTGTTCCATGCCGCGGGCCGCTATGGCCTGCAGTGCCTTGAAAATCTCGATCAGCTACCACCTACCGGCGCGATCATCGTCGCCGCGCCGCTGAAGATCCGCGGTGGCTCGGGCAGCCCGCTGCGCGTGCTCGCACTCGTCGCTGGCTAGCAGAAATGGCCGAACGCTCGTTCAAGAAGGAAGTGGAAGACCTGCGGCTCGGCGCCGGAGATATCTTCCATGGTGAGGGCATTCTTGCCGTCACCAAGGCACTTCTGCAATCGGGCGTGGCCTATGTCGGCGGCTACCAAGGGTCACCAATCAGTCACCTGATGGACGTGTTTGCCGATGCCAACAGCCTGCTGACCGAGCTTGGCGTGCATTTCGAGGCGTCTGCCTCGGAAGCGACTGCGGCGGCGATGCTGGCAGCCTCGGTAAACTACCCGCTGCGCGGCGCGGTGGCGTGGAAATCGGTTGTCGGCACCAATGTCGCCTCTGATGCGCTCTCGAATGTCGCTTCGGGCGGGGTTACTGGCGGTGCGCTGATCATTGTTGGGGAGGATTATGGCGAGGGCTCCTCGATCATGCAGGAGCGCACCCACGCCTTCGCCATGAAATCACAGATGTGGCTTCTGGATCCACGCCCCAACCTCACCTCGATTGTCGATATGGTGGAGGCCGGCTTCCAGCTCTCGGAGGCCTCCAATACCCCGGTCATGCTGGAGTTGCGCGTGCGGGCCTGCCACATGACCGGCAGCTTTCTCGCCAAGGACAATCGCCGGCCGCCGCTGACGGTGTCTCAGGCTGCGGCCGCACCCGTGCGCGATACCAACCGGATCGTGCTGCCGCCGGCGAACTTCCTGCATGAGCAGGAAAAGATCGAGAAGCGCTGGCCCGCCGCTTTGGCCTTCATCGCCGAAAACAAGCTCAACGAGCACATGGGACCGGCAGACGGTGATATCGGCATCATCGTGCAGGGCGGCATGTTCAATGCGCTCAACCGCGCACTGGAGTTGCTCGGCCTCTCGGACAGCTTTGGCAACAGCCAGCTTCCAATCCTGTGCCTGAACGTCACCTACCCGCTGCTGCCCAGCGAGATTGCGGCCTTCTGCGCCGGCAAGCACTCGGTGCTGATCGTGGAGGAAGGCCAGCCCGAATTCATCGAGCACGAGCTGAACACGCTGCTGCGCCGCGCCGACCTGACTACCAAGCTTTACGGAAAGGGCGTGCTGCCCCGCGCCGGGGAGTATGGCGCCCATGTGCTGCGCGATGGAGTGGCCGGGTTCCTGCGTGCCGCAGCCCCTGCCCTGGCGCCGCCTGAGCAGGCCCCCATCGTTCCGGCACTGGCACCAGCCGATGTGCCGCAGCGCCCCGCCGGCTTTTGCACCGGCTGCCCTGAGCGCCCGATTTTCACCGCCATGAAGCTGGTGGAGCGCGAGCTGGGGCCGAGCCATGTTTCCGCCGATATCGGCTGCCACCTCTTCTCCATCCTGCCACCGTTCAACATCGGCAACACCACCATGGGCTATGGCCTGGGCGGTGCCGGAGCCTCGGCCTTCAAGCCGGATGGCAAACGCGCCATCGCCATCATGGGAGACGGCGGTTTCTGGCATAACGGCCTCACCTCCGGCATCGGCAACGCCGTGTTCAACAAGGACGATACCGTCACGCTGATTGTCGATAACGGCTATTCCGCCGCCACCGGCGGGCAGGACATCCTCTCCTCCAACGCCCTGAATGATGATCGCAGTACCCGCCACCCGATCGAGCGGGCCGTGCGCGGCGTTGGCGGCAACTGGGTGCGGACACGCACCAACACCTATGACGTGGCCGGCATGCGCGACACGCTGCGCGAGGCGCTGACCACGAAACAGGCCGGCCCCAAGGTGATCGTGGCGCAATCCGAGTGCATGCTCAACAAGCAGCGTCGAGAAAAGCCGCTGGTTGCCAAGGCGATAAAGGCTGGCAAGCGCATGACGCGCGAGCGCTTCGGCATCGATCCTGACACCTGCACGGGAGACCATAGCTGCATCCGCCTGTCCGGCTGCCCCTCTCTGAGCGTGCGGCCGAACCCCGACCCGCTGCGGCAGGACCCGATCGCCCATGTCGACAACAGCTGCGTGGGCTGCGGCCTTTGCGGCGAGGTGAGCCACGCCGCGGTGCTCTGCCCAAGCTTCTACAAGGCGACTCTCGTGCACAACCCCGGCCGCTGGGAGCGGCTGCGGCATGCGCTCAGGGGGCGCATCATCGCCTCCCTGCAGAACCTGCAGGCGCGTAGCCTCGCGCAACGCAGCTTCTGATCATGGTTGTTCCAAACCCCGAGGGCCGCATCAGCCTGGCCATCCTCGCGCTCGGCGGCCAGGGCGGCGGCGTGCTGGCAGACTGGATCCTCGCCACCGCGGAAGCCAATGGCTTCATAGCGCAGGGCACATCGGTTCCCGGCGTGGCGCAGCGCACCGGATCGACCATTTACTACATCGAGCTGTTCCCGGCCGTCGGCACGCCCCCCGTGCTGGCGCTCAGCCCGGTGCCGGGCGATGTCGATATCGTCATCGCTTCGGAATTGATGGAAGCCGGCCGCGCCATCCAGCGTGGCTTCGTCAGCGCCGGCCGCACCGTGCTGATCGGCTCCACCCACCGGATCTATGCCATTGCCGAAAAGTCCGCCCGTCACGATGGCCGCCGCCCAAGCGAGCGGATCCTGGAAGCCGCCTTTGCCCGCGCCGGCCGCTTCATCGGTTTCGACATGGATGAAGCCGCCAGCCGCGCCGGCAGCGTCATCAGTTCGGTGATGCTCGGCGCCCTTGCCGCCAGCGGCGCCCTGCCCTTTCCGCGCGCAGCCTTCGAGGCGGCGATCACCGCCGGCGGCATCGCTGTGCCGGCAAACCTGCGCGGTTTTGCTGCCGGTTGGGATGCCGCCGGCACCGCACCAACAAGCCTCAGGGAGCAGCCGACAGAAGCCCCTGCCATGTCCCTACCCGCTCCGCGGAGCGCCACCGGACATACCCTGGCAGCCCGCATCAGCGCCGAGTTGCCTCCCGGCGCGCACCGCAATTCGCTCGAAGCCGTCAAACGCCTCGCCGACTACCAGGACGCCGCCTATGCGGCGCTTTTCCTCGACAGGCTCAAGCCCATTGCCGACCTTGATGATGGAACCGACAACCACAAGCTCACCGCCGAAACTGCCCGCGGTCTCGCGCTCTGGATGTCCTATGAGGACACCATCCGCGTCGCAGACCTGAAAACGCGGGATACTCGCCTCGCCCGCGTCCGCAACGAGGTAAAGGCCGGAGACGCCGAGTTGCTACGCGTCACAGAGTACATGCACCCGCGCCTGCAGGAAGTCTGCGAGACTCTCCCCGCCGGCCTTGGTCGCTTCATCCTGTCCAGCCCGGCGCTGCGCGGGCGGCTCGAGCGCTTTTTCCAGAAGGGCCGGCATGTCGAGACAACGCAGCTCCGCTGGTTCGTGCCGCTATGGCTGCTCGCCCAAGCACGCACCTACCGACGCGGCACGCTGCGATATCAGGAGGAGCAACATCGCATCACCGCCTGGCTTGGCCTGCTGACGAGCATTGCTCGCCAAGATGTTGCAGCAGCTACGGAAATTGCCCTGACCCAGCGCCTCATCAAGGGCTACGGCGATACCTTTGAACGCGGCCTGCGCCAGTTCGGGCTAATCGCTGCCGCCATCGAAAGCCGCCGCAACGCGCCAGGCTTGGCGCCGCTCATCGCCACCCTGCGCGATGCAGCGCTGGCGGACGAGACTGACACTGCCTTGCTGCAGGCTCTTGCCGCGGCAAATATCGGGGTCGTTTCACCCGCAATTGCTTGATCATGTCTCACATAGTGTGAGCCCGGCTACATAAGCGGTTGCCGCCTTCCCGTTGAACCGTCACCTTCCGATCACAAACCGGAAGGTTCCACACATGCCGCCTGAAGATGCTATCGTCGTGTCCGGAAAGCCAAAACCGCGCGGCCGCTTCCCGCATATCCGCCGCGCAGGCGATTTCCTGTTCGTTTCCGGCACCAGCTCACGCCGGCCGGACAACAGCTTTGCGGGCGCCAGTGTCGATGCAATGGGCACCACAAGTCTCGATATCCGCGAGCAGACCCGCGCCGTCATCAGCAACATCGCCGATCTGCTCGCCGCACATGGCGCAACGCTGTCCGATCTCGTGGAAATCACCAGCTTCCTGGTCAACATGAACGACTTCGGCGGCTATAACGAAGTCTGGGCTGAGTTCTTCGATGAGACCGGCCCGACCCGCACGACCGTAGCCGTGCACCAACTACCGCACCCGCTGCTGCTTATCGAAATGAAGGCAATGGCCTGGCACCCGAGACCAAGATGAACCGCGAAGCCACCGTCCGGACCTATCTCGCAGCCATGGCGAAAGGTGACCTGCCCGGCGTTCTAGCCTGTTTCGCTCCCGAAGGACTGGTATCGTCTCCGGTCTATGGTGGTGTTCCAGTGGCCGATTTTTACAATCGGCTATTTGGTGACACAGCGCGCGCAAGTGTCGATATCCGCAGCATCTTCCACACCAACGATGGCCAGCGCATCGCCGCGCTCTTCGCCTATCAGTGGGAATTGAGGAACGGCACACGCACCGCCTGCGATCTGGTCGACATATTCGATTTCGCAGCTGATTCCGGCCTGATCGCGCATCTGCAGATAATCTTCGATACAGGCCGCATCGGCAAAGCCTGATCCGCTTCAGGGCGTCGTGGCAAAGCTCGCCTCGCCCAGCCCCTCGGCCGCAACCTTCACGGTTATGCCCGGCAGCAGAGGCTGGGCCGCCGTCGCCGCGCCCGCCAGCACAATATCACCCGCCTCGACGGCACCGCCCTGAAGCGCTGCCAACCGCGCTGCTGCTACCAGTGCCTCGAAGGGATTGCCCAGAATAGCAGCGCTTGTACCAGCCTGGACGACATCATCATCAAACATCAGCGTCATCGCGATATCGCCAATTTCGCCAAATTGCCGTTGCCAACGCCCCACGACCAGCGCGGCAGAGGAACTGTTATCCGCCACCACATCGGAGAGGCTGAAACGGAAATCGGCAAAGCGGGAATCGATGATCTCCATGGCCGGCGCCACGGCCACAACGGCATCACGCGCTTGCTCAAGGCTGACGATACCAGCAAGCGACTTGCCCATGAGAAAGGCGATTTCCGGCTCGACACGCGGGTGGATAAATCGCGACAGCTCCAGCACGCCGCCATCCCGCACGAGCATTGCATCTGTAAGTGTTCCGTGGATCAGGTCCTCAACGCCCATCTGCAGCATCTTGGCACGGCTGGTGAAGCCCATCTTCATGCCGATGCGCTTTTCTCCGCGCGCAAACCGCCGCGCCATCAAGGCCTTTTGCACACGATAAGCCGTTGAGAGATCGAGCCCCGCACCAAACTGAGGAACAGCCCGCGCCTCCAATGCTGCCAAATCGAGCCGCTCAGCCGCCGCTGCTACATCAATCATGCCATCATCCCAACTCAAGCGCTTACAGCGCCAGGCACACATTCCGGACTTCGGAATAGAATTCAAAAGAATGCCGGCCACCTTCGCGTCCGATGCCGGAGAGGCCCGAGCCGCCAAATGGTGTCCGCAAGTCTCTCAAGAACCAACAGTTCACCCAAGTCAGGCCAACATTGACTTGCCCGGCGACACGCGCTGCCCGGCTCACATCGCGTGTCCAGATGGAAGCGGCCAAGCCGAAGCGGCTGTCATTCGCCAGCATGACCGCCTCATCTTCACTATCGAAAGGCATGACATGGCAAACAGGCCCGAACACCTCCTCCTGAACGCAGCGCGCGTCATTGCCCAGCCCGGTCCAAATCGTCGGCTCCACATAGGCACCTGTCACCAGGCCGGGGCCTTCGGGCACGCCACCGCCAATCACGATCTCGGCTCCCTCAGCCTTGGCAAGATCATAATAGGCCAGCACGCGCCGCCGGTGCGTCTCGGAACTCAGCGGGCCCATTGTCGTCCCTCGATCGAGAGGGTCGCCGATGCGCAGGGTGCGGGCCGCCTTGGCCAGCGCCTCGACAAAAGACGTGTAGATCGCCCGCTCGACATAAACTCGCTCAGTGCACAGGCAAACCTGACCCGTGTTGAAAAAGCTCGACCGCGCCACGCCCGCCACCGCCGCCTCGAAATCGCAATCAGCAAACACCAACGCTGCGTTCTTGCCGCCAAGCTCGAATGAAACGGGCCGCACTCCCTTGGCTGCAGCGCGCATGATTGCTTCGCCTGTCGCCGTTTCGCCGGTGAAACTGATGGCATCGATACCCGGGTGTGCTGTCAGCGCCTCCCCTGCCGATCCCTCGCCAAAGCCGTGGACAACGTTGAAAGCTCCAGCCGGCAGTCCCGCCGCGTGCATCACCTCTGCCAACAATGTTGCCGTCGCTGGCGTTTCCTCTGAGGGCTTGGCCACCACAGCGTTACCGCACGCCAGCGCGGGCGCGGACTTCCAGCTCATCGACAGCAAGGGCAGGTTCCATGGGGTGATCGCCGCGACCACGCCAAGCGGCCGACGGATGGAATAATTGATCGCGCCGCGACCCGGCCCCGAAGTCTCGAAGCTTTCGCCGCCATCGGCACGCAACAGCGCCGCGAACGTTCGAAAATTCGCCGCGCCGCGCGGCACATCGAGCACCTCGGCAACGCTGAGCGGTCGCCCGGTGTCCGCCACCTCGGCAGCCACGAACTCGCTCGACCGCGCGTCGATGCCATCGGCAATGCGATCCATCACCGCGGCGCGCGCCTCGGCCGAAGTCGCGCCCCAATCGCCATTCAAAGCTGCCCGCCCAGCCGCCACGGCTTCATCGATCATGGCAGTATCGGCCTCGTGCACCTTGCCGATCAGCGCTCCGCTAGCCGGGTTCACATCATCGAAACAGCGACCGCTCTCCACGAAAGCGCCGCCGATGAAATTGCGGAATTGCTTCACAGTTCAGGCCAATACAAATTCGACCACAGCGGCCCCGGCGCCGTAGGTCGCACCATAGCCATGCACTTTCGCGCCCGAAAAACCACCTGTGCCGCCCAGCACCCAGGCCAGATGTTTCATGCCCATGTCTGCCTTCGTGGCGCTGGCAAATGCGCCCACTGCTGCGCGAGCTGCATCGGAGCCGGCGCACAGTGCATCGAGAAAAGCACGATTTGCTGCGTCGTCCGCTGGGTGACGCACATGGTCTGTGGCTATGTCGATGCTTCGGTCGAAATAGGCCCCGGACAGGCCACCCACGCCAACGACTGCGACGCGCTTGCCCTGCCCGGCAGCTACGGCCACCGCCATCGCCGCCATGCGCTCGGTCGAAGCAAAATCATGATAGACATTGTTGGCCGCGATCACGAGCGGGACGCGCAGAGTGTTGAGCATCGTGTCCGCCACGATTGTGCCGGTATCAATGGGAAAATCTTGATAATCGACGGGCTTGGCGCTGACGCCGATGCTGGCGCAGCCGTCTATGCAGGCCTTGGCGAGCGGCACATCGACACGGATATCAACGGGCAAATCGCCGAATTCATACCAATTCTCGTCAACATGCGTGCCGAGTGAATGAGGCCGCGTCTGCCAAAGCTGGTCGAGCACAGCAATCCACTGCGTGGAGTAGAGCAGGATTGCATCCGGCTTCGAGGCTGACAGTGCCTCGGCTGCGCGTGCATAACCCTGCGCCAGCGGCGCCCACGCCGGGTTATCGGGCCGCAGCATCGGCAAAGGGCTACCAGTCACGAGAAAAGCGGAAACCACCGTCATGCGCTCAGGCTCCCGCTGCTTCGAGATTCCATTCCATCACGGCATTGCCGGTGCCGATCACCGTGCCATAGCCGTGCAGTTCCGCGGGTGTCTTTGGGAAACCCATGGCCGAAAGCATCCAGGGAAAGGCGCCGGACTTCACTTCCGCAAAGGCTTCCTCCACCCATTGCGGGAACAACCGCATCACCTCCTCCACCTCACCGCGGCGCAATAGCTCGATGATCCGCATGTCCCACTTGTAGCCCGCATAGCTTTGCGGATGCTCCTTGGTCATGTCCTCAGGCAGCGCCGGTTCTTCATGGAAATGCCAATGCGAGAACGTGTTGGAGCAGAGGAGTACGGCACGCTTGCCGCTTGCCTCGATGGCGCGGCGCGTCGCCTCGCCCAGCTTGATCATCTCGTCCACGCCTTCATCCAGCGTGAGATAATATGGTGAATTGTTGGCCGAGATACCGACCACCGGAATATCCCATTGCGGCCGGATCATGTGCAGCGTGGTTATGGTGCCATAATCGACGCGAAAACCGGGATTGCGCATCATCTTCGACTCAAGGCCCATCGCGCGCGCTTCGGCACAACAGGCCTCGGCAAGCTCGACATCGACATCGAGATCAAAGTTGTAGCGGAACAGATTGGGGAAAATTGGATCCACCGAGCGGCCGGAGAGCTTGGGAACGCCCAAAAAGTGGTGCCCCACAAGCGTCTGCCAGTGCGGCGAATGCACCAGCAGCACGTCAGGCTTCAGCGCTTCCAGGCTGGCGCGGGCGCGCTCATAGGCCCAGCGCAGCGGCTCCCACCCGCCCTCCGAGCGTGGCTCGTTCTGCGGCGGATTCTCTGCATAAACGAGGTGCGGCGGGTGCGGCGCGATGAAGCCGGCGACGATGCTGCCCTTGGTCATGATCCTGCGCTCCCTGTTGCTAGAAAATTGCCATTGGGCGGGCCGGCGAACCGGTAGCGCCCTTGAAAGGGACTGCGCCAAAAGCAAAGGCGAAGCTGTGTGCCTTCTTGGCAATCAGCCCGGAAAAATTCATATTTTCCATTATGTAAATGCCATTCTCGACAAGAAATTTCTGATGGTTGGGAGCAAACAACCGACCGCCCTTGTCCGGAATTGCCTCCACGCCCCAATTGTCGGTACCGACCAGAACGACCTTCTTCTTGACAATCCAGTCCCCGGCGGCCGGTGACAAGCCCGGGATGCCACTGTTGAACTTGGCATTGTCGGTCTTCCAGTAGCGCCCCCAGCCGGTGTGGATGAACAACGCGTCGCCGGGCTTTATGTCAGCAGCCTTCATGCCCTGCAGAGCAAGCGCCTTTTCGATGTCGGCAATCTCGATTGCATCCCCCACGTCAAGCACGCGCGGTGCGATCGCGGCGGCAATATCGACCAGCACGCCACGTGTGAAGATCGGCGGTGCATGCTCAACGCCAAGCTTCTTGAAGCCATGGCCATCGCCAATCTCGCTCTGCTTGTGCCCGTTGTAGTAACGGACCTCGCTGCTACCATCGGAGTCCTTGTAAAGCGTCCCCATGTGCGCGAGCGAATCGAACTGCGTACCGTTCTGGGTAATCTCACCCGAGACATGGTCCTCGTTCCATACAAGAGCGTTTTCACCCATTGGGCCGTAGCTGGGAGCGCCGGGAATCACGAGCCGGTATTGCCGCTTGAATGGCGTCAGGGCGAACAGCGGCATGTCCTCCTCGACGACACGTCCGAGGTCGACCACAGTACCGGTGCGGATGAGCGCAGCGGCTTCCAGTACCTTGGCGGCTGTCAGCCGGTTTGCGGCGCCGATCTGGTCATCTGCGCCGAATTCGGAGGGCCACCATTTTTCGCGAACCAGCGAATCCTGCGCGGTGGCTGACGTGGCTGCAAGCATCGCAGCCCCCATGACCATGTGGCCAATACGCGACATTCTGCCAGCCATGCATCCCTCCCTTTGAACAAGGGAGGGATGCTAGACTGAGACTAGGGGATGCCAAGCATCGCACAGCAATCAAGTCTCGCATTGTGATAGTGACGAAAGCTGTGCGCCCTAACTCAAACGGTGATCGCCATGCCGCGATAGATGCGCGCCCGGTAGCGCGAATCCTCGGCATCCGGCAGCGGGGCCCCGGCCAGCAGCACCGCACGGGCGAAGCGCTTCACCTCTTCCTCATGCTCGGCCCGGTTGCGCGGCTCCTCCGAGCTCACGCGGCGCGTCAGGTTGATCTGGTTGACCGGCACATCATGCACCAGCCGCTCATTCTCCACGGCCAGCGTGGCGGTGAAGGCGTGGAGCGTCGTCTTGACGAAGTTGGCCAGCGCGAAGGCCGGCCCGCCGCTGCCGCCCGCCGCGCCCATCGGCACATCGGGCGATACAAGCACCAGCTGGCAGCCATCATAAAGCGAGATCTTGCGGGAGACGCGGAAGTGGTGCGTCAGGTTCGTCTCCACCACATCAGCAAAGCCGGCGGCGTCGAGTGGGTTGGCGCCCTCGAACAGCGCATCCGGCAACGGCTTGAGCGGGGTTGAAACCACCGTCGTCGGGTGGCCCCAGTTCGCCAGCGCCGTATCGATGCTGGCCTCGGTGTCATCGCCCATCACCAGCGTTTCCACGCGCGCCTCGCCCGCCACGCCGATAGCCGCAGCCAGTGCCGATGCGCCCTCGGCCGTGCGCGTGAGCAGCACGATCCGCGCCACGTTGCAGGCCAGGAACTGGCGGGCGCTTTCCGCAAGGTAATCGGTCAGGTGTTCGCCGATCAGCCACACTGTCTTGCCGGCCATCTGGTCGAGCCGCTCCTGCTTGGGGCTGCCGAACAGCTCGCGCTCGGTCGTGGAGCGCTCCACGTTGAGGCCGCCCGAGGGCATGAACGTCTCGCCCGAAACGGCACGATCAGCGAGGAAAAACACCGTCGCCTGTGCCACTTCGCCTTCCGTCGGCATCTTGCCGAGGTGCAGCTTGGAGAGCACGCCTGAGCGCACCTTGCCCGCCTCGCGCGCAATCTGCGCTGCCGGCAGCCAGGGCTGGTCATCGGGGGGCATCCGCAGCAGCCAGCCCTCGTCCGGCTTGCTCGCCCAGTCGCTGCCGAGGAAATAGCCGCCGAGGCGCAACCGCTTGACGAGCTTGGCCGCGATCATCGGCGTGAGCAGGTAGCGGTCCCAGCAGCAGGTCTCATCACCTTCCCGCGCGCAGGTCAGCGCCAGTTCCCGCAACTCGGCCGGTACGCTCTTGTCGTGCGAGAGCTGCACTGTGTCGTTGCGCGAGAGCCGCTTGAGGATGTCCTCCACCTTCTCGCCGCGGCGGATCGCCTTGATGGTCGCGGCATGCACGGCATTGAGCCGCTTGTTCTCCAGGATGAGCCGTCCGCGCCGCTCGAACAGCCCGGGCTTGCCACCCAGCCCGGCCAGCCTGTCACCATCCACCGGACCCGGCGCGATGGCGTTGATCTGCACTTCCGGTCCGAGATGGCGCGCCATGCTCTCCACCATCGCGCGCTGGCCGGCCTTGGAAACGGCATAGTCGGTGCGGTTGGGATAGCTCACGGCGAGGAACTTCTCGCCACCGAAGTAGCTGGAAACATTCAGGATATAGCCAGAACCCTGCGCCTTCATCATCGGCACCACCATGTGCATCAGCGCATAGTTCGAGATGAGGTTGGCGGCCTGGGTGTTTCGCCAGGCGCTCACATCCATATCAACAGCCATCTCCTCTGCGCCCGATACGCCGGCATTGTTGATGAGATAATCGATCCGCCCAAAGGCCTTGATTGTCTCGTCCACGGCGCGCTGCAGGCTCTTCACATCAGCCACATCGACATCGGCCAGCGTCCGCACCCGGCGCTCCACCCCTGAGAAGCCGATATCCTCCAGCTCGCCGACGATGCGCGCCCGCGCGGCCGCCAGTTCGCTCTCGCGCCGCGCCACCATCATCACCTTGGCCCCGGCCAGCGCCAGCAGACGCGCCACCTGCCCGCCGATACCCGCAGAGCCGCCCGTGATCAGCGCCACCTTGCCAAGGTGCAACCCGGTGATGTTCTCCGCAGCACCGGCCATGGCGCGCTTGGCGCCGGTGGCATCCGCGATGCTTTCCGGGAGATAGAGGTTGATCTGCTCGATGCGGCGCTCCTTGAGCACGATGCGGGCACAATGGCCGCCGGCAAAGGCAAGGTTCTCGCTGTCCTTGTTGGTGTAGCGGATGAGCTGGTGGCCCCATTCCGGCTTGTCTCGCCGGCCATGGTTCACATCCACGATGCTCTCGTCGCGCCAGATGCGGATCAACTCCTCAAGCGCAGCGCGCAGCACATTGGCGTAATAGTTGCCGGTGCCATCATCACCGTTGGAAACGAACACGAAGCGCGGCTCATGGAGCAGGCCCCTCTGGCCCTTCCAGTAGCGGCTGAGCGTCCGCGCCACCGCGATGTTGGCCTCAAGCTCATCGTCCACGAAACGCTCCACGAGCGCATCCGTCACCTCATCCAGCTTGCCGGCAAAATAGCCCGCGGGCCGCGTCGGCAGGATAAGCGCGCCATTGAGCGGAACCACGCGGCTGGTGAAATCCTCCAGCACCGCATCCATCACGACATGGTCATGCCGTGGAAAATGCGCCACCTCGATGCGCGGCGTGCCGGCCAGCCGCTCCATCGCATCCTCGGCGGCGGAAAGCTGGTGGAAGCCGAGCAGCACCTCGGCGCCGCATTCAGCCTGCACTCGGGCCAGCGCCATGGCATCCTCGATCTGGCTGCCGGCGGTCACCAGCACGCCAAGGCCAGCACCGTCGATCGAGCGCATGGTGGGGCGGGACACAAACGTCGAGCGCGATTCCTGCGGCACGGCCATGCCATGCGTCACCTCGAAATCATGGCCACTGAACGCCGCGGACTCATCCGAGCCCAGGAACACGCAGGTGTTGGCAATATCCGCCGGCGTCGGGAAGGTCTTGGCCTTGGGCGCGCCGTCGACACTGCGTTCCAGCGCCATCAAGTTGAAGAAATGGCTGGCCGTGGCGCCCGGAGCATCGCCGCGCAAATTGTCCATGGCGGCGAACACGTTGCGGATGCGCTCGCTGGCAATCGGCCCCGGAAACAGCAGGTTGACGCGAATGCCGTGCACGCCGAGCTCCACCGCCATCTCGCGGGAGAGCGCATTGAGCGCGGCCTTGGGCACGGTGTAGGCAGCACGGGCATAATAGTCCGTGCGGCTGAAGATGGTGGAAACGTTGATGATGGAACCGCCAGCGCCCATCGAGGCCGCGGCAGCGCGCACCATGTTCCATGCCACCACCATGATGTTGCGGGCGGCATCGCCCACCGTCTCGCTATCGGTGCTGCCGGCCTTCTGCAGCGCGGCCAGGTCGGCCATGGTCAGCGGCAGGTTCTCCAGCGGCTGCTTGGGGCCGGCCGAACCGGCATTGTTGACCAGCACATCGAGCCGGCCATGGCGTGCCACCACAGCGGCAAGCCCGGCCCGCGCCGATTCCGCATCAGCGCCATCGATCACCACGGTCGAGGCGCGCTCGGGCGGCAGGCCGGTATCAGCCAGCGCAGCCTCCCGCGCCGCATCCGTCCGCGCCTGATCCCGGCCGGAGAGCACCACGGTGGCGCCCTCCTCCAGGTAGCGGCGCACGATGGACTGCCCGAGGTTGCCGGCAGCACCGGTGATGAGCGCTACCTTGCCGGCCAGCCGGCCGGGGCGGGTAAGCTGCGCCGCAGAGTCTGCAGCGGCTTCGATGGTCTGGTTCCTGGCCATGCTCAGTTCCCTCAGTTCTGGTCGGAGGCGGTGGACGGCGCGGCGGCAGCCCAGGCTTCGTAGAGTTCGTCACGGCTGCGCAGGCCGGTCGCCGGCAGCGCATGGTTGACGATGTAGGTGGCACCGGAATGCTTGTTGTCCCACATGCTCTGATGGGCTTCCGGCAGGCCTTCCCATGGCACCACGGTCGGCTCCGTCACATCGAGCAGGCCGGCGGCGACCATGTCGTTCATGCGGGTCACCTCATAGGCATTGCAGAGGTGGGTGCCGAGAATCTCGGCGGTCGGCATGATGATGCGGCGCTGGCGCGTCCACACCTGCGGCGCGTAGAAATTGTAGCGCTGCCCGGCCATGTCCTCGGCATAGACCACCCTGCCGGTGAACGGCTTCACCAGCGCAGTCGTAACGCCCAGCGTGTCCTGCCCGGCACGTTCCAGCACAATGTCCGGTGCACCGCGCGGATTGTCCGGCGAGCGCAGCAGCTTGCCGACAGCCGAGCCGAACGGCTTGAGCGTCTTGTCCTGGAAATCACGCACCGCTTCGCGGAACTTCTCGATATCGGCACGCGCCACCGGCAGGCGCGGCATGGTCTCGGGCCACTCGAAGTTGCCACCCTCACGCCGCTTGATGCCTTCCAGGCTGACAACGCCGGCCACCGCATCCTCAAAGCCGAGCGAGAGGATGAACTCGCGCTGGCCATCGGTGTTGGTGACGACAACGGTGCGCGCCCCCAGCCCACGGGCGGCCTCGATCATCTCAAGGCCGGTCTCATCGGCAAGGGCCGTGGAGTTTGGCCCGTAGAAAATCAGCACGGCCTCGCCGCCGCGCGCGCCGGCCTTGCGGAGCATCGCTTCGGCTGTCGAGGTGCCGGGCTTGCCCATGAAGCTGAGGTGGTATCCCGAAGATGCACCATAAAAGGCCAGCTTGCCGCCTTCGCCGAGCATCTGGAACGAGCGCGGGAAAGCGGTTTCCCCAGCATGGCTCACGGCATAATCCGCCAGCTTGCCGCCATTGAGCGTCTTGTATTCATCGCGCAGCACGTCTCCGGCCGCTTCCCACGCACGGGCCGCCTCAGCGCCATCCGGCACCGGGGTGAACAGCTTGGCAAAGCGCGGATCCGTGCGATCAATCGCCCCCACGGCGCCCTTGGTCTGCACGAACGCAGCGCGTGCCGGGCTGGAGACAAGGCCGGTGACGTTGAGCCCGCTGGCCTTGGCCGTCTTCAGCGCATCAAGGCCGGTGCCGGTGGCAGACCCTTCGATGAAGATGGTCTTGCCGCCCACAATCTCGAGCGTCGTGAACAGGCAGCGCACGATGGTGCCAAGATTGAGGATGTAGCTGCCGGCCTGCTCCAGCGTCAGGTCACCCGGCACGCCGTGCAACTGCGGCGCCTGAACGGTCAGGAACTGGGCGTGGCTGCCGGTCTTGGTTTCATAGCCCTGAATGGAGAAATCCGCGAACATCGGGTCCCGGCCGGCAGCCGGCGAGAGCAGGTCCGAGGTGCCGGAATAGACCGCCACCATGTCCCCCACCTTCAGCCGGCCTTCGGCGCGCGCCTCGCTGCCCAGCGCCGCGATGAGCGCAAGCCCACCCGAGCCAGTCACCTGCACATCCTCCTCATGCCCATCGAAGGGCGAGACAGGGATGCCGGTCAGCGCCCAGATGTCGTTGAAGTTCACCTCCGAGGTCAGCAGATAGACCAGCGCCTCGTTCGGCTCCGGCGTCGGCACCGGCACGATCAGCTCGCGCTCATGCGTGGCCGGCTGGCCGAAGCGCGGCGCTCCGGTCTCGGCATCCCGTGCGATGCCAAAGGCATATTGGTGGCCCGGAATTGCCGTCACGCCGGGGAAGAAGGCGGCGCCGCGCGGCAGCAGGTCACCGGCCGCTTCCAGCTTTTCGCCGCGCGTCTCATGCTCGCTGTCAATATAGACGCCGTTGCGGCGCACCGGCAGCGGCGGGCTCTTCTTGTCGAGGAACTCCTTGATGCCGGTCTTGCCGCCCTGCGGGTCGACAACGGCCTCGGCAAACAGCTGCGCCTCGCGCTCGAGGCCAGCCGCCATGCCATGCGTCCAGCCGGCACGGATCGCCTCGATGGCGCGCTCACCGGCCTTGCCGCGGCCTGCCCACTCGAGCTGACGCAGGATGCGCTGCACAAAATCATCCTCCAGCGCCGCATCGAGGCTGACGCTGGCCGGCTGCTGCCAGCTGGCCTTGGCGGCCTTGCGGCGCTCGGCCCAGGTGCGGCCGAGGATGCTCTGGTCGCCATGGCGCACGAACTCGCGCACCGCGGCATGGGCGAGCGAAAGCGCATCATGCGCGCCGCTGGCCAGCGTCTCGACAAGGCCGATCTCCAGTGCGGCTTCGCCATCGATGCTGCGGCCGCCCAGAATCAGGTCCAGCGCATCGCGAAGGCCTTCCGGCCCGCGCTTTTCCGCCAGCAGGCGCGGCAGGCGCTGCGTGCCGCCATAGCCGGGCAGCAGGCGCAGGCGGATTTCCGGCTGGCCGAAGCGGGCATGGCTCTCCGCCACCCGCCAATGGCAGGCCAGCGCAAACTCCATGCCGCCGCCCAGCGCCACACCCTGGATTGCCGCAACGCACGGCTTGCCCATGCTCTCGATCTTGGCAAAGGCGAGCTGGGCGTTGTTCGGCAGCACCCGCGCTTCCTCGATGGTGTGGATCTCGTCGAGGAACTGGCGAATGTCCGCGCCAGCCACGAACGAAGCCGTGCCATCACCGGTGAAAACCACCGCCGCCACGTCATCCCGACGCGACAGATGCTCGACGACGATCACCAGCTCATCGATGGCGCGCTCGTTGAGCGCATTGACCGGCGGATTGGTGACGAACACCGTCGCCACCTTCTTGCACGGCGCGATCTCATTGTACTGAATGCGGAAATAGCGATAGCGATCAAAGATCTGCTGGTCCTCGGACATCGCCTGGCGGCGCTTCCAGTCCCCGATCGCCTTGGCCAGTTCATCAAGGCTCTCCGGGTTGCGTAGCGTCGAGACATCACCGACATCGCCGCCCTCCACGAGAGCGCGCACCATCCGGCGCACATATTTGCCGCTGCGCGTCTCGGGGAACTGGCTGACCTCGATGAAATCACCCGGCACCGCCACGGCGCCCTTCTCCTGCCGCACTAGGTCGGACAGACGGCGGAAATCATCCCGCGTCAGGGTCTGGCCAGGCGAGGCGGTAACAAACGCCACCGGCGTCAGCCCCTTCTCCCGGTGCGGTGCACCCACCACCAGCACGTTGCCGAGGGGCGAGTCCGGATCGAGCTGCTTGTCGCGCAGGATCGCGCCTTCGATCTCCTCGGTGCCCATGCGATGGCCCGAAACGTTGATCACATCATCCGAGCGGCCATGGAGCGAGAAGCCGCCATCCTCATAGCGCACGGCGAAATCGCCCTGCGTATAAGCCCAGACGCCATCCCAGCGGCGCCAATAGCCATCCGCCCAGCGGCCGGAGTCACCCCGCCAGCCGCCCAGCACGCGCCCATTCTCCACCCGGAATGATCCCGGATCACCCCACACGGTGCGCGCCAGATAGGGATACGGCCCAGCGATGACGATCTCGCCCTTTTCGCCGACAGGGGCCCGGCGCCAGTTGACGCTGCCCTCCTGCGTGCCGCCAGCGCGTGCGAACGGCGCTGTCGCCGTCCGGTCGCCCTCAAGATCCTCAACCCACACATCGCCCAGAATCCAAGGCAGCGGGAAGGTGCGGGCATCGGCAGCCAGCGGGAAATCGGCATTGCCATAGAAGTGCGTCCAGGCGATGCCGCCATGCTCGGTTGCCCAGTAGCTGTTGATGTACTGCGGCGTGACGTTGGCCATGCCAAAGGCCTGCACCGGAGGCGAAGTCGGCTCGGCGCAGAACGTCGCGACGCGCAGCCCGTTCAGGTCATAGGCTTGAATATCCTTGAGATTCTGCGGGTCGCTCATCACCGCCTTGAGGAAGGTGACACCGGCCTTGAAGATGGTGACGCCATGCCGCTCGATCATCGCGGCAAAGCGCCCGGAGTGCGGGAACACCGGGGCGCCCTCCCCGATCAGCGTCGTGACGCGGGTGAGCAGCGGCGCCGATATCATGTAGCTCTGGCCGGTGATCCAGCCCGGATCGGCCACAACGTACAGCACATCGCCCGGCCGCGCATCGAAGGCGACCTTCATCGTCTCGGCGATGCCGGCCGCATAACCGCCATGCACATGCACGACGCCCTTGGGCTTGCCGGTGGAGCCGGACGTGTAGATAAAAAACATCGGATATTCGGCATCGACCGGCAGCACCGGTGCGCTGGCCCAGACGGCGCGCACAAAGGCTGCGTCCGGCAGCGCCATCAGTTCGGCCTCGCTCTTCAGCCCGGCCTTTTCCAGCAGCCTTTCCAGCGCCTTGTCAGTCAGTTCGTGGCTCCACACGTCACGATCCCGCCAGACAATATCGGGCTGGCCAGTGTGCCGCGCCACAACCACCGCCTCGACACGCGGCGGCGTCGCCACCAGCGCCTCGGCAACGGCGATGCGAATGCGCGCCGCCAGCGTTGAATCGACCGTTCCGGCCTTGCCAAGCTCGGCGAGCGCCCGGCCGACGCCGCGCATCACGTCACCGCGCTCCACAGTCACTTCGCCCTTGAGCGTCGTCGTCACCGTCGCGGCCATGGCCTCGGCCATCTCCAGCGAGAGGCCCAGGTCAGCACCGGCAAGGCGCTCGCGCAGCAGCCGCAGCGCCACTTCCACGGGCACATAATTGTCGAGCGCCGGATCGGTATAAGCCGTCTTGAACGGCACGATCTGCGCCATGCGATAGCCACCATCGGCAGTGATGACGATGCGGGCGCCGGCATCGTGGATACGGTCAGACAGCGTCTTGTCGGAAAATCCCCCGAACACCGGCGTATAGAGCACGCCCATGCGCTTGGCGGCTTCGGTCCAGTAGAGCTGCGCCGGAATATTGGGCATGTTCAGCGCGATACGGTCACCGGCGCGGATGCCAAGCGTCTCCAGCGCCATCGCGCACTTGGCCGTCTCGAGCATCAGCTTCTTGCGGCTGACGCTATAGCAATCCACCGGGGCACCGCGGCCACCGTCCTGCGCCATGTCCCAGCGGTCACCTTCAAAAATGAAGGCCGCCTCGTCGCCATGACCGGCGAGGACATGCCGGTCCACTTCATTGAAGCAGCAATTCGTCCGACCGCCATCGAACCAGCGGAAGAACGGCGCGTCATCATCATTGAAGGCGCGGTCCCAAGGCGCAAAGCCCGCCGGCAGATCGGGCGACACCGCCTCTGCTGTCGTGGCATCCCAGCCACTCCAGCGCGCGCCATCGAAGCTCAGCCAGGCCGAGGTGCCGCCGGGCAGCGCCACCAGCCAGTGGAGGTTGCGCGCGGCAATCTTGCCGTGAAAAGCACCCGGATCAGCCAGCACGGCAGTCCGCATCGCATCCCAATCCGCGCGGCTGCGGATCGGGTTTGTTGCGGCCTGCGGCACCGGGGGCTTCGCAATCTCGGTCGGCATCTGGTCGGTCATGATGAGGGCCAATTCATTTCGTTGCTCGGTCCACGAAAAAGATGCGCCGCCCGTCATGTGCGACGCATCCTATCCGCACACCGGCATTAGACATTAATATGTCCATTTGGAAGCCCATAGGATAAGATAATTTCTGTTACAGCCGTTTTGCAATTGGCTTGTTGCGGTTTAGCCACATCGAAGCCGCCGTCGGGCGGGGCCCTCGCCTGCTGCATGATGCTGCACCGCCAAGCATTTTCCTTTCCCAAAGCCCGCTGGCGGGTGAAAGAAGTCCCAGCATGCGTTCCCTCATCACCAGATTGCTGCCGATGCTCTCGCCCGAGCGTCTCGGCGGCCAGGCGCTCTTCGGCTTCAGCCTGCGGCTATGGGGCGCAGTGGCGAGCTTCCTGTTCAGCCTGCTCATCACGCGCAGCCTCGGCGCCGCCGGCAGCGGCTATTTCGCCATCGCCATCACCAGCGTCACCGTCGTCTCCTATTTCGTGCTGTGTGGCCTCGATTATACGGTGGTGCGGGTAGCAGCCGGAGACCTGCGCGAAGGCAAGCGCGGCGAGGCCTGGGGCGCCATCCGCCTCGCCGCGATCATCATCCTCATCCTCGGGCCGGTGCTGGCGGGCCTGCTCTGGCTGCTGCGCCAGCCCTTCGCCACGGATGTGCTTCAGCAGCCGCAAATGGCCAATGTGCTCGCCATCATGGCCTGGGCGATGATTCCCCTGGCCCTGCAGCGCATTGCCTCGGGCGCGCTCCGCGTCATGGGACGCACCGTCACGTCCCAGCTCATAGATGGCCCTCTCGGCACCACGCTCACCGCGCTGGCCATGGCCTGGGCTGTCCTGCAGGGGCAGGCTGGCTCGATCCTGGTGCCGGTCACGCTGCACCTTGCCGGCGCCACACTGAGCTGCGTGCTGGCCTGGGTGCTGGTCCGCCGCGCCGTCTCGGGCTGGCCAAAGCCCGTCACGCCGGCGGCTTTGCCCCTGATGGCCGCTGGTGTGCCGATCCTGCTGTCCAATCTCAGCGGCATCTTCACGGAATGGTACACCACCGTCGCCATCGGCATGTACTGGCCGGTGGAAACCGTCGGCCTGTATCGTGTCGCCTGGCAATTCGTGGCGCTGGCTTCGCTGGTTCAGGTCATGATGGACACGCTGGTCGGCCCGCGCATCGCCGCCGCAGGGCGCGTGGGAGACAAGGCCGAGATCGCCAGCATCGCCCGCAAGGCGATGGCGGTTTCCGTGCTGCTCGGTGCGCCCTTGTTCCTGTTGTTCTTCACTGTGCCCGAGTGGCTGATGAGCATCTTTGGCCCTGAATTCCGGTCTGGCGCCGTCATCCTGCAAATCCTGGCTTTGGGCCAACTCGCGCGAGTTGCCAGCGGCCCGGCCGGCACCATCCTGGTGATGACCGGCAACCAGCGCTGGATTCTGGCCTATTCGGGGCTTGGCGTGCTGCTTTGCGTAGCTTTCGCTGCGCTGCTCATCCCCCGCTATGGCGCGGTGGGTGCGGCCTGGGCCACGACAGCGACCATGGCGCTGCGCCACATGATTGCCGCGCTCATCGTCGATCGGGTGCTGGGCATCAAGGTGTTCCGCCGTGACGGTGGTGGCCCGGCAGCGAGCTGAGGCGCCCGGCAGTGTGCCGAGGCGATTGCCCCCAGCCGGCGCTCAGAATGAGTTCTTGCCCAGAACCACCGAACCGACGGTGCGGAAGAGGATGTAGAAATCGAACCAGATCGACCAGTTCTCGATATAGTGGAGATCGAACTCGAGACGCTTGATCAACTTCTCTTCGGTGTCCGTCTCACCGCGCCAGCCGCACACCTGCGCCCAGCCCGTGATACCCGGCTTCACCTTGTGCCGCGCCGCATATGAGGCGACCACATCGGAAAACAGCCGGTCACCGGCCCTGGTCAGCGGCGCATGTGGGCGCGGGCCGACCATCGACATATTGCCCTGCAGCACATTGAACAGCTGTGGCAGCTCATCAAGGCTGGTGCGGCGCAGGATACGCCCCAGCCGGGTGACGCGCGGATCCCCGCGACCGACCTGGCGACTGACATGCAGATCCGCCTTGTCATGATACATGGAGCGGAATTTGAACACGCGGAACGGCTTGTTGTTGAAGCCCTCCCGCGGCTGGCGGAAGAACACCGGACCGGGCGAATCAAGCTTGATGCCGATGGCCACCAGCAGCATCACCGGCCACAGCAGCAGCAGCGCCACCACGGCCAGCACCCGGTCTTCCAGATTCTTGACCACGGCATCAACACCCGAGATCGGCCGCTCGAACAGCGTCATCAACGGCATATCGCCCAGCAGAACCAATGGCCGCCGCACAAAGGCAAAGCTGGCCAGATCCGGCGCGAGGCGGATCTTCACCGGCGTCAGTGCCAGCCGGCTCACCACCTGCTGGAGCCGCGCCTCGGCTGCCCAGGGCAGCGCCACCACCACCTGGTCCACCTTGCCATCCCGGATCATCGAGATCAGCGCGGACAGGTTACCAAGCACCGGAATATCAGCCGGCGCCGACGCAAT
This sequence comes from Sphingomonadales bacterium UBA6157, assembly GCA_002423025.1. GTDB lineage: Bacteria > Pseudomonadota > Alphaproteobacteria > Sphingomonadales > Sphingomonadaceae > Sandarakinorhabdus. The sequence goes on along the minus strand of DIUN01000048.1, from coordinate 59,023 downwards.
TCGGCCATCGCGCCGGTCATCGAAAAAGCCGACCAGAGAAATCGTCAGCCACTCATGCGTCTGGACATAATTGGCAAAGCGCTCGCCCTGCACGCCGGCGCCAAAGATCGCCACGCGCTGATCGAACGTGCCGCGCCGCTTGAGCCTGCGCACCCACATGGTCGAGCTGCCGCGCACCAGCAGCAGCGTCAGACCGCCGCCGCTGAACCAGCTCAACGCCCAGCCGCGAGACACGAGGTCCGATGATTTCAGCAGGAAGCCCAGCGTGATCAAAAACAGCGCCGTCATCACCCAGCTTGCTGAAACCCGCCGCCAGATGCGCCGCAGCGAGAATTGCGCATCGACATCATAGCAGCCGAGGCTCTCGGCGAGCACGGCATAGGCAATCGCCGCAACCAGCACGACACGTGCATAAACGGCCGCCATGGCCGGCGAAGGCGCGATACCGAGCAGGGCAATGGCAGCAAAACCCGAGCCCAGAACCACCAGGAATTCGACAAGGCGAATGACGAACACCGCCAGATCGAGCGGCACGCCCGGCTTGGCCGACGGCTCATCTCCGAAGCGCTTGCCCTGCTTGTCCAGGTTGAAACGGAGGTCGTTCACCGCACCGGCCCCGAAATCGTCAGGGTGCGGGCACCATGTGCCGGAATGCTTGTAGCCGCCGCCGCCGCGATTGTTATAAGGCGTTGGAGAAGGTGAGGAAACAACCCATGGAAACTGCCTACGACTGGCTCACCGTAACCGTTTTTGCGGGGCTGATCGTGCTGTTCCTGCAACGCTCGCAGGGCGTTGCCCGGGATTTCCTGTGGCAGTACCTGGTCGCGGCCGTCGGCTGCGCCGTCACCAATTATCTGGGCAATGAGGCGATCAAGCTGGAGAGCATCGCCTGGCATGCAGGAGCTGTCGTGCTCGGCCTGGCCACGCTGGCTTTCATATGGTTCGCACTGCGGCCGTTCGGCAACGCCGACTAGCGACCGCGTGCCGGCCACTGCGCGCCGTTTCAGGAAGCGCGGCGCCAAGCTCATGCCGACATCCGCCGGGCCAGCGGCCGGCCAATCAGAACATCGCGGTCCGCCGGCTTGATCGCCTGCAGCATCTGGCTGCCAAAGCGTGCCAGCGCCGCGTAAACCGCCGGCGTCGGATCGGCGATCGTGGACATGCGGACCAGCACACCATCGGAAAGATAGCCGGCCATCTGCTGGCGCAGCTTCACGGCGCGCTGCTCGCGACCATCGAGCGGCAGATCATCGCCTATCCGCGTCCAGTAGCTGATAGCCTCGGTCCGCAGATCAGACCGGGCTTCCAGCTCCCGCACCGGCAGCGTCGCGCCACCGGCGAGCGAAACCGAGCGGGCCCGGGAATTGGCGATGTTGAAGCCGACGGCAGCATAGCACACCTCCGGACGGTGCAACTGCAGCAGGTCGTTCTGCATTGCGCCATAGGCGATCACCAGCATCACCGGCGCCGAGGTTGGTGACATGTAGAGCCGGGTCAGGGTCTGGCTGTAGAGCCTGTCTGCCAGGCTGCCGGGAGATTTCGGCAGGACGAACGCATCGGAGGGCACGCTCTTCCAATCCCCAAGCGTATTGGGGACGATGGAATCGATATCCCGATCACCGAGCAGCACCAGCCGCTTGCGCGGCGTGAGTGCGAACGCTGCGGCCGCCGCCGTAAGCAACCCGCCACCCATGATGAGGTCACGCCGGTTCATGCCGCAGCCTCCGGCTTTCCGGCCAGCGCATCACGCACGGGCGTAAGCAGCGTATCGAGCAGGAAGATGAACAGCAGCGCCGAGGTGAAGGTCACCATGCCGGCAAAATTGTGCAGGTAGCCCTGCGCAGCGGCATTGCCGAAATGATAGGTGATGAGCACAAGCGCGGCGACACGGATCATGTTCGCTGCAATCGCCACCGGGATCACCAGCGCCAGCAGCAGCATCGAGTAGCGCCAGTTGCTGCCCCGCAGCATGTAGACATAGAACAACCCGATCGCCGAAAGGCTGACGAGCGAATTGAGCCCGGCGCAGGCATCTTCCACCAGCAACTGGTAGGTCGCGACATAGATCGTCACGCCGGCCCGACCGACTGGATAGCCCAGCATCGCAAGGCCGCCGGTGACAACCTCCGACACGTAGAGCTTGAGCGGCTGCGTCACCACATCCAGCACCCAGCCGGGCACCGGGATGACAAACCCCATGTAAAAGATCGGGAACCACAGGCGCTTGATCACATCGAGGCCGACATAGGCGTGCGCCACTGCAACCAGCGCGAGCAGCATCGCGGCAACCTCGATGCTGATGAAATCAAAGGCCCGGCCAAAGGCATAGGCCGGCACCGCCACCGCCAGCGCCAGCGCTGTCAGCAACGGGTTCCCGGGCTTCATATGGGCGCGAATTTCGTCGAGGCGGCCGTAGATCAGCCACAGGCCGGTCGCCACGACGATTGGCCCGTGCACCCCGGACTCGAGCGACCACGGCCCTCGGCCAAGGGACACGAGGGTCGGCAGCACCAGTGCCAGCACGCCCAGCACCAGTGGCCAGCGACTCCGTACCAGGTCGGGCCATGCGGCCCTGCTCGCGGCGGTCATGCTCAATACTCGTTGAGAACCGAGCCGATGACCGAGCAGCGCGCCGCAGCGAGCTGGTCCACCAGGGTGATCACGTCCTTGAAATAGGCATGGTCCCGCCGCGCCACGATGGCGACATAGCCGGCCGCGGCACCCACGGTGAGAGCATCGGCGCTGCTGTTGGCTGGCGGCGTATCGAACAGCACCAGATCATATTCCCGCAGCAGCGTGTTGACGCCGTCGCGGAAGCGCCGGCCAGACAGGAGTTCCTGCGGCCGAGAGACCGGCGGCCCGGCGGTGATGATGGCCAGGCTCGGCAGCACATTGGCATTCACCACGCGCTCCGGCCGCGCCACCTGCAGCGACAGGAAGCTGGAGAGCCCCGGCGCTTCAGCCGGAATGCCGAAGATCTCCGCGATGCGCGGCGAGCGCATGTTGGCATCCACCAGCAGAGTCTTGATGCCGACCTGCGACAGCGCGACGGCGAGATTGGCGGTCAGGTAGCTGCAGCCGCTCTCGTTGACAGCCGAGACCATCGCAAGGCCACGACGCCCGGCCTTGACGTGCTGGGCAATGATCTGGGTGCGCAGCAACCGCACCGCTTCGGCGCGCGCGCCTTGCGGATCACTGATCACCACGATCTCATCCGAGACCTTGCGCGGCTGGGTGGATTGCAACGCCAGGCTGTTGATCAGCTGGTCACGGGCGCGATCAAGATCGTCACTGGTGATGAAGCCCAGCTCAAGCGCCGCCTGGTCAAAATCCAGGCCGCGCTCGGCCTGATGCTCAGAGACGCGCGCCGTCTGGTCCTCGGACAAATAGCCGAGACGCAGCAGCGTATCGCGCAGCGGGGCATCGAAGCGGCCACTGCCGTCATCGACCTGAAAGGCGCTGGCTGACGAGCCGATGTTCATTTCCGGGCTCATTCTGCACCCTGCCAGGCGTTGGCGTTCTGGGAACGGCGGGTCAGCAAGCGCTTGATCCTGTCTCTCCAGTCCGTTTTCGGCGCGTCCGCAATCACCGCCAGCACCGGGACCTTACTGGCAAAGCGCAGATCCTCGGGGCCACGCACGCGGCGCGTCAGCAGCTCGGTCAGCAGCGCGAGCAGAATGCCAAGGCCAAGCCCGAAGGCAGCCGAAAGGCCCCAGACCTGCGGCCATTTGGGGAAGGAAGGCGATGCATCGGCAAAGGCGTCACCGAGAATCACCAGCGGGCTCTCGGAGACGCTCGATTGAAGGCGCAGATCGGCCGTCTTGGCTGCGGCCTGCTGGTATTGCTGCTGGCGCAGCTCCACTTCGCGCTGCAACTGGCTGAGCGTATCGAGCTGGTCCTTCATGCCGAGCACCTTGGCCTTCTGGGCATTATAGGCGCTCTCGGCCTGCGCGACGGTGGTGCGGGCCGCGCCGCTCTGCGCTGCGCCGGCCTGGCGAGCCGTCTGCGTTTCCTGGGAAAGCTGGCGGGCCAGCAAGTCCCGCCGCGCCGTCAGCGCCTTGTAAGTCGGGTGCTGGACGCCAAGGCTCGCCGCCGATTGCTGCATCTGGTCGTTGATCGCGGCAAGCTGGATCTTGAGCTGGTCGATGACGGCAGATGTCGTCGAGCGCTGCTCGGCCTGGAACTGCTGCTCGCCCTCGCCGCTGCGCACGGCCAGCAGGCTGGCCTGCAGGCTGGCCAGCTTGGCGGTTTCCGCCTCGCCATTGCCGGTCATGACAATGCCGTTTTCCTGCTCGAACTTGGTCTTGGCGGCCTCGGCAGCGCTCAGCGCCGCACGGGCGCGCTCGGTCTGCTCGCGATACCAATCGGCATTGCGGCCGGCAGCATCGGTATCGAAGCGCAAGCTGCCATCGATATAGGCTTCGCGCAGCATCGAGACGATCGTCTTGGCGACCTCCGGATTGGGGGCCTCGTAGATGATCTCCATGATGTTGGAGTTTGTCACCACATTGGTCTTGGTGTTGTCGATGATGCGCTGTGCGCCCCAGCGGCGGATATCACCCACGCCGCCGGTCTCGGCCTGCCAGGTGGCGATGACCGAGGGGTTCTGCGGCCAGCCGAGCCGTTCCACAACATCGCCGGCAACGCGGTAATCCTTGATCAGTTCCATCTGGGTGCCGATGTAGCTGCGGTTGTCGCGGCCACCGACCATCAGCCCGGTCACGGGATCAGGCTTGACGATATCCATCAGCACGCGCGCCGTCGCCGAGTAGCGCTCGGGCAAGGTGTTGGCGACCACCACGGCCACCAGCACGCATACCACCAGGCAGACCTGCACGATCATCCGCCTTGCCATGAGAATTCGCAGGAACTGGATTAAACTCATCGTCTCGGCCTCTCGCCAAACGCAACGCGCGGGGCGCCGAAGCGCCCCATGTTCACCATCATCAGAACAGGCGTTCCTTGACGATGATCACGTCATTCTTCTGCAAAGTCTGCGTCATGTCGGCATCGCGCTCCTTGCCGCCATCCCGGATCAGCCCAACCTTGTTGGACGAGCCGGTGGGGCTCACGCCGCCGCTGACAGCAAGCGCCTGCCGCACCGTCATGCCCGGAAGCACCTGGAAGCTGCCGGGGCGGTTGATGGCGCCGGTGATGAAAAAGGTATCGGCATTGGGCACGAACAGCGTGTCACCGGGCTGCAGCAGCGGGTCCTTGTCGGGGGTGCCGCGTACAAGATCCTCGATCGCGAGACGCTGTTCCGGGCTGCCCGGGCGGCGCAGGTATACATAGTTGGCACCGGTTTCCCGCACCCAACCCGCCTTGAGCAGCACTTCGAGCGCGCGATACGGCCGGTCGAGCGGCACGATCTGCGGCTGCGTCACCTGGCCGGCGACGTTGACGAACTTGCTGACATACGCCTGGATCTCGATGTTCACGACCGGGTCCTTGAGGAACCCGCCCTGCACCAGCTTGTCACCGACGGTCTTTGCCAGGGCGACGTTGGTCTGGCCCTCGGCCCGAACCGAGCCGATAAGCGGCATCACGATCGTGCCATCAGACTTGATGCGCGTGGTGATGCTCACCTCCGGCTGGCCGTAGACGATCACCTGGATGGCATCATCAGGCCCAAGCACATAGCCGGAGCTCTGCGCCACGGCAGCGGCACCCGGCACCAGAAAACCCAGCGCCATCAACAGGCCAAGCAGAAAACCACGCATCATTATCTCCCGAACTTCACACGAAGGCGCAACAGCGCCGTCGTGCTGCTGAAATTGAGAACCGCCGGATTCGATTCTCGTTCCTGATGCGCCACTTCAAAATCGACGGAATAGAAGGAACGGGGCGAATACGAGAGCTGCCCATATACGCGACGCGCCGTTTCGCTGATGCGCGCAACCGGCTCATCGACCGAAATAAAGCTGTTGCGGAACTTGCGATTGTTGAGCGTGCCGCCAACACCGGCCGTGAGCGCCTGGCTGAGGCGATAATCAAGGTCGAGCCCATAGGCCTCGCTGACGAGGAACTGCGAACCAACGTTGCCCGAGGCCTGTACGCCGCGATTGGCAGACGCCGTGATGGAAAGCCGCGGGCCGGCCTTGTAGGTGGCCGCCGCATCAAAGCCCATGCCCGAAAAGCCGGGGCGCTCGAGAATAGCCGGCAGCCCATTGGCGATGCCGATGACGAGATCCGGATCCGGCTTCACATCGAAGTAGGAGACGCCAAGCGCCACTTGCAGGCGAGCGCCAAGGGTACGCGAATAGCCGAAGCGGCCCGAATAAATATCCACCGCATCCGCAACGGTGCCATCAGCCGTCAGCACCGGGCGATTGGGATAGCGCGTGCGGGCCAGCGAGCCACCGAGCGTGAACTGCCCCAGCACCGGCGAGGCATAGGTGATCTGCGGCGATATCTGCGTGGTGCGCAGATCAAATACGAAGCGCTCCGGGCGGCTGTTGTCGACGATCTGGCGCCGCACATCGATGCCGAGACCAAAACCGACCGGCCCCTGGCAACGCGCCGAGCCGCCGAACGACGTGCGCTCCTGCACGTTGTTCACCAGCTGGGCGACTTCCGTGACAAGGTTCTGTGCGCTGGAGAAATCCGCCGAGACATTGCCGCGGCAACGCACGCCGAGCTTCCAGTCCACGCCGCCGCCGGCACTGTAGCGGTTGCTGTTGAATTCCGAGTTGTCGACAAAGATGTCCCGGCCGATGCTGCCCGTGGCGAACAGCCGCTGCTGGCCGACCGATGTCGAATAGCGAAGGCTGGCCAATGGCGAGACCCGCAATGTCGAGTTGTCACCGTTCAGGTTGCCGCCGAACCGCTGGAAATTGCTGTCGTAGATCGTCGTCACGGTGCCTTCGATGGAGAAGCCCTGCAAAAGCGCTCCGGCAGCGCCCAGCACGCCGTCCGCGATCAACGGCGGATCGTCCCCGGCCGTGCTGGGTGCTGAAGTTGCCGGCGCCGAAAGCCCAAGGCCAAGCACCGCAAACAGCGCAATCCGCGAGGCCAGCAGCCCCGCGCTCAAATTAGATCGTACTTCAGCCATGCTTATCCACCCAACACCCGCATCACGGCTGCTACACGGCATTAGCGGGCGCGGCAACCATACGAGAATACAACAAAAATTCACTTTTACTGGAACTGCACCAGCGTTTAAGCGTTCACAGCGCAGTAAACCGGATGCAAATATCGAGCGGATATGTATACCGCTCCACGCCCCGGCGGCGGACAAGGATAATCGTCAATGATCTGGAAACGCTGGTCTCGTAGTGAAGCTGTTCAGAATGAAGCGCCTGCCGCCGAGCCGCTGCCAGAATCGCCCATAATCGAATCGTACAAGGACCCCGCGCCAGACACGGGAATCTCGCGCCCGGCGTTTCTCGACAACCTGTGGCGGGAACCGGCTGAAGCCCCGCGTGCCCAGCCGATGCCGCGCTTTTCCGCCAGCGCCGCAGACGATGTCGAGACCGGAGACGGCACAGATCTCGCCCGCCGCCGACTCGCGCTGCGCGATGCGCTCGGCGCTTCCCAGCCTGTCATCGGCCGTGAGAGCTTTGCCGGGCGGCATGATGCGCTCTCCCAGCTGATCACCGCTGTCGAGCAGAACCGCGTCCATGTCGTCGTTTATGGCGAGCGCGGTATCGGCAAGACCAGCCTGGCCCATGTCTTTGCCGAGACAGCCCGTGAAGCGCGCTACCTCGTGCTCTACAGCAGCTGCGGCACCGAGGCGGAGTTCTCTGCCATGTTCCGCTCCTTTGCTGCCAAGATCCCGCGTCTCTACCATCGCTCGGTGCTGCCGAACTCGCTCGAAGCCGAGCGCGGTGATAACTTCGATGCCATGCTGCCCGAGCAGTTCGGCCCGCGCGAACTTGCCGAGCTGTTCGCCGAAGTCATCGGCACCCGCGTCATCATCATCCTCGATGAGTATGATCGCGTGCTCGATCCGTCGTTCCGCCGCGATGTCGCCGAGCTCATCAAGAACCTTTCGGATCGTGCGGCCCGCGTGCAGCTGGTGCTGACCGGCGTCGCCCAGAACCTCGATGAGCTCATCGGCTATGCCCCGTCGATCCGACGCAACATCGTCGGCCTGCCGATGCGCCCGCTCAACTACGCCGAAGTGCGCGAGTTGCTCGGCATCGGTGAAGCTGCCGCCTCGATCCGCTATACAGACAGCGCCGCTGCCATGATCAACACCATGGCCGGCGGCTCGCCCTATCTGGTCCGCCTGCTGGCGCACCAGGCCGGCATCGTGGCGCTGGACCAGCGCCGCGACGTGGTGGATGGCGAGCATGGCCGCGCCGCTGTCGAGCGCGTGCTGACAGACTGGAACACGTCGCTGCCACGCCGCGTGCAGGCCAGCCTGGCGCGCGACGAGGCGCGCGAGCATTGGCCGCTGCTCATCGCGGCAGCGCGCGCCGGCAGTTCCGCCGATGGCTATTTCACCATCGATGACGTGTTCACCGAGCTTGGCGGCGCCCAGTCCCAACCAACCATCGAGCGCGACATCAAGCAGTTCGCCGGGCCGCACGATCTGCTGGAGCGCCATGAGGGCGGCGGCGAGGTGCGCTACCGCTTCGCCTATCCCGGTGTGTCGTCGCTGCTGATGATGTCTTCCGCAATGGCGCGGCTCGCGGCCTGAGCCGCTAGCCATGGCCGACCAGCTTGAAGCTCCGGATGGCCTGGCTGGCCATCCGCCGGCCCTCGAGGCAGAAGCGCTCCCCCGCGCCACGGTCATCATTCCGCATTTCCAGATGCCGGAGGCGCTGCAACGCTGCCTTGATTCCGTGCTGGCACAAGCGCTTGACCATGGCAGCTTCGAAGTAATCGTCGTGGACAATAACTCGGCCAGCTTCCCGTACGATGTTGCCGCCGCTTATCCGGGCTGCCGCTTCCTGCGCTGTGCAAAGCCGGGCCCGGGGCTGGCGCGCAATGTCGGCGTGGCGGCGGCGCGATCTCCGGTGCTGGCTTTCATTGATGCGGATTGCCGCGCCGAGGCCGGCTGGCTGCAAGCCGCTGTCGATGCCGTGGAATCAGACCCTGAGCGCGGCATCTTCGGCGGCGATGTGCGGATCGACTTCATCGACCCGCAGCGGCTGAGCGCTCTGGAAGCCTATGAGGCGGTGTTTGCCTTCCGCCAGAAATTCTACATCGAGAAGAAGCAGTTTTCCGGTACCGGTAACCTGGCCATTCCGGCCGTGGTGCATGGCGCCGTCGGCCCGTTCGCCGGCATCGATACCGCCGAGGACATGGATTGGGGCCAGCGCGCCCACCGCGCCGGCTATGTCACCCGCTATATCGAGCCGATGCGCATCTACCACCCGGCACGCCGCACCTTCGCCGAGCTGCAGCGCAAGTGGCAACGCCATATCTCGCATGATCTGCACACCCATCGCAGCCTCGGCCGCCCGGCCTGGCGCTGGCAGGTGCAGGCGCTGATGGTGCTGGCCTCGATCCCCATCCATGCACCACGGATGCTGACCAGCAACCGCCTCTCCGGCCTCGGCAACCGCCTGCGCGGGCTTGGCGTGCTGGTCCGCATCCGGCTGTGGCGCGTTGCCGAGATGCGCCGCGCTGCCTCGGCGCCGCAGGTTTCCGGCGGTGTCTACTGGACGCAGCAGCCGTGAGCGCCCCCCAGCCGGCCCTCGGCATCATCCTCGTCAACTGGAACCGCTGGGCCGACACCATCGAATGCCTTGAATCGGTGTTTCGCAGCACCATCCCGGTGCAGGTGGTGGTGGTGGACAATGCCTCGGCGGATGGCTCGCTCGAAAGGGTGGAAGCCTGGGCTGCCGGCAGGCTCGCGGCGGAAGCGGCCTCACCCGCCATGGCACCGCTCAGCACGCCGCCCCTGGCCAAGCCGATTGCCTGTGAGCGGCTGTCGGCGGCAGACATGTCCCGCTCCCCTGCCCCCGGCATTCGGCTGACACTGATCGATTCCGGTGGCAACCTCGGCTTCGCCGGCGGCAACAATGTCGGGCTGCGCTACCTGCAGGCATTGCCGAACATTGCGGCCTTCTGGCTGCTCAACAACGACACGGTGGTGGAACCTGCCGCCGCCGCAGAGCTTCTGGACAGGATGAACCGCGATCCCTCCATCGGCATGTGCGGCACCATGGTGCGCTATTATCACCAGCCAGACACCGTGCAGGCGCTGGGCGGCAGCCGCTTCAACGTCCTGACCGGCCAATCGGTTGGCATCGGCTGGCGCCAGCCGGCGTCACAGCCGTTCGATGCCGATGCCGTTGCGGCTGAAACGGATTTCGTGCTGGGCGCCTCGCTCGCCGTCAGCCGCAGCTTCCTCGATACCGTCGGCCCGATGGAGGAGAGCTACTTCCTCTATTATGAAGAGATCGACTGGGCGGTCCGCAGCGCCGGCCGCTTCCGCATCGGCATGGCTGGCGACGCCGTGGTGTTCCACAAGGAGGGCGGCTCGATCGGCTCATCGAGCACCGCCGGCGCCCGCAGCAACACCGCGGAATATTGGCTGGCACGCTCGCGGCTGGCCTTCATCCGTCGCCACCACCCCCTGCTGTTGCCCTGGCACTGGCTGCTCACGCTGGCACTGGTGCCGCGCCGCTTGCTGCGCCGCCAGCCGCGCAAGGCCGGATTGCTCTTGCGCGCCTTGCTGGGTCAGCAATATTGACCATCGACATGGCTTGGGCGCATGGAAGCGCACACGCCGAAACGCTGATTTTACCGGGAGATAGACGAGATGGCATCGCAGGGACGAATCATGCTGGCCGGCGCCGCCGTCGCTCTTCTGGCCGCAGCTGGCTGCAGCGAAGCCAGCAAGGCGCCGGAAGGCCAGGTTGTCGCCACTGTCGATGGCACGGACGTCACCATCCATGAGCTCAACGCCGAGATCGGCATGATCCCGAATGGCGGCAACGGCGCGCCGCGCAAGCTGGTGGAGGAAGTGGCGCTCGCCCGCGTCATCGAGCGCAAGATGCTCTCCAACGAAGCCCGGAAGCTCAAGCTGGACAACAACCCCGGCTTCCTGCTCGCCAAGGCGCGCACCGAAGAGGGCCTGCTCATCCAGGCGCTGCAGGCCGATATCCAGCAGAAGGTCGGCAAGACCACGCGTGAAGCCGCCCAGAAGTTCGTTGATGAAAACCCGATGGTGTTCGCCGATCGCAAAATCTTCACGCTCGACCAGATCCAGTTCCTGCGTCCGGACAATATCGACACCCTGCCCTTCAAGGACGCCAAGACCATGGCGGAAGTGGAGGCAATTCTCGTTGGCGCCAACATCGATTATCGCCGCGCGCCGCAGCAGGTTGATTCGCTGACGATCAACCCCAAGCTGACCAGCGAGATCCTGAAGATCATCTCAACCCCCTCGCCCGAGCCGTTCATGTTCGCCGACCAGCCGGCCGGCGCTCCGGCCCCGGTGATCTACATCAGCGAAGTGACCACGACCAAGAGCCAGCCGTTCACCGGCGAGCGCGCCATCAGCTACGCCCAGAACGTGCTGCAGCGCCAGGAAATCCAGAAGCGCCTGGCTGCGTCGCTCGAGAAGTGGCAGGCCGCCTACAAGCCCAAGATCGCTTATGCCAAGGGCTATAGCGCGCCCAAGGCGAACCAGCCGGCCAAGGCACCAGCGGCGGCCGCAGCCCCCGCGGGCTGAGCCGATCCACCTTCCCAAACGGCCGCGTGACAGGGTTTGCGCAGCATCGCCCCATGCCATCAGGAGAAACAGCGATGAGCGGCCGCAAGGGTATCATCCTCGCCGGAGGCACCGGCACCCGGCTCTATCCGCTCACCAAGCCTGTCTCCAAGCAGCTGATGCCGGTCTATGACAAGCCGATGATCTACTATCCGCTGTCGGTGCTCATGCTCGCCGGCATCCGGGAGGTGCTGATCATCACCACGCCGGCAGACCAGGCCGCCTTCCGCCAGCTGCTGGGGGACGGTGCGGACTGGGGCATGGAGATCCAGTATGCCGTGCAGCCCGAGCCGAAAGGGCTGGCGCAAGCCTATCATATCGGCGCGGAATTCGTCGGAAACGACCCTTCGGCGCTGATCCTGGGGGACAATATCTTCTACGGCCATGGCCTGCCCGAGCTGCTGGCCAGTGCCGATGCGCGCACCGATGGCGCCACCATCTTCGGCTATTACGTCAAGGATCCGCAGGCCTATGGCGTGGTCTCCTTCGATGCCGCCGGCCGCGCCGCCACCATCGAGGAAAAGCCCGAGAAGCCCCGCTCAAACTATGCCGTGACCGGCCTGTATTTCTATGATGCAGACGCCCCCCGCCTCGCGCGGGACATCCAGCCCTCGGCGCGCGGCGAGCTGGAGATTACCGATCTCAACCGCCTGTATCTCGAAGCCGGCCGCCTCAATGTCGAGCTGATGGGCCGCGGCTTTGCCTGGCTTGATACCGGCACCCATGGCTCGCTGCTCGATGCCGGGCTCTATGTCCGCATTGTCGAGGAGCGGCAGGGGCTGAAGATCTGCTGCCCGGAGGAAATCGCCTGGCGCAAGGGCTTCATCTCCGCCGATCAACTCGTCCGCATCGCCGAGCCGCTGCGCAAGTCCGGCTATGGCGAATATCTGCTGGCCCAGCTCAGCGCCGGCCTTGGCGTCGCCTGACCCCATGGAAATCACCCAAACTGCGCTGCCGGGCGTGCTGCTGATCACCCCAAGGGTGTTCGGCGATGAGCGCGGCTTCTTCCTGGAAAGCTGGAACGCCAAGGCCTTTGCCGAGGCCGGCCTGGACCTGACCTTCGTGCAGGACAATCACAGCCGCTCGGCGCGGGGCGTGCTGCGCGGGCTGCACTATCAGCGCGCCCGGCCGCAGGGCAAGCTGGTGCGCGTCACGCAGGGCGCGGTGTTCGATGTCGCTGTCGATCTGCGCCGCGGCTCGCCGCACTTCGGCCGCTGGGTCGGCTATGAGCTTTCGGATGCCAACAAGGCGATGCTCTGGGTGCCGCCCGGCTTTGGCCACGGCTTCCTCACCCTCACGGAAACGGCGGATTTCCAGTATAAATGCACCGAATTCTACGATGCCGCCGATGATCGCGGCGTACGCTGGAACGATCCGGCCATCGGCATAGACTGGCCCGAAACGGGCACGGCGCCGCAGCTTTCCGCCAAGGATGCCGCAGCGCCGCTGCTGGCCGATGCGGACGTGTTCCCATGAGAGTGCTCGTCGCCGGCGCGGCAGGCCAGCTTGGCCGCGCCCTGCAGGCCAGCGCGCCCGCCGGCGTCACCATCATCGCGCCGGCGGAAGCCGCGTTCGACATCACCAGCCCCGCCGCCGTTGCCGCCGCCATCACCGCCGCTGCGCCTGATGTCGTCATCAACGCCGCCGCCTATACCGCCGTGGACAAGGCCGAGGCCGAGCCGGAGCTGGCGCAAAGGATCAACGCCGAAGCCGTCGCCATCCTGGCCGCGCACAGCCCGCGGCTCGTGCAGGTGAGCACGGATTTCGTCTTTCCCGGCACCGCACACAGCCCCCACCGCACCGATGCCACGCCCGCCCCTGTCAGCGTCTATGGCCGCACCAAGCTGGCCGGCGAGCAGGCGGCAGGGCCGCAGGCGCTCATCGTCCGCACCGCCTGGGTTTATGCGGCGCAGGGCGGCAATTTTGTCCACACCATGCTGCGGCTGATGCGCGAGCGTGATGAAGTGCGCGTCGTGGCGGACCAGATCGGCACCCCCACCCACGCCGCCAGTCTCGCCCGCGCGCTCTGGTCACTCATCGCGGTTGGCGCCAGCGGTCTCCAGCACTTCACCGATGCCGGCACCGCCAGCTGGTATGATTTTGCCGTTGCCATCCAGGAGGAGGCCCTGGCGCTGGGCCTGCTCGGCCGCGCGGTGCCCGTCATCCCCATCCGCACCGAGGATTACCCGACGCCCGCCCGCCGCCCCGCTTATGGCGTGCTGGACAAGACCGGCACCTGGGCGATCACCGGCGTGCCGGCGCACTGGCGGCAGGAACTCCGCCTGTGCCTCGCCGAGTTGAAGGCCCTCACCGCATGAGCAACATTCTCGTCACCGGCGGCGCCGGCTTCATCGGCGCCAATTTCGTGCATTATTGGGAGGCCCGCCACCCAGGCGACAACCTCACCGTGCTCGACAGCCTGACCTATGCCGGCAACCCGGCGAGCCTGGCCGGCAGCGACGCCGAGCTGATCGTGGCGGACATCCGCGACACGCCGCATGTCGAGGCCGTGCTCCGCACCCGCCAGATCGACACGATCGTGCACTTTGCCGCCGAGAGCCATGTCGATCGCTCCATCCATGGCCCCGCCGCCTTCATCGACACCAATGTGCTGGGCACGCTCAGCCTGCTCACCGCCGCCCGCACCGTCTGGCTGGCGGGCGATGGCCAGCCGCACCGCTTCCACCATGTCAGCACCGATGAGGTCTATGGCTCGCTCGGCGCGACGGACCCGGCGTTCAGCGAAACCACGGCCTATGCGCCGAACAGTCCCTATTCCGCCTCCAAGGCCGCCTCGGACCATCTGGTCCGCGCCTGGCACCACACCTATGGCCTTGCCGTAACCACCTCCAATTGCTCGAACAATTACGGCCCCTTCCAGTTTCCGGAAAAGCTCATTCCGCTGTTCCTGATCAACGCGCTGCACGGCCGGCCGCTGCCGATCTATGGTGATGGCCTGCAAATCCGGGATTGGCTGCACGTGGAGGACCATTGCCGCGGCATCGAGGCGGTGCTCCACAACGGCCGTATCGGCGAGACCTACTGCATCGGCGGCGGCGCCGAGCTGCCCAACATCACCGTCATCGATACGCTGTGCCGGGCCGTGGATGCCGCCTTCGCCGCAGATGGTTCGCTGGCCGCCCGCTTCCCGGATGCGCCCGCCGCACAGGGCCGCGCCACCGACAGCCTGAAGACCACCGTCACCGATCGCCCCGGCCATGACCGGCGCTACGCCATCGATGAACGCAAGGCGCGCGCCGAGCTCGGCTACGCCCCGGCGCGCAGCTTCGAGCAGGGCTTTGCCGCCACCCTCGCCTGGTATCTCGCCAATGAGCCCTGGTGGCGTGGCGTGCTGGACGGCAGCTATCGCAACTGGCTGGAAACAAACTACGCCGCCCGAGGCTAGACTCCCCTTGAGCCCGGTTTCGCATGACACCCCGGCCCCCATCCGGTAGACCCGGCCCATGGTTTTGATGCGCCCCCTGAACATGATCGGTCGATACCTCAAGACCGAGGCTGCCGGCGGCCAATTGCTGATGGCCTCCGCCGCGCTGGCCATGCTTGTGGCCAATTCCAGCCTCTCCGAAGCCTATTTCGAAACGCTGGCGCTCCATATCGGCCCGCTCTCGCTGCTGCACTGGATCAACGATGGCCTGATGGCGCTGTTCTTCCTGCTCGTCGGCCTGGAGATCAAGCGCGAGATGGTGGAGGGCGAAATGGCGCGCTGGCCGCAGCGGCTCTTGCCGGGCACCGCGGCGCTCGGTGGCATGCTGGTGCCGGCGCTGGTCTATCTGGCCATCAACAGGGGCATCCCGGACAATCTCGATGGCTGGGCTATCCCCGCCGCCACGGATATCGCCTTTGCTCTCGGCATCGTCGCCTTGCTGGGCAGCCGCGTGCCGGTATCGCTCAAGCTGCTGCTCACCGCCATTGCCATCATCGATGATCTTGGCGCCATCCTGATCATCGCCATTGCCTATACGGACCAGCTGAACCTTGTTGCACTCGGCGCTGCTGCCGTGCTGACGGGCATTCTGGCCACGCTCAACCTGCGCGGCGTGCGGTCACTGTGGCCTTATATGCTGCTCGGCAGCGCGCTCTGGGTTGCCGTCCTGATGTCAGGCATCCACGCAACGCTCGCCGGAGTCGTACTGGCCTTCACCATCCCGCTGCGCCACCACAATGGCACACATTCCAGCGATCACGCCCCGCTGCTGCGTCTCGAACACGCGCTGGCGCCGCTGAGCGCCTTCTTCATCGTCCCGGTCTTCGGCTTCGCCAATGCCGGCGTGGCGCTGGCCGGGATGACGCCCGCTGACGCCGTGGCCCCCGTGCCACTCGGCGTTGCGCTCGGGCTGCTGCTTGGCAAGCAGGTCGGCGTGTTCGGCTCCATCTACCTGATGGTGAAATCGGGCTTTGCCGATGCCCCGGCAAGGGCAAGCTGGCCGCAGATCTGGGGCCTGTCATTGCTCTGCGGCATCGGCTTCACCATGAGCCTGTTCATTGCCGGCCTGGCCTTTGGCGATGGCACGCATCAGAACGACGCGGCCAAGCTCGGCATCCTCAGCGGCTCGATCATCGCGGCGCTGGCGGGGTATCTGGTGCTGGTCCGCACCACGCCCAAGGGCTCGGCCCCCCGCCACTGAGGCGAAGGGCCAGCTGTCGCTCAGCCCAGGTTGGCGCGCAGCATCCAGGCGGTCTTTTCATGCACCTGCATGCGCTGGGTCAGCAGGTCGGCCGTCGGCTCGTCATTGGCGGCGTCCACGAGCGGGAAGATCGCCCGCGCCGTGCGCACGACGGCCAGCTGGTCCTCGGCCAGTATCTTCACCATCTCCGTTGCGGAGGGCACGCCATCGGCCTCCTTGATGCTGGAGAGCTTGGCATAGGCGGAGTAGCTGCCCGGCGCCGGCTCGCCCAGGGCGCGGATGCGCTCGGCGATCAGGTCCACGGCCAGTGCCAGCTCGGTATACTGGCCCTCGAACATCAGATGCAGCGAGTTGAACTGCGGGCCAGTCACGTTCCAGTGAAAATTATGGGTCTTGAGATACAGGGTGTAAGTATCTGCAAGCAGTCGCGAAAGTCCGCCGGCAATGGCGACACGCTGGGCATCGTCAAAGCCCAGATCGATCCCGGCCTTTTCAGCCTTTTTTCCCTTCGACATGATTTTCTCCTGCTTTTCAATGAGTTCTGAATAGCCAAAATACACGAAAACGTCCAGCGGATTGCTCCACTGGACGTCATCGATTCAGCAACTCAAGGCGTTGGGGGTGGCTGCAAAGCCACCCCCGGTATCGCCTAGCGGCAGGTCACGTTATCCCGGCCGATCGACTGGCCGAGGATGGCGCCAAGGCCACCACCGATGATCGTGCCGATGGTCTTGGAACCACCCGGTGCGATCACATTGCCGAGCGCGCCGCCGGCCAGGCCACCAACGATGAGGCCGGTGGTGCCGTCGTTGCGGCGGCAATAGTAGCGGTTGTCACGACCGCGATAGATGCGCTCGTTCACGCCCAGCACGCGCGGCTGGTAGTAGCTGCCGCTGCGGTAGTAGTTGTCGGCATAATAGCCGTTGAAGCGCGGGTCTGGACGGTTCCAGGTGTAGTTCCGGCCACGCTGCCAATCACGCGCATCGCGGCGCTGTGCCTGGGCAAACTGCTTGCGGTCGCGGTTCAGGTCCTTGCGGGCATCCTTCACGTCACGGCGCTCTTCGCGGATGTCGTTGCGGTTGCCGTAGCGCTGGGCCTGGGCAAGGTCACGGCGTTCACGCTCGAGCTCTGCGCGGCTGTTGCGGACATCGCGGCGCTCGTTGCGCACATCGCCGCCACGGTCGTCCCGGCGGTCATAGTCGCGGTTCTGCTGGCCACGGTCGTTATACTGCTGCGCCACGGCCGGGGCGGCCACGGCCGTCATCGCCAGGGCGGCAAAAGGGATCAGGAGAGTTCGCATCGTTTCGTTCCTTCTTTGAATTCGCCTGATGCTTATGCCGCGATTCGCGTGGAGCAACCCTGAACAGGCGAGATTGCTCCCGTTCAGTTTCAACGCACATCTCTGAAGAAGGTTTCACCGCCCGGCGAGGCGTGGTGGGCGCAGCAGGGTTTGAACCTGCGACCCCTGCGGTGTGAACACAGTGCTCTACCACTGAGCTATGCGCCCACGCCCGCGCCTGAGCGGAGAGCGCGCTGGTTAGGCGAGGCAGGCGCGCAAGTAAAGCCCTGCCGGCATGGTTCTTTGCGCAAGGCTGGACAAGCCGCCGCGCCATGCCGCATCCCGGCACCATGCAGCCCATGCTCACCACGGAATCAGCCATTGCCGCAGTCGCTGCCGGGCTAGTCGATTGCACGCTGCCGGCAGCGGAGTGGACGCATGAGGCGCACTTCGCCGCCGCGCTGTGGATGTTGCGGCACCAGCCGGGGTTCAACACCGCTGCGATGGCGCCGATCATCCGGGGCTACAACCTCGCCTGCGGCAAGGAGAACAGCGACACCGCCGGCTATCATGAAACCATCACTCGCGCCTCGCTGGCGGCCGCGGCCGCCGCACTGGCAGCGATGCCCGGCGCGCCGCTGCCGGAGGTGCTCGCGCGGCTGCTCGCCGGCCCCTGCGGCGGCTCCGGCTGGCTGCTGGCCTATTGGCGGCGCGAGACGCTGTTCAGCCCGGCTGCACGCCGTGCATGGCTGGCGCCGGACCTGGCGCCCCTGCCCTTCCAGAGCAACTAGCGCCCGGGGTGGCGCTATTCCGCCGCCGAGCCGTTGGGCAGCCCGTTGCAGGCATCCTTGAGGTTCCGGCCGACGCGGAACTTGGGGACCACGCTGGCGGCAAGGTCCATCGGCTCGCCGGTGCGCGGATTGCGCCCCGTGGAGGCCTTGCGCGTGCCGGCCACGAAATTGCCAAAGCCGACCAGCCGCACTTCCTCGCCATTGGCCAGCGCCTCGGTGATGGTATCGAGGAGCACATCGATCGTGCGCAAGACTTCGGTGCGGGCCATGCCGGTTGCATCCGCCACGCGATAGGCGAGTTCCTGCTTGTTCATGGAATCGATGGCCCCGGGAATCGACAGTCTGGACGCCACAATGGCGTCACTGTCGTTGGTGTCAAATAGTCGTAACAGAAAAAATCGGCGTCATCCGCGCGGATGACGCCGATTTCACATTAAGAACCGAAGATTTTGTCCACTCCACGCACATAATGTGCGTTTTCGGACAAATAACCTTCGTTAACGGCCCCCTATTCAGGGCCGCCGGCTCAGTGTCGCACCGCCGTGCCGCTCGCCGCGACCGGTGCCGGTTGTGCTGCCAGATCATCGGCTTCCGACCATTCGATCGGCACCAGCGGCTGGGCAAGCGCCAGCGCCAGCACTTCATCGGCATGCGCCACCGGCGTGATCGTCAGCCCCTGCTTCACATTGTCGGGGATCTCGGCCAGGTCCTTCTCGTTCTCGGCCGGGATCAGCACATGGGTGATGCCGCCGCGCAACGCCGCCAGCAGCTTCTCCTTCAAGCCGCCGATCGGCAGCACGCGGCCACGCAGCGTCACTTCGCCGGTCATCGCGACGTTCTTGCGCACCGGCACACCGGTGAGCGTCGAGACGATGGCGGTGACCATCGCGATGCCCGCCGAAGGACCGTCCTTGGGCGTCGCGCCTTCCGGCACGTGCACATGGATATCCCGCTTCTCGAACACCGAGGGCTTGATACCATAATGCAGCGCCCGCGCCTTGGTGAACGACAGCGCCGCCGAGATCGATTCGGTCATCACATCGCCAAGCTTGCCGGTGGTCTTGATGAGACCCTTGCCCGGTGACGTCACGGCCTCGATGGTCAGCAGCTCGCCGCCCACTTCGGTCCATGCCAGCCCGGTCACGGCGCCGATCTGGTCATCGATTTCACCCACGCCGAAGCGATATTTCCGCACGCCGGCGAATTCGGCGAGATTGTCCGCCGTCACCGTCACGCTCTTGGTCTTGCCTTCCAGGATCCGCCGCAGCGATTTCCGGGCCAGCTTGGCCAGTTCGCGCTCCAGCGTGCGCACCCCGGCTTCCCGCGTATAATAGCGGATCAGGTCACGCAGCGCCTCGTCGGTCACGCTGAACTCGGCCTTCTTCAGCCCATGCGCGTCATACTGCTTGTCGAGCAGGTGGCGCTTGGCGATCTCGACCTTCTCGTCCTCGGTGTAACCCGAGAGCTGGATGATCTCCATGCGGTCCAGCAGCGGCTGCGGCATGTTGAGCGAGTTCGCCGTCGTCACGAACATCACATCCGAAAGATCATAGTCGATCTCCAGATAATGGTCGTTGAACGCCTTGTTCTGCTCCGGATCCAGCACTTCGAGCAGCGCCGAGGACGGATCGCCGCGGAAATCCTGGCCAAGCTTGTCGATCTCGTCGAGCAGGAACAGCGGGTTGCTGGTGCCGGCCTTCTTGAGGTTCTGGATCACCTTGCCCGGCATCGAGCCGATGTAGGTGCGGCGGTGGCCCCGGATCTCGGCTTCATCGCGCACGCCGCCGAGCGACTGGCGGATGAACTCGCGCCCGGTCGCCTTGGCGATGCTGCGGCCAAGCGAGGTCTTGCCCACGCCCGGCGGGCCGACGAGGCACAGGATCGGCCCCTTCAGCCTGGACGTGCGCGCCTGCACGGCGAGATACTCGATGATCCGGTCCTTGACCTTCTCCAGGCCATAATGATCGTCATCAAGCACCTTCTGTGCCTGCACGATATCGCGCTTCACCTTGGACTTCTTGTTCCAGGGCAGCCCGAGGATGACATCGAGATAGTTGCGGACCACCGTCGCCTCGGCAGACTGCGGGGACATCGCCTTGAACTTCTTCAGCTCGGCAATGGCCTTGTCGCGGGCTTCCTTGGGCAGCTTGGCCTTGGCGATCTTCTCCTCGAACTCGCTGGCCTCGTCCTTGGCCTCGTCGCCCTCGCCCAGCTCGCGCTGGATCGCCTTNNCTTCTCCATCTGCCGCTTGACGCGGTTGCGGATTTTCTTCTCGACCTGCAGCACGCCCATCTCGCCCTCCATATGGGCGAACACCGTCTCCAGCCGCTTGGCCACATCGGGCTCGGCGAGCAGCGCCTGCTTTTCCGCAATCTTCAAGCCGAGGTTGGCCGCCACCGTATCGGCAAAGCGCCCGGCATCCTCGATCTGACCGATCTGCACTGCGATTTCCGGCGCCGTCTTGCGGTTGAGCTTCACATAGGCATCGAACTGCTTGGCAGCCGAGCGCAGCAGCGCCTCCATCTGCGTCGCATCGCCCTCAAGGTCAGGCCGCACGTCCACTTCGGCTCGCAGATGGCTCTCGGCGCTGTCCAGCCGCTTCAGCGTGCCGCGGGACTGGCCCTCCACCAGCACCTTTACGGTGCCATCGGGCAGCTTGAGCAGCTGCAGCACGGTCGCGACCGTGCCGACGTCATACAGGTCCCCGGCACCCGGATCTTCATCGGACGGGTTCTTCTGCGAGAGCAGGAACACCGTCTTGTCACCGTTCATCGCCGCTTCGAGCGCATTGACGGATTTGTCGCGCCCCACGAACAGCGGCACGATCATCTGGGGGAACACCACGATATCGCGCAGCGGCAGCACCGGCAAAAGCTGCCCGGCGAAACCCTGCTCGATCATCACCTCGTCACTCATGGTTCAAACTCCACTCTCCGGCCCCCAAACCAGGCAACCGGCATCTGCTGGAAGCGGCATATGGGAAGCCATCGGCCTCGCATCAATCCACCCCCGGAACATGTGGTATCGACTATGGCCAACACCGCACGGCACCGCCAGTGTCCGAATCATCCAAAGCGGCAACATGCGACATCGGCGTTACGTCCGGCATGATAGGCGGCGTGGTGTGCGGGTCGCTATTCGGCAAGTTACCAGCCCGGTTGCTTCAGCCCCCGAGCGCCGGGCGCACCGCCGCTATGCTGCCCGGCCCCATCGGCGCCGCGCCCGCCGCCCGCGCCGACTCCGGCAGCAGCAGCGAGGCGGCCAGCAGGCCGGCGGCAGCCAGCATCACCGGCAGCCGCAGCCGCACCCGCGCATCGTTCGTCTGTCCGCCCGCCATCGCCGCTCTCCGTTCAGGCCCAGCCTAGCCGGAAACGCGGCGATTGCCAGAGGGCGGCTATTTCGTGATGTCCCGGTCCTTGGTTTCCGGCAGCCAGATGAGTGTCACCACAAAGGCCATCGCCACCACGCCGATGGTATACCACAGGCCCGAATAGGCATCCCCGGTGCGCACCACGATGTATTGCGAGATGACCGGCAGGAACCCGCCGAAGTAGCCCGTGCCGATATGATAGGGGATCGACATCGAGGTGTAGCGGATCTTCGCCGGGAACAGCTCGACCAATATGGCCGCCACCTGCCCATAGGTCATGGCCGAGAGCGCCACCATCATCGCCACGGCAGCGATCACCTTCCAGTGGGTCATCCGCTCCGGGTCAGCCTTGTCCGGATAACCGGCTGCCACCAGCGCCGCCAGCCAGGCCTTGTCATCAAAGCCGGTCAGCCGCGTGGCGCCCACCGTCACGGCCAGCGCCTCGGCCGGCTGCTTGGAATAGCTGATGCCGCGCTTGGTGAGGAAGGTCAGCGCCTTGGCGCAATCGGTCGTCGGTTTGCCGAACACGCTGTAATCACAAGCCGGCAGCTCGATGGTGACAGGCGAAGTGCGCGTCGCTTCCTCCAGCGCCGGGTTGGCGCCATCGGCCATCAGCCGGAACAGCGGGAACACCAGGATGAGCGTCAGGCCATAGCCGATAAGCAGCAGCTTCTTGCGGCCGATCTTGTCCGACAGCCAGCCGAAGCCGACATACAGCGGCGCCGCCAGCAGCGCGCCCGCCGCCATGTAGAGCAGCGCCTGCGTCTCCGGCACGCGCGCCGTGCCCTGCAGGAAGTAGAGCGTGCCGAACTGCGAGGTATAGTAAATCACCGTCAGCCCCGCCGCGACGCCGAACAGCGCGATCATCACGTTGCCGATATTGGCGCGGTTCGAGAAGCTCTCGACGATGGGGTTCTTGGAGGTGGTGCCCGCGGCCTTCATGGCCTGGAACACCGGGCTCTCGGAAAGCTTGAGGCGGATATACACCGAGATCGCCAGCATCAGCAGCGAAGCAAGGAACGGCACACGCCAGCCCCAGGCCTCGAACGCCTCCTGGCTCATCACGGCGCGCGTGCTCAGCACCACGATCAGGCAGAGCAGGAAGCCACCGGCCACCGAGGCCTGGATCCAGCTGGTATATTGCCCGCGCTTGCCCTTGGGGGCGTGCTCGGCGACGTAAATCGCCGCGCCGCCATATTCGCCGCCGAGCGCCAGGCCCTGCAGCGTCCGCAGCACCAGCATCAGGATCGGCGCCCAGATGCCGGCCGTCGCCTGTGTCGGCAGAAAGCCGATTGCCGCTGTCGCGCCGCCCATCAGCGTGATGGTGACGAGGAAGGTGTATTTCCGCCCGATCTTGTCCCCGAAGTGCCCGAACAGCACTGCGCCCAGCGGCCGGAAGAAAAAGCCGATACCGAAGGCAAACAGCGAGAACAGCAACTCGGTGGTCGGGTTGCCGGTGGTGAAGAACAGCTTGCCGAGCAGCGAGGCCAGGATGCCGTAGAGGAAAAAATCATACCATTCGAACATCGTGCCCAGCGACGATGCCACGATAACGAGCCGATCCCGCTTGGGATCGAGCGGCACCTCACCAGGAGCCAGCCCAACTGTCGCCACTCAAAATCTCCCCACCATTTGCCCAAGTGTCTAGCGCCGCTGGCACCGGACGCAAGCGGGGAGAACAGCCTGGCTGCACAATGCCGAGGCCAGCAGTGCCGCGCACAGCGTTTTCTCCTTGGCAAAGCGTCCAACGAGAGAAAAAGCCCCTCTCCCGCCTGCGGGAGAGGCGAGAAAATCCGGGCCTATTCCGGAATCAGCTCGCCTGTGCCGCCAAAATCGGCCGGAAAGCCGGCATGCTTGGGCAGGCCATCGCGGATCCGCATGACATGCTCGGCATAATTCACATGCATCGTCGGCTGGAACGCCACGCCGGGCAGGTTCGCCGCCGGAATGTCGATGGCGCCCATGGTCGGGTGCTGCACCATCACCGCGCCGCCGCAATTGATGCAGAACTGGCGGTGGCTGATGGTATCCGGCGTCTTGAGGAAGGTGCCGATCACCTCGGCACCGGATGTCACCTTCACCGCCTCGGCCGGCCACATGGTGAAGCCGTGCACCGGCGCCGCCAGCCAGCCGCGGCACGAGCTGCAATGGCAATAGCCCATCGCCACCGGCTCGCCGCTCACCTCGAATGTCACCCGCCCGCAAAAGCAGCCGCCATGCTGCGCGTCCGTGTCATCGCTCATCGCCGTTCCCCCGTGCGAAGTTGCCGGCAGAATTCTGCGCTCCCGTGCCGCAAGCCGCAAGCCCTGCCGAAAAACCGCCCGCTAAGTAATCTTCTCACTCAACCTGACCGGGAAAATCGGTTTTCTCACAATGCCAGGTTCCGGCAAGGTTCAGGTGCCAAGCAAAATCATTGCCACTGGGGAGTAATCAAAATGACCAAAAAGACCCTGCTTCTGCTTACGACATTCGCAGTCGCCCTTGCGCCGGCCCTCGCCGCCAGCCCGGCCTCTGCCCAGGAGATGGCGAAGGAAAAGGCCGTCTCCAACCAGTTCTGGTGGCCCGAGCAGCTCGATCTCAAGCCGCTGCGCCAGCACGCCGCCGAGTCCAACCCGCTTGGTGACAATTTCGATTACGCCGCCGAGTTCAAGACGCTCGATCTCGCCGCCGTGAAGAAGGATATCGAGGCGGTGCTCACCACCTCCCAGCCTTGGTGGCCGGCGGATTATGGCAACTATGGCCCGTTCTTCATCCGCATGGCCTGGCACAGCGCCGGCACCTATCGCGTTGCCGATGGCCGCGGCGGCGCCGGCGGTGGCCAGCAGCGCTTCGAGCCACTCAACAGCTGGCCTGACAACGTCAACCTGGACAAGGCCCGCCGCCTGCTCTGGCCGGTGAAGCAGAAGTATGGCCGCAAGATCTCCTGGGCCGATCTCATGGTCCTCGCCGGCAACGTCAGCCTGGAGAACATGGGCTTCAAGACCTTCGGCTATGGCGGCGGCCGCACCGATGATTGGGAAGCCGATCTCGTCTATTGGGGCCCGGAAGCCAAGTTCCTCGCCGATGAGCGCTACAGCGGGGACCGCAAGCTCAAGAACCCCCTCGCCGCCGTCCAGATGGGCCTGATCTACGTCAATCCGGAAGGCCCCAACGGCAAGCCGGACCCGCTGCTCGCCGCCAGGGACATTCGCGAAACCTTCGGCCGCATGGCGATGAATGACGAAGAGACCGTGGCGCTGATCGCCGGTGGCCACACCTTCGGCAAGGCGCACGGCGCCAAGAGCCCGGAAAATTGCGTCGGCAAGGAGCCAACCGCAGCAGGCGTGGAAAAGCAGGGCCTCGGCTGGGAAAACAAGTGCGGCACCGGCAGCGGCGCAGACACCATCTCCAGCGGCCTCGAAGGCGCTTGGACCTCCAGCCCGGTGGCGTTCTCGATGCAGTATCTCGAGAACCTGTTCGCCTTTGATTGGGTGCAGACCAAGAGCCCGGCCGGTGCCGTGCAGTGGGTGCCCAAGAACAATGGCGGTGCCGGCACCGTGCCGGATGCCCATGATCCGTCCAAAACGCACCAGCCGATCATGTTCACCACCGATCTCTCGCTGAAGTTCGATCCGAGCTACCGCAAGATCTCGCAGCGCTTCCTCAAGAACCCGGCCGAGTTCGAGCTGGCCTTCGCCAAGGCCTGGTTCAAGCTCACCCACCGCGACATGGGCCCCCGCGCCCGCTACATCGGTGCCGAAGTACCCAAGGAAACCCTGTCGTGGCAGGATCCGATTCCCGCTGTCGATCATCCGCTGATCGGCGCCGAGGATATCGCCCAGCTCAAGTCCCGCATCCTCGCCACCGGCCTCGGCAATGCCGAGCTGGTCCGCGCTGCCTGGTCGTCCGCTGCCAGCTTCCGCAGCACGGACATGCGCGGCGGGGCCAATGGCGCCCGCATCCGCCTCGCACCGATGCGCAACTGGGAGGCCAACAGCCCCGCCGAACTGACCAAGGTGCTGGCCTCGCTGGAGACCATCCAGAAGGACTTCAACAGCAAGGCCAGCGGCGGCAAGAAGGTCTCGCTCGCCGATCTCATCGTGCTCGCCGGCGGTGCCGCCATCGAGCGCGCCGCCAGCGAGGCCGGCACCCCGGTGACCGTGCCGTTCGAGCCCGGCCGCATGGATGCCTCGCAGGCCCAGACGGACGCGGCGTCCTTTGCCCAGCTGGAACCCTCGGCCGATGGTTTCCGCAATTATTTCGGCAAGGACAATCGCCTGTCCCCGGCGGAAATGCTGGTGGACCGCGCCAACATGCTCACCCTCACCGTGCCGGAAATGACCGTGCTCGTCGGCGGCATGCGGGCGCTCAATGCCAATGTCGGCGGTGCCGCCCACGGCGTCTTCACCACCCGCCCCGGCACGCTGAGCAACGATTATTTCGTCAACCTGCTCAGCATGTCCACCAAGTGGCAGAAGTCCGCCACCACCGAAGGCGTCTATGAAGGCCGGGACCGCACGACGGACGCGCTGAAGTGGACGGCAACGCCTGTCGATCTGGTGTTCGGCTCGCACTCCGAGCTGCGCGCCGTCTCGGAAGTCTATGCCGCTGACGACGGCAAGCAGAAGTTCCTCAACGACTTCGTCGCCGCCTGGAACAAGGTGATGA
>DIUN01000048.1:30759-32502 GCA_002423025.1 Sphingomonadales bacterium UBA6157 | reverse complement strand
GAGAGGGGGGCTTTGTCCCGGCTTGCTCGGCCGATGATGCAGGTTCGCCAGAAAAAGCCGCGCCCTAAACCGCCGCCACGACCCCCACGGCCGGATCGATCCGCCCGCCCACCATCGCCTGCCACTGCGCGATCACCGCTTCCGGCCCCTTGGCGTCAACGATCTTCAGCCAGTCCAGCGTGGCGATGAACGCGCCCCAGGCTGCCGCAAGCCGCGCCTCGAAGCCATCGGCGCCCCATTGGCCGATCCGGTCGGCGATCACGCTTGGCGCAAAGAACAGCTTGGCCTCCACGCCGGGCAGCGCGGCGGCGTTCGCCACATCCCAGTGCGTATCCCCGACGATATGGCTCTCGATGAGCCGTGCCCCCAGCGTTTCATGCACCGCCAGCCGCACCTTGCCGTTGCCGGAGAAATCGACGAGCGCCGCCTGCCCGGCCCCGTCTGCCAGCCGGGCCACTTCGTCATAGCCCAGCACCACGTCATAATAGCCGGTGGCTTCCACAAAGCCGCGGTTGGCATCGGACGTCAGCCCCACCACCCGCATACGGCCCTTGGCAGCCTGCGCCAGGCCCAGCGCCGTTTTGGAGGAGGCCGAGGTGAGCACCAGCAGCGTGGCCGGCGAGGCCTGCAACATCAGATCGAGCACAAAGGCCGTGGTGTAGAGCGGGCGGAACAGCGCCTGCACCGGCTCGGCACCAAAAGCCTCGGACGCCGGCACATAACCATTGTAAACCGCAGCGAGCTTCTGCCGGTGCGGCGCCATATCGGTAAAGCCGCGCGGGCTGATCCGGCCGGGAGTAAGCAGCGCATGGCTCGCCATCGGCCAATAGCCATAAAAGCGCTGGCCCGGCGCCAGGCCCTCCACACGGCTCTCCTCCACCACGCCGAAGCCCCACACCGGCACGATGCCGAAGCCCTCCGGCGCGGGGAAGAAATCCCAATAGGCCATGCCGACGCCGTAAGTGGCGTAGGTGACATTGTTGGCCGTGATGGCGAATTGCTCGACGCGAAACAGCGCCTGGCCGGGTGCCGGCACCAGCGTGCGCGGCACGGCGGTGGCCTTGGCAAAATCACTGCGCTGGACGTGAATTTCGGCCATCATTTACGTAAACTCCGTAAGTAAACCGCCGACACACCGCCGAGCGCCGGTGGAGCGCCGGGCCAGCGCCCACCCGGTGCCGAGGCAGCGCCCGTGCCGAGGAGATTGGTGCCCGGTTAAACCCCGTTATACCCGCCTCGGCTCAGGCCGCCAGCCTTACCACTCCAGGCAGATCTTGCCGAAATGCGTGCCCGATTCCTGATGGCGGAACGCATCGGCAATGCCCTCGAGCGGGAAACTGCGATCGATGATCGGCTTGATCCCATTGGCCTCGATAGCCCGCACCATGGCGATCTGCTGCTCCCGGCTGCCAACAGTCAGGCCGTTCACCTTCACATTGCCAGCCATGATCGCCACGGTGGGGACCACCCCGGCATAGCCCGCCAACACCCCGATCAAAGCCACATTGCCCCGCAATTTGCAGGCTGCAATCGACTGGGTGAGAGTGCCGGCGCCGCCGATTTCCACAACATGATCAACGCCTTGCCCGCCGGTAAGCCGGCGCGCTGTCTCGCCCCAAGCTTCATCCTGCCGGTAGTTGATGAGGTGGTCAGCCCCCATCGCCCGCAGCCGCTCCAGCTTGGCATCGGAAGACGAAGTGGCGATGACAGTGGCACCAGCCGCCTTGGCGAACTGCAGCGCAA
>DIUN01000048.1:29407-30745 GCA_002423025.1 Sphingomonadales bacterium UBA6157 | reverse complement strand
GCCGTCAGCGCCGCACAAGGCAGCGTCGCCGCCTCGGCATGGCTGTAACCAGCCGGCACCCTGGTGAACGCCGTGGCAGCCGCCACCACTTCCTCACAGGCATAGCCATCATTGCGATCGCCCGGGACCGCGCTGAGCATCTCGATTGTCGGCTCGCCGCCCAACCAGAGCGGGAAGAAGGTGCTCATCACACGATCGCCGGGCGAAAATTCCGTAACGCCCGCACCTGTTTCCAGCACGATTCCGGCGCCGTCAGACATCGGAATTCGGCCATCGGGCGTCGGGATGCCGCCGGTGACAACGATATAATCATGGAAATTCAGTGAGCTGGCGTGAAGACGAACGCGAATCTGGCCAGCCCCGAGAACTGTCGATTCAATGTCAGCCACCGCCAGCTTATCCAGACCGCCCGGTGAGCCAAGCTTGATTGCGCGCATGTGATTCTCCCTGATTTGCACCCCTTGATACCGGTTCGCCGCTTGAGCGTCCCCGGCGCAGATTGCTAGGGAGCAACAGTGAGCATTCCAGCCAATCGCGTGCCGGATTCCCAGGCGCATTCAACCCTGGGACCGAGCAGCCAATCCCCACAGACACCTAACTGCAATTCCGCATTCCAGAGCGCCGCCTCGCCGTTGCCACCCGAGCGGGCGTAGCGCCAACGGTGGGCCGAAGCGGCAATGGGCTTGGGCAAAGATACTGGCGAGCACGCCGCCAGAGCATCAAGCAGCAGGCTGGCTACCTGCTCCCCCGGCAATTCGATATGGGCTGCCGACCAAGCAGGGCTAGCCTGGATCACCCAGCTTTCCGGGCCATTCCGGCCTGGCTTGGCGCTATTCCTGGCTGCCCAGCCTATGGTGCCGGCATCGCGCATGCTGTCGTTGGCGAATGCCAGCGGCGTGTCAAAACTGGCCATGAGCGTCCAGCACGGCTGGGAAGGCGTTGCCTCCGCCAGCGCAGCCATTGGGGTATCCACCGGGGCAAGCAAACGCGCGGCCTGCTCTGCAGGTATGGCAAGGACCAGCGCTTCAAAATCACCTTCGTCGACACCCGCGCCCTGCAGATGCCAACCCTGAGTTCCTCGAGAAATAGCTGTTACTTCAGAATACCATAGCACTTCCAAACGGCTTGCCATGTCCCGCAGAGGTGCGTTCATGCCAGGCGACCCGACAAAGGCTTCGTGCCCGGCAGCCGGCCATGGCGCGACGATTCCCGCAGCAGCCCAACGCGCAACCCGTGCAGCAAACGCCGGTTCACGAGCCGTGAAAAACTGGGCACCATGATCGAAACTTGCTTCACCCGCCGAGGTGGCGAGCCGCCGCGTCGCCATGCGGCCGCCGG
>DIUN01000048.1:1263-29306 GCA_002423025.1 Sphingomonadales bacterium UBA6157 | reverse complement strand
CAGATGCGCTACCAGGCTGCGCCACTCCCCGACGAGGGTGGTACTAGGAGGAAGTCGGGCATTGGGCAAGCGCTCTGGGGTGCCGCGCCGGATATAATGCGGATCCGGGTGGGAGCGGGGTGGGCGCTGGAGCGGCGATTTTCCGGCGATTTGCGGATGTGGCTCTGCGAACGGCCATTGTCAGGGGGTTGGCGGTCGGCCTAGCTTGCCGGCAACCGAGGAGAAAGTTGCATGATGCTTTGGACCGCGCCGGACCCTGCCCCCAATCCGCGCCGGGTGCATCTGTTCCTCGCCGCCAAGGGCCTGGAGATGCCGCGCACCGAACTCTCCCTGTTCAAGCGCGAGCACAAGGCCGAGACCGTGCTGGGCAAGAACCCGCGTGGGCAGGTGCCGTTCCTGGAGCTGGATGACGGCCGGGTGATTGCCGAGACGGTGGCGATCTGCCGTTATCTCGATGAGCTCCATCCCGAGCCGCCACTGTTCGGCGGCACGGCCTTCGAGCGTGCCGAGACGGACATGTGGATCCGCCGCGTCGAGACGGCGCTGGGGGTGCCTGTGGGCCTCGTCTGGCAGCATGGCCACCCGATGACGGCCCGGCTTGTCGAGCAGATCCCGGCGATGGCGGAGCAGGCGCGGGCGCGGGCGGGCGAGGCCATGGCGTGGCTGGATGGCCAGCTCGGCGATGATGGCTGGCTGGCCGGGCCGCGCCCCAGCATGGCCGATATCGTGCTGCTGACGACGCTGGATTTCGCCGGCTGGATCGGTATCGACGTGCCTGCGGAACTGGCCCGCCTGCGCGCCTGGCATGACCGGGCAAGGCAACGCTTCCCCGGCTGATCCTCCGCCACGAAAAAAAGGGCGGCCCTTGCGGACCGCCCCTCTTTCAGCATCGCAAGCGCAGCCTAGAACTTGAAG
Organism: Sphingomonadales bacterium UBA6157; assembly: GCA_002423025.1. Taxonomy (GTDB): domain Bacteria; phylum Pseudomonadota; class Alphaproteobacteria; order Sphingomonadales; family Sphingomonadaceae; genus Sandarakinorhabdus. The sequence goes on along the minus strand of DIUN01000048.1, from coordinate 28,391 downwards.
CTGGCGCCAGCGCGGAAGGTCCGCCCGATGACGCCGGCATAATGCCAGGTCGGGAGGTAGTTGATGCCCGAGTAGGACGCCGGCGCCAGCGGCGCCTTGGCATTGGTGACGTTGCCGACATAGACGTTGAAGGTGAACTGGTCGTTGACGATGAAGGCTGCATTCACGTCCGCATAGATGAAGGACTTGATATTGCAGGCACTTGCGCCAGACGGATACAGCGTCGGGGCAGCCACGGCGCACGACAGATCAATGTTGCCATTGGCATCCGGGCTTTCCTGATCGGCCGAAACCGCCCGGATGCGCGAGACATAATAGGTCGTTGCCGTAAGAGCGAAGTTCTTGAACTGCAGCGTGTTCTGCCAGTTGCCGCGCCACTTCGGCGTGCCGGCGCCCGAGGACAGCTCGTACGGCCCCAAGGTACCTGCAAACTTCTGGATCGCACCATCGCCGTTATCGACATCGAACTGCAGGATGTTCGTCACATCGAGGCGGCTGATGAGCTGGATATCGTCAGCCAGCGGGATGCGCGCCGTCACGGCGAAATCGATGCCGGACGTCTTCTGGCTGGCTGCGTTCACATACGGTGCGTTGATGATGAGCACGCGCGGCAGGGCGTTCGGGAACAGCGGATCGACGCCATCGATCGCTTCGATGGTATAGCCCGCGGGCAGTGCGTTCCCGGCGAAATAGGCCGCCCGGGCGCTCGAAGCCAGCGGTCCGGTGACGATCACATCGGTCTTCTTGATGTTGTAATAGTCAACCGACATCGTCAGCCATGGCGTCGGCTCGAAGATGACGCCGCCGGTGAAGCTGCGTGACTTTTCCGGCTTGAGGTTGGGGTTGCCGCTGAAGCCCGAGCCGACACTGTAGGACTGCACATAGGGGTTGGTGTTGCCATCGGTGATCAGGCCGCCATGGGCGAGCTGGAAGCTTGCCGGCGGCGTTGTCGAAACGAAGCCGGCGAAGCTGCTGCGCGGGTTGCTTTCCGCAAAGGTCGGAGCGCGGAAGCCCTTCGAGTAGGTGCCGCGAAGCGACAGATTCTCGATCGGCGTCCACTTGGCGCCAACCTTGGGCGAGAAGCGGCCAAAGCCTTCCGAATAATGATCGTAACGGCCGGAGACGTTGACTTCGAGGGTATCGAGAACCGGGGCGTTAAGCTCGAAGAACGCTGCCGAAACGGTGTGGCTGCCAAAGGCGGCCGAGGTGTTGGCGTAGCGATCGAGATTCTCATTGAGGCTGTTGTTCTCCAGCGTTTCGTGGCGAACCTGGCCACCAACCGCGATCATCAGCGGGCCACCGGCCAGCTCCATCAACGACTTGCTGAGGCCGACATCAACCGAAACCAGCGACGAGTTGGATGCGACGTCATAGGTCGGCGCAATGAGATCACGCGTCGCCTGGCTGTTGAGGTTGGGATTGATGAAATTGTAGGCGCCAGTGTTGATCGCCTGCTTGAGGCCGGCAATGTTGACAACGCCGAGCGCGCGGATGTTGAGATTGTCCTTGGCGCCCGTCGCATCGACATGCCACTTCCAGCCATCGCCGAAGCTGCCGCGCAGGCCGAGAGCGCCGCGGATGACTTCGTTGCTGCGCTCGGTGCCGACCGGGATATCACCGAAGAGATAATAGACGCGGGCACCGCCGGCGGCCGGGTTGGCAGCGAATGTCGCGGCATAAGGGTTGTTGGGGTTCAACTGACGGTCAGCAGCCGTGGCGCAATTGACGCCGCCCGAGCAGATGTAAACCGGCAGCACGACGCCAGGGTTGTTCGAGGCAAGGCTCGGCGAGGCGCCATAGGGCTGGGTCTGGCGGATGGCGGCCGGGGCGCGCTTGATGTTGACCTGGCTGTGCGAATAGCTGCCGGTCAAATAGCCCTCGATGTCATCGGTCAGACGGAAGCTCAGGCGGCCCGTGGCGCTGTAGCGCTCCTGGAACGGCTGGATCTGCCCGAACTCGCGATCATTGTTGTGCTTGCAGCCAACACCGCCGGCAGCGCCTGCCACCGTGAAGGTGCCCGTATCGCAGTTGGTGAGGTTGAGCGTGGTGTACTGGCCGGTCGGCACCGAGCCGCCGGTGAACGGATTGTTGAGGTCGCTCTGGCCGGCGAGGCGAACGACGGCATTGACGGTCGCGGTGCTGAGCGAATTGTCGGCGTTGTTCTGGTCCGACAGGCCGATGGACGTCAGGTCCTTGGTATCGAAGGGGAAACCGCGCTGGCGGGCCGATACGGCCTCGTCGCGCTGATATTCACCATTGACGTAGAAGTTCCAGCCCGATGCAGCATAGTCACCAAAGCCCGCCGTCAGGCTGGCGCGGTAGCGGCCTGCATCGCCAAGGCCGGTCGCGCCGCCCTCGATGTTGCCGGCAATACCCTGGAACTGCTTGCGCATGATGATGTTGACGACGCCGCCGATGGCATCGGCACCATAGGTCGAGGACGCGCCATCCTTCAGGACTTCAATACGCTCGACCGCGCTGAACGGGATCGAATTGAGGTCGACATAGGCGTTATGGCCATCATCGTTGAGCGGGAAGTTGGTGGAGCGCAGGCCATCGATCAGCACCAGCGTCGAGGAGACGCCAAGCCCGCGCAGCGAAACCGCGGCACCGCCGGCGGAAAAGCCGTTGGTGAAGCCCGTGGAGATCGAACCGGCACTATCGGCCGAGATCGAGCGAATGGCATCGTTGATGGTGGTGATGCCGGCATTGGCCAGCGTCTCGCTGGTCAGCACGGTCACGGGCGACGGCGTCACGAGATCCCGGCGGGCGAACAGCGAGCCGGTAACGACCATCATGCCTTCGTCTTCGGCTTCCACGGCAGCAGCCGTGGTGGTGGCCGGCGTCTGCGCCAGTGCGGCAGTAGAACTGGCGAAAAGCACGATGGCGAGGGCGGCGGCGCTGCCCATCAAAACTGTGCGATTATTGGACTTGGCTGCTGGAATCACGAAACTCAACCTTTGCTGGCGGAACGCGGGCGCAACTATTGCTTCACTGCGAGAGCAAATCTCGCAATTCCGGCACAAATATCTGTTAATATTCAGAAGTTGCTTTGACGTTCTTTTGACGATGAACGGTCTTTCACAATGAATCCGTGGATATGCAAAGGATTCCGAGAGCGAAATTTTGCTGGTGATGTTGTGTGTGCTTTTTATAACACTAAGTTATTTTCGTTCATATTTCGCTACCATGCTGATTCAACGCGGCTAAATACTATTTATGAACGATGATATGATACATCTATCACAGAACTGAAATATTTATTTTCCGAGTAACATCGGACGTGCGGAACCAAACCGAATTGCCCAGCGAGCGATCGGATGGCCTGGCGAGTGGACAAAATCGGGCGCGCCACGGCGTTGGTGGCAGAGCGGTTGAGCCGTGAATCGGCAGGGCAAGCGGGCAGCGCTGCCCAACGCCTTGCGCAAAACTACCGGCGAAGTGGCATTTCAGCGGCGGGTGGCAGCGGGGCCGCACCAGACGCAGGCCTCCCGGCGAGCCTCACCAGGCAACGCAGAACGCCCGCGATCAGGGCTCAAAAGGCGCCGGCAGGCCCCGGATAGACGACCGGGCTCTGCGAGCCATCCGCCGCAACAGCCGCCACACCGAAGAACCAGGTATCGATATCGATGCCATCAAGGGTGACGCTGGTCTGGTCCCCCGCCACATTGCGGCTGAACTGCCACATCGGCGCGGTGGTGCTGCGCCACCAGACGCGATAGCTGGCGGCGCCGTTGACCGGCTTCCAGCTGAGCGTGGTATCCGGCTTGACGGCGCCGGCGATGGTGACGCCCGTGGGCGGCGGCGGTGCCGAGGCCAGCGCAGCGAGCGCGGCGACGTTGAGGCGGGTTACCTTGGCGAGATAGGCAAAGTCCACCCCGTCGATGGTGTCCCCATAGGCCTTGCCGTTTTCCACCCGGACATTCTGGTGCTGGCGATCATAATTTTCCTGCCGCTCGGTGATGCGCACCGCCGGGTAGCCGGCTTCCAGCATCTCGACCTGGTCCCCGCCGCGGCCGAAGCGATCCGTGCGGTAGACCATCTCGACCGTGATGCCGGCGGCTTTGCCCTGCCCCGCCACGAAGCGCGCCAGGTTGCGCGATGGGCTGTCCACCTCGCCGCCATTGTAGCGGCGGCGGTTGGCCTGCTCGGGGGTTTCCGTCGCCTTGGTGCCTTCCGAGAACACCCGCACGGTGCGATCATCCTTCGCGCCGCTGGAGCCGGTGGAATTGCCGATGATGTCGTTGTTGAGCACGGCTTCCACCCGCCAGCCGCGCGCCTTGGCGGTGTCCGCCAGCAGCTTGCCGCCATACAGCCCCTGCTCCTCGCCCGAGAGCGCGGCATAGACGATGGTGGCCGGGAACTTGAAACGCGACAGCACCCGCGCCGCCTCGATGACGGCGGCGGTGCCCGAGGCATCGTCATTGGCGCCGGGCGCATCGCCCACGGCATCCATGCCATCGGAATTGCGGCTGTCGATATGGCCGGAGATGATGATGACCCTTTCCGGATCCGTGGTGCCGCGCTGGATGGCCATGACATTGACGACCTCGGCGGGAACGGGAATTTCAGGCCCGCTCACCATGGTGGATGGCGTCTCGATGCTGAGGCAGCCACCGCAGGCTTTGGCATAATCCTCGAACTTGGATTTTGCCCAGCGCCGGGCGGCGCCGATGCCGCGCGTATCTGAAACAGTGTCCGAAAGCGTGTGGCGAGTGCCGAAGCCGACCAGCTTCTCGACGTTCCAGCGCAACTGGCTGGCCGAGACATCGGCCTGGGGCTTTGGCGCGGCAGCGACCGGCGAGGCGGCGATGGAGAGCGCGGCAAGCGCGCAGCTGGTGGAGACGATACGCATGATGGAGACCCCTTTTGTGCCCGAAGCTTGGCGGCAAACGCCGCAACAGGGCAAGCGGACTTTTTGGCGGGTGGCGGCGGGGATGCGATTTCCGGATGGACCGGAGCAACGTGTTGGCTAGATTGTCGCAGGGGAGACAAAAAGCGCCATGAATCGCTTCGATCGCAAGCTGATGAGCATCTGGATGGGCTGGGGCACCAAGGTGCTGCCGTTTGCGGATGTAGCGACACCGGACCTGCCGCTGGGCAAGCTGTTGCGGCTGTCGCTCATCCAGGTTTCGGTGGGCATGTCGCTGGTGCTGCTGGTCGGCACGCTCAACCGGGTGATGATCGTGGAGCTCAAGGTGCCGTCCACCATCGTGGGCATCATGCTAGCGCTGCCGCTGCTGTTCGCGCCATTCCGGACGCTGATCGGCCATCGCTCGGATACGCATCGCTCGGCGCTCGGCTGGCGGCGGGTGCCCTATATCTTCCGCGGCACGATGGTGCAGTTCGGCGGGCTGGCGATCATGCCGTTCGCGCTGCTGGTGCTGGCCGGCTCCATGCAGGCCAATCTGGCGCCGGCCTGGGTGGGGCAGACGAGCGCTGCCATCGCCTTCCTGCTGGTGGGCGCCGGCATCCATATCACCCAGACGGTGGGGCTGGCGCTGGCGACGGACCTCGTGCCCGAGGAGTCCCAGGCCAATATGGTCGGGCTGATGTATGTGATGCTGCTGCTCGGCTCGATCGCCAGTGCGCTGGTGTTTGGCGCCCTGCTCGTCAATTTCAGCCCCGGCCGGCTCATCCAGGTCATCCAGGGCTCGGCGGTGGTGACGGTGTTCCTCAACTTCGTGGCGCTGTGGAAGCAGGAGGCGCGGCGGCCAGCCCGGCTGCAGAAGACGCCGCTGCCGCCGGTCCAGAGCTTCAGGGAGAGCTGGAACAGCTTTATCGTGCAGAATCAGGCGATGCGCCGGCTGATCGCGGTGGGCTTCGGCACGCTGGCCTTCAGCATGGAGGATATTTTGCTCGAGCCTTACGGCGGCCAGGTGCTGGGGCTGGGCGTGGGCGCCACCACCAAGCTGAGCGCGACGTTCGCGGGCGGCAGCCTTGTCGGCTTTGCGCTGGCCTCGCAGGTGCTGAGCAAGGGCGCGGACCCGTTCCGCATGGCGACCTTCGGGGCGCTGGTCGGGCTGCCGGCGTTTCTCATGGTCATCGGCGCGGCACCGCTGCAATCGGTGCCGATGTTCACCATCGGGGTGCTGTTCATCGGCTTTGGCGCCGGGCTGTTCTCGCATGGCACGCTCACCGCGACGATGAACTTCGCGCCGAGGGACCAGGTCGGCATGGCGCTGGGCGCCTGGGGCGCGGTGCAGGCCACGGCTGCCGGCGTTGGCGCGGCGCTGGGCGGCGTGATGCGCGATGTGATCAACGGGATGCGGCTGGACATGCCATGGCCGGCCAGCGCCAGCGGCTATGTGGCGGTTTATGCGCTGGAAGTGCTGCTGCTGGTGGTGACGCTGGGCGCGATGATGCCGCTGCTGCGCAAGACCGGGCGGCCGGCAGCTGCGGTGGCCATGGGAGACTGATTGCTGGAGGGCGCAAAAAAGGCCGGGATCTTGCGATCCCGGCCTCTTGTTGCGTGCGGGCCGGAGCCCGACGGGAGGCTTACTCGGCAGCCGGAGCAGCGGCTTCAGCAGCCGGAGCAGCTTCAGCAGCCATCGGCTCTGCAGCCGGAGCAGCTTCAGCAGCGGGCGCAGCTTCCATAGCAGCAGGGGCAGCAGCAGCGCTGCCTTCCCAGTAGCCACCGAACCAGGTGGTGTTCATGAGGATCGAGGCGTGCACCAGGAGTGCAGCGGCGACGATGCCGATGAACATCAGCGGGATGCCGACGGACGGGTTGACGTAAAGCCAGATTCTACCTTCGTTCATGTCAAATCCTCCCGATTACTGGAGCCAGGGGGTGAGCATGTAGGCCAGGATATGGGCCAACACGGCAATAGCCGCATAAATGCGGGTGCCCCATTTGAGACCTTCATTGATCTCATCGGCTTCCTTCGCGGTCAGACCGGTCGGGTAAACCTTTTCACTTTCATCTGCCATTTGCGCGTCCCCTCAAAAAGACTTGCCAGTGATTTTCATGCAGCAGGATTCTGGCCCCCCTGCATGGGCAAAATGGCCTGCCAATGTGGCAACCCCCCTCGCCTTCGCACGAAAATCCCGTCTGCAACCCTGCCGACCGGAGCAAGAACACACTCCAACTCGATTCCATGCGTGTGTCATCTTAACGCGACACATGGGTGTGTCAATTCGTCGCGACACATTGCGCGCAGGCCAGGGGCCCAAAACGCAGGCAGCCCGCTCGCGGTGGGCGCGAGCGGGCTGGCTGGTCGATGGAATTGCGCTGCTAAACGAGCCGGCTGTGGTTCAACGCAGCGGCGATGAAGCCCTTGAACAGCGGATGCGGCTCGAACGGCTTGGACTTGAGCTCGGGGTGGAACTGCACGCCCACGAACCACGGGTGCTCGGGCCGCTCGACAATCTCGGGCAGCAGGCCATCGGGTGACATGCCGGAGAACATCAGGCCGGCGGCCTCCAGCCGGTCCCGATAATGGACGTTCACCTCATAGCGGTGGCGGTGGCGCTCGGAGATGGTGGTGTCACCATATTGGCTGGCGGCCAGGCTGTTGCCGGCAAGCCGCGCCTCATAGGCGCCCAGCCGCATCGTGCCGCCAAGGTTGCCGCCCTCGGCGCGCGTCTGCAGGCCGTCCGGGCTCATCCATTCCGTGATCAGGCCGACAACCGGCTCGGCGGTGGGGCCGAACTCGGTGGTGCTGGCGGCTGCCACGCCGGCCTGGTTCCGCGCGGCCTCGATGCAGGCCATCTGCATGCCGAGGCAGATGCCGAAGAACGGCACGCCGCGCTCGCGGGCAAAGCGCACCGAGGCGATCTTGCCCTCGGAGCCGCGCTCGCCAAAGCCGCCGGGCACCAGGATGCCATGCATCGGCTCAAGCTTGGAGGCGACGTCCTCGCTCTCGAACTCCTCCGCATCGAGCCAGCGGATGTTGACCTTGACGCGGTTGGCGATGCCGCCATGCACAAGGGCCTCGGTGAGCGACTTGTAGGCGTCCTTCATGCCCGTGTATTTGCCGACGACGCCGATGGTGACTTCGCCCTCCGGGGTCTCCAGCCGCTCGGAGATTTCCATCCAGCGCGTCAAGTCCGGGTCTGGCGCATCGGCCATGCCAAAGGCCTTCAGCACTTCATCATCGAGGCCTTCGGCATGATATTGCAGCGGCACATCATAGATGCTGGCGGCATCGAGCGCCGAGATGACAGCTTCCTTGCCGACATTGCAGAACAGCGCGATCTTGGCGCGGTCACTCTCCGGCAGCGGATGCTCGGAGCGGCAGACCAGCACATGCGGCTGGATGCCGATGCCGCGCAATTCCGCAACGCTGTGCTGGGTCGGCTTGGTCTTCAGTTCCCCGGCGGCAGCAAGATACGGCACCAACGTGCAATGGATATAGACGGCATTGGTGCGGCCGACGTCGTTGGAAAGCTGGCGGATAGCCTCCAGGAACGGCAGGCTCTCGATATCGCCGACAGTGCCGCCGATCTCGCACAGCACAAAGTCCAGCCCCTCGGTTTCTGCCCGGGCGAACAGCTTGATGGCATCCGTGACATGCGGGATGACCTGCACGGTCGCACCGAGGAAATCGCCGCGGCGCTCCTTGGTGATGATGTCCTGATACACCCGGCCGGAGGTGATATTGTCCGTCTGCCGCGAGGGCACGCCGGTGAAGCGCTCGTAATGGCCCAGATCGAGATCGGTCTCGGCGCCATCGTCCGTCACATAGACTTCGCCATGCTGGTAGGGCGACATCGTGCCGGGATCGACATTGAGATAGGGGTCGAATTTGCGAATGCGGACTCGATAGCCCCGCGCCTGCAGCAGAGCTGCGAGCGATGCGGCCATAAGGCCCTTGCCGAGCGAGGAGACCACGCCGCCGGTGATGAAGATAAACCGCGTCATGGGAGAAGAGCCATAACCGCTTTGGGCGGGGAAGCGCCAGTAGGGATGCACCGAATATTGGGGATAAGCCTCGAAAAGACGCAGAATATGGGCAAGCCCCGCACCGCGCCTACAGCGGCAGCCTCAGGCGCAGCGCCGCGCCGGCATCGGCGGGAGCCGCCGCGACATGGCCGGGCTGGTGCCGCCAGAACATTCCCAGGCTGAGCCAGCCGGGGCCATTCTCCAGCATCAGCGGCGCGGCATAACTTGCCTCCACCGCGATCTCGCGACCGCTGGGCGCCAGGCTGGTGAGCAGCGGCGCCGCCTGCCCCAGCTGCAGCGCGGCGCTGCCCGACAGGCGCATCGGCTGGGCGATGGTGAAGCTCAGGCTGTCCGTCGCCGCCAGCACGCCGGGGCGTGTGAGTGAGAGCGAGGCGGCACTGGCGGTGAGCCCCTGCGCAGCCTGCACAAGCCCATTGCCGGTGAGCGCCGGGCTGACATGGCCGATGCGCCCATCGGCCTGCAGCGACCAACCGCCGACTGGCAGCGCAAGGCTGAACAGCGCGCTGCTGGTGGTGGCGCCCTCCAGCCCGAACGCCGGGGAGAGCCGCGAGCCAAGCAACGAGCCCTGCTCCACCAGCAGCTCGGCAGCAGCGCTGAATCGCGCCGCCCCCAGCCCGCGGCTGAGCTGGGCAATGACGCGCTGGGCGCGGGCGGGGCGGGCAAGGCTGGTGCCCGAGATGGCGAGGCTGGTGCGGCTGGCGCCAAGCCAGGGCTGCGGCTCCAGCCCGGCGACGGCGAGGCTCGCCGTCCAGGCCCCGAGCGGCTGGGCGATGGCGGCGCTGGCCAGGTGGCGGGCGGCAAAGCCCGGCTCCAGCGCCGAGAGCGCCGCCATGTTCGCCGGGCCGGGCCGGGCGCCCGAGGCCGCAGCCAGCAGCGCCATGGGGGATTGGCCAAAGCCGAGCAGCGCCAGCCGGTTGCCCGGCAGCGGCAGCGCCGCCTGCCCCTGCACCAGCCGGCTGCCGGTGCCGGGCCGCGGCGCAGCGCCGGTCAAAAGGTCCCCGCGCCACTGGCGGTCAAGGCCGGACACGGTGAGCGCCAGCGCCGCATCGCCCAGCCGCGCGCCCGTGGCGGCAATATCGCTGCCAAGCAGCGCGGCCGCCAGCCGTGTCGAGGGCTCACGGCCGAGCGTGGCACCAATGTTGATGCTGTAGGCGCGACTGTAGCTATCCCGCGCCACGACGCTGGACAGCGCCTGCATGGCCGAGGCTGCATCGCCAAGCGGCCCGCCGAGAATGCCGCCCGCGCTGGGTGCACTCACCGCGAGTGGATCGGCAACGCCCGAGACGGAGAGCGAGCCGATCGGCGCAAAGGCCCGCTCGATGTTGAGCCGGCCACGGCCATAAATGGCATCGGTGCCGGGCGCGCCCAGATCATCGGCGGTGCGCAGCAGTAGGTCCACCACTTCGGTGCTGGTGAGGTTGGGAAAGGCATCGATGAGCAGCGCCGCCGCCCCGGAGATGATCGGCGTGGCCTCCGAGGTGCCGCTGTAGAGAAAGGCCACGCCCTTGTTGTCAAAGCTGCGGACATCGACGCCCAGCGCCGTGAGGAACGATGGTGCCGCCGCGCCGGCGCGGTTGCTGAAATCCGCGATGACGCCGGCGGAATCGACGGCACCTGCGATGATGACGGTGCCGGCCGCGGAGGCGCTCAACACTGATGCAGCCAGCGGATCGACCTCGGCTTCACCGTCGTTGCCGGCAGCCACCACGACCAACGCGCCCTGCGCGGGGGCTGTCGCATTGGCCAGCGCGGTGCGCAGCTGCTGGCTGCCCGGCGTGCCGCCGAGCGACAGGTTGATCACCCGCGAGCCGGCGCGTGCGCCGATCAGCACGCCATCGGCCAGCGCCGACGTGGGATACTGGCAGCCGGCGGCCGTGAAGCAGGAATTGGGGTCATCAGCGCGAATCGCCAGCAAGTTCGCCTCATAAGCCACGCCCATGATGCCGCTGTTGTTGCGCGCTGCCAGCAGGATGCCGGCCACCGAGGTGCCATGGCCATCATCATCGCCCATCGGCCGCGTGCCGGCGGTGTCCTGGCTGAGCGATGAAATGCGGGTGGCGAACTCGGGGTTGCTGGTATCGACGCCGCTGTCGATCACCGTCACCAGCACACCGGCCCCGGAGGCGCCCGCCTGATAGCCGCTGATCGCCTTGGCGGAACTGGCGCCGCTGGAGATCTGATACTCCGCCGTGTTGAAATTGGTGGGTGTTGGTGTTGGCGTGGGAGTCGGGGTTGGCGTGGGTGCGGGCGGCGGGGTAATGATGACGCCGCCACCACCGCCGCTGTCCCCACCGCAGCCCGAGAGCAGCGCAAGAACCGAAAGGCTGGCAACGGCGTATGCGATTCTGCTCATCAGGGCCCCTTGGCGCGCAACCATCATGCAACTGCTTACGGCCCGCAAACGGCAGGATATAGTCAAATGATGTTAACGGAAGACCAAGAAAATACGGGGTTCAGTCCCGGTCGATACGGGAATGGCGCTTGGTATCCGGCAGGGAAATCGCCGCGACCAGCGCGATGGCGCACATGACGCTGACATAGACGAAAAACCCGGCTTCCAGCCCCGCCGACTTGAACGCCAGCGCCACATATTCGGCAGAGCCGCCGAACACCGCAACGCCGATGCCATAGGGCAGCCCGACGCCCAGTGCGCGGATATTGGCAGGGAACATCTCGGCCTTCACCAGCCCGGAAATGGCGGTGTAGCAACTCAGCACGCACAGCGCCGCCAGCATCAGCACAAAGCCGCCGAGCGGGTAGCTCGCCTGCCCCAGCGCCACCATGGCGGGATAGGTGAGCAGCGTGCCGAGCGCCGTGAAGGTGATGAGCAGCGGCCGTCGCCCCACCTTGTCCGACAAGGCGCCGAAGGCCGGCTGCAGCAGCATGTAGAAGAACAGCGCGGCGGCGGACACCGTGGTCGCCTCCTGCTTGCTCCAGCCGGCCGTAAGCACCAGATATTTCTGCATATATGTGGTGAAGGTATAGAAGGCCAGGCTGCCCCCGGCCGTGAGTGCCAGCACGGTGAGCAGCGCGCGCGGGTGCTCCAGCAGCCGGGTGGTGAGGCTCCGGCGCTGGCTCTCCGGCACGGACTTGAAGGCATCCGTCTCGACAAGGCTGCGGCGCAGGAAGAACACCAGCACCGCACAGGCCGCGCCGACCAGGAACGGCACGCGCCAGCCCCAGGAATCAAGCTCTGCCTCGGTGAGCGTCGCCTGCATCACCACCAGCAGGCCGAGCGCCAGAAGCTGGCCACCGATGAGCGTTACATATTGAAAACTCGCGAGGAATCCGCGCCGGCGTTCATCGGCAACTTCCGCCATGAAAGTGGCCGAAGCGCCATATTCGCCGCCCACGGAAAGCCCCTGCACCAGCCGCGCCACCAGCAGCAGCAGCGGCGCACCAAGGCCGATCTGCTGATAGGTCGGAGCAATGGCGATGAGCAGCGATCCGGCGCACATCATGGCAACCGAAAGCGTGAGCGCGGCCTTGCGGCCGTGCTTGTCCGCATAGACACCGAGCAGCCAGCCGCCGATCGGCCGCATCAGGAAGCCGATGGCGAAGATGCCGGCGGTGTTGAGCGCCTGGGCTAGTGGATCGGCCTTGGGGAAGAAGCTTGGCGCAAAATACAGCGCGAAGGCGGAATAGGCATACCAATCATACCATTCCACCAGATTGCCGGCGGAACCGCCAAGGATCTGGCGGGCCTGGTTCGGCTTTGTGGCGGGAGCGGCAGACGCCATCCGTTAGCGGGCGAGCGGCACGCCGGGGAGCGAACCGGGCAGCACTGGCGCCTGGCCCGGCGCTGCAGGAGCGCCGGCCGGGTCGGCAGCGGGTGCTGCGCCGGGGGTTGCCGGGGCCGTGGCGGCAACGGCCGGGGCAAGGCTGGTATCGACAGCCTTGGGCTTGCTGGTGCCGGCGGCCAGAACCGCAAGAATGATCGAATTGCCGATGAACAGCACCGCCAGCACAGTGGTGGCGCGGGTGAGCAGGTTGGCCGCGCCGCGCACGGACATCATGCCGCCGCCGGTGCCGCCGCCGATGCCGAGACCGCCGCCTTCCGAACGCTGCAGCAGGATCACGGTGACCAGTGCGAGCGCGATGAGCGAATGGACGACGAGCAGGAAGGTGGTCACGGGCGAGCTTTCAGGGGAAGACTATTGCCGGGATGTAGCGAGGCCGGTGCCGAAGGGCAACCCGGCACCCCTGAGAGACCTCACTGCTCAGAGACCTCACTGTCGAGCGACCTTATTGTGGCGCGGCCGCCGCGATGGCGAGGAAGCTGGCCGCCGTCAGGCTGGCGCCGCCCACCAGTGCGCCGCCCACATCGGGCTGGCCGAGCAGTTCGGCGGCGTTCTCGGGCTTCACCGAGCCGCCATAGAGAATGCGGACGTCCTGCCCCGCCGCGCCATAGGCCGCCACCAGCCGTGTGCGGATGAAGCCGTGGATGGCGGCGACATCGCCCGGCGTGGGCGTGCGGCCGGTGCCGATCGCCCAGATCGGCTCATAGGCGATGGTCAGCCCCTCGGGGCTTTCCGGCAGCGAGCCGGCAAGCTGCGCCGCCACCCGCCCCTCGGCCTGGCCAGCCAGGCGCTCGGCCTCGCTCTCGCCGATGCACAGGATCACCTTCAGGCCCGCGGCGCGCGCGGCAATCGCCTTGGCCCGCACATCGGCATCGCTCTCGCCATTGTCCGCCCGGCGTTCGCTGTGGCCAACGATGACGAACCGCGCGCCGGCATCGGCAAGCATGACAGCGGCAACGCAGCCGGTGTGCGCGCCCTTTTCGGCATGGTGGCAATCCTGCCCGCCGATCGGCAGGCCCGGCGCTGCCGCTACGGCAGCGCTGATCAGCGTGAAGGGCGGCGCCACCCAGAGATTGCCGCGCCCCGATGCCGCCATGGCCGCAAGCTCGGGCAGTGCGGCGCGAAGGCCGTGCATCTTCCAGTTGCCGACGATGAGCGAAGCGGGGGAAAGCTGGGTCACGGGTGGAACTCCGGTATGGGCACGGCAGTTGCCGGGGCGATGCGCAGCGCCTTGTGGCAAGCCGCTGCCGCCGTTACAACCCGCCCGCATATCTGCTGCCCAATTTCATTTTGTCTGGATTTCGATGCTTCAGTTCATTCGCAAGGGTCTCCGGAGCTGGCCGGCACTGGCGCTGCTCGGCGCCGTGCTGCTGGCCTTCATCGTCACCGGCGTCGGTGATCCGTTCAGCAACCCCATCGGCACGCGCGGCACGGTCGCCAAGGTAGGCAGCCGCACGCTGGTCGAGCCGGACTTGATGACGGCGTTTGACCGGGTGCTCCAGAACGCGCGCCAGCAGAACCCGGCGCTGACGCAGACCGAGCTGGCCGCGCAGGGCGCCGTGCCCGCCGTCACCGCCCAGCTCATCGGCCAGACCGCGCTGGAGGAATTCGGCGCCAAGCAAGGGCTTGTTGCCAGCGATCGTGCCATTGGCGCTGTCATCGGCTCGATTCCGGCGTTCCAGAGCGGCGGCAAGTTTGATGATGCGACCTATCGCAGCGTCCTTGCCCAGCAGCGCCTAACCGATGAGCGGCTGCGCGCCGATATCGGTGGGGATTTTGTTCGCAAGCTGCTGCTAACGCCCGTGACAGCCGCTCTCGGCGTGCCGGATGGCATGGCTGCCCCCTATGCGCGCCTGCTGCTCGATGTGCATCGCGGCAGCGTCGCGCTGGTACCGCCAGCCGCGGTCGCGCCCGCCACTGCTGCCGAGACAGAGGCTTTTTACAACACCAACAAGGCGCGCTTCACCGTGCCCGAGCGGCGCGGCTTCCGCTACGCCTGGATTGACCGTGAGGCTGTTGCCGCCGCTGCCACGGTGAGTGACGCCGCCATTGCCGCTGCCTATGCCAAGGACCCGGCGAAATATGGCGCCGCCGCCACCCGTCGCCTGCTGCAGGTGGTGGTGCCGGATGAAGCCAAGGCCAAGGCCGTTGCCGCCGCTGCAAAAACCGAAGGCTTTGCCAAGGCAGCCGAGCGTCTCGCCGGCTTTGGCGCTGCCGATATTGCCATCGGTGAAAAGGACCAGGCAACACTGGCCAGCGAGACAAGCGCTGCCGTGGCTGCGGCCGCCTTCGCCATCCCCGTCGGCGGCATCTCCGCTCCGGTGAAGAGCGATTTTGGCTGGCACGTGCTGCAATATGAAGCCGCTGGCGCTGCCGGCAAGACGCTGGAGCAGGCCCGCCCCGCCATTGTGGCGGACCTCAAGGCCCGTGCCGGCGCCGATGCCGTGGCCGCGCTGGTCGCCAAGATCGAGGATGCGCTGGAGGGCGGCAGCAGCTTTGCCGATGTGGCGAAGGCGAACGGCCTGACCATCATCAGCCAGACGCCTGTGACGCGGGAGGGGACCACACCCGATGCACCGCCGCTGCCAGGCGATGGCCCGGCGCTCGCTGCCAGTGCCTTCAACCGCCTGCCGGAAGATGGTGCCGCCGTTGATGAACTGAAGGCCAAGGCGCCTGATGGCAGCACCAGCCCGGCCCCCGGCAAGCTCGTCGTCATCGAGACGATGCAGGTGTTGGCCGCCGCGCCGCGACCGCTCGCCGAGATCCGCGCGCTGGTTGCCGAGATCGCCACGCGGGACAAGGCACTCAAGCAGGCCCGCGCCAAGGCGGACGCCGTTGTTGCTGCCGTCAAGAAGGGCGAGGCCTTTGACAAGGCCGTGGCAGCGCAGGGCCTTGCCGCGCCGCAGCCGCTCGCCGGCCGCCGGATCGATGTGGCCCAGCAGCAGCAGGTGCCGCCGGTCATCCAGGCGTTCCTCTCCACCGCCGCAGGGCAGGTTCGCGTCGTTTCGGGCGTGGAAGGGCTGGCGCTGGTGCACGTTGCCGCCATCGAGCCGGGCAACCTTGCCGCGGTGCCGGGGCTGCTCGAAGCCAGCAAGCGCGACATCGCCAGCCAGTTGCCCGATGAGTTTGCCGCCGCTTTCGCCATGGCAGCGCAGCGCGACGTGGGCGTGAGCCGCAACGAAGCCACCATCAGCGACGTGGGCCGCCGCCTCGCCGGCAAGGACCTGGACGCGGAGTGAGCAGCTTTGGCGTGATCGAGCCGGCGCGCGAGGCGTTCGCCGCGGCGCTGGCGCAGGGCCGGGCGCAGCTGGTGTGGACCCGCATCGTGGCGGACACCGAGACGCCGGTTTCCGCCATGCTCAAGCTGGGCGCGGAGGGCAGCGGCAGCTTCCTGCTCGAATCGGTTGAGGGTGGCCAGGTACGCGGCCGCTACTCGCTGCTCGGGCTCGATCCTGATCTGGTGTGGGAAGCCAATGGCGATGCCGCGCGCATCAACCGCCAGTGGCGGACCGACCGCAGCGCCTTTGTGCCGGTGGCCGGCGGCGCGCTCGCCGCGCTGCGTGCGCTGGTGGCCGAAGCCCGCGCCGATGTGCCGCCCGAGCTGCCGTCGGCGCTGGCCTGCCTTGTCGGTTATATGGGCTATGAGGCGGTGCGGCTTGTCGAGCCGAGCGTGCCGGCCAATGCTCCCTCGCCGATCGGCCTGCCGGACATGGTGTTCGTGCGCCCCACCCTGTTGCTGGTGTTTGACCGGTTGAAGGACGAGCTGTTCCTCGTCGCACCGGTATTTGCCGGCACCGATGCGGATTATGAAGCCGCTGTGGAGCGTATCGAGAGCGCGCAGGCCCGGCTGGCGCAGCCGCTGCCGCCCCGCGCTCCCGCCCCCGCCGAGCTGCCGGATGGCCAGCCGGTGCCGGTGGTGGCGCCCTCGCGCTATGCCGAGATGGTGGCCAAGGCGAAGGCGTATATCCTCGCAGGAGACATTTTCCAGGTCGTGCTGGCGCAGCGCTTCAGCGTGAAGTTCCCGCTGCCGCCGATCGATCTTTACCGGGCGCTCAGGCGGATCAACCCCTCGCCCTTCCTGTATTTTCTCGATCTGCCGGGCTTTGCGCTGGTCGGCTCCAGCCCCGAAATCCTGGTGCGGGTGCGCGATGGCGATGTGACGGTGCGGCCGATTGCCGGCACAAGGCCGCGCGGGCGGGACGCCGTGGAAGACGCCGAGAACCGCGCCAGCCTGCTCGCCGATGCCAAGGAGCAGGCCGAGCACCTGATGCTGCTCGATCTTGGCCGCCATGATGCCGGGCGCGTTTCCGAGCCCGGCTCGGTGGTGGTGACGGATCGTGCGGGCGTGGAATTCTACAGCCATGTCATGCACATCGTCTCGAATGTTCGCGGCCGGCTGAAGGCTGGGCTGGACGCGGTGGATGCGCTTCTGGCCGGCTTCCCCGCCGGCACGGTGAGCGGCGCTCCCAAGGTGCGCGCCATGCAGGTGATTGCCGAACTGGAAGGCGAGGCGCGCGGTGCCTATGCCGGCGGCGTCGGTTATTTCTCGCCGGATGGCACGATGGACTCGTGCATCGTGCTGCGCACCGCCGTGGTGAAGGACGGCGTGATGCACGTGCAGGCCGGCGCCGGTATCGTGGCGGACAGCGTGGCGGAATATGAGCAGCGCGAGTGCGAGGCCAAGGCAGGCGCACTGATGGCGGCGGCGCGGGAGGCACTGAAGGCCGCAGCGGCGCCGGGCTTCGGGCAGTAGCCACGCTGCTTGTAGCGGCCACCGGGATCATGCGGACGGCCTGCGCCGTCATGGCCACTGGCGCGGCAGCAGCGCGGGCGGCACAGTGGCTGGTGTCGAAGTATAAGGATTCACATCATGCCGAAAGCCACCTGGAACGGCGTCACCATTGCGGACTCGAACGACACCGTCGTTGTCGAGGGCAACCATTATTTCCCGCTCGATGCCATTGATCCGGCACTGCTCAGCCCGAGCAGCACCACCACCGTATGCGGCTGGAAAGGCACGGCGAACTACTACACCATCATCGCCGGCGGCGCCGAGAACAAGGACGCTGCTTGGTATTATGCCGAGCCCAAAGATGCGGCAAAGCAGATCAAGGGCCGCGTCGCTTTCTGGAAGGGCGTGAAAGTCAGCTGAACGATGGGCGCCATCAACCTCCAGCCAAACCTCGCCGACAACGGCATCAGCCTGCGGCCGCTCGCAGCCGCAGACTGGGCCGAACTCTACGCCGTTGCCGACGATCCGCTGATCTGGGCCGGGCATCCGGCGCATGATCGCTGGCAGGAGCCGGTGTTCCGGGCATTCTTCGACCAGGCGCTGGCCAGCGGCGGCGCGATGGTCGCCATCGATACCGCCAGCGGGGCGCTCATCGGCTCGTCGCGCTATGATCTTGAGCGCGCCAGCCCTGGCGAAGTCGAGATCGGCTGGACCTTCCTGTCCCGTCGCTATTGGGGCGGCACCACCAACGCCGCGATAAAGGCGTTGATGATCGCCCATGCCCTGACAATGTTCGATCGGGTGATCTTCCTTGTCGGCGAAACGAATATCCGCTCCCGCCGCGCCATGGAGAAAATCGGCGGCGTGCTGACCGACCGCTGCTTTGTCACAAACATGGCCGGCACGCCGGTCAACCATGTCATCTACGCCATTGATCGCGACAGCTTCAATTCCGGGCCGCTGGCGGTGACGCCATAGCACGCCATCGACAGGATGACGTGCAGGATGACGTGGCGGCGAGCGCGCGCTAAGGGTCGCACCATGATTCTCGTCATCGACAATTACGACAGCTTTACCTTCAACCTCGTGCATTACCTGCTCGAGCTTGGCGCCGGCGTGGAGGTGGTCCGCAACGATGCGATCACCGCTTCCGAGGCGATCGCGCTCAAGCCGCAGGCGGTGCTGCTCTCGCCTGGCCCGTGCACGCCCAATGAGGCGGGCGTCTGCCTTGATCTCATTCGCGCTGCTGCCGAGGCAAAGCTGCCGCTGCTCGGCGTCTGCCTTGGCCACCAGGCACTCGGCCAGGCTTTTGGCGGCACCGTGGTGCGCGCGCCGCAGGTGATGCACGGCAAGACCAGCCCGATGACGCATGATGGCACCGGCATCTTCGCCGGCCTGCCCTCGCCTTTTGAAGCAACGCGCTACCATTCGCTGATCGTGCGCGAGGATGATCTGCCGGCGTGCTTCGCCATCAACGCCCGCAGCCCCGAGGGGCTCATCATGGGCATGCGCCACAAGACGCTGCCCCTGCACGGCGTGCAGTTCCACCCGGAGAGCATCGCCACCGAGCATGGCCATGCCATGCTGGCCAATTTCATGCGGATCGCCGGGATGGAACCACGCTCGCTGGAGCACGCCGCTTGAGCGCAGCGCTGCCCGATCCTTCCCGCCCGCTGGCGCCTGACGCGGCGGACGATGCCTTTGCGCGCATCCTCGATGGCAAGGTGGAGGATGCCGAACTGGCCGCCTTCCTCACCGCACTGGCGGACCGCGGCGAGACGGTGGCGGAAGTCGTTGCGGCGGCCCGGGCCTTGCGCGCCCGCCGGGCCTTTGCGCCGCAAGCGCCCGAGGCGCTGGATGTGTGCGGCACCGGCGGTGATGGCCAGCACAGCGTCAATGTCAGCACCGCCGTGGCGCTGGTGGTGGCGGCCTGCGGCGTAAAGGTCGCCAAGCACGGCAACCGCGCGGCCTCCAGCCTGAGCGGCGGTGCCGATGTGCTCGCCGAACTGGGCGTCCCCGAGCTGCCCGTGGAGCGGTTGGGCGCCTGCCTCGATGACGTGGGCATCACCTTTCTCCATGCGGCGCGGCACCACCCCGCCATGGCGCGCGTTGCGCCGGTGCGCCGGGCGCTCGGGCGACGGACGATCTTCAACCTGCTCGGCCCGCTGGCCAACCCGGCCGGGGTGCAGCGCCAGCTTGTCGGCGTGTTCGCGCCGCACTGGGTGGCACCAATGGCCGAGGCGCTGCAACTGCTTGGCGCGGCCAGCGCCATGGTGGTGCATGGCGATGGCTTTGATGAACTCGCCGTCTCCGGCCCCAGCAATTTTGCCCGCACCGATGGCTGCAGCATCACCATAGGCACGCTCGGTCCGGAGATTGCCGGTGTTGCCGCACACCCGGCCTCGGCGCTGGCCGGCGGCGATGCGGCGCACAATGCCGCCCGCATGCGGGCGCTGCTCGCGGGCGAGCCGGGCGCCTATCATGATATCGTGGTGCTCAACGCCGCCGCCGCGCTCACCGTCGCCCACACCGGCCTCGGCTGGGATGCTGCGGCAGCGAGCGCCCGCAACGCCCTGGCCGGCGGCGCTGCGGCAGACGTTCTGGCCCGCTGGAGCAGCTTTCGATGAGTGACACCCTGGCCGAAATCGTTGCCCACAAGCGCACGCTGGTCGCCGCCGCAAAGGCGGTGCGCAGCCTTGCAGATCTGGAGGCCGCCGCGGCTGCCGCCACCGCCGCCGAACCGCCGCGCGGCTTTGCAGCCGCCCTGCACCGCGCCCGCGCCGAGGGCCGCTACGCGCTGATCGCCGAGGTGAAGAAGGCCAGCCCCTCCAAAGGCCTGATCCGCGCGGATTTCGATCCGCCGGCGCTGGCCGAGGCGTATGAGGATGGCGGCGCCGCATGCCTGTCGGTGCTGACCGACACGCCGTCGTTTCAGGGTGCACCCGACAACCTCACCCAGGCCCGCGCTGCCTGCACCTTGCCCTGCCTGCGCAAGGATTTCCTTTACGACCCCTGGCAGGTTGTCGAAGCCCGCGCCTGGGGCGCCGACTGCATCCTGATCATCATGGCAGCGGTGGATGATGCCATGGCGCACGATCTGGAAGCCGCCGCCATCGATCTTGGCATGGACGCGCTGATCGAAATTCACGACGCAGCCGAACTGGATCGCGCGACCCGGCTGAAATCGCCCCTGATCGGGATCAACAACCGCAATCTGCACACGTTCGAACTCAGCCTCGACACCACGCGCACCCTGTCGCGCCGGGTGCCCGAGGATCGGCAGGTGGTGGCTGAGTCCGGGTTGTTCACACCCGCAGACCTTGCCGACATGGCGCGTTACGGTGTGCGGCGGTTCCTGATCGGCGAAAGCCTGATGCGGCAGGCCGACGTGGCCACCGCAACCGCCGCCTTGCTGATGAAACCGCTCACCGCACAGGGTGGCGCGTGATGCTGACACATTTCGATGCGCAAGGCCGCGCACACATGGTTGATGTCTCGGACAAACCCGCCACCGCCCGCACTGCCACCGCCGAGGGGCTGGTGCGGATGTCGGCGGAAACGCTGGCCCTTGTCACCGAAGGCCGTGCAGGCAAGGGCGATGTGCTGGGCGTCGCGCGTCTGGCAGGCATCATGGGGGCCAAGCGCACCGCCGACCTGATCCCGCTGTGCCACCCGCTCGCGCTGACCAAGGTGGCGCTGGAATTGACGACCGACCCGGCGCTGCCCGGCATCCGGGTCGCTGCGACGGTGCGCACCTCGGGCCAGACCGGGGTCGAGATGGAGGCGCTGACGGCTGTCTCCGTTGCCTGCCTGACGATTTATGACATGCTCAAGGCCGCAGAGAAATCCATGGAAATCAGCAATATCCGGCTTGTGATGAAAGAGGGCGGCAAATCTGGCCGCTACGTCGCGCCATGATCCCGGTGGCCGAAGCGCTGGCGCGTGTGCTTGCGCTTGCCCGCCCGCTGCCGGGCGAAGCCGTGCCTCTGGATGCCGCCGCTGGCCGTGTGCTGGCCACCGATGCGCTGGCCAGCCGCGCCCAGCCGCCGTTCGATGCCTCGGCGATGGATGGTTATGCCGTGGCAGGTCCAGTGCATCCGGGCCAGGTGCTGCGCGTGATCGGCACTGCACAGGCCGGCGCCGCCCACCCCGGCCCCATAGGCCCCGGCGAGGCGCTGCGCATCTTTACCGGCGCACCGGCGCCCGCAGGCGCCACCCGCGTGGTCATTCAGGAAGACGTCACCCGCGACGGCGACCACATCACCCTTGGCGAGGCACTGGACGCGGGCGTCCACATCCGCCCCATGGGGTTTGATTTTGCCCCCGGCCACCGGCTGGCCGCGCCCCGGCGCTTGAAACCCGCCGATCTGGCCTTGCTCGCTGCGATGAACGTCGCCACCCCGGTCTGCACCCGCCGCCCCGAGGTGGCGCTGATCGCCACCGGGGACGAGCTGGTGATGCCCGGAGAGGTTCCCGGCCCCGACCAGATCGTCGCGTCCAACCTGTTCGCGCTCAAGGCCATGGCCGAAGCCGAAGGTGCGCGCGTGCGCCTGTTGCCCATCGCCCGCGATACGCAAGATGCGCTGGCCCAGGTCCTGACCCTGGCGCAAGGGGCCGATGTGGTGGTCACCATCGGGGGCGCTTCGGTCGGCGACCATGATCTTGTCGCGCGGGTTGCGGCCGACATGGGACTCGACCGCGCGTTCTACAAGATCGCGATGCGGCCGGGAAAACCGTTGATGGCCGGACAGTTGGGCAACGCAGTGATGCTGGGCCTGCCCGGCAATCCTGTATCGGCCATCGTCTGCGGTCATCTGTTCCTGCTGCCGCTGGTGCGCGCGCTGCAAGGGTTGCCCGATCCCGGCCCCCGCATTCTGCGCGCCCGGCTTGCCCGCGACATCGGCCCGAACGGCCCGCGTGCGCACTACATGCGCGCCACGCTGACACCGGATGATGGCCTGCCGCTGATAGACCCTTATGCCGGACAGGACAGTGCGCTTCTGGTGCCGCTGGCCGCTGCCGATGCGCTGCTGGTCCGCCCCATTGGCGACGGTGCGCGGCAGACCGGCGACATGGTAGGCTACATTCCCTTGTAGGCACACAGACCTGTTGACACAAAACAGGAACAGTGACAGAACATAGGGGAACGAAACCGACCGGGGGCCGGCCTATGCTGACGCGCAAGCAAATGGAACTGCTGGATTTCATCCGTGTCCGCATGGGCGAGGACGGCGTGCCCCCCTCTTTCGACGAGATGAAGGAAGCGCTGGATCTCAAGTCGAAATCCGGCATCCATCGCCTGATCACCGCGCTGGAAGAACGCGGGTTCATCCGCCGCATGGCCCACCGCGCCCGGGCGATCGAAATCGTCAAACTGCCCGAAGCGATGGATGCGCCCGGCTTTCGCCCGCGTCTTGTGGCGAAAACCCCCGCGCCGCCGCAGGGCGCCATGGCTGTCGAACCGGTGCATGCCATGGAACTGCCCGTCATGGGCCGGATCGCCGCCGGCGTCCCGATCGAGGCGATTGCCCATGTCTCGCACCATGTGGCCGTGCCAGGGTCGATGCTGTCGGGCAAGGGCCAGCATTACGCGCTGGAGGTGAAAGGCGATTCGATGATCGAGGCGGGGATCAACGATGGGGATATCGTGGTGATCCGCGAACAGACCACTGCGGAAAACGGCGATATCGTTGTGGCGCTGGTCGAAGATGCCGAAGCGACGCTGAAGCGATTCCGCCGCAAGGGCAACATGATCGCGCTGGAAGCGGCAAACCCCGCCTATGAAACCCGCCTGTTGCCCGACCACGCGGTCAAGGTCCAGGGGCGTCTGGTCGGGCTGATCCGCACCTATTGAGTTCGCCCTTGGCAGTATCAATACCGGTGATCTTGCCATGAATCGGTGCGGTATTTCCCGCCATGGCCTGCAGGGTTTCGTCTGATTTCCGCAAATGACCTGCAATTCCTGGTCCAGCCATAGACCGATGCGCGCCGACCCGTTGGCGCGGCCGGATCGGGAAGGCGGGTGGCGGTTGGCTGCTGACCCAGGCTGATCGGATTTCCGCTGCCATCGACAAGGATAGCGTCAGATGTCGGGCGGCGGACATGGCTGTGACGCAAACGCGTATCGCCTGCCCCACGGCCTCCCGACTTGGTGAGCGGGGGCGCGATCAACTGATGCCGCAGGCGCAGCAGGACGGGGCGGAGTTGCGGCAGTTTCCTGCCAGACTGGCGCTGCATGTCGGCCAAGGCGCCCCTGACAGGCAGACAAGGCGCATGGGCAAGACATTGAAAAAGCAGAAGGGTTGCACCGGCAGAGTCATGGTTACGGGCGGCGCCATAGCCAGGGGCGCCAGGCTCTCATCTTGTGACGCCACCTGCAAGACGCCTCCCATCATGGCAAGGCCCGCTCTTGTATCGCAATTGCTGCACCAGCAGCCAAGGGTGCGGGAACGGGTCATGCCCATCCTGCGCCCGAATGGATTGCATCTCCAATGGCAAAGCCCGGGTGCGCCATGCGATCAGCGACAAAGGCAGCATCGCAACCACCACGCAGGGTGTGGGATTTGTCGCCGGCATGCACAGCTTGCCCGGCACTCCCCAGGATGATCTCGCCCTGCGCAAGATGCTGGAGCCGGTGGCGGGCCTTGCCGACCAGCGGTCCGATCCGGCCGTTGTCGACCGCGGATACCGCGTGGAGGCGACCCGCGCCGTGGTCAGCGGCACCCGCTGTGGCCTGACACCAGGACACGCAGCCGACCTGCGCGCCGGCGCACCATCGCAACCCGGATCGACCAGATGAAAACCGACGACCGCCTTGCACGATGCCCATGGGAGGGCCATCCTCGCTGTCGTCTGCGCCTGAGCACACACCATCCGCAGGCTCCCGGCCCACCCCGGCGCCTGGCTTGCCTTGGCATTCGCGGTCCTCCGTTCCGCGCTGAAGGCCGCAACAGGCGACATCTGGTCCCTTTCCAGGTGTGAAGGCTTTGTTCCGCATGAGCCATTCAGTTTGCCGCAATGCGCGCTGGCGACCCCGCCCCCGTGCGGACATGCCGGGTCTTGTCCGTGCCGTGTGGCGCGGACTTTGCGCCCCCGCCTGACGGGACCAAAGCGGTATCACGCACAGGTTCCGTGGTCGGCCGTGAGGGGCCAGCTGACCTGGCCGCCGGCGCGCCCTTCGCCAGCCTCCTCCCGCGGTCTTGCAGCATGGCCAGGATCTGGCCCGAATCGGTGCCGGCGCCGTCTTCGCGGGCGCGGGTGGCGCCGGTCCATCGGCGCGGCGCGACCGGGCGCGTCACGGCAAAGCGCAGGCCCCCGCCCGTTGCCGGGGTGGCACTGATCGGCCCGGTCCGGGCCAGCAGGTTGCGGTCGATCACCAGACAGCCCGGCGGCGACGGCCCGGCCTGATCGGCCAGAACGACAAGCCGAACGCTGGCGCAGACGGATTCCAGCCGTGCCGCCGCGCCTTTGCCGGTCAGCACCGCCCCCGCCACGCCACCCAAGGCAAAGCGACGGTCACCCTTGGACCCGGCAAAACCGGGCCGGGCCGATGCTGCCTCTTGCCCCACGCGGTCACCATCGTTTTCCATCCAGACCTCGGCGGCAAAGCCATTGCCGCGCGGCGCCGACAGCGCGCGCCCCTGCGGCCCCATCAACCCGACCAGACCACCGTCGCCCGCGATCAGCAACACCGGCCGTCCCCCGCCGCCCCAGAAGGCCAGCGCCGCAACCAATGGCACCGCCCCCACCAACCGCACCGGCCCGCGCAGCAAGATCAGCGCAAGCCCCCCCCCGACCACCAGCGGCAACACATGCCCGCCGGGTTCCGCCACCAGCGTCACCGCGCCGGGCCATCCTGAAACCTCATGCGCGACAGCCAGAATCCAGCGCGTGCCCTGCTCCATCGCCCAAAGCGCCGGCGCCTGCCAACCCAGAGGCGACAGCACCGCTGCGACCACTGCGGCAGGGATGACGACCGTGCCCATCAAGGGCACGGCGGCCAGGTTGGCCAGCAGCCCGAAGTCGGAGTAGCGGTTGAAATGCATCGCCGCGATCGGGGCGGTTGCAAAGCCCGCCAGCGCCGAGGATATCACAAGCATCGCCACAGGCTGCGCCCAGCCCGGCAGGCGGCGCAAGGTGCCCCGGTCGCGCAGAACGGCAAAGCCGGCCACCAGCGCCGCCGTGGCGGCGAACGACATCTGGAACCCCGGTTCCGCCATGCTTTCCGGCTGCATCAACAAGATCGCCACCGCCGCCAGCGCCACCGACCGCAACGAGATCGCCCGTCGGTCCAGCAGCACCGCCCCCAGCATCACCGCCACCATGACAAAGGCGCGTTCGGTTGCCACATTGCCCCCCGACAAGGCCAGGTAGAACGCCGCCGCCGCCAGCGCCACCACCGCCGCGACCTTCTTGCCCGGCACACGCAAGGCCAGCGGCGGCACAAGGGCCAGCCCGACCCGGATCGCCACAAAGACGAACCCGGTCAGCAACCCCATGTGCAACCCCGATATTGCCAGCAGATGCGCCAGGTTGGAATCGCGCAGCGCCTGCACCGTGGCTTGCCCGATGCCAGACCGGTCGCCGGTCAGGATGGCGGCGGCAAAGGCCCCGGGCTCGCCCGGCAAGGCGTCTTGCACCGATGCGGAAATCGCCATGCGCATCCGCGTGACCCGCGCATCCGCGCGCCCCGGCGGCGCCTGCGCCAGCACAGGCGTCCGGGTATACCCCACCGCACCAAGGCTGCGAAACCACGCCATGCGCTGAAAGTCGAAGCCGCCCGGTTCCACCGGCCCATCGGGCGGTGACAGATGTGCCGTCATCATCACCCGCATGCCCGGCACCGGATCGACATGGCGCTGATCCCCGTGCAGCGACACCCGCACCCGCAAGGGCGTGCGCGCGGGGGCCACACGTTCCAGCACCACGCGGTCCAGCGTCAGCCGCAAACGGTCCGATTGCGAGCGGTCGATATCGACCACCCGGCCTTCGAGCGGACCGTAGTAGCGAAACCCCAGCACCGGGCCCGCCACCCGGTCGGACCGCGCCCCGATCGACAGAAAGCCGATGGCGACCGCCAGCACCGCCGCCCCCAGTGGCATCACCAACAAGCCGCCCGAACGCCAGGCACCGAACCCCACCAACGCAAGCGCGAAGGCCCCGCCATAAGCAGCCGCCCCCGGTTCGCCTGCCCAGCCCAGCCACAGCGCAATGCCCAGGCCCATGCAGACCGGCACCCAGGGAAACAACCGCCCCCGCTCTGCCCCGACCAAGGCCCCCAGCCGCACCACTTGCCGCGCCCCCCACTTGCCGCGCCCCCGGCGATTGCCTAGACACTTGGGCAGCCTATCCGCTGATGGTTTCCGAAGTGTTAATCCGAAAGACCCGCCCATGCCCGGCCTTGCCGACCGCCCTGTCGTTACCCGCTTTGCCCCCTCTCCGACCGGCTATCTGCATATCGGCGGCGCGCGNNACCGCGAACGGTCCACCCCCGAGGCGACAGCAGCAATTTTGCAAGGCTTGCAATGGCTTGGCCTTGATTGGGACGGCGAGGCGATCAGCCAGTTCGCCCGCGCGCCGCGCCACGCCGCGGTGGCGCACGAAATGCTGGCCCGTGGCCGGGCCTATAAATGTTTCGCCACCGCCGCCGAAATCGACGCCTTCCGCGAGGCGGAAAAGGCCGCCGGGC
>DIUN01000048.1:0-1164 GCA_002423025.1 Sphingomonadales bacterium UBA6157 | reverse complement strand
GCGGCGACGATCACCTCAACAACGCAGCCCGCCAACAGATGGTCTATGACGCGATGGATTGGGCGGTGCCGGTCTGGGCGCATATTCCACTTATTCATGGTCCCGATGGCAAGAAACTGTCCAAGCGGCATGGAGCGGTGGGGTTGCACGAATATCAGGCCATGGGTTACCCCGCACAGGCGATGCGCAACTACCTGTGCCGGCTAGGCTGGGCGCATGGCGATGCCGAGTTTTTCAGCGATGCCGAGGCGCTGGCGTGGTTTGACCTGCCGGGAATCGGCCGTGCCCCGGCCCGGCTGGATTTCAAGAAGCTGGAGAATCTGTCGGGCCAGCATATCGCCGCGATGGCGGATGCTGCGTTGCTGCGCGAAACCCGGGCATATCTGGCGGCGGCGGGCCGGCCCGACCTGTCGCCGGCGCAGGCCGGTATGATGGCGCAGGCGATGCCCCTTCTCAAGGAGCGCGCCAAGACCTTCCCAGAACTGCTTGAAAAAGCGTCATTTCTGATGCAATCGCGCCCGCTTGTTCCCGAGCCCAAGGCCCAGGCCGCGCTGGATGCGGTATCCCGTGGTATACTGGTTGAATTGACGCCGCGCCTGCGAGATGCTAGCTGGGAACGCGAGGCGCTGGAGGCCGAGGTGACGCAGGTTGCCGCCGGCCACGGCCTTGGCTTGGGCAAGATCGCGGCACCCTTGCGGGCGGCGCTGTCGGGCCGGACCGTGACGCCCAGCGTCTTTGACATGATGCTGGTCATTGGCCGCGACGAAACACTCGCGCGGCTGGCAGAGGCTGTGACCTGGCCGGAAACGGCCTGACCGCTTTGCCAACCGGGTAAAGGCTTTCGCCGGGGCGCCCGCCCTGGCCCGCAGAAGAGGGACGAACATGATGACCCCGACCAAGACCGCAAAGCTGACGATCGACGGCAAGAGCTATGACCTGCCGATATATTCCCCGACACTGGGGCCGGATGTGGTCGATATCGGCAAGCTTTATGCGCAGGCTGACGTGTTCACCTTCGATCCGGGCTTCACCTCGACCGCCGCCTGTGATTCGACCATCACCTATATCGACGGCGACAAGGGCGAGATGCTGTATCGCGGCTATCCGATCGAACAGCTGGCCGACCAGTCGCATTTTCTGGAAGTGTGCTACCTGCTGCTCTAC
>DIUN01000017.1:26715-29370 GCA_002423025.1 Sphingomonadales bacterium UBA6157 | reverse complement strand
CGATGCACTCGGTGTTCCTCTACCATGCCATCAAGGCGGGGATGGACATGGGCATCGTCAACGCCGGGCAGCTCGATGTGTATGACGCCATTCCGGAGGAGCTGCGCGAGGCCTGCGAGGATGTGGTGCTCAACCGCCGCGCGGATTCGACCGACCGGCTGCTGGCGATTGCCGACAAGTTCAAGGGCGATGGCAAGGTTGCGGAAAAGGCCACCGACGAGTGGCGTGGCTGGCCGGTGGCCAAGCGGCTGGAGCATGCGCTGGTGAAGGGCCTGGACGCCTTTGTGGTGGAGGATGCCGAGGAGGCACGCCAGACCGCGGTGCGGCCGATCGATGTGATCGAGGGCCCGCTGATGGCCGGCATGAACGTGGTGGGGGACCTGTTCGGCGCCGGCAAGANNGGTGAAATCGGCGCGGGTGATGAAGAAGGCCGTGGCGCACCTGCTGCCGTATATCGAGGCGGAAAAGAGCGTCGGCTCATCGTCCAAGGGCAAGATCGTCATGGCGACGGTGAAGGGCGATGTGCACGATATCGGCAAGAACATCGTCGGCGTCGTGCTCCAATGCAACAATTTCGAGGTGGTGGACCTGGGCGTGATGGTGCCGTTCCAGACCATCCTGAAGGCAGCCAATGATGAGGGCGCCGACATGATCGGGCTTTCGGGGCTGATCACGCCATCATTGGACGAGATGGTGACGGTGGCGGCCGAGATGCAGCGGGCGGGGATGACCATGCCGCTGCTGATCGGCGGGGCGACGACGAGCCGCGTGCACACCGCGCTGCGGATTGCGCCGGCCTATGCAGGCCCGGTGATCCATGTGCTCGATGCCAGCCGTGCGGTGGGCGTGGCGGGGACGATGGTTTCGGACACGCTCAAGGACGAGCTGGTGGCGGCGACAGCGCATGAATATGCCGAGATCCGCTACAAGCGGGCCAACAACGGGCAATCGGCGCTGGTGACGCTGGATGCGGCGCGGGCCAATGCCTTTGCGCCGGATTTTGCCGCGCATCCGCCGGTGCGGCCGCGCTTTACCGGCGTGCAGGCCATCGATGATGTGACGGTGGAGATGCTGGTCCCGTATATCGATTGGCAGCCGTTCTTCCAGGCATGGGAGCTGGCCGGGCCATATCCGGCGATTCTGACCGATCCAGTGGTGGGCGAGAGCGCCTCCGGGCTGTTTGCCGATGCGCAGAAGATGCTGGGGCAGATCATCGCGGAGAAATGGCTGCGGCCACGCGGCGTGGTCGCCATCTGGCCGGCGCGGCGCGAGGGCGATGACGTGGTGGTGTATGAGGGGGACAATCGCGCCGAGGAGCTGGCGCGCTTCCCCTTCCTGCGGCAGCAAATCGCCAAGCGGGAAGGCCGGCCCAACTCGTGCCTGGCGGACTTTGTGTCACCGGATGCGGACTGGCTGGGCGGCTTTGCCGTGACGGCGGGGGACGGCATCGAGGAGCAGCTGGCCAAGTTCCGCGCCCAGCATGATGATTATCAGGACATTCTGCTCAAGGCGCTGGCGGACCGGCTGGCGGAAGCGTTCGCCGAGTATCTGCATGAGCGGGTGCGGCGCGAGATCTGGGGCTATGAGACCGGGCCGCGCCAGACGAACGAGGAGCTGATCCGCGAGAAGTACAGCGGCATCCGCCCGGCGCCGGGTTACCCGGCCTGCCCGGAGCACAGCCTGAAGAGCACGCTGTTCGAGCTGATGGCGGCGACGGATGCGACCGGCATCGCGTTGACCGAGAGCTTCGCCATGCTGCCGACGGCGAGCGTTTCGGGCTTTTACTTCGCGCACCCGCAATCGAGCTACTTTGGCGTGGCGCGGATCGGGCGGGACCAGCTGGAGGATTATGCCGGGCGCCGGGGCGTCAGCCTTGAGCAGGCGGAAACCTGGTGCCGGCCCAACCTCGATTGAGGCTCAGGCTGGCGGGGCCAGCTTGTCCTGCGTGTTGGTGTCGAAATCACCGGCGTCGTGGCGCTCGTGCAGCTGGCTGGCGGGCTCGCCGAAGGTGCGGTTGACCATGCGGCCGCGCTGGGCGGCAGGGCGTGCCGAAATCTGCGCGGCCCAGCGGCGGACGTTGGTGTAGCTCTCCACCTCAAGGAACTCGGCGGCGTTGTAGAGCAGCCCCATTGCCATGGCGCCATACCAGGGCCAGATCGCCATGTCGGCGATGCTGTATTCGTCACCGGCCATGTATTCGTTCTCGGCGAGGTGGCGCTCCAGCACGTCGAGCTGGCGCTTCACTTCCATGGCGAAGCGATCGATGGCGTATTCGATCTTGATCGGGGCGTAGGCATAGAAGTGCCCGAAGCCGCCGCCAAGGTAAGGCCCGCTGCCCATCTGCCAGAACAGCCAGGACAGCGCCTCGGTGCGCTTGGCGTGGTCCTTTGGCAGGAAGGCGCCGAACTTCTCCGCCAGGTAGAGCAGGATCGCGCCGGATTCGAACACACGCTGCGGCTTGGGCAGGCTGTGATCGACGAGCACCGGAATCTTGCTGTTCGGGTTGACCGCGACATAGCCGCTGCCGAACTGCTCGCCCTTGCTGATGTTGATCAGCCAGGCATCATATTCCGCCCCCGCATGGCCCAGCGCCAGCAGCTCCTCGAGCATCACCGTCACCTTCACGCCGTTGGGCGTCGCCAGCGAATAGAGCTG
>DIUN01000017.1:0-26695 GCA_002423025.1 Sphingomonadales bacterium UBA6157 | reverse complement strand
AGGTCCAGACCTTGGGCGGCGTATAGGCAGTGTCGGTCATGGTTTGGGCTTTCAATCGTCGAGCGCGGAATAGACAAGCGTGCGCAGTTCGCGGCGCACGGGGTAGGTGCTGGAAGGGATCAGCTGGGTCATGAAGATGCCGATCAGCTCCTCCACCGGGTCGATCCAGAAGAAGGTGCTGGNNATCAGGGTGCGGGCGGCGTTGGTGGAAGTGGCGAAGCCCAGGCCGAAGCCAACGCCTTCATAAGCCGCCTCGCTGAACAGCGAGCGGGACAGTGCCGGCAGATCAACCCCGCCGGGCAAATGGTTGGCGATCATCAGGTCCACCGTCTTGCGGCTGATGTAGCGGTGGCCGTCGAGCGTGCCGCCGTTGAGGATCATCTGCGCGAAACGCAGGTAGTCCTGCGCGGTCGAGACCAGCCCGCCGCCGCCGGAGACAAAGCTCGGCTCGCGGAGGAACTCGCTGTCCGCCGCATCGTCCTGGACGGCGATACCGCCGGCGCGGGTGGGGCGGTAGCATGTGGCGAGGCGATGGCCCTGGCCCTCCCGCACATGGAAGCCGGTGTCCACCATGCCCAGGGGCTTGAACAGCCGCTCGGCCAGGAAATCCTCGAACTTCTGGCCGCTGACCACCTGCACCAGCCAGCCGCAGACATCGGTGGCGACGGAGTAATTCCAGGCCTCGCCGGGGGAGAACTCCAGCGGCATTTTCGCCAGCGCCTTGATCATGTCCTCCAGCGTGCCGGCCTTTTCGATCTCGCCGATCTTCTCGGCGCGGTATCCGGCATCGACATTGGTGCGCAGCTGGAAGCCATAGGTCAGCCCCGCGGTGTGGCGCAGCAGGTCCACCACCTGCATCGGGCGGGTTGGCGGGCTGGTCTGCCAGCCCATGTCATGCGTGCCGGCCACGAACACGCCGAGGTGCTTCCACTCCGGGATGTAGCGATGCACGGGATCGTCCAGCGCGATCTTGCCCTCTTCCACCAGCATCATCAGCGCCANNGGCTTGGTCATGGAATAGATGCGGAAGATGGTGTTTTCCGCCATCGGCGTGCCGCGCGCCACATCGGCATGGCCGGTCGTGCCGATATGGGCAATCTCGCCGCGCCGGGCGATCAGGCTGAGCGTGCCGGCCAGCTTGCCGGGGCCGACATATTTCTCCTCCATGAAGCGATCGATCCGCGCGAGGCGGGCAGGGGAGAAGCCGAGATTGACGGTCATGCTGGTTCCTTGGGAAGCCGCGATTATTGCGGTTTGAGGCTGGTGCGAACGACAGCATCCTCAAAGCTGTCAATTCTGATCAGCCCGGCGCGGGGATATTCGAGGTCAATGATGACATAAATGATGCCGGCCAGCACCAGTGCAAAGCTGACAGGGTGGAGCCAGGCCCGGCGTTGGCGCGGTGAAAGCCCGATGCCGAGCAGCAGGGACGCCACCAGCGCCAGCCCGATGAGCATGGCATGGATGACCAGCGGCGGATGCATGAGCGTGGCAAAGGCGCGGGCGGCGCTGATATCGAACATCTCGTTGAGCGCCGGAAGCAGCAGCATGTTGGCGGAGGGCAGGGCATCGGGCCGGCGGCCGGCGGCGGTGGCGATGCCCCAGATCTCCCGCTGGATCAGCGTCGATTCCGCTACCGCGGCGCGGAAGGCGTCGGGGTTGGCGATGCGCTCATAGGCGGCGATGCGCGAGGCGATGTAGCGATTGAACGCGTCGTGCATCGCCGGCTGGCTGGCGGCGGGCAGCAGGTCGATCCGCAATTGCGCCGTGCCGATGGCGTTGGCCTCGTTGACGATAAGGTCCCGCCGGGCATCGAA
This sequence comes from Sphingomonadales bacterium UBA6157, assembly GCA_002423025.1. GTDB lineage: Bacteria > Pseudomonadota > Alphaproteobacteria > Sphingomonadales > Sphingomonadaceae > Sandarakinorhabdus. The sequence continues at coordinate 24,878 of DIUN01000017.1, read as the reverse complement.
GCGCTGGGCCGCGCCGGAAAAGCTGAAGGCGATGATGAGGCCGAGCAGCGCAAACACGATGCCCTCGATGGCGCCAAGGCCGGGCGCATCCTCCTTGCCGCCAAGCCGTCGGCGGATGCCGATGCGGCGGCCGGCCTCGATGGCGAGCAGCACAGCGGCAAACAGCAGAGCGCCGGTGATGAACGGGTGTTCGATCAGCTGGTTGATCGGCGTGCTGAACATGCGGGCGCTGGCGGCCCGGTTCAGAGTGTCGGCTGGTCGAAGCGGCGCGGGCTGACTTCACCATGGAGCTTCAGGATCGCATCGCTGCCCGCCGTCTTGCAAAGCCCCGGCACAAAGCCGTGCACTACGCACTTGGAGGCCGCGAGCGCCAGCCGTGCCCCGATGGTGAAGGAGGCAGCCATGTGCTCGAAATAGGTTTCACCGACAACGCGGGGATGATCGGTGAACAGGCGAGCGAACATGAAGCCTCCGGAGTCGCAATGGCACTTTATTGCTGAAAAATAAGGCGCGGGCCAGCCCGGCAAGCCGCGCATCATGCCGGTTGCCTGCCTGTGCCAGGCTGGCGGCAGGGGTGCGCATCGCCGGGATCAGGCCACTGCTTGATGCCGTGCCGCGTCGCCTTGCTCCGGAATTGTCCAAAGCCGGCGTTGCGCGATGCGCGCGACGCGTCTAGTGGCGGTGGCGCGGGCGATTAGCTCAGTTGGTAGAGCGCTTCCTTTACACGGAAGATGTCGGCGGTTCGAGCCCGTCATCGCCCACCATGCCCCGTGCGGCCGAGCCGGGATGCCAGAGTGTTGCTGCACTGCAACACGCGCGTGCCAAAGCAGCTTTTTCAAGCATTTCCGATGGTTCGTAAGGCAATTGTCACATTGCTTCGGCAATCGGGCGGCACCAAAGGGGCGCTACGGTTTGTTGCGCTCCCCCGCGCTTTCCCTGTCATTCTTCCCAAAAGGCTGTGTTCATGATGCGTCACCTTCGCGCCGGCTGTGCCGTTGCCGCGCTGCTTGCTCCTGTTGCGATCCATGCCCAGGAAACCACCGCATCGCTGCGTGGCCAGGTGACATCCGAGGCCGGCGCGCCGGTTGCTGGCGCCACGGTTGTCGTCAAGCATGCGCCTTCGGGCACGCGCTCGACCCAGACCACCGATTCGAACGGTAGCTTCAACGCCACCGGCCTTCGTCTTGGCGGCCCGTTTGTCGTGGAAGTGACAGCGCCAGGCTATGACGTGGCAGAAACGACCATCGATGGCCTCGCCGCCGGTGTGCCGCAGCGCCTTGAAGTCATCATGGCTGCTGCCGGCCAGACCATCACCGTGACGGCTGGCCGCTCGGCCCGCTCTTCGATCACCATCGCCAGCGGCCCGGCCACGGTGCTGACGGCCGAGGACATCGCCGGCATTTCCACCGTCAACCGTGACATCCGCAACCTGGCGCTGCGCAACCCCTTCGTCTCGGCCGAGCCGACGCAGGGTGGCTCGCTTTCCATCGCCGGCCAGAACAACCGCTTCAACCGCATCACCGTCGATGGCATCCAATTCGGTGATCCGTTCGGCCTCGAGTCCGGCGGCCTCGCCTCGTCGCGCGGCCCGGTGCCGCTCGATGCCATCTCGGAATTCTCGGTTGAAATCGCGCCGGCCGATATCCAGCAGGGCGGCTTTCAGGGCGGCGCCATCAACACGCAGCTCAAGTCCGGCGGCAACAGCTTCCATGGCAGCGCCTTCTTCACCTATTCCTCTGACAAGCTGAGCGGCGACACGACGCGCGGCGTGACCCGTGCGCGTGACTTCAAGTCCGAGAATTGGGGCGCGCAGATCACCGGCCCGATCATTAAGGACAAGCTGTTCTTCGCCGTCACCTTCGAGCGGCTGCGTGACACCAGCCCTGCCGATGTCGATGCCGCCACGCTCGGCATCACCCAGGCGCAGGTCGACCAGATCAAGAGCATCGCCACCAGCGTCTATGATTTCGATGCCCAGGATGTGGCTTCGAACGTGCGCGAGGCCGATGACAAGGTTGTCGCCAAGGTCGATTGGAACATCGCCGATGGCCATCGCGCCGCGGTTACCTACATCTACAACAAGGGCAACATCCTTGCCGGCCAGACCGGGTTCAACCAGGTCAGCGCTTCCAACCCGACGCTCAGCCTGCAGTCCAACAACTATGACCAGGGCTCGATCAATCACTACGGCGTGTTCCAGCTGAACGACCAGTGGTCTGACAGCTTCTCGACGCAGCTGCGTGTCAGCTACAATGATTACACCCGCTTGCAGCTGCCGTTCGGTGACCGCAGCTTCGGCCAGTTCCAGGTCTGCCTGCAGCCGGGGCCGACGACCGGCACCAACGCCGTGTCCGCCAACATCTGCCCGACCAGCACGACCAAGACGCAGCGCATCCAGTTCGGCCCGGACAGCTCGCGCCAGGCCAATGAGCTGTTTGCCACCACGCTCGGCATCGAGTTCCAGGCACAGCTGAAGATGAACGACCACACGGTGAAGTTCATCGCCGAGCGCCGCGCGCAGGATTTCAACAACCTGTTTGCCCAGAATGTCTCGGGTGCCTTCCGCTTCGATTCGATCGGGGATCTTCAGGCCCAGCGTGCCAACCAGCTGGTCTTTACCGCGCCGCTCGGCGAAGGCATCGACAGCGCCCGTGCGCTGTTCTCCACCAACGTCTATACCTTTGGCCTGCAGGACATCTGGGACGTTCGGGATGACCTGACCTTCACCTATGGCTTCCGCTGGGACCTGTACGAGACTCCGGACGAGCCGAAGCTCAACACCAACTTCCTCGCCCGCCAGGGCTTCGCCAACTCCTCGACGCTCAACGGCCGCGCCGTGTTCCAGCCGCGATTCGGCCTTTCGTGGAACCCGACGGACCGGCTGCGCGTGCGCGGTTCCGCGGGCCTTTATGCCGGCGGCAACCCCAATGTGTGGATCTCCAACAACTATCAGTCGCCGGGGCCGACGCTCGGCACCGCCACTGTCACGCGGCTGGCTGACGGCAGCTTCACCGTTGGCGGCGTGACGCTGCCGAGTGATCCTGTTGCGGCGGCCGCATTGCAGGCCTCGATCGGCGCAGCAGCGCTCAACAATGTCACGGGCGGCACCGGCATCCCGGCGGCGCTGGTCAACCTGCTCAAGGGCGCTGGCTCCAGCGTTGCCACCACCAACCTGCTCGATCCGGATTTCAAGATCCCGTCGCAATGGCGCGTGGCCGGCTCGGTGGATTATGCCGCCGATCTCGGTGGGCTGGGTGACAACTGGAACTTCGGCGCCGATGTGGTCTGGTCCAAGGTCAAGGATGCGCTCACCTATGTGGACCTGCGCTCGGTGCCCAACACCGTGCAGGCAACGCTGCCGGATGGCCGCCCGCGTTACCAGGGCTTCAACACGGCCTCGGCCGGCAACCAGGACCTGATGCTCACCAACACGTCGCAGGGCTACAGCTGGAACGTTGTTGGCCGCGTCGACAAGCGTTGGGACAATGGCTTCTCGGTTGCGGCAGCCTATACGCTGCAGCGCGCCAAGGATGTGAACCCCGGCACCAACTCCACCGCCGGCTCCAACTATGGCAACGCAGCGTCGATTGATCCGAACACCGGTGCCTATGGCACGTCGATCTACCAGACCGACGATGCGTACCGCCTGACGGTGGGCTATGAGAAGCAGCTGTTCGGTGACAACACCAGCCGTATCGAGCTGTTCTTCAACAGCCGCGCCGGCCAGCGCTTCAGCTACACCTTCACGGACACCACGCCGGTCCGTTCGGCGGTGTTCGGCACCTCGGGGGCCAATGGCCGCTACCTGATGTATGTGCCGGATGTTTCTTCCGCCACGGCCGACCCGCTGGTGGAATATGCGACGGGCTTTGATTTCGCCGGCTTCCAGGGCGCAATCCAGAACGGCGTGCTCAACAAGTACCAGGGCAAGATCGCGCCGAAGAACATCGGCCGCTCGCCGCGCTTCAACAAGCTCGACCTGAGCATTCGCCAGGAACTGCCGTTCGTGTTCGGTGGCAAGCTCGAGGCGTTTGCTGACATCGAGAACCTGCTGAACCTGCTCGACAGTGACTGGGGCTCGCTGCGCCAGGTCGGCTTCCCTTACTTCGGGAACATGGTGAATGTGTCGTGCAAGGGCGGCGCTTCGCTGGGCACGGCCTGCACCAAATATGTCTACAGCAACCGCTCGGGCGGCGTTGCCGGCGAGCCGGCGCAGGCGCTGTTCCAGAACCAGTCGCTCTGGCAGATCCGCGTGGGCGCCCGCGTCAAGTTCTGACGCGCGGCCCATCGGCCACAAAGGAAAGGCGCGGAGGGAAAGCCCTCTGCGCCTTTTCCTGTTTGGCGATGTGCGCTCGCTCAGTCCACCGGCACGCCCGGCCGGCTCAGCGCCGTGCGGATGACAAAGCTGGTCTTGACGCTTTCCACATTGGGGGCAGGCGTCAGCTCGCTGGTGAGGAAGCGCTGGAACTCCTGCAGGTCATGCGCCACGACCTTGAGGATGAAGTCGATCTCGCCGTTGAGCATATGGCACTCCCGCACCTGGGGCAGGGCGGCGACATGGTCCTCAAAGGCCTTGAGATCGGCCTCGGCCTGGCTCTTGAGGCTGACCATGGCGAACACGGTGATGCCATAGCCGAGCGACTGGGCATCAAGATCGGCATGATAACCGAGGATGGTGCCGTTCTCCTCCAGCGCGCGCACCCGGCGCAGGCAGGGCGGGGCGGTGAGCCCGGCGCGCTCGGCCAGCTCGACATTGGTGATGCGGCCCTCGGCCTGGAGGTGACGCAGGATGACGCGATCGATATCGTCGATCGGGAGCCGGGAGCGGTGCATGGGGTGGTAACTCCGTGGCGTGAAAAGCGGCCTCTCCATAACAATATTGCCGAAAGGCGCAAGCTTGCGCCGGGGCTTTGGCCGGGAGGATGGCGATTTGCTGCACGTGCCGGGGGTGTAATTTCCCGGCGCGCACGCTAACTGGGCTGCACAGGATTGGGAGAGAAACAGTGTCGGAATCGCGTCATGCCCGGGTGCTCATCATCGGCTCGGGGCCGGCTGGCTATACGGCGGCGGTTTATGCCGCCCGTGCCGCGCTCTCGCCGGTGCTGATCGAGGGGCTGCAGCCCGGTGGCCAGCTGACCATCACCACCGAGGTGGAGAATTGGCCCGGTGACACCAGCGTGCTGGGGCCGGACCTGATGGTGCGCATGGCCGAGCAGGCCCGCCATGTCGGCGCCGAGCTGGTGAGCGACATCGTGACGAAGGTGGATACCAGCCGCCGGCCGTTTGCCGTGGAGACCGATTCCGGCCGCAACTGGACGGCCGATACCGTGATTATCTGCACCGGCGCCCAGGCGCGCTGGCTCGGGCTGGAGAGCGAAACGAAGTATCGCGGCTTTGGTGTTTCGGCCTGTGCCACCTGCGATGGCTTTTTCTTCCGCAACAAGGTGGTGGCCGTGGTCGGCGGCGGCAACACGGCTGTCGAGGAGGCGCTGTTCCTCACCAATTTCGCCAGCAAGGTGCATCTCATCCACCGCCGCGGCGAGCTGCGGGCGGACAAGACCAACCAGGCGCGGCTGCTCGCCAACCCCAAGATCGAGACGCATTGGCACGCCGAAGTGGCCGAAGTGCTCGGCAGCAGCGCGCCCGCGGGCGTGACCGGCGTGGTGCTGAACGACACTCGCGACGGCAGCAAGCAGACGCTGGACATCGATGGCCTGTTCGTGGCGATCGGCCATGTGCCGGCCACCGAGCTGTTCGTCGGCCAGTTGGCCATGGATGATGAGGGCTATCTCGTCACCGCGCCGGATTCGACCGCCACGTCCGTCGCCGGCGTGTTCGCGGCCGGCGACGTGAAGGACAAGCTCTATCGCCAGGCCGTGACGGCCGCCGGCATGGGCTGCATGGCGGCGCTGGAGGCCGAGCGCTTCATCGCGCATGGTGCATCGGCAGCGGCGCACGCTGCCTAGCCGCGAATACGGGGGTGCCGGGTGAACCTTGATTGGGAGAAGCTGCGGCTGTTCGAGCTGGTAGCGGAGGCGGGCAGCTTCACCGAGGCCGCGCGCCGCCTGCACATGAGCCAGCCGGCGCTCTCCCGCCAGATCGCGGCGCTGGAGGCGCTGATGGGCGCCAAGCTGTTCCACCGGCACGCCCGCGGCTTGGCCATGACGCACGAGGGCGAGCAGCTGCGCGCCGCCACGCATGACATGCAGGACCGGCTGGAGCGCGCCCGGCTCGCCATCGATGCCTCGCGGGACCGGCCGACCGGCGAGATCAGGCTGACCACGACGGTGAGCTTCGGCTCGACCTGGCTGGCGCGGCAGCTGGGGGATTTTCTCGATCTCTATCCCGATATTTCCGTGCAGCTGCTGCTGACCGATGACGACCTGGACCTGACCAAGCGCGAGGCCGATGTCGCGATCCGCTTCCACCCGCCGCTGCAGACCGAGCTGGTGCAAAAGGCGCTGCTGCCGATCCGCCACTATCTGTGCGCCTCGCCCGAGTATCTGGCGCGCCACGGCGTGCCGCGCAGCGTCGAGGATCTCGATCGGCATCGGCTGATCGCATACGGGCCGGCAGCGCCTGATGTGCTGAAGGGCATCAACTGGGCGCTGGAGCTGGGCCATGTCGGCATGCCGCGGCTGCCGGCGCTGAGCATCAACAACAGCCATGGCGTCTTGCAGGCCGTGGAGGCGGGCGCCGGCATCGCGGCGCTGCCGAGCTACCTGGTGCGTTTTTCCGGCAAGGTGAAGGTGGTTCTGCCGCAGGTGGAAGGGCCGGTGTTCCGCACCTATTTCACCTATCCCGTTGAATTGCGGCGGGCGCTGCGGGTGGTGGCGCTGCGGGATTTCATCAGCCAGCGCATGGTCGCGGCCAACCTTGATATCGATGGGTATGCGCTGGGCGCATAGCTGCATTGCATCATTGTGCGCTGCACAATCGACCGGCGTTTCCCTAGATAGTGTTCATGGCCGTCACGGACGGTACAGCGTTCGCTTCACCTCTCCCCCCCGGTGAGCGAACGCCGCTTTGATCGCACCTCCCCCCCCCGCGATCACGGCTAGGCCTGCCCCTCGCGCTCCACCCCCCCCGGAGCCCCAGGATGACACGGGCCGAAAATCTGGGCCGGGCCTGCCAACGCAGGCCCGGCTCTTTTTCATTCAAGCTTCAAATTGCTGCCTTTCGCGCCACCATGGTTGCCGCCGGGGTGCGGTATGCGCTACGCGGTCGCTACCGGGCGGGGCCTGTAGCTCAACGGTAGAGCCGGCCGCTCATAACGGCTAGGTTGGGGGTTCGAATCCCTCCGGGCCCACCGGCGGTATGCGCAAGAGGATTTCCCGCTGTCTGATTCCCGCCCGTCCGGCACTGGGCTCACCGATAGTGACGACGCGGTAAGCCCTGTGGAAGCAGACGAACTGCGCGCGCGCGGCGATGCGCCGGTGCGCGGCAAGGGCGGCATGCTCAAGCAATGGATCGGCGCGCTGCTCGGCTTGGTCGTGCTCGGGCTTGCCATCTGGGGCATCCGGATGATCGCCGGGCAGGTGACGCTTGAGGAAGTCCTCGCCGATATCCGCGCCACGCCGGCGCATCTGCTGGTGGCGGCGGCAGCGTCCGCGGCGGTCTCCTATGTCGTGCTTGTCGGCTATGATTGGCTGGCGACGCGCCACCTTGGCTACAGCATCCGCTGGCCGACGCTGGCGGCGGCCTCCTTCGCCAGCTTCACCATGAGCCATGCGCTGGGGGTTACGGTGCTCACCGGCGGCACGGTGCGCTACCGCATCTATACGCGCGCCGGGGTGAAGCCGGTGGATATCGCCATGATCATCCTGCTCTGCGGCTGGACCTTCTGGCTCGGCATCATCGCTGTTGCCGGTCTGGGGCTGGTGGTTTCGCCCGATCTCGGCTCGGCCTTCAAGGATATCGTGCCGGGCTGGGAGCGCTGGGCCGGCGCAGCGCTGCTGGCCTGCACGCTGGGCTACCTGCTGCTCGCCTCGCTGTGGCGCCGTGAGTTCCGGCTGTGGAGCTATCGCTTCTTCATCCCCGATGGCCGCGAGACGGTGATGCAGATCATCATCGGTGCGGTTGACCTGGCCTTTGCCGGGGGTGCGCTTTACTTGCTGCTGCCCGATGCCGGCGCGCCGGGGCTGCTCACCTTCCTCACCATCTATGCCGTGGCGATGGTGACGGGTGCGCTCAGCCATTCTCCCGGCGGGCTTGGCGTGTTCGAGGCCGTGGTGCTGCTGCTGATGCCGGAGGCGCCCAAGGCCGGCGTGCTGGCGGCGCTGGTGATGTTCCGGCTGATCTACACCTACATCCCGTTCCTGCTCGGGCTGCTGGTGATTGCCTGGCAGGAGTTCTCGGCTGTGCGGGCTAAACGCCTTGCGCGGAAAGGGCTTTTGCCGCGCGGGCCTGCCACGCGGGGGTGAGGCCGGGCAGGGTGGTGAGCTCGCGGATGGCCTCCACCGTGCCGCTCCTGCCGGCCGCGAACATGGCGAAGCGGGCGATGCTCCAGCCGGGGTTGGGGCGCTCGATGATGCTGTGTGCATCGCCGGGGCTGACGCTGCCCGGCTCGAGCACGCGATAATACCAGCCGCAGCGGCCGGACTTGACCATGGCGCGGACGACGCGGGTGGTGCCGAGCATGGCGGCAAAGGTGCTGCATGGCTCGCGGATCTGCGCCACCTGGAGCAGCGCGGTGCCGGCGCGGATGACGTCCCCGATGTGGATGCTGCTCTCGTCCTGCCCGGTGATGACCAGGTTTTCGCCCATGCCGCCGGGGCGCAACACGCTGGCCAAATTGGGGAATTCCGCCTGCCAGCCGGCATAGCCCGAGAGCGGATAGCCATAGACGGCCTTTTCCGGCCCGCCATGGACGCGGCGGTTGGCCTGCTGGTCCCCCTCGATGCCGAGGCTGTGAATGGCCAGCGGGCCGGGGGCGGGGGCCTTGGCATAGGCCGACATGCGACCGTCACGGCCCAGGGGTGCGACCTTGCCGATGTGGATTGCGTCGATATTGCCGCTTGCAAACATGCGCAAAGTTACTGACACTCTGCCTCGAGTTCAACAATACGGAAGGAGGTGATCCAGTGTCTCATTGTCTCGATCTGCGGTCTGGAGTGCTGGTGGCTGCGGTGGGTATCGCAGCGGCATAAGCATCGCCTCCGGTTCCGTAACCGGCAATGTTCGAGGCCGCTGGGGAGACTCCCCGGCGGCCTCTTTCATGTTCAGGCCATAAGCTTTTCCTGGGTATTCCGGGCGCTGGGCCGGCGCTGCGGCGGTATCACCCTGGTCATGGCCGGGAGCTTCTCCGGCGGCGGCGGGAGCGCGGCCGGCACCGCTGCGGCCGCCTGCGGCTTGAGGGCCATTTCCGCTGACCAGATGCGCGAGAACAGTGCCTTGCTCGCCTGCCACAGCGGCACGCGCAGCAGCTCGCTGTTCTGGCGGCGGGTGAACAGCCGGGTGATCAGCCGGTCCCGTTCCGGCGAATCATCGGGTGCGAACGCGATGCCGACCATTGGCGTCTCGCCGCGGCCAACGCGCATGACCGTGCCGGGCAGGCTGCCGACTCCGGCGAGGTTGACCAGCACCGCCTCGCCCGCCGCCACGCCATCGGCGCGCAGCGCGATGCCCGAGACGGAAATATCGATGGCGCGGCCGGTGTGGACGAGATCGCTGCCGCGCCGCCGCAGCACCACCTGCTCGTCGCTGGCGAATCGCTCCTCGGCCCGCAGCGCCGGCATCTGCAGGCAGAGCATGGCGGCGAGGAACAGCGTGATGATGTTGAGCCCGCACCAGAAGGCCACCATCGGCACCAGCGCGCCCTGCGCGACGATGCGCCAATCCGGCAGGGCATTGATGATCAGCCCGGCAAAGGTGGCCAGCGCGATGGCGGCAAAGGTGGCGAGCAAGCCGCGCTCATAGCCACCGCCGGCAGCATCGGCGCCCTTGGGTGTCACCTTGAAGGCATGGCCATGCGGCTTGATGAGCGTCTGCACGATCACCGGCAGCAGCCGGAAGCTCTGGAAGGTGCCGAGCACCTGCGCCGCCAGCGGATAATAGCGCCCGCCGCCGAGCACGACGATGCCGCCCACGGTTGCCAGCACCATCGGCACGAGGTGGAAGATGGCGGCCTCCGCCGTCACGTTCACCAGCGGCGGCACATCGAGGAACAGGAACACCAGCGGCGCGATGAGCGAGGTGATGAGCATCAGGCACTGGCTCGCCCAGGCGGTGGGAAGGAAGAAGATGCGGTGGCGCAGCCGCAGGTTCGGCCCCAGCGGGCCTTCCTTGAGGAACAGGATCTGCATGGCGCCCTGCGCCCAGCGGGCGCGCTGGACAAAGAACGCGGCAAGGCTCTCCGGCGCCAGCCCGAAGGCCAGCGGCTCGTTGAGATAGCGGGTGATGAAGCCCTGCCGCAGTAGCGCCAGCGTCAGCAGCATGTCCTCGGTGATCGAGCCGGTGGGCAGCCCGCCGCCGGCGGCCTCGAATGCGGTGCGGCGGGTGATGCTGTTCGAGCCGCAGCAGAAGGCCGCGTCCCAGCCATCGCGCCCCGGCATGATCGCCTCGAAGAAGAAGCGCTGGTCATCGGGCAGGGCGTCGCGCAGGGCGAGGTTCGATTGCAGCGGATCGTGATTGTAGAAGGCGTGCGGGATCTGCACGATGCCGATGCCCGGATCCTCGAAAAAGCCCATGGTGCGGGTGAGAAAGCCGGTCTGCGGCACGAAATCGGCATCGAGCACCGCCACATAGGGGGCAGACGTCACGCCGAGCGCATGATTGATGTTGCCGGCCTTGGCATGGGCATTGTCGGGGCGGGTGATGTAGCCCACGCCCTTGGCGGCGCAATAATCGCGCAGCCAGGGCCGGCGGCCATCATCCGCCACCCAGACATTGAGGCTCGGCCAATCCAGCGCGCGGGCGCCGAGGATGGTCTTTTCCAGCACATCGAGCGGCTCGTTGTAGGTGGCTATGAGCATATCGACAGCCGGCCACTCGGCCTCGGGCCGGGTGCGCAGCCGCGCCTCATGGGCATCCGCCTCGGCAGAGCGATTGGTGCGGCGGGCGAGGGCTGCATAAAGGATGATCGCATCGAAGATGGCGAACAGCTCGACAGCGAGGCAGGCCAGCGCAAAGGCCAGCGCCGGCCCGCTGGCGCCCCAGGGGATGGTGCTGCCCAGCCGCCAGTGCAGATAGCCCAGCAGCACCAGCCCGACGCCGCCGGCCACGGCCAGCCGCGCCGGCTCGCGGTGCATCGGCAGCATGGTGGCGACGAGCAGCCCGGCCGCGACCAGCAGCAGCGGCGCGAACACCAGCAGCGGCGCGGCGGTGTTGATATCGGGCATCAGCCGAACTGGCGGGGGAAGCGCACCTCGGCGAGGCGGCCGACATCGCAGCGGCGGGCCGCGGCGCCGGGGCGGGGAGCTGGCAGCGAGACTTCGGCGGTCAGCACGCCCTCATCCCGGTCCGTCTCGCTGGCGGCCACCATCGCCACGTCCCGCCGGGCGGCGGCGCCCGAGACGCGCACCACCCTGCCATCCTCCCATTGTTCGCTGCCGATCAGCCGCACGCGCACCTTTTGGCCGGGCAGGATCGCCTCCATGCGGCGCTCCGGCAGCGTCACTTCCACAAAGCGGTGGCGGCAATCCGCCAAGTCGATGATGGCGCTGCCCGGCACGACATTGGAGCCGGGCGAAGCGCTGAGCGCCCAGACGACGGCGTTGCCCGGCAGCGTCAGGTCAAAGGCGCTGGCCGCTGCCACGCGCTTTTCCTCGGCGGTGATGCGATGGCCGATGTCCGCCAGCCGCGCCCGCGCATCAGCGGCGATGCTCTGCAGCTCCTGCCGGCGCAGCAGCAGGCGGTCCTTCTGCTGTTCCATATAGGGTGTGTCGGCGATGCCATTGCCCAGGTAGAGCCCGTTGCGGGCGGCGCTGGTTTCGCTGGCTGCGGCCTCGGCGCGTGCGACGAGCGCGGCGCAATTGGCGCGGGCGGCATCGGCGGTGGCGCGGGCGCTCTCCAGCGTGGCGTTGCTGGCAAAGCCCTTGGCGGCGATGGCGAGCACCCGGCTGTGCTGGAGCCCGGCGCGCTCGGCCTCGGCATTGCAGGCCCTGGCATCGGCCTGCGCCGCCGTGGTGCCGGCGGCGGCGCGGGCGATGGCGGCGCTGCCATAGCGGCCGGCGCGCACGGCAAGGCGCGATTCGGCCACCACAAGCTCGGCCTGCTGGCGCTCGGCGAGGGCCAGCGCCGCTTCCAGCGCGGCCTTCTGGCTGGTGAGCGCGCCAAGGCCATTGGCATCGATACTGCGCGCCGTGACGAGGCGCAGTTTGCGCGGGGCGGGCAGGAACTCGCCGGCCGCCGGCAGCGCAGTGGTGACGCTGCCGCTGATGGGCGAGGCAATGCGCAGCAGCGGCGCGTTGACATAGGCAGTGCTGCCAATCTCGCTCACCACATAGGGCGCAAAGGCCCAGAGCCCGGTGCCGGCCAGCGTGACGGCCAGCGCCAGCCGGGCGCGCCGCGAGCGGATGAGATTCTCGAACTTGCCAGCCATTTCCAGTCTCCTGAAGGCCTTAACGGCAGGGGAGGCGTGGTTTTGCTGCAACTGTCGGGGGATGGAGCGCAAAGCTGCGTATAGTAGGCGCGGCACAATAAAAAACGCCCGAGAGCGGCGGCTCCCGGGCGTTTCCCGTGACGAGACCTGAACTCGGGTTCTGCTCTCGCGCTGCTGGACCATGCCCCCATGTCCCGCAGCGCGTGCACTCGGCTTTTGGCCGGTGCTGGCAGAAACCCGGGTGACGTGGCCCTTGGTTTCCCTGAACCCCGGCTCGTGCCGGTCGTTCGAGCATTGGTTACGCCTTCGCTTACGGCTTGTCATGGGCATTGGCGGCAGATTGCCGCATAAGCTGGCGAGTGTTGCCAGCCGGCCACACCGCGCGTTCAGCCTGGCGGGATGCTGCCGCATTGCACCGGCGTGCGGCCATGCTACAGGCAGGGCGGTGCTGGCCCGGCGTGTGCGGGCCAAAGCTGAAGCCCGTCTTGAAAAGGTCTGTCCCTTGCGTCTCTCCCGCTATTTCCTGCCCGTGCTCAAGGAAACCCCCGGCGATGCCCAGGTGGTGAGCCACCAGCTGATGCTGCGCGCCGGCATGATCCGCCAGACCGCCGCCGGCATCTATGCCTGGCTGCCGCTGGGGCTGCGGGTGCTCTCCAAGATCGAGCAGATCGTGCGCGAGGAGCAGGACCGTGCCGGCGCCATCGAGGTGCTGATGCCCACCATCCAGTCCGCCGAGCTGTGGAAGCAGTCCGGCCGCTACGAGGCCTATGGCCCGGAGATGCTGCGGATCATCGACAGGCATGACCGCGAGATGCTGTTCAGCCCCACGGCGGAAGAGTTGTTCACGGTGATTTTCCAGAACGGTGCGCGCAGCTATCGGGATTTGCCGCGCAACCTTTACCAGATCCAGTGGAAGTTCCGCGATGAAGTGCGCCCGCGCTTTGGCGTGCTGCGCGGCCGCGAGTTCCTGATGAAGGATGCCTACAGCTTCGATCTCGACTTTGCCGGGGCGCGGCACAGCTACAACCGCATGTTCATCGCCTATCTGCGGACCTTTGCCCGCATGGGGCTGCACGCCATCCCGATGCGCGCCGATACCGGCCCGATCGGTGGGGACCTCAGCCATGAGTTCATCGTGCTGGCGCCTACGGGCGAGAGCGATGTATTCTACCATGAGAATTGGGAAAAGGGCCGCGATACCAGCCATATCGACGCCGATGATGCCACAGCACTTGAAGCTTATATCGATGGCCTGAACGCCGATTATGCCGCCACGGACGAGAAGCGCGATGCCGCTGCCGAAGCGCAGGCCGGCGATGCGCTGAAGCAGTCGCGCGGCATCGAAGTGGGCCAGGTGTTCTACTTTGGCGACAAATACACCAAGGCGATGGGCGTGACGGTGCAGGGCTCCGACGGCCAGCCGGTGACGCCGCTGATGGGCAGCTATGGCATCGGCGTGTCTCGCCTGATGGGCGCGATCATCGAGGCCTGCCACGACAAGGATGGCATCATCTGGCCCGAGGCCGTGGCGCCCTACAAGGTGGCGCTGATCAACCTGCGCGTCGATGATGCCGCCTGCGCGGCGGCGGCGGACGGGCTGTATGCCCGGCTGACGGCAGCGGGCGTGGAAGTGCTGTATGATGACCGGGACGAGCGCGGCGGCGCCAAGTTCGCCACCGCCGACCTCATCGGCCTGCCGTGGCAGCTGGTGGTGGGGCCAAAGGGCATCGCCGCCGGCGTGGTGGAGCTGAAGCGCCGCGGCGGCGAGAAGCAGGAACTGGCGATCGATGCGGCGGTGGAGCGTTTGACAGCGTGATCACCCGCTATGAGCGCATGATCGCGGCGCGCTACCTGCTGCCGGGGCGGGGCGAGGGGTTCATCTTCCTTGTCGCCTCGATTTCGCTGGTGGCAGTGGCGCTGGGCGTGGCGGCGCTGATTGCGGTGATGAGCGTGATGAACGGCTTCCGGGCCGAGCTGTTCGACAAGATTCTCGGGCTTTCCGGCCATGCCGTGATCCAGGGCTATGGCGGGCGCATCGAGGCCTGGGAGCCGATGGCGGCGCAGGTCCGCAAGCTGCCGGGCGTGGTCTCCGCCACGCCGCTGATCGAGCAGCCGCTGATGGGCAGCTTTGCCGGGCGCGTGGAGGCCGTGCTGGTGCGCGGCATGACCATGGCGGACATCAAGGGCACGGCGGTGATTGCCGACAATGTGCGCGCCGGCACGCTGGACTCGCTGCGGCCGGGGCCGGACGGCACGCAGAACACCGTGGCCATTGGCGCGCGGCTCGCCGAGGCGCTGGGTGCGCGGGTGGGGGACGAGATTTCGCTGATCAACCCGGCGGGGGAATCGACGCCGTTTGGCACTGTGCCGCGCATCGTGGCCTACCGCATCGGCGCCGTGTTCGAGATCGGCATCTTTGAATATGACAAGGCGCTGGTGGTGATGCCGATGCCGGATGCCCAGACGCTGCTGCGGCTCGATGATGCCGTGGGCATGATCGAGGTGGTGACGGACAATCCCGACAGGGTTGGCGAGATCATGGCGCCGATCGTGCCGCAAATCGCCAGCCAGGCCGTGGTGGCGGACTGGAAATCGCTCAATGCCGCGCTGTTCTCGGCGCTGGTGGTGGAGCGCACGGTGATGTTCTGGGTGCTCTCGATCATCATCCTGGTGGCGGTGTTCAACATCCTCTCCTCGCTGATCATGCTGGTGCGGGCCAAGACGCGTGACATCGCGATCCTGCGCACCATGGGCGCCAGCCGGGCGGCGCTGATGCGGGTGTTCATGACCGTGGGCACGCTCATCGGCGGGCTGGGCATTGCGCTGGGCTGCGTGCTCGGCTTCTCGCTGCTGCACTTCCGCGCCGGCATCGTGAAGACCGTGGGCAGCCTGACCGGCACCAACCTGTGGGACCCTTCGGTGCGCTACCTGACCGAGCTGCCGAGCAAGACCGATCCGCTGGAAGTGGTGGGCATCGTGGCGCTGGCGCTGCTGCTGAGCTTCCTCTCCACGCTCTACCCGGCGTGGAAGGCGGCGAGCACGGACCCTGTGCAGGTGCTGCGCTATGAGTGAGCCTATCCTGAAAGTGGAGGACCTGCGCCGCAGCTTCACCCAGGGCGGAGACACCATCGAGGTGCTGCGCGGGGTGGACCTGGTGGTGAACCCCGGCGAGATCGTGGCGCTCCTCGGGCCGTCAGGCTCGGGGAAATCGACTCTGTTGCAAGCGGTTGGCCTGCTGGAAGGCGGCTTCAAGGGCCGCATCAGCATTGCCGGCGAGCGGGTGGAAGCGCTGGACAGCGCCGGGCGGACGCGCGTGCGGCGGGACAGGCTGGGCTTTGTCTACCAGTTCCACCACCTGCTGCCGGATTTCAGCGCGCGCGAGAATGTGCTGCTGGCCGGGCTGGTGGCCGGGCGGGCGGAGAAGGATGCAGCGGCGCGGGCGGACGAACTGCTCACCGCGCTCGGGCTGGGGGCGCGGCTGACGCATCGGCCCTCGCAGCTTTCCGGCGGCGAGCAGCAGCGCGTGGCGGTGGCCAGGGCGCTGGCCAACAAGCCGGTGCTGGTGCTGGCCGATGAGCCGACCGGCAACCTGGATGAAGCGACCGCCGCCAAGGTGCTCGCCGAGTTCCTGGCGCTGGTGCGCGGGCAGGGCAGCGCCGCGCTGGTGGCGACGCACAACATCGCGCTGGCCCGGCAGATGGACCGGGTGGTGACGCTGCACGAGGGCAGGCTGGCCGCAGTCTAGGCCGGCCGCTTATCCCCAGCAATTTTGCCCGCGCCGGGTGGGCAAGCGCGGCCATTGGGGCCATCATGCAACCATGGCTCATGCGGGATTCGTTCATCTGAGATTGCAGAGCGCCTACTCGATGCTCGAGGGCGCGGTGCAGCCTGAAGACCTCGCCAAGGCTTGCAAGAAACACCGTTTTCCCGCCGCCGGCCTTGCCGACCGGGGCAACATGTTCGCCGCCATGGATTTTTCGGCCGCCGCCAAGGATGCCGGGGTGCAGCCGATCATCGGCGCGATGCTCGCCATCGAGCGGCCCGGCTCGCGCACCGCGCTCACCCGCCCGGTGCAGGACTGGCTGGTGCTGTTTGCCCAGGACACCACCGGCTATGGCAACCTCATCTCGCTGGTCAGCGAGGCGCATCTGGGGGTGGAGCCGCACGAGGATCCGCATCTGCTGCTGGAGCAGCTGGAGGGCCGCACAGAGGGGCTGATCTGCCTGACCGGCGGCGCCGATGGCGCACTGGCGCGGCTGGCGGCGGAAGGCCAGCCGATTGCCGACTATGCCGATGCGCTGGAGCGATTGTTCGCCGGCCGGCTGTACATCGAGATTTCCCGCGCCGGCGAGACGGTGGAGGCGCGCTCCGAGGCCGAGCTGCTGCGGCTGGCGATGGCGCGGGGCCTGCCGATCGTGGCGACCAACCCGGTCAAGTTCCTCGATGAGCGGGTGCACATTGCCCATGATGCGCTGCTCTGCATCGCCGACTCGACCTATGTGGAAGCGCAGGACCGCCGGCGCTCCAACCCCGAGCACCGGCTAAAGACCGCCGAGCAGATGCGCGCCGCCTTTGCCGACCTGCCCGAGGCGCTGGCCAATACGCTGGTGGTGGCGCAGCGCTGCGGCGTGCTGGCGCCCTCGCGCAAGCCGATCCTGCCGCATCTGACCGGGGACCCTGAAGCCGAGGAGCCGGCACTGGTGGCCGAGGCCGAGGCCGGGCTGGCGGCGCGGTTGGCGACAGCCGGCATCACCGGCGATGCCGTGAAGCCCTATGATGACCGGCTGGCCTTCGAGCTTGGCGTCATCCGCTCGATGGGGTTTGCCGGCTACTTCCTGATCGTGTCGGACTTCATCAAATGGGCGAAGTCCCAGGGCATTCCGGTGGGGCCGGGGCGTGGCTCCGGCGCCGGCTCGGTGGTCGCCTGGTCCCTCACCATCACCGATCTCGATCCGCTGGAGCATGGCCTGCTGTTCGAGCGCTTCCTCAACCCGGATCGCGTATCGATGCCGGATTTCGATATCGATTTTTGCGAAACGCGGCGCGTGGAAGTCATCCGCTATGTGCAGCAGCGCTATGGCACGGCGCAGGTGGCGCAGATCATCACCTTCGGGAAGATGAAGGCGCGCGCCGTGCTCAAGGACGTTGGGCGCGTGCTGCAGATGCCCTATGGCCAGATCGACAGGCTCGCCAAGCTGGTGCCCAACCTGCCCGCCGACCCCTGGACGCTGGCGCGCACGCTGGGCCAGGGCAAGGACAAGGATGGCAAGCGCTACCCCGGCGTGCCGGAGTTTATCGCCGAGCGGGATCGTGACCCGAAGGTGAAGCGCCTCATCGAGATTGCATTGCAACTCGAAGGGCTTCCAAGGCATTCTTCAACTCATGCCGCAGGTGTGGTGATTGGCGATCGGCCGCTTTCGCAGCTGGTGCCGCTGTATCGGGACCCGCGCTCCGATATGCCGGTGACGCAGTTCGAGATGAAGGCCGTCGAGAAGGCCGGGCTGGTGAAGTTCGATTTTCTCGGCCTCAAGACGCTCTCCGTGCTCGACAGGGCGGCCAAGCTGCTCGCCAACCGCGGCGTGACGGTGGATTGGAATACGCTGCCGCTCAATGATCAGGCGGTGTTCGCGCTGCTGGCCAGGGCCGATACGGTGGGCGTGTTCCAGTTTGAATCGGAGGGCATGCGCCGGGCACTGACGCAGGTGCGGCCCGATTGCTTTGGCGACATCGTGGCGCTGGGCGCGCTCTACCGGCCAGGCCCGATGGACAACATCCCGAGCTTTGCCGCCCGCAAGCAGGGCCGCGAGAAGGTGGAGCTGCTCCACCCGCTGATGGAGCCGGTGCTGCGCGAGACCTATGGCATCATCGTCTACCAGGAGCAGGTGATGCAGATCGCCCGCACCCTGGCCGGCTACAGCCTTGGCGAGGCCGACCTTCTGCGCCGCGCCATGGGCAAGAAGATCCATGCCGAGATGGTGGCGCAAAAGGAGCGCTTTGCCGAGGGCGCCGCCGCCAATGGCATCGCCAAGGAGACGGCTTCGGCGATTTTCGATCTCGTGCTGAAGTTCGCCAACTATGGCTTCAACAAGTCCCATGCCGCCGCCTATGCGCTGGTCAGCTACCAGACGGCGTGGCTCAAGGCGCATCATCCGGTGGAGTTCTTTGCTGCCTCGATGGCCTATGACATCACCAATACCGACCGGCTGGCGGCGTTTGTCGAGGATGCCCGGCGCTCCAGCGTCAAGATGCTGCCGCCGTGCATCAATGCCTCGCAGGCCGATTTCAGCGTCGAGGGCGAGGGTGGCAGCCTCGCGGTGCGCTATGGCCTCGCCGCGCTCAAGAACGTCGGTGAAAAGGCCATGGAAGCCGTCGTGATCGGCCGTGGTGCCGGCTACACGGCGCTGCCGGAGTTTTCGCGCCGGGTGGACCCCAAGCTGCTCAACAAGCGCCAGCTGGAAAGCCTGATCGCCGCCGGCAGCTTCGATGCCGTGGAGCCGAACCGCGCCGGCGTATATCAGCTCGCCGAGGCCATTCTCGGCACGGCGCAATCCGCTGCCGCGGCGCGCGATTCCGCCCAGACGGCGCTGTTCGGCGAGGCGACCGACCAGGGCCTGGCCATGCTGGTGCCCAACACCAGCTGGACGATGGCCGAGACGATGGCGCAGGAGAAGGAGGCCTTTGGCTTCTATTTCTCGGGGCATCCGGTGGAAGCCTGGCGGCAGTTGCTCGATGCCCATGGCGCGCTGAGCTTTGGCGAGTGCGCGGCGTTGCCGGCGCCATCGGCCGGTGGCCGCAAGGGCGTCGTGATGGCCGGGCTTGTGGAGGAAGTGCGCTGGCGCACGCCCCAGAGCGGCGGCAACCGCTACATGCTTGTCACGCTCTCGGATCGCTCCGGGCAGTTCGTGGCAAGCTGCTTCGATGAGCCGACACAGGCCCGGCTGGAAGTGCTGGCCAGGGACAATCCCTCGCTACTGCTGCAGGCCGAGCTGCAATGGCGCGAGGGCGAGGAGGTGCCGCGCGTGCGCCTGAACGGCGTGACGCCGCTTGGCGAGATTGCCGCAAGGGCGCGCGGCCGCATGGTGGTGAAGCTGTGCGACGCCGTGGAAGTGCGGGCGCTGGCCGAGATGGTGGCGCCCTTCGAGGGCAAGGGCCGGGCGACCCTGGTGGCGGAAGTCCATTGCTCCAGCGGCCGCGCAGAGGTGCTGCTGGGCCGCAATTTCCTCATCGATGCCGAACTGCAGGTGCGCCTTGCCAAGCGCTTCGGCATGTCCCTGGGGGCGCTTGATATCACCAGCCCGCCGCGCCTCGCACTGGTGGGCTGAGCCGCTGCCGCAAGCGCTGCGGCGTTTGCCATCTGTTTACGGCTTCGGCGTATACAAAACCCCCAGTAAATCGTAAAATATGCAAACTGGCGGGTGGGTCTGCCGGGGGCATGATCAGGGGGCGGCATATGAAGATCATCGGTGGCAAACGGCGCTGGCTTGGAATCGCGGCGATGGCCATGGCGTTCGCCGCGCAGCCGACGGGGGCGAACCATGCCTGGGGCACCTATCATTGGGACCGGCCGATCGGCTTCACACTCGATCTGGGGGACAATGTCACCAGCATCTGGGATGGCGCGCTGATCATCGCCGGAGCGAGCAGCTACGTGCAGAACGGCCAGACCAAGGCCGGGGACTGGTCCCTCGATGTGTGGGGCGATGATGGCAGCGCCACCAGCAACCCGGTCAACACTGCGGTCACCGTTGGCCGTTCCAACGCCAAGCGCTGCGGCGCGACGGCGGGGCGCGTGGAAGTCTGCAATTCCAAATATGGCAACAACGGCTGGCTCGGCATCGCGCAGATCTGGCTGAGCGGCGACCATATCACGCAAGGCGTGGTGAAGCTGAACGACACCTATTTCAGCACCGCCACCTACAACAAGCCGGTGTGGCGGGCGCTGGTGATGTGCCAGGAGATCGGCCACACGCTCGGCCTTGGCCATACCGACGAGAACCAGACCAACGCCGATACGCTGGACAGCAAGGGCCGCCGCACCTGCATGGACTACAGCAACGACCCGACCGGGCAGGAGCACCCGAACCAGCATGATTATGACCAGCTGGGCATCATCTACAGCGGGCACACCGCCACCGGCGCGGCGAGCGGCACAACGTTGCCCGGCAAGGCTGGCGATGCCGATGGTGGCCTGGTGCCGGGGGAATGGGGCCGGGCGATCGGCTATACCAGCGACGGGCGCGGGCACCTTTTCGAGCGCAACCTCGGGCAGGGGCGGCGCGTCCTTACCCATGTGTTCTGGGTGCGCGAGAGCCACAGGCCGGGGCATGACGACCACTAGGATGCCGTTGCCCCGGCAGGGTATGCGACACTGCCGGGCGGCGGGAAGGCTGGACCTTTCCGCCGGATGTGCCTAACAGCGCGCTCCCTTTCCGGACCAAGGCCTTGCGACAGGCCGGCATGACGGAACGCCAGCCCCGGCCTTGGCTGCCGCGGCTATCCTGAAGAGCACTAACCCGCAGAATGCATCACGACCTGTTGCCGGCGATGCGCCGGATCGACGCTGTCATCACCTGGGTGGATGGCGCGGACCCTGCCCACAAGCGCAAGCGCGAGAGCTGGCTGGCGCAGGGCGATGCTCCGGCCAATGCCAATGGCATCAATCTGCACCGCTGGGCGTGCAGTGACGAGCTGGGCTATTGCCTGCGTTCCATCGCCAACAATGCGCCGTGGATCGGGCGGATCTGGATCGTGACGGATGCGCAGCGGCCGGACCTCTCATGGGTGCCGGCAGCGCTGCGGGCCAAGATCACCATCGTTGACCATCGCGTGCTGTTCGCGGGGCATGAGGCGATGCTGCCGACGTTCAATTCGCTGGCGATCGAGACGATGCTGTGGCGCATCCCCGGCCTGGCCGAGCGGTTCCTCTATTTCAATGACGATGTGTTCCTGACAGCGCCGTTGCGGCCGGAGGATGTGTTCTGCGGCGATGTGCCGGTGCTGCGCGGCAAGTGGGCGGACCTGAGCGCGCTGGCTGGCGATGTGGCACAGCGCAATGCGCCTGAACTGCTCAATGATTTCACCCAGATCAATGCGGCAGCGCTGATGGGCTTTGGCGCCGGGCATCTGTTCGCGGCGGCGCATGTGGTGCACCCGATGCGGCGCTCGGTGTTCGCACGGCTGTTTGCCGAGCATCGCGGGGCGTTCGAGGCCAACATGGCGCATCGGTTCCGGGATGTCGGGCAGTTTCTGCCGCAAGGGCTGCACAACCATGCCTGCATCAGGGCCGGGGCCTGCGAACTGCGGGATGGGGCGGACCATCTGCATGTCCGCACCGGCGCGGTGGAGGATTATGCGCTTGGCGCTGTGCGGGATTACCTGCGCGGCGCGCTGCGGCCCGAGATCAAGTTCCTCTGCGTCAACGATTTGCCGCAGGTGGAAGCGGTGCTGCCGGACGTGCGGGACTGGATCGAGCGCGCGATCGGCGGGGAACGCCGGGCGGCCTGAAGCCGTGCCGCAGGGCCAGCCGTTGCGGGCCGGCCCTGCGCGGGCGGTTTCAGGTCATTTGATCCATTGGCCGGTGCCTGTCGCCGTGTTGCCCTTGCTGTTGCTGAGGATCGAGCCGATGCGCTTGGCATAGGCACCCGTCTGCCCGAGCAAGCGGCCGACGCAGGAAAGCTCCGTGGGGCCGAGGACAGAGCAGCCCCAGGCCGAGGTGTAGGTGCCATCGGGCGCCGCAACATCGCACATCATATGGACGTTGAAGACCTGGGCATTGGCCGGCTGGCTCATGGTGACGCATTTATAGCTGTTCTTCAGCGCCTTGCCTTCGGACATGCCCTCCGAAGTTCCGGAAAAGGCCTGTGCGCCAAACGGCTTGCCATCAGGCGCAACCCCGCCCACCACCATGCTGGGTGGAGACGATGTGGAATTGAAGGTGAAATTTTGCGCAGCAACGGCACTGCTGCTGGCCATCGCGACAAGCGCGATGATTGCGTGAAAACGGTTCTGCATGGTGACTGCACTCCCCAAGAGCGTTGATTGTTCAAAAAACGTTGTTATTTGAACGCGTTACTCGCTGGTACCCGATTTTCAGGCGCAGGCAGTATTCGCTTCGTCAACACCACTCAACGGGTCTTGCAGCAGCGGAACCATGCGCTCCGCCCTTGATCGAGTCCATAATTTGTTAATAATTTTGTTAAGGCTTGTTCATCACACATCCGGGTTGAAGACGCTCCAGCCCATTGCCTGCGCCAGCTCCTCCAGCGCCTGGGTGCCGAGCAGGCTGTTGCCTTGCGGGGAGAGGCCGGGCGACCAAACGGCGATGCTGGCGCGGCCCGGCGCGATCGCGAGGATGCCGCCGCCGACGCCAGACTTGGCGGGCAGGCCGACCTGGAAGGCGAACTCGCCACTGGCGTCATAATGGCCGCAGGTGAGCATGAGCGCGTTGATGCGGCGCGCCCGCTCGGGAGAGACGATGGCGCGGCCGGTGGCGGGGCACAGGCCGCCGCGCATCAGGAAGCGGCCGGCGCGGGCCAGCTGCCGGCAGCTCATGGCGATGGCGCATTGGTGGAAATAGACCTGCAGAGTCGAGGTGACCGGGCCGGAGATGGTGCCGAACGAGCGCATGTAGTTGGCCAGCGCGGCATTGCGGAAGCCGGTGGCGGTTTCGGAATAGGCGACCGAGCCATCCACCGAAATGCTGTCATCCTCCGCCAGCGCGCGGATGAGGCGCAGGATGGCGCCGATGCCCTCGCGGGGGTCATGGCCCTCGGCAATCAGGTCTGTCACGGCGATGGCGCCGGCGTTGATGAACGGGTTGCGCGGGCGGCCCTGCTCGGCCTCGAGCTGGATGATGCTGTTGAACGCCGAGCCGGAGGGCTCGCGGCCCACCCGCTCCCAGACGCGGTTGCCATGCGCCGAAAGCGCCTCCACCAGAGCGAACAGCTTGCTGACGGACTGGATGGAGAAGGCGACATCGGCATCGCCGGCGCTGTATTCCGCGCCATCGGCGGTGATGACCGTCATGCCGAAATGCGCCGGGCTGACCTTGGCGAGTTCGGGGATATAGTCCGCCACCCTGCCGCGCTCCGGCATGGCCTGCATGCGCGCCGTGATGGCTGTGACAAGTGCTGCCAGATCGGCCATTTTTCGTTTTCCCCCCAAGCTGGAAATACCATCACAAAAGTGAGGGACGAGCGCCAGCCTTGCTACAAAAATGAGTGGCACTTGAATGTCGCGTAGTGTAACAACGTGCTTGCAATTTGATGAGCCGGCGCCGCCGGCCGCCTTGGGAGACGCATGATGGCAACGCAGCCCAACCCTCCGATGTTTCCGCCGCGCCAGCGCCCTGACCTTCCGGACATGAACCGCGATACGCTGATGGCCTATCTTGCCAAGGCGCCGCTGGACGAAGTCGATATCTCCGATCCGCTGTGGTGGGAGAATGATGCGCACTGGCCGTTCTTCAAGCGGCTTCGTGATGAGGCGCCGGTGCATTTCACCAACGTCAATGTCGAGCGCCACCGGGGCTATTGGTCCGTGACGCGCTGGGCGGACATCATGGCGGTGGACACTAACCACCATGTCTACTCCTCGGATGCGCACCTCGGCGGCATCACGCTGTTCGACATGGATGCCGATTTCATCATGCCGATGTTCATCGCGATGGACCCGCCCAAGCATGATGTGCAGCGCAAGGCCGTCAACCCGATCGTCTCGGGTGCCAACCTCGCTGCCTTCGAGAGCCTGATCCGCAGCCGCACCGAGGAAGTGCTCGATGGCCTGCCGCGCGGTGTGGCCTTTGATTGGGTCGATCGCGTTTCGATCGAATTGACCAGCCGCATGCTCGCCACGCTGTTCGAATTTCCGCAGGAGCATCGCCGCAAGCTGACCTATTGGTCGGACATCGTCACCTCGGACCCTGAAGTCGCCGGCAATCCCAGCAAGGAAGAGCGCCAGGCCATCCTGCTCGGCATGCTGCAGGAGTTCATGGTGCTCTGGAACGAGCGGGTGAACGACCCCGAGCCCAAGGGTGATCTGATCTCGATGCTGGCGCACAACCCGGCAACGCGTGACATGCCGCCGATGGAGTTCATGGGCAACCTCGTGCTGCTGATCGTGGGCGGCAACGACACCACCCGCAACTCGATGACGGGCGGTCTGCTGGCGCTCAACACCTACCCGGAACAGTATCGCAAACTGTGCGCCAATCCCGGGCTGGTCGAATCCCTGATTCCCGAGATCATCCGTTGGCAGACCCCGGTAATGAGCATGCGGCGCACCGCGCTGGAAGACGCCGAACTCGGCGGCAAGATCATCCGCAAGGGTGAAAAACTGG
>DIUN01000025.1:25208-44041 GCA_002423025.1 Sphingomonadales bacterium UBA6157 | reverse complement strand
CCGCCAAGTTCTTGTGTGATGATAAATATCAAGGGTAATGGGATATTCTCCCCCATTTCCCGGGGCTTTGCACGGCCAAACTCACCGGAGACTGGGCTTAAAAGTCGCTTGAGCCCCTCAACTGGGCCTGATTCTCAGTCGGCCAATTTGCCAGTGAGGAGTTGATTTTGCTGGTCAGCGCTGTGCGGCGGCAACGCCGAGTAGACGATGCTGCTTCGTCCAGGACGGAGCGATAAATTTCACGTCCTTCAATCGCTCGAGGTTGATGTTGGTCTGAGTGGTTCCAATCAGGATGGCGGTGACAACAGTTGGAGACAGGAACGCAAGCCTGAGGACGCGATCAATATAATTCGCCGCCAGACCTTCTGCTTTTGCAAGGTCGGTCACTGTCATGTTGGGTTCGGCTTGGAGCCGTTTCCACCAGGACTTCGCCTTGGCTATCGCAACCATGAGCTTATGATCGACCGGCCCCACAGCAGCGTGCTGTCCTGTCTCGAGAAAGAATCGAACGGCTAGCCCGGTCCGGCGGATGCGTGCAGGGATGGTAATGCGAAGTTCTTTCTCCGCTTCAGTGACGGCTTGGAGCATGCCCCCAAAGCCGGCGCACACGCTTGTGGTTCACCGGCCATCAGAGGCCAGCTTCAAGGCAATGAAGTCACTCTTGCTGTCGAAGCTCGCGACTGCCCCGATGTCTCGGGCAGTCTCTGCCTCAAGCTCAAGTGCCAGCTCGGAGAGCGCTTCTGCTGCACGCAAGCAGTTGTCGGTCAGCCAGGAGTCTAATTCCCGGCGAACCGGCATGCGATGAAACAGGCCACTCCGCATCTCGATCCCTGCAAGGAGCACGTTTGCGGGCGATACCGTGCAAGCGATGGATATAGGCAGTACATTGTTAGAAAGGCTTTAACTTCAGCCAGTGATTTGCGACGCCAAACTGGCGGCGAAGCTTCTCGCTGGGCACTCCACCACCATCACCATTAAACCTGCAGCATTTCAGGGCTTTGTCCTGACGTGAAAGGACCGCTAAGTGCGAGCGGTTTGCAAGGAGGTCCATGCGTGGACGCAAGTGATGACATCGACCCGCTCTGGGCACCGCGGCCCGATGCTCTGCCCGGCTGGTTTTGTGAAGCACTCGCCGTGCCTCGCGAGGAAGGCTTCATCGATGTAGCGGGAACGCGCATCCATTATTTTCGGTGGGGCGACCGCTCGCATCCCCCGATCCTGATGACGCATGGCTTTCTGGCGCATGCGAGGTGCTTTGCGTTCATCGCACCATTTCTGGCGGGGGACCATCACGTCATCGCCTATGACCTGTCGGGAATGGGCGATAGCGCAAACCGGCCTGGGTGTGACGCTCATGCTCGCGGCGCAGAGATGGTCGGGGTTGCCGAGGCGCTTGGGCTGTTCGATGGACCGGCCAAGCCTGTCATCATTGCGCACAGCTTTGGTGCTTCAGTCGGCTTGACCGCGATGGCGCTGGCCGCGGAACGATTTTCCGGCTTGATCCTGTGCGATATGATGGTTCTGCGACCCGAGGTGCTGGAGGAGCGAAACCGGCAGGGAAACGGGCGTCCGGGTTCGGGCGACCCCGACAAGCCCCAACGCCGCTATCCGGACTATCCCACCGCGCGCAGCCGATACGTGCTTTCCCCGCCGCAGCCTGTCGGTGAGGCATTTCTGATGGATTATATGGCCTTTCACTCGCTGCGTCGGAGCGGCGAGGAATGGACCTGGAAGTTTGATCCCGAAGTTTTCCGTCAGGACAGCGCAGATCAGGGATGGCATGAGATTGGCAAGCGCCTTGTTGCCGTTCCGGGCCGCAAGGCAATCGTGTATGGCGCGGAAAGCCTGTTGTTCACACCTGACTCGGCTGAATATGTCCGGGAATTGGGCGGCACCGATATTCCGATCATCGCTGTTCCGAAGGCGCGCCACCACCTCATGCTTGATCAGCCGCTGGCGTTTGTCACGGCGCTCCGCACAATAGTCGAGATTTGGCAGACCAACGAAAATACGTGCCCAACTTTGTAAGGACTTTCCTCAGTGCGATGAGCGACCCGTTTGAGCCGCAGTCATCAATCGGAGAAGCCGGCCCCGGTGCTGGCATGGGCGACGCCGCCATCCACGGTGATCGTGTCGCCGACAACATAATCCCCGGCGCGGCTCGCGAGGTAAATGGCTGCGCCGGCCATGTCCTCGTCAACACCAATGCGACGGGAGGGGATGAATTTGGAAATTGCTTCGCCGTGATCGCGCGCGACCCGGTTCATCTCGCTGGCAAAGGCGCCCGGGGCGATCGAGGTGACATTTATGGCATCGTTCACCAGCCGCGCCGCCATGCGCTTGGTGAGATAGATCAGCGCCGATTTGGAGGCGTGGTAGCTGTAGGTTTCCTGCGGATTGAGCCGGATGCCGTCGATCGACGTAATGTTGATCACCTTGGCCGGCTGCGCGCGTGTGCCCGACGCCTTCAACAGACCATGCAGCGCCTGCGTGAGAAAGAACGGCGATTTGACGTTCAAATCCATGACCTTGTCCCAACCGCTTTCCGGAAACGCCTCGAACGGGGCGCCCCATGCGGCGCCGGCGTTGTTGACGAGAATGTCGAGCCTTGATTCATGCGCGGCGAGCTGTGCGGCAAGCGCCTGGCAGCCCGCGACGGTCGAGACATCCTGTGGCAGCGGGATGCAGTTTGGCCCCAGTTCCGCCGCCGTTTCCAAGCAGGCAGGCGCCTTTCGTGACGAGATGTAGACCTTGGCGCCCTGGGCAATGAAGCCGGCGGCGATCATCTTGCCGATGCCGCGGCTGCCCCCGGTGACAAGCGCCACGCGGCCATCGAGGCGGAACAGGCTGCTGGTGTCCATGATCTTGTGTCCTTGAATCTAGGCCGCTGGAAGAAGGGCGGGCTGAAAGATCAGTGCAGCCCCGTCTCGTGCCGTCCGACAACCATGTGGTGCACCTCGTCCGGACCATCGGCAAAGCGCAGGTGGCGAACGTCGGCATAGAGATCGGCCAGCGGTGTCCATTGCGAAATGCCAGCGGCACCGTGGATCTGGATTGCCTGGTCGATGATCTGGCAGGTCTTTTCCGGCACCATCGCTTTCACCATGCTCACCCACACCCGCGCTTCGCGGTTGCCTAGCACGTCCATCGCCTTGGCGGCCTTCAGCACCATCAACCGCATCGCCTCGATCTCGATTCGGGCACGGGCGATCAGTTCCAGATTCTTGCCCAGCATGATCAGCGGGCGGCCAAACGCCTCGCGAGAATTGCCGCGCCGCACCATGTAATCCAGCGCGATCTCGGCCTTGCCGATGGTGCGCATGCAGTGGTGGATACGCCCCGGCCCCAGTCGCACTTGTGAAATCTCGAACCCGCGGCCTTCGCCGAGCAGGATGTTTTCATACGGCACCCGGACGTTTTCAAAGCGCAGATGCATGTGGCCGCGCGGCGCGTGATCTTCGCTGAACACATGCATCGGCCCCAGTATCTTCACGCCGGGCGTGTCCATCGGCACCAGTATCTGGGATTGCTGGCTGCTCGCCGGGCCATCGTCGCTGGTGCGCACCATCACGATCATCACCTTGCATCGCGGATCACCGGCACCCGAGATATAGAATTTCTCGCCGTTGATCACCCAGTCCTTGCCATCACGCACGGCGCGGGTGCGGATGTTCTTGGCATCAGACGAGGCCACATCAGGCTCGGTCATGGCATAGGCTGAGCGGATTTCACCGGCGAGCAGGGGCTCCAGCCAGCGTTGCTTCTGCTCGTGCGTGCCAACCCGTTCCAGCACTTCCATGTTGCCGGTGTCGGGCGCCGAGCAGTTCAATGATTCCGATGCCAGCGGCACTTTGCCCAGTTCGGCGGCGATATAGGCATAGTCCAGATTGCTCAGCCCCTCGCCGGTTTCTGCATTGGGGAGGAAGAAATTCCAAAGGCCCGCCGCCTTGGCCTTGTCCTTCGCCGTCTGCAGCAATTCCAGCTGCCCCGGCGCCCAGCTCCAACGATCGGCCCGGCCCTTGCCCAGTTCTTCAAACTCCTCCGAAATCGGCACGACATTGTCGTTGATGTGACGGACAACGGCATCGAACAGCGGCCGCGCCTTTTCCGACATGCGCAGATCGTTCATCTCGGGATTGGTGAAGATATTGGTCATCGTCTCAGGTCCTCTTGTCCGCCCGCATGCTTGCCGCCACGCCACTGGCGCGCAAGCCCACAATTTAGTGACGGCCCACAGGCCGGTTTTCCGCGCTATGCATCATGGCTGTATCGAACGACCCAATTACCATTTCAGCCACTGCTGCGAGGGCCACTGTCCTTCGCATCACGCTCCCATGCGTTACCTATTTGCCAGCGGATAGAGTGTAAGCATCGTCATCCGATTGTTGATCGGAAAGCGGCGGATAATGAACCCGCGGCCGTCGAGGTCGCCAGACTGGATACGTTTGATGGCGGCTCTTGTGTCTTCAAGGTCGTTCGTTGAAAGCCACGGCGCCTGAGGCGGGGCATCATTGCGGCAGCAGTGAGCACCGTAGAGCCTTGTGTCATGCGGCAGCAAGGCAAGCAGTCGGTCGATGGTCGTGACATAGGTTGAAAGGCTGGAGTCCGGCGCGAAAGCATAGAGCGTCGTCGGGTAGAGGAAATCACCGGTATAGAGGCGCTTGCCGGCCGGCTCCCAGACCGAAACCGAATTCGTGGTATGGCCGGGCGTGGACAGGATGGTGACGGAACGGCCGCCAAGATCAATCGTCTCTCCAGGCCTGATCCATTGTGTCACCGTGAAGCCGACCGGTTCCGGGCGGGCATATTGATAGCGGCCCAGACGCACATCATTGCCCTGCGCGCGGGCACGCGTTTCCGGCAGGTCGATCAGTGCGATATCGCGAAAGAAACCGAGACCGTTGGTGTGGTCGTGATGCAGGTGGCTGGGAACGACGGTAACCGGCAGCGCCGTGAGGCCAGCAATGACGCGGCGGATGTCGTGATTGCGGGTTGCACCGCTGTCGATCAGGAGCGCGCGGCGATTGCCGACCAGCAGATATTCGTAGTTGTCGGGATCGGCGGCGGGCTCGCCGATTGCCCATGTGCCTGGCGCAATCTTCTCGACACGCCAATGCCCGTCGACAACCGTTCCCGCAGCCCGGCCAGGCAGGGGCCGGAATTGCGCCGGATTGGCCGGCGCAGGCATGATGTTCGTTTCGAGCGTGGCAGCGGCCATGGTCAGTTCGGCGAAGGCAAAGGGCGCGAGTGCAACAAGCAACGCCGCCGCACCGGCAGCGACTGCCAACCAGCCAATCCACGTTCGCCATTGCATATCATTGCTCCCCCTCACCATCGCACTTCGGCGCTTGCAACACCGCAAGATCGCCGCCTAACATCAATCCCAGATGAGGCCGACCCTCCGCTAATCTGCGCCGCCAGCTGTCTCAAATAATCTGACGACGAACATGCCAGGGAGCAAACGGATATGAAGGCGGGTCTGTTCGCAAGGTTGCTCGGCGTCTTCCTGATATCCGTCAGTGCTACCCAGTCAGCGGCCAAGGCCGATACCGGCGGTGCGGATCTGATTCTGACCGACGCCCGTGTCTATACGCTGGGCTGGGGCGAGCCCGCGCTCGATGGCAAGCCTGCGCCCGATGCGCCCACCACAAACGGCAAGTGGCACCCCGATGCCGCAGCGGTGGCGATCCGCGGCGGAAAGATCATCTATGTCGGCAGCGACAAGGGGGCGCTGGCGCTGCGCGGCAAGCGGACCCGGGTGATCGATCTGAACGGCGCGACCGTGATCCCCGGGCTGGTCGATTCGCATACCCATTTCATCGAACTGGGCGCCAAGCTGGTATCGGTCGACCTGACCCATGTCACCACCGAAGCGCAGGCGGTTGCGTTGGTGACCGAGCGGGCGAAGTCCGTCCCCAAGGGCGAATGGATCTTCGGTGCCGGGTGGGACGAGGGTGCCTGGGCTAACCGCTATCCGGACAAGCAGCAGTTGAGCGCAGCGGTGCCCGATCATCCGGTGGTGCTGCGCAGCCTGCACGGTTTTGCAATCTGGACCAACCAGGCCGCGCTCGATGCCGGCGAGATCACCAAGGCCAGCCCGGTTCCGGTCGGGGGCGAGATGCGGCTGGGCACGGATGGCCAGCCCAATGGCCTGTTCCTGAACCGCGCGGCGGCGATGGTCGAAGCGGCGGTGCCGCCCGAGCCGCAGGCGGTTGTCGCGCGCCATGCGCTGAAGGGCCTGGGTCAGATGGCCACTGACGGCTATGTCGCGGTTCACGAGGCCGGTGTGGGCAGCCAAGCGATGGCCGCACTCCAGCAGCTGGAGGACCAGCACCGCCTGCCGATCCGGGTCTATGCCATGCTCTCGCTGCGCGACCCGCCCTTGATGCGGCAGTGGATCGCCAGGGGGCCGGACCGGGACAGTGACAGCATGCTCGTCACGCGCGCGGTCAAGGCCTATTACGACGGCGCGCTGGGATCGCGCGGGGCGCGGCTGCTGGCCGACTATGCCGACAAGCCGGGCCACCGCGGGATCAGCGGTGGCGGTTATGGCTTTGACCGTGATTTGGCCAAGGAGGCGATGAAGGCCGGCTTCCAGCTAGGTATCCATGCCATCGGCGATGCGGGCAACCGCGAAGTGCTCGATTTCCTTGAGGCGGAGTTCAAGGCCGATCCCAACACCGCACGCAACCGCCACCGGATCGAACACGCCCAGGTCATCTCGCCCGATGACCAGCCGCGCTTTGCCCGGCTGGGCGTGATTGCCTCAATGGAACCGCCCCACGCGGTGGAGGACAAGACCTGGGCCGAAGACCGCCTGGGCCCGCAGCGCATCCTTGGCGCCTATGCCTGGCGCACGCTGCGCCGCGACGGCGCGCGACTGACCTTCAATGCCGACAATCCGGGCTCCGAGCACAGCATCTTCTACGGCCTCCATGCCGCGACCACCCGCCAGGACAAGCAGCTTCAGCCCCCCGGCGGATGGTATCCGGAGCAACGGCTGACGATCGAAGAAGCGATCCGGGCCTATACCAGCTGGTCAGCCTATGCCGCCTTCCGCGAAGACCAGACGGGGATCATTGCCAAGGGCCGATGGGCTGATCTGACAGTGATGGATATTGATCCCTTCGCCCTTGCCGAGACCGCGCCGGGAAAAATCCTGGCCGGCAGGATTCGGGCGACCATCGTCAGCGGCAAGGTGGTTTATCAGCGATAGGCCGCTGGCCGGTGTTGTCAGGTAAACTTCTGCAGTCCGAGCGGGGCTTCAAATTTTCATGATCAGGCAGCAGCAACGGACGCAGCATTCCATTCCGCCATGGCGGAGGTTCGGAAGTGACGCATTGTACTTCGGGAGATCAGGGGTGCACGTCACTTTGCCTGTTTAGTTAATGTGCATTCCCTGAAACCGCGTCAGAATTTCCCTGTTATCGCGACACGAATTCCCTGTTCGTAAATCGGCGGATATGCCGGAAAATGATAGATTTCTGAGGGACATATTTGGGCAGTCGACCTCGGAAGCAGCCGCGAAGTGCGTCGAAAACAGGGAAAACAGGGAAATTTAGCGCTGAGCCTAGTTCGCGGCTGCCTTCCTCCACCGCCGGGACGCTGCTTCCCGGAATTCCTCAAAGCTCCAAAAGCCAATTTCCCCCTGGGGATAGGCCGCTTCCGTTCACGTTTGGCAGATGCCGTTCGTCGCCTCACGCTGCGATAGCGAGCACGGGGGCTTTAGTTTTTTGAAATCGAGTTCGCTGCGGGGGAGGCAAGGTGGACAGTCCGGAAATTTTTAGAAGCCTCCGCGCGCGAGCCTTGGGTATTTGGGGAATTTCCCGACTCCTTGGCGCGCGCGAAGGGCTGGGTAGAAATGCCGATGCGGAGAGAACGGATTTGACTCGGCGCGAAATGGCGGAGACGAATAGCCGTTAGATAAGGCCAAGGGGTGCACTAATGTCTAGCGTAAAGATTCCAAAGAGGGCGCATGACCGGCTGGTCGCGGGACTGAAGCGGTATCAACCAATTGTTGGAAAACTCCGCGAACGAGACATTTCCGAAGCTGACACGGTGACGGTCATCAAGGATATGCTTTGTGAGGTTTTCGGATATGACAAATACAATGAGTTAACCAGCGAACAACAGATTCGTGGCACGTTTTGCGACTTGGCAATCCGTGTGGAGGGTAAGGTGTCTTACCTTGCGGAGGTCAAATCGGCTGGCACTTCGCTGAATGAGAATCACCTTCGGCAAGCCGTTAACTACGGTGCGCATCAAGGCATTGAATGGGTGATTTTGACCAACGCCATTGAGTGGAAAATTTACCGGATAAAGTTTGGCCAGCCGATAGATTGGACGGAGGTCTACAACTTTGACATTTCAAAATTGTCGTCTCGCTCGCTTGATGACCTAGGCAAGCTTTTCCTGCTCTGTCGGGAGAACGTCTCATCCGACGCTCTGGCGGAGTATCACCGGCAAGCGCAAATTGTAAATCGCTTCGTCATTGCTGAAATTCTGCAATCGGATGCTGTCGTTGGTGTGTTACGGCGCGAAATTAGAAGGCTCTTTGAGACTGTAAAAACCAGCGATGAAGAGTTGCGCACGATTTTGACGAACGATGTTCTGAAGCGGGACACGCTCGACGGAGATCCACCAAAGGCTGCAAAGGCGTTGGTCAAGAAGGCAGCGAATGCCTTGGCCAAGAAAGCGAACGCGAAGGCGGCGGCAAGCGTCCCTATTGATTAGTGACAGCCATGGCCGATGGACAAGCAAGCCCGGCAAATTTTAACGCCATTGGGCGCTGGTGCTAGGGCTGGCCGGCTGAGAGCGTCCGTTGAGGGGGGGGCGATGAAATCTCCGGGCCGATGTTCAAAGACGCCGCTACCCCTGCTTCGATCAAACGCTAATCCAGTTTTCTACATGCGCGCGCGAGGCGCTGGCCAAAGCTTTCCGGTTGGCCATTTTCTGACCCGATATGAGCGGGTGCAAAGCTACAGCGGCCGGGGTCAGACAGTACCCAGCCCGCCGTACGCCTTCCGCTCAGACATAACGTCCGTCGGCAAGGTCGGGAAGGAAGCTGAAATAGTTGGGCCGCCACAGGCTCTTCGATTTGCGGTAGCGGACGATCTGCGAAAGCGTGAAGGCTGCGATGGCGACGGCGTCGACGTGGTTGTTCATGCGGGTGGGAATTACGGCTGGATCGTGGCCGATCACCACCCGGCCCGCCGTGTGCATCATCGTCGCGGCCGTGTAGCGGGTCTCGTCGTTGACCCAGCGGTACTGCGGTGCGCAGCGGATGCCGACCTCGCCGCAATAGGCGCCCATGTCGATGGCCAGCGTCTGCACCTGCCGTTCCAGGCCTTCGGGCGCGCGTGAGCGCCAGTCCATCGCCAGTGCTGGCTCGATTTCGGTAAGGCCCGAGAGCTTCGCCTTGCAGAAGCTGTCGAGCGACTGGCCGATCATCTGGACATTGCCGCGATCGCCATCGGGCGTTGGCAGCGCCGTGCCGAGTTCGGCGGCGAAGGCTTGCACGCGGGCGATCCGGCGCTCGATTGAGGCGACAAAGGCCGCGAGGTTCTCGTCACGCTGCCCGCGCGAGAGGGAGCCCGGCTTGCCGGCGTGGACGAAGCGCTCGTCGCCATAGTCCGCCAGCCGCCGCCGTGCCTTGCCCGATCCGCCTGGCAGCCAGGAAAACAGTGACAAGTTCGCGCTCTCCCAAGATAGCCGGCCTGAGGCTGAGGTTAGCGGGGTGGCGGCTGCGTGCCAACAAGCGCGCTACCCACCGCCAGCAGTCCTTTTCAGGCTGGATTGGCCCCTCGCATCCCGTGTTCAGCTGACCTCGGTGGGCTCGATCATGCCGAGTGCCAGCGCCTTGGCAACGGCGTGCGTCTTGTTGGAAACCTGGAGCTTTCCCATGATGCGCTTCATATAAACGCGCACCGTGTCCGCAGAAATGTCGAGTATGGCGGCAATATCGTCCACCGTCTTGCCGCGCGCCGTCCATACCATGCATTCGCGCTCGCGGCTGCTCAGCCGGTTGTCCTCGGCGCCCTGGCAGCCGGCCTTGCCGAACAGGCGATCGTCGAGCGATTGCCCCAGCAGGCGCATCAGGGCGATCATCTGGTCATCCTGCACGTCGCCTTCCAGCGATGAGCGGCGCCGCTCCCCGATGAGGGACACGAATGCCGGACGGCGGCCGGACACATGCACCGGAATGGTCAGCGCAATCGAGGTCCCGATCGCGTCGTTCACATAGCTGATGCAGTCCCGCTGTTTGCCTGACAGCGAGTCTTCCTTCTCGATGACGTGGGACCAGGCAAAGGGCAGCGGCGTGCTGCACGCGTGCTCCATATAGGGATCATGGCAGCCATGCCTGTCCCAATCCCGCTTCCAGCTGGCGGGCAAGCCCCGCGTCATCACCGGATAGGATTCCCCGGCGCGGAACCGCAGGGCGGGTGCCCAGCCATAAGCAAACCGGGACCAACCAAGCTCCTGGGCGGCGCGATGCAGGGCATCGAGGCAATCGGCTGCGTCGTCCGCCTTGTCGATTGCGGACAAAAACCGGCTGGCAATGGTCAAGGGCTCGAACGCTATCGACATCGCCGGAGACTCTACCCCTGCTGACAATAATTGAGGCTAGTGTGGGCGCCATAGCCTGTCAATTCGCGTGGCGCCTCCACCGGATGTCACCCTTTCGTGTGACTTGGTTCGCGTGCGCGCGGCGGAATATGGTCGCCAAATGGGAGCGGCCGCGCTTTCTCCAGACGTTGCGGAGGTGCCATGAGACTCGATGAATACGCCGCCCATGACATGATCGGCCTTGCCGGTCTTGTCGCGAGCGGAGAGGTCAAGCCCGCAGAGCTGGTCAGCTGCTGCCTTCAGGCAATCGATGCCGTAAACCCGCGTCTCAATGCCGTGATCGGTCTTGTGCCGGAAGACTTGCGCGCGGCCATGGGCGGGCAGGGGCCGTTCGCCGGCGTCCCGTTCCTGATCAAGGATATCGTGCTGCACATGGCCGGGATGCCCAATGAAGCCGGCAGCGCGCTGTGCGCCGGGCTGGTGGCTCCCGAAGACAGTGAATTGATGGCACGTTACCGGCGCGCTGGGCTGGTGGTGGTCGGCAGGACGGCCACGCCGGAATTCGGCTATTGCTCGACGACGGAATCCCGCCTGTCCGGGCCGACACGCAATCCCTGGAACCCGGCCCTGATGGCGGGCGGATCAAGCGGCGGTTCGTCCGCGGCCGTTGCGGCCGGTGTCGTGCCTGCGGCCCATGCCAATGATGGCGGCGGATCGATCCGCATTCCCGCAGCTTACAATGGCTTGGTGGGCATGAAGCCGACCCGCGGCCGCACGCCTGCCGGCCCTGATTATGGCGAGCCGCTGAGCGGCCTGGGCATCGAACATGCCGTAACCCGCACGGTGCGGGACAGCGCGGCGCTGCTCGATGCGACCCAGGGTGCGGACGCCGGCGCCCGAAACATCATCCAGCCTCCCGCGCGGCCCTACCTTCAAGAAACCTCCGCCGACCCGGGGCGCCTGCGCATCCGCTGGGCGGACGAACCCTGGTCGGGCATCGCGGTGGATGCCGATGTCAAAGCCGCGCTTGCTGCGGCGGCGTCCCTGCTGGAAGGCCTTGGCCATGCGGTCGAGCCCGGCCGGCCCGAGATCGACTATCCAGCCTTCTTCAAGGCGACAAAGATCTTCTGGACGGCGGGTGTTGCGAGCTGGATCGAGGGCGCCGCGGCTGCAACCGGGCGAACAATCGGCCTTGATACGCTGGAGACGAGCACGCTGGCGTGCTGGGAATATGGCCGGGGCCTGTCTGCGCTCGACCTGCTGTGGGCCGAGGATTTCATGAACCGGGTGTCGCGGTCGGTCGCACCGTTTTTCGCCAGCGCCGACATCCTGATGACACCCACGGTGGGTCGCATCGCGCAGCCCATAGGGTTTCTGGATGCCAACCGGCCCTCAGGCTGGACTGCCGATGAATGGACCGACGCCGTATTTGGCCATGCGCCGTTCACCGCCTTGTTCAATATGACCGGCCAGCCGGCGATCAGCCTGCCACTCGGGAGCGATTCAAGAGGCTATCCGGTCGGCATCCAGTTCGTGGCGGCGTTGGGACGGGAAGACCTTCTCTATCGTCTCGCAGGCCAGCTTGAGCAGGCCAGCCCCTGGGCCGGAAGACGCCCGGCTGTCCATGTCGCCAACATCTGAATGGGGTGTGATATGCAATTTCCGGCGCACGTTCGTGATCGGCAGCTCGAATATTTCGAAAAGTTCGATGCGCGCATCCGCAAGCGGCTGGCAGGCCTTGTTTCACCGGACTTGATCGAGGAACATCGGCGCCAGCCATTGGGCCAGCATAGCGATGCCCTTGACCGGATCCTCAACTATTTCCGGCGCGGCGGGCTTGCGAACAAGCTTGGCATCCTGCGCGTCAGCGGCGGCTTTCGCTTGGTGCGCTTTGCCGGCGTGCGGGGCGCGCCGAGCCAGGTGCTGGATGGCCCGGTGATCGCCTCGCTCGACGAGGCCTATCATGCCGCCTTTCTCGCCCGCATCGACGATCTGAACGCCAGCCTTTCAGGGGAAAACGCGTGACGCTTACCGGCTATGCCCATCCCATGAATGCCGTTTCGGGCGGCGAGGTGCAGTTCATGCTGCACGACGATCAGCCCGGCGCCGCGACAATCGATCTTGTCCGGCTCTACCATGGCGACGAGAACCCGCTCGGCCCCGGCTTTGTGGAAGAGCGTGTGGAAAGCGGCTTGCCGGGCACTGTCCCGGTCGGGCCCCAGAAAGCGCCGAAGGGCAGCTATGCCGCCCCCATCGGCGATGCCGCCATGCTGACCGGTGAACTCCCGGCCGCGACACTGTTCGCGTTCATCCGCCCGTCCATAGTCGGCGGCAGCGAGCAGGTCATTCTGGGAACGCTGGGTGATGGCGATGGCTATTCCCTGCTGGTCTCGACCGGAGGGTGCCTGACGCTGCGGCTTGCCAGCAACGGCCAGCGCGTTGAAATCGCCTGCTCCAAGCCTCTGGCACAGAACTGCTGGTACTTTGTTGCCGCAGGCTGGGACAGCAAGGCCGGCACGATCTTCGTCAGCCAGCAGGGCCGGATCAACCGCTGGAACAGCCAGATCGGCATCGCACCCGGCTATGACCTTGATGAGACGGTAGAGCGCGCCGGCCTTGTCGTGCCGCCAGCTTGCGGTGGGGCCTTTGCCGTTGCGGCGGCAAGGAGCGCCTCCGGAGCGGCAGCCGCGTTTTTCAACGGCAAGATCGATCGGCACGGCATTCTCGCCGGGATGGCGACGGCGGAAGCGCTTGAACCCTGTTCGCGGATGAAAGTGCCCGATGCCGGCTCCCTCATCGCCTATTGGGACACGACCAGCGGCTATACCGACCGTGGCATTGGCGATGTGATCCGCGACATCGGGCCGAACGCCCTTAATCTCGTCGGTATCAACCGGCCGATCCGGGCGATGACCGGCTGCAACTGGGATGGTCGCAATGACTGTTTCCGTCTGGCCCCCGAGCAATTCGGCGGGATTGCCTTTCATGATGATGCCCTGACCGATTGCCGCTGGGATGCGAATGTGGCGCTCACCCTGCCAGACACATTGCCGAGCGGCGTTTATGCGCTGCGGGTGCGCAATGGCGGCGAGGAGGACCATGTTCCCTTCTTCGTCCGGCCGAAATCGGCGCAGGCCCGCCTTGCCGTGCTGATGCCGACCTTCACCTATCTCGCCTATGCCAATGAGCATCTCGCCTTCGAGGCGCCGATTGCGCAGGCGATCTGCGCCAACACGCCGGTCGTCTCGCAGGCCGATCTCGATTGGAAGGCGGCGGAAGCCTATGGAATGTCGACCTATGACGTCCATTCTGACTATGCCGGGGTGTGCTATTCGTCCTGGCTGCGGCCGATCCTCAATATGCGCCCGCGCTACCGCATGCCATCGATCGGAACAGCCTGGGCTTTCCCCGCCGACCTGTCCCTGGTCTGGTGGCTGCATGCCAAGGGCATCGAGGCCGATATCATCACCGATCATGATCTGGATGCCGAGGGCCTGGCGTTGCTCAAGCCCTATTCTGCGGTCCTGACCGGGACCCATCCCGAATATTGGTCGCTCAAGATGCTCGACGCGATGGAGGATTATGTCAGCGAAGGCGGCAATCTCTCCTATCTGGGCGGCAATGGCTTCTACTGGGTAACCGAGACGCGCCCCGACGAGCCCTCGTGCATCGAAGTCCGCAAGCTCGATACAGGCTCGCGCGCATGGCAGGCGGCGCCGGGTGAGGGGCATCTCGCGACAACGGGCGACAAGTCCGGGCTTTGGCGTGCACGCGGCCGTGCACCACAAAAGCTCGCGGCGTTGGGCTTCACCACCGAAGGCATGGACGAAAGCCAGCCCTTCGAGCGGATGGCGGATTCCTTTGATCCGGCATGCGCCTGGATCTTCGAAGGCGTTGGCGCCGACGAGAAGATCGGCGATTTCGGGCTGGGCCTGGGCGGAGCGGCGGGCCTCGAGATGGATCGCTATGATCTTGCGCTCGGCACCCCGCCACACACCATGCTGCTGGCATCGTCCTTTGACCATTCGGACAATTATCCGCTGGTCTCCGAGGACATTACCTATGCCTTCCCGGGGCGCGGCGGCACGCAGGACCCGCAGGTGCGGGCTGACATCGCCTATTACAACACAGCCTCCGGCGGCTCGGTGTTCGCGGCAGGGTCGATTGCCTGGAGCCAGGCCCTGCCGATCAACGGCGGGGACAATAATGTCAGCCGCATTCTGGAGAACGTCCTGAAGCGGGCGCTGCCTTAGGCGGGCCGCGCTTATCCCGGCGTTTTCTCAAACGCCGGGACAGCGCCCAGATCGACCCAGTGCTGCTTGCTCTTGGTCCAGAACTGCATCTGCGGGGCAAAGCCCGAGGTGTCGTCGAGCGTTCCGGCCTTGATGAACACCAGCCCCGGTGCCGCGGCGACATGGGAGAACAGCGGCGACCCGCACGTGCCGCAGAACTGGCGCAGCACCGGAGCGCCGCTCTCGCCATGGTCCTCATAGGTCCGGGGTTCACCCGTGATCTTCAGCGCCGCTTCCGGCACCCCGGCGATCATCGACCAGGCGCTGCCGGCCTGGCGCTGGCAGTTCTTGCAGTGGCACACCGCCTGCATCACCGGCTCGGCGGAAACGGAGTAGCGCACGGCACCGCACAGGCAGCCACCAGTCAGGGGAAGGGTCATGCTCGGTCCTTTACGTTTGCAAGGCCAGCCTGCGTGAAGGGGGCGCCCTGGTCAAGCAACCGGCGGCAGGGCGCAGGAGCAGAGCCTTGCGGATGCCATCGCTGCTGCAGACTGCGGCCAATTATCGAAACAATCCGAGTATAATGGAATCCGTCAGCCTTCCTGACATTTATTTAATCTGTAAAACAGTGGCGGCTCTGGAAGTCGAAGGTGGCTC
The DNA here is from genome assembly GCA_002423025.1 of Sphingomonadales bacterium UBA6157. Classification (GTDB taxonomy): domain Bacteria; phylum Pseudomonadota; class Alphaproteobacteria; order Sphingomonadales; family Sphingomonadaceae; genus Sandarakinorhabdus. The sequence continues at coordinate 28,586 of DIUN01000025.1, read as the reverse complement.
AAGCAGCCATCGCGGTTTTCAGCCGAGCTGGACTCGCCGAGCTGCCAGGCGTGCTTGGAGCTGTCTTGCGGCACAAGGCTTGCGCGATATCGCACAGACAGGCGATTCCAGTGGCGCAGTCACCACGGTAATTGACAGGCGTTCGCAACTGTCACCCCATTTGGGGGTATTGCCGAATTGCCACAATGGTTGCCCATCGGCTGCAAATGCAACGCATAACGCCCTGCGCATACTCGACTTGGCATGAACCCAACAATATCACGAAAAGGTCAATTTCGGGCGTTCGGCTCGGGGTTGCGCTAAACGTATTACGCTAACGCCTGCGGGCAGTGTCAGGGGGTCTTGATGATCACAATTGGTAAGTTTGCGGGTTCGGTTTCGGCTGTGGCCCTTGCCTTTGGCGCCAGCGCTGCTTTGGCCGTGCCGTCGGTTGAAGTTGTCGGCACCAACTATGTTGGCGTCATCGGCACCATCACCGACACGGACATCGTGCTCGGCACCTCCACGACCTCGACCACGGGTGACAGCAGCGACACCGAAATTTTCACCAACACCACGACCACGATTCAGAACCAGACGCTGACCACCACGGGCAGCCGGGTCACTTCGTTCCCGAATGTGACGATCGGTGACAACACCTACACCGGCACGATCGCTGTCAGCGGCACCGGCAGCCAGGCCCAGACGGTCACTGCCGTGCGCGTTGACACCTTCGAGCCCGGCCTGCCGCCGACGCTGGTTGACACCGACACCACCGTTGGTGACCCGGTCAATGTTGGCGTAGCCACCGTCACCGACGTCAGCGTTGAAGGCCAGGTCGGCAACGTCATCGAGAGCTTCGGCGGCGTTATCTCCACTGTTGGTGGCGTTGGCGATGTCCTTATGGGTGCTGCTGCTCCGGGTGCGGACGGTTCCGCCGTCGTCACCGCCAACTCCTACATCGCCACCACCTCGGGCCTGCCCGAAACCGGCGGCGCTCCGGGCGTTGTCTATGAGCAGCGCGTTGGTTCGGCCACCTTCAACCCGTCGACGGGTCAGGTGACGATCACGCTGCCGACTGAGGCCACCAGCCGCACCGCCGTTACCTCGGCCGGCCTGACCACCACTGGTTCGGTCACTGCTGCTTCGGTTTCCGCCGGCACTGTTACCGCAACGTCGCTGACCGCCACGTCGATCTCGACCAACGGCATCAACATGAACGGTGGCAAGATCACGAACCTCGGCAACGGCACGGCCGCTACCGACGCGATCAACCTCGGCCAGCTGAACTCGGCTGTCGGCACCCTCAACACCTCCATCGCGGCGCTGAACTCGAGCCTCTCGGCTCGTATCGACACCGTTGGTGAGGCTGCTGAAGCCGGCACGGCAGTTGCCATCGCCATGGGCGGCGGCTTCTTCCTGCCGAACAAGAAGATCAACATCAGCGTCAACTACGGTAACTATGAAGGCCAGTCGGCCATCGCCGGCTCGCTCGGCTTCCTGGTTTCCGAGAACTTCGCCCTGAACGCCGGTGTCGCCACCTCGTTCAAGAGCGTTGGTGGCACGGGCTTCCGCGTTGGCGGCACCTTCGGCTTCTAAGACGCTTTACGAAAACGGAAGATCCCGCCAGTCTGAGACTGGCGGGATTTTCTATGCCTGCCACCCATCACCCTGAGTGTTTCTAGAAAGTCATGGTCATGCCCAAAGTCCGCGCTGTCGCCGCCTTGGGATTTGCCGCCGCGCTGCTGCTGGCGCCGCTGCCGGCCGCCGCCTCCGGCTATGTCAACAACGCCGCCGGCTGGGCGCAGTTGCCGCCGGAGGCCAGAAAGTCCTATGCGCAGGGCATCAACGACGCCGCCAACTTCCTGTTCGTCAACGATGATCTTGCTACCGCGCTGGTCAAGGCGGCGCGCACCCGCTGCCTTGTCGAGCAAAAGACCACCGCCGCCATCCTCGCGGACCGCATCACCAATGCCTATGCGACCGACAAGGCCCTCGCCAACGTGCCGCCCTATCTTGTCTATGTCTCGCGCATGTCCGTTGTCTGCCGGGATTTCATCAATGCCGAGCGCGTCCGCATCGGCCTGCCGCCAGTCTAGAACGGCTTGACCGCACCGAGGAACGCCACGCCGGCAATCGTCACCCAATAGACATAGGCCATCATCCGCCCCCAGCCGATCTCGCGCTCCAGCGCCGCTTCGTCCGCCGGGCTCGGGCCCATCGCCAGCCGGCGGAAGCGCACCGTCCAGGCCCGCATGATGAAGCGCAGCCCCAGCCCGATCACCAGTGTAAAGGCATAGAGCAGCAGCTTGGCGGCATACCAGTAGCTGCCCTCGCTCACGTCCAGCGGCCCATGGCCGAGCAGCGAACTGATCGCCACCGCCGCCAATGACGGGATGAGCACGAACCGCCCCACCTCGTCGATTTTGGTCAGCCGCAACCCAAGGTCCGTCTCGCGCGCCAGGAAGGCCCCCCAGGTCAGGCCAAGCCAGCCCAGCATCACGCCCCAGATCAGCCACAGCCAGCCGCCGCCATAAGGCTGCAGGCCATGGAGGTGCCCCATGTGCAGCCCCAGCGGCAGCAGCATCAGGATGCCGGTGCGCGCAAGGATATCAATGCGATACGCCGTTTCCATGTGCCGCCGCCGCTCCTCCAGCGAGAGCGCCCGGTTCACGACATTGTACGAGGTCTGGAACACCCCCCATTCGCCGNNCGCCCAGCCAATAGACCATCGCCAATATGTGCAGCCAGCGCAGGATCTCGAGTTCACCCAGCATCATGGTGTTTCCCCTTCCGCCGCCACACCTAGGCAGCGGCAGGAGGGCTGGCCTTGACCGGGATCAAGCGCATCCGCGCATCCCCGTACTTGCCGCTCGCCCGCAACCCGGCCAGAACAGCCCCGTGGAGCCGTTCAGCCTCGAATATTACAGCACGCTCGGCCTCAGCCTCGCCATCGGCCTGCTCATCGGGCTGGAGCGTGGCTGGCGGCAGCGCGCGCTGGCGGAAGGCAGCCGCATCGCCGGCCTGCGCACCTTTGGCCTGTTCGGCCTGCTCGGCGGCCTTGCCGGTATCCTCGGGCAGGAGGCGCAGCCGCTCGTGGCCGCGGCGCTGGTGGCCGGGGCCGTGGTGGTGAGCGTCGGGAGCCACCTGCGCACCACCAACGGCAACGGCAATATCTCGATCACCAACACCATCGCCGCGCTGCTCACCGTGGCGCTGGGCGTGCTGGCGACGGTGCACCCCGGCCCGGCGCTGGCGGCGGCCGCGCTGGTCACCTTCGTGCTCGCCGCGCGCCAGCAGCTGCACGGCTGGGTGCGCGGGCTTACCGAGGCGGATGTGCTCGCCGTGGCGCGCTTCGCCATCATCGCCGGCGCCATCCTGCCGCTGCTGCCGGATGCG
>DIUN01000025.1:392-25095 GCA_002423025.1 Sphingomonadales bacterium UBA6157 | reverse complement strand
CGGCTCAGCCTGGGCCAGCTGCCGCCCCGCCTTGCCGGCGCCGGCATCGCCATTGCCTCGGCCACGCTGTTCCTGCGCGTGCTGGTGCTCACCGGCCTGCTCACGCCGTTCGCGCTGCCGCGGCTGGCGCTCATCATCGGCCCGGCAGCGCTGGTGGCGCTGGGTCTGGCGCTGGTGCTGCTGCGCACCTCCCGCGGCACCGAGCCAGCCGCAACGGATGAAGGTTCGATGGCGCTCACCGGCAGCAACCCCTTCGAGCTGCGCATCGCGCTGGCCTTTGCCGCGCTGATGGCGCTGCTCTCGCTGGTCGTGCACTGGGCCGAGGCGGAATATGGCGACGCCGGCATCGCCACGCTGCTCGCCATCACCGGCGCCATGGATGTGGATGCCGCCATCGTCGCCATGCGCGCCCTGCCGCCCGGCACGGTCAAGCCGCAGCTGGCGGGGATGATCCTCTCGCTGCCGCTGCTGCTCAACACGCTCATCAAGTCCGGCATCGTCATCGCCGTGGCCGGGTGGCGCAAGGGCCTGCCCGCCGCCGCGCCGATGCTCATTGCCGCCGCCGTTATCCCGCTGGGGCTATGGGCCTCGCTCTAGGCGCCCGCGCCGCCCACCAGGCGCCCAGCATGCGGAACACCACATCGCAGGCCAGCATCACCGAGGGGGCATAGAGCAGGTAGCGATAACGCAGGATCGGCTGCACCACGAGATAGGGCAGGGCCAGCGCCGCCATCGCCAGCGCNNCCCCAGGTGGCGAAAAACCACGCCGGCGGCACCACCAGCTGCCGCACATGGCGCAGCACCAGGCTCACCGTGCCCTGCGGGTGCTCCAGCATCCAGCGCTTCGCCTCCACCCCCATCCCGTCATTGTAGGGGACCTCACCGCCGGCGGCCTGCATGGCAGCGCGCGGCGCCGGGTTCATCGGGTGAATCCGGCGGTGGCGCTCAAGATAGCCACGGCGCCGGTCCGGATCATTCAGCGTCAGGTCGTTATAGGAGAGCGCCAGCTCCAGCCCGGCGTTGCTGCGGGTCAGGATCGGCTTGCCCAGCGCCTGCTGGTTGCGCAGCGCCCAGGGGCCGAGCCAGAGCGCCAGCCCGGCCATGACCAGCAGCGCCGCCGCCGGCCAGCGCCGCGCGGGCAGCCGCCGCAGCGCCAGCAGGCCAAGGCCGCCGCAGGCTGCCGCGCCCGCCGCTATGCTGATCAGCGCCAGAAGGCCCGCCGCCACCGCCGGCAGCGCCATATCCCGCACCTTCAGCTCCGGCCGCGCATCGAGCCGCAGCAGCCAGACCAGCAGCGGCGCCAGCAACGCCAGCGCCAGCGGAATCTCCCAGCGGGAGAGCTGTTGCAGTTCCAGCGCCGGTTGCATCGGCACCAGGCTGCAGATCGCCAGCCCGGCCAGCCGTGACCAACGGCTCGCGCCCAGCGCGCCGAACAGCGCGTAAAAACCGAGGAAGGACACTGTCAGCAGCGCCACCGCCAGCACGGCCATCGCATCATGCGCCGCCGGCGTATCGACACCGAAGATCTTGTACAGCCCGGCGATGATCCCCGGCATCACCGGCGAAGTATGCGCCGTCAGCCCGCTGCCCGGCCCAAAGGCATCGGCAAAGCGCCCGGTGGTGGCCAGCGCAATGGCGATATTCTCGCTCTCGATCGGAAAATAGGCCGGCGCCGGCGAGACATGGTGCCAAGCCAGCCGCATGCCCGCACCGGCCGATGCGATCAGAACCGGCAAGAGCCAGCGCTCCGGCTCCTCACGATGGCTCAGCATCCGCATGCGCTCGGCAATCCCCAATAAAACCGTGGCTCGCCAAGCCGGCTGCAGCCGCGATGCCTTAAGATTTCCATAAAATGCTCCCCCACAACGGCGAAGCGCTTTGTGCCGCGGTTTTGTTCCGCAACATTCTCCCGCACGGATATTATTCTGCCGCCGCCATGGGCCTGCCTGCGAGGCCGCGCCGAGCCAGCCACGCGGCTAGCATGCGGAACACCAGATCACAGGCCAGCATCACCGAGGGCGCATAGAGCAGATAGCGATAGCGCAGGATCGGCTGCACCACGACATAGGGCGCCGCCAGCGCCGCCATCGCCAGCGCGATATAAAGGTAGCGCGGGTTCCGCCACAGCAGCCAGGGCAGCCCGGCCAGGGACACCAGCATCGCCAGCCCGAGCAGCCAGCGCCGCTCTTCCACGGCGCGCGGTGGGGCGTCTCCCCAGGTGGCGAAAAACCACGCCGGCGGCACCACCAGCTGCCGCACGTGCCGCATCATCAGGCGCAGCGTGCCCATGGGGTGCTCGATCATCCAGCGCTTGGCGATGGCCCCGTGCCCGTCATTATAGGCCAGTTCGCCGCCAGCGGCCCGAGCGGCGGCGCGCGCGCCGGGGTAGAGCGGGTTGATCTGGCTGAGCCGCTCGACATAGGCCCCGCGCCGGTCCTGATCGTTCAGCATCATGTCGTTGTAGGAGAGCGCCAGCTCCAGCCCGGCGTTGCTGCGCGTCAGGATCGGCCGGCCAAGCGCCTGCTGGTTGCGCAGCGCCCAGGGGCCGAGCCAGAGCGCCAGCCCGGCCACAAGCAGCAGCGCCGCCGCCGGCCAGCGCCGCGGCGGCAGCCGCCGCAGCACCAGCAGGCCAAGGCCGGCGCAGGCCGCCGCGCCCGCCGCCACACTGGTGAACACCAGCCCGCCGGCTGCCAGCGCCGGCAGCGCCAGGTCCCGCAGCCGCAATTCCGGCCGCGCATCCAGCCGCAGCAGCCAGACCAGCAGCAGCGGCAATAGCGCCAGCGCCAATGGAATCTCCCAGCGGGACAGCTGGTTCAGCTCCAGCGCCGGCTGCATCGGCACCAGGTTGCAGATCGCCAGCCCGGCCAGCCGCGCATTGCGGCTGGCGCCCAGCGCGCCGAACAGTGCGTAAAAACCAAGGAAGGACAGGCTGAGCAGCAGCACCGCCAGCACCGCCATCGCATCATGCGCCGCCGGCGTATCGACACCGAAGATCTCGTAAAGCCCGGCGATGATCGAGGGCATCACCGGCGAGGTATGCGCTGTCAGCCCGCTGCCCGCACCATAGGTATCGGCAAAGCGCCCGGTGGTGGCGAGGGCGATGGCGATATTCTCGCTCTCGATGGGCACATGGCTCGGCCTCGGAGCGAGATAATACCAGGCCAGCCGCATGACCGTCCCCGCCGCTGCGACCAGCAGCGGCACGCGCCAACTCTCAGCCCCCTTGCGGTGGCTCAAAAACTCCATGCGCGCAGACCCTCCTCTGCTCGACCCGGACCGGCTTTTCAGCCGGATATGTGACCTCTTAGAACTTTCTTAATGTAATGAATTGCAAAAGCGAGAGCATTTTCCCGGGTTCGCTTTGTGCCAACGCAACCGGCCAGCCCGCTCATCCGGCAAATTACGCAGGCCAGCGTTCCCGCCCTTCCCACGGGCGCTGGCAGCGGCTAAACGCTTGAGCGATGAAGCATGCACCGCATCCCGCTCTTGCCGCCGGTGCCCATCCTTTTCCCCATCCGCATTTGCTCGGCATCGCGGGGCTGCAGCCTTGGGAGATGCGGTTCCTGCTCGATGAGGCGGAGCAATGGGTCGAGTATAATCGCGGCTCGCAGCGCGATGACCATCGCCTCGCCGGGCTCACCCAGATCAACGCCTTTTTCGAGAACAGCACGCGCACGCTGCTGAGCTTCGAGATCGCCGGCAAGCGGCTGGGGGCCGATGTCGTCAATCTCGGGGTCTCCGGCTCCTCGGTGAAGAAGGGGGAGACGCTGCTCGATACGGCGCTCACGCTCGGCGCCATGCATCCGGACCTGATCGTCATCCGCCACGGCTCTTCGGGCGCGGTGCAGCTGATCGCCGAAAAGCTTGGCTGCCCGGTGCTCAATGCCGGGGATGGCCGCCACGAGCACCCCACCCAGGCGCTGCTCGATGCGCTGACCATCCGCCGCCGCAAGGGCCGCATCGAGGGGCTCACCGTGGCGATCTGCGGGGATATTCTGCACAGCCGCGTGGCGCGCTCCAATTTCCAGTTGCTCGGCTCGCTGGGCGCCCGGGTGCGCGTGGTGGCGCCGCCAACGCTGCTGCCGGCCAATGTCGAGCAGCTTGGCGTGGAAAGCTTCACGGACATGGATGCCGGGCTGAAGGGCGCCGATGTGGTGATGATGCTGCGCTTGCAGACCGAGAGGATGGACGGCGCCTATGTGCCCTCCACCCGCGAATATTTCCGCTTCTATGGCCTCACCGAGGCGCGGCTCGCTCATGCCGCATCGGATGTGCTGGTGATGCACCCCGGCCCGATGAACCGCGGCGTCGAGATCGATGGCAGCATCGCCGATGATCTGGTGCGCTCCGCCGTCACCGAGCAGGTCGAGATGGGTGTGGCGGTGCGCATGGCCTGCCTGGATGTGCTCACCCGCACCCGGCGCGGCGTCAAAGGCTGGCCCGAGGTGCCGAAATGACGCCGCTGTACCTGAAGGGCGGCCGGGTCGTCTGCCCTGCAACCGGGCATGATGCGGTGGCCAATGTGCTGCTGGCGGATCGCGTCGTCATCGGCATCGGCGATGCGCCGCCGCCTGCTGATGCCGAGGTGGTGGAGTGCGCCGGGCGCGTCGTGGCGCCGGGGCTGATCGATTGCGGCGTGTTCCGGGCCGAGCCCAAGGCCTGCCATGCCGGCGGCATCACCCGCATCGTGCTGATGCCGGACCAGCAGCCGCCGCTTGATGATCCGGCGCTGGTCGCCTTCACCCAGGCGATGGGCAAGCCCGGCGTGTGGGTGCACCCGCTGGTGGCCGCGACGCGCGGGCTGGCCGGGCATGAGCTTGCCGAGATCGGCCTGGCGCGGGAGGCCGGCGCCGTGGGCGTCGCCACCGGGCGCGGCGCCATTCCGTCCACTGCCGTCATGCACCGGCTGCTCTCCTATGCGCGGGCGTTTGACATGGTGGTGGTGACTCACGCCGAGGATGCGGCGCTCACCCACGGCGCCGTGGCGACGGAAGGGGATTATGCAACGCGGTTGGGCTTGCCGGCCGCGCCGGCGTTTGCCGAGAGCCTGGCCATCATGCGGGACCTGCGGCTGGCCGAGGCCACCGGCGCGCGGCTGCACATCCGGCAGGTGACGACGGGCGAGGGGCTGGCGCTGGTGCGCGCCGCAAGGGCGCGCGGCGTGCGCGTGACGGCGGGCATCACCCCGGCGCACTGGCTGCTCAACGAGACGGCGCAGGCCGGCTTCCGCAGCTTTGCCCGGCTCTCGCCGCCGCTGCGGGACGATGGGGACCGGCGGGCCGTGGCGGCCGGGCTGGCCGATGGCACCATCAGCATCATCGCCTCGGGCCATGATCCGCGCAGCCAGGAGGGCAAGCGCCTGCCCTATGCCGATGCCGAGCCGGGTATGGCGGGGGCGGAAACGCTGCTGGCGCTGGCGCTCTCGCTGGTGCGCGAAGGCGCGCTGGGCCTGCGCGAGGTGCTGGGCATGATGACAGCACAGCCCGCCGCGCTTTTCGGGCTGCCCGGCGGCTCGCTCAGCCCCGGTTCACCGGCAGACCTCATGGTATTCGATGAAGCGGCACCCTGGCGGATCGATGGCAGCCGTTTTGCCGGCGCTGGAAACACGCCTTTTGATGGCCTGCCGGTGGCGGGTCGTGTACATCTTACAATCAAGGGAGGGGAAGCGGTTTGGCGTATCTGAAAGCAGGATTGGCGAGCTTGGTGGCCGTGCTGTGTGCGGCTGCCATCACCACGCCTGCCGATGCGCAGCTGTTCCGCTCCAAGAAAAAGAAGCCGCCTGTCGCTGCCGCGCCGGCCCCGCCACCGGCGCTGACGCCGAGCGTGCGCAACGGCGTGGAGCTGTGGCGCAAGCGCGATTGGGCCGGTGCCGTCACCATGTGGCAGCCGTTTGCCAATGCCGGGGACCCGGATGCGATGTTCAACATCGGCCAAGCCCACAAGCTGGGCCGCGCCGTGCCGCGCGATGCCGCCGTGGCGCGGGAATGGTATCGCAAGGCCGCGCTCAAGGGCCATCGCCCGGCCCAGGCCAACCTCGGCATCCTGCTGTTCCAGAATGGTGAGAAGTCCGAGGCGATGACCTGGCTCAAACAGGCTGCCGATGCCGATGAGATGCGGGCGCAATATGTTTACGGCATCGCCAACTGGAATGGCGACAGCGTGCCGCGCAGCCTGACACTGGCCTATGCCTATCTCGCCCGGGCCGCAGCGCAGGGCCTGCCGGAAGCCACGACGGCACTGGACAAGCTGACGCAGGTGATCGCGCCGGTGGAGCGCGCCAACGGCTGGGCGATCGCCACCAGCCTCGGCGGCGGCCGCGGCATCCCCGCGGCATTGGCCGCGCTGGACCCGCGCCGCAGCGCGATGGGGCAGGGGGCGCAGGCCCAGGCCCCGGTGCCGCAGACGCCCTCGGTTTCGCCCGCGACGATTCCCGCCGCGCGGCAGGTGGCCGCGCCGAAACCTGCGCCCCCGCCAGCTGCGAAGCCAGCGCCCGCTCCGCCGGTCGCCACCGCGCAAGCCACCGGCTCACCGGCGATGGCCCTGCAATCCTCCGGCCGCTTGCCCGCCGCCAAGCCGGCAGCGGCAGCCACGCTCGCCGAGATCGCGCCGCCGCCGCAAAAGCCGCGCGCGACCCCCGCCTGGCGGGTGCAACTCGGCGCCTTCAGCCAGCGCAGCCTCGCCGAGGCCGCCTGGGCCGACATGAAGAAACGCAAGACGGATGCGGTGGCCGGGGCGAAGCCATTCTTCGAGCCCTCGGGCTCGGTGACGCGGCTGCAACTCGGGCCCTACAGCAGCCAGCAAGCCGCGCGCGACGCCTGTGACCGGATGAGCACAACGGGGCTGGCCTGCTTCGTGATCAACGGCTGAAACCGGCGCCCGGCCAGCCCGGAGGCCGCTTTTTGGGGGCGATCTCCGGCTTTCTCCCAAATGGTTCCGGCCCGGCACCGCGCGCCACCGGGCCAGTGCCGGACCAGCGCCGGGCCGGCGCCCAACCGGTGCCGGCCTGGAACCCGGAATCTCCCGAAATCGCCCTAGCTCAGGCCGACAATCCGGCCCTGGTCATCCAGCCCGATGTGGTTCGCCGCCGGGTCTCGCGGCAGGCCGGGCATGGTGTTGATGTCCCCGCACAGCGCCACGACAAAGCCGGCACCGGCCGATAGCCGCACCTCGCGGATCGGCAGGGTGTGACCGCTCACCGCGCCGCGCAGTTTCTCGTTCGCCGTGAAGCTGTAGGGCGTCTTGGCCATGCAGACGGGAAGCTTGCCAAAGCCTTGATCTGTAAAGGCTTTCAGCTGGCGCGCGGCTGCGGGGGAGAGGCTGATGTCTGCAGCGCGATAGATCTCCTGCGCCACGGTGCGCAGCTTTTCCTCCAGCGGCATGGCATCGGGATAGAGCGTCCTGAACCGCAGCGCCGGGTCCGGATTGGCATCGGCCAGCGCCGCCACGCTGCGCGCCAGAGCCTCGGCCCCCGCACCGCCCTCGGCCCAATGCCGGCACAAATGTGCTTCAATTCCAAGTACATCGCGGCAATGGTTGATAACCTGTGCCTGCTCCAGCGCCGTATCGGTGCTGAAGGCATTGAGCGCCACCACCACCGGCACGCCGAACTTGGCCATGTTCTCGGCATGCCGCGCCAGATTCTCCAGCCCCGCCGCCAGCGCCACCGGATCCGCCTTGCCAAGGTCCGCCAGCGCCACCCCGCCATGGTATTTCAGCGCCCTGACGGTGGCCACAATCACCGCCACCGCCGGTGCCAAGCCAGCGCTGCGGCACTTGATATTGCAGAACTTTTCCGCGCCAAGGTCCGCACCGAAGCCGGCCTCCGTCACGGTGAACTCGCCCAGCGCCAGCGCCGCCCGCGTCGCCACCACGGAGTTGCAGCCATGGGCGATATTGGCGAACGGCCCGCCATGGATCAGCGCCGCCGAGCCGCCGATGGTCTGCACCATGTTGGGCAGCATCGCATCGAGCAGCAGCGCCGCCATCGCACCCGCCGCGCCAATGTCCCCCGCGCTCACCGGCGCCCCCGCCAGGTCCCGCCCGATGCGGATGCGGCCAAGGCGATTCTGCAAGTCTGTCATATCGTTAGCCAGGCACAGCGCCGCCATGACTTCGCTGGCGACGGTGATGTCGAAGCCGCTTTCACGCACTGGCCCATTACCGCTGCCCATGCCGAGGGCGACCTGGCGCAGCGCCCGGTCATTCATGTCCAGCACCCGCCGCCAGTTGATGCTGCGGGCATCGAGCGGCTGGCCGGTGGCCGTGGGCTGGCGGAAGTGCAGGGAGTTTTCTATGAGCGCTGCCAACAGGTTATGCGCCGATGTTATGGCGTGGAAGTCACCTGTGAAGTGCAGGTTGATGCGCTCCATCGGCAGCACCTGCGAGTAGCCGCCGCCGGTCGCGCCGCCCTTGCGGCCAAACACCGGCCCCAGCGAAGGCTCGCGCAGCGCGATCACCGCCTTGCGGCCGATCAGGTTGAGCGCATCGCCCAGCCCGATGGTCGTGGTCGTCTTGCCCTCGCCGGCCGGCGTCGGGTTGATGGCGCTGACGAGGATCAGCTTGCCCCGTGGTGCATCTGCAAGCCGTGCCAGCGCCGCAGCCGAAATCTTGGCGATATGATGCCCGTAAGGCTCCAGCGCCGCGCTGCCGAGGCCCAGCGGCGCGGCAATCTCCGAGATCGGTCGCAGAGTCGCCGCGCGGGCGATTTCAATATCGGTCGTCACGTTGGCAGGATCCCCCTATTCCTTTTTGTCATAGCCAAGGACATGCATGGTCGTCACCTGCTGATGATGGCCGGGCGGCCTCTCGGCTGCGACATTCCGCGCGCCACTATTCGCTGCATTCTGCTATAGCCAGCGGCATCAGAACGAGGTGGCCAGTGTCATGTTTGACGCATTTTCCGCACTGACTTTGGCCCGAATGCAGTTTGCATTCACCATCTCATTCCACTTCATCTTCCCCGCATTCAGTATCGGGTTGGCTAGCTATCTCGCTGTTCTGGAAGGGCTTTGGCTGCGTACCGGACGTGATGTCTATCTGCAGCTGTTCAAATACTGGCTGAAGATTTTCGCCATTACCTTCGGCATGGGCGTCGTTTCCGGCATCGTCATGGCCTATCAGTTCGGCACCAACTGGGCGGTTTTCTCGGACAAGGCCGGCCCGGTCATCGGGCCGCTGATGGCCTATGAAGTGCTCACGGCTTTCTTCCTGGAGGCCGGATTTCTCGGTGTCATGCTGTTCGGGCTGGAGAAGGTCGGCAAGAAGCTGCACTTCGCGGCCACCTGCATGGTGGCGACCGGAACGGCGATCTCGGCCTTCTGGATCATCGCCGTGAACAGTTGGATGCAGACCCCGCAGGGCTATGGGATCAACGCCCAGGGCCAGTTCTTTGCCACGAGCTGGCTGGAGGTTATCTTCAATCCTTCAATGCCTTACCGGCTCGTACATGTGCTGTTGGCGGCCTACCTCACAACAGCCATGGTGGTTGGCGGGGCCGGTGCCTGGCACCTGCTGAAGGACCGGCGGGCCGGGAAGACACCGCGCGAGGGTACGCGCATCATGTTCTCCATGGCGATGTGGATGGCCGCGCTTGTGGCACCGCTGCAGATCGTCGCGGGCCATGAGCATGGCACCAACACGCTGGAGTATCAGCCTGCGAAAATCTCCGCGATGGAGGGGCACTACAAGAGCTATCCCGGCGGCCCGGATGGCGGTGCCCCTCTGATATTGTTCGGTATTCCTGACGATAAGGCGCAGGTCATGCGGTATCCGGTGGAAATTCCGCGTATCGGCTCGGTCATCCTCAAGAGCGACATCGAGGCGCCGATGGCCGGGCTTGACCAGGTGCCGCCCGAGAACCGGGCGCCTGTTGGCATCGTCTTCTGGTCGTTCCGTATCATGGTCGGCATCGGCATGCTCATGCTGCTGATGGGCGGCTGGAGCCTGTGGGCGCGCTATCGGAACACCCTGCATTCGGATGCCTGGCTGCACCGTCTGGCGTTGGTGATGGGCCCCACGGGTTTTGTGGCCGTGCTGGCCGGGTGGATCACCACGGAAGTCGGGCGCCAGCCGTTCACGGTGTTCGGTCTGCTGCGCACGGCGGAGAGCGCTTCGCCGCTGGCGGCGCCGGCGGTGGCGGCGTCACTGATCGCCTTTGTCGTGGTGTACTTCGCTGTCTTCGGTGTCGGAACATGGTTTATTATCAAGCTCATGGGGCACGAACCCACGCCGGGTGAGGAAGGCCCGACGCGCGGTGACGTCACCCGCACGGCGAGCCTCACTCCTGTTCCGGCGCTCGATGCCGGCGCGGCGCTGGCGGAGTAGGGCAGATGGCACCCAATGATACGCTGTCGCTGGTCTGGGCCGGCATAATCGCGCTGGCGGTGTTCGGCTATGTAGTGATGGACGGGTTCGATCTCGGCATAGGCATCCTGTTCCCTTGGCTTGAAAAGGGGGAGCAGAGGAACACCGCGATCAACACGATCGCACCGGTGTGGGATGGCAACGAGACCTGGCTCGTCCTTGGTGGGGGCGGGCTTTTTGCTGCCTTCCCTTTGGCTTATGCGGTTCTGATGCCGGCGGTGTATACGCCGATCATCGCCATGTTGCTTGGGCTGGTGTTTCGCGGCGTCGCGTTTGAGTATCGCACGCGGACCACGCGGCTGTGGATCTGGGACCGGGCTTTTGCCTTTGGCTCGATGATGGCGGCGTTCTCGCAAGGTGTCATTCTGGGCGCCATCCTGCAGGGCGTGACGGTCAGCGGTCGGGGCTATGGCGGTGGCTGGTGGGACTGGTTTTCGCCGTTTTCCGTGCTGACCGGGCTGTCCGTGATGGCCGGCTATGCGCTGCTGGGGGCGTGCTGGCTGATCTACAGAACAGAAAACAGTCTGCAAGATCAGGCTTTTGCGTTGGCAAAGCTGACGGGAGTTGCAACGCTTGTCGCTGTTGTCGCGGTCAGTCTCGCCACGCCGTTTCTCAATCATGATTATTTCAGCCGCTGGTTCGAGACGCCTGGAATTTACCTTTCAGCGCCTGTGCCGATTCTGGTGGGGGTTACGGCGTTGCTGTTTGTTCGGGCGTTGCGGCTGCGGGCGCAGGTGCAGCCATTCCTGCTGGCGCTGGCGCTGTTCCTGTTGAGCTTCATCGGCCTCGGCATCTCGATGTTCCCGTGGCTGGTGCCGGGGGAGGTGTCGATTTTCGAGGCGGCGGCGCCGGAAAACTCTCAGTTTTTCATGCTGATAGGGGTTGGCATCATGCTGCCGATCATCATCGGCTACACCGGCTATGCCTATTGGGTGTTCCGCGGCAAGGTGGGTCATGAAGGCTACCACTGAGCGCACCCGCCGCTGGCTGTGGTTCATCGGCCTCTGGGCTGCCGGCGTTGCGACGGTCGGGGCAATCTCGGTGATTTTGCGGTTCTGGATCGGCACCTGACGGGTTCCGGGTGGGATGCCGCTGGGAGCGGACCCGGCACCGGATGGGCGCTGGGCGGGATGTTTTCCGGCGATTCCCGGCAGTGGGGCCTTATCCGGGTGGTGTTAGCCTTGCGTACGGCCCTTGGCTTGCTATAGACGCGCGCTTCACCTCATGCGGGCGTGGCGGAATTGGTANNGACGCGCTGGATTTAGGTTCCAGTGTCGAAAGACGTGGGGGTTCGAGTCCCTTCGCCCGCACCAATGCCGCCGCCGCCCCGCGGCTCATAGCGAACGAGTATAGACAGATGCAGATTGCCGAGACGCTGAACCAGGGCCTTCGCCGCGAGTATTCGCTGGTGATTCCGGCCGCTGCCCTTGCCGCCCGAATCGATGTTCGGTTGGCCGAGGTCAGCAAGCAGATTCGCATGCCGGGCTTCCGCCCAGGCAAGGTGCCGGCGAATCTCGTGCGCAAGATGCATGGCGAAGCGCTGCGCGGTGAAGCGCTGCAGGCAGCCGTGAGCGATGGCGTGCAGCTGCTGCTCAGCGAGCGCCAGCTGCGCCCGGCCACCCAGCCGCAGGTTGATCTGGAAGGCGATGCCGCCGAGGGCGAGGACGTTTCCTTCAAGGTTGCGCTCGAGATTCTGCCCACCGTCGAGGACGTCAAGATCGAAGGCCTCAGCCTTGAGAAGCTGGTCGTGCCTGCCGATGATGATGTGATGAACGAGATGCTGCAGCGCCTTGCCGGCCAGCAGCAGCGCACCGAGCCTGCCGCGGCCAAGTACAAGGCCAAGACCGGCGACACCGTTGTCATCGATTTCGAGGGCCGTGTGAACGGCGAGCTCTTTGACGGCGGCAAGGGCGAAGGCATGCGCGTCACCATCGGCTCGGGGATGCTGATCCCCGGCTTCGAGGACCAGCTGATCGGCGCCAAGGCCAATGACGAGCGCGTTATCAAGGTGACCTTCCCTGACGATTACAATGTCGCTGACCTGAAGGGCCAGCCCGCCGAGTTCGCCATTGTCGTGCAGGGCGTCGAGACGCCGGTGGAAACCGCCATGGACGATGAGTTCGCCAAGGGCCTCGGTATCGATTCGCTCGATGCGCTGAAGGAAATCCTCAAGGACCAGATCGAAGCCGAACTGGGCGGCCTCACCCGCACCCATATGAAGCGCAAGCTGCTCGACACCCTGGCGTCACGCCATGATTTCGAAGTGCCCGAATCGATGGTGGCCAGCGAGTTCGAGCAGATCTGGGCGCAGCTGCAGCAGGAAGCCGGCCGCGATGCCGACCCAGCCGCTGCCGCCGCCGGCCTGGAAGCCGAGCGCGAAGATTATCGCCGCATCGCCGAGCGCCGCGTGCGCCTCGGCCTGCTGCTGAGCGAGATCGGCCAGCGCAACAGCATCACCGTGACCGCTGCGGAAATGAACCGCCTGATCGGCCAGGAAGCTTCGCGCTATCCGGGCGAGCAGGCCAAGGTCGTCAAGTTCTTCCAGGAGAACCCGATGGCTGCCGCCCAGCTGCGCGCGCCACTGTATGAGGACAAGGTTGTCGATTTCCTCCTCGGCCAGGCCGAGATTCTCGAGCGCGCCGTGAGCCGCGCCGAGCTGGAAGCCGCGATCGAGGACGAAGACGAGACGCCGGGTGCCGGCGGCCATGTCCATGGCCCGAACTGCGACCATGACCACGACCATGATCATGCCGCTCCGGCCAAGGCCAAGAAGGCCGCTGCCAAGCCCAAGGCCGCCAAGGCCGAGGCCGCGCCGGCTGCTGAAGCCGCTGCCGCTGAGGAAGCTCCGGTGAAGAAGGCTGCCAAGCCGAAGGCCGCCAAGGCTGAAGCGGCTCCGGCTGATGCCGAAGCAGCCCCTGCCAAGCCGAAGAAGGCTGCCAAGAAGCCAGCCGCCGAATAAGTGGCGTGCCTGCTGCGCCGCCTCACGGCAGCGTGGCGGCGATACGTTCCAACTGGAATTGCGATCATGCCCCGCTGGCGCCGATAGGCCCCGGCGGGGCATTTTCCTGTGCTGTCGTCAGGATGCCGGGATCACGCCCGCAGGGGCAGGCTCGGCACCCGCCTGTGCTGCCTTGCGCAGCTGCCAGAGCTGGTTGGCCAGCACGATCGCGCCCAGCAGCGCCAGCCAGGACATGCGGCCCTGGTAGCGCCCCACGACTGTCGAGAGCACGCCGTTGATGCCGGCGTTGAACAGCAGGCCCAGCAGCAGGATGGCAACGGCGCCGGCAACAGGGGAGCGCAGCGCCTGGCGGACCCGCTCAACGGGCAAGCCAAGCCACAGCGCGACCCGGCCTGGCATGGCGAGCGCCAGGACGCTGAGCAGTGCAGCGGCTCCATAGACAAAGCCCCATCCACCGCCCAGCGCCGCCAGCGGGAAGCTGTTTGTCCAGATGCGGCTGGCGCGCATCTCTGCAAGCTCGGCGCGCATGCCGCTGGCCTGCAGCAGAACGGGCAGGATGGGGCGCGGGCTGAAGGACAGCAGATGCACGGTCGCGAGTTGGCGGAGGGCGTTGCCCAGCGATATCGCAACCTGCTCGGGCAAGTGCCGTTCTGCAACGATGCGCATGAAGATACCCTGCTCGGCGCGCAATCTCGCGCGTTCGGCTGGCGGCAGCCTCACCCAGGGGGTTTGCCGGGTTCCGTGCCACAGCATGTCATTTTCTGTCATCGGCAGCGCCGGGAGGTACCGGCAGGTCGCATAGTCCGTACGCGCACATTCCGCACGCAGCACCTTGCCGGCAGTGCCGTCGCCGATCATCCGGGCCAGCAGGAACGGCGGCTGCTCCAGGGATTTGCCGACGCTCCGCTCGCTGGCAACCTTGGCGATGCTGTGGCCGGCTGCAGCCACCCCGAGCAGGGCCGCCACCAACAGCACCCGGTTGCGCAGCACCTGGTTCGGCAGCGCTGATGCACCGCGCCACAGCCATGCCAGCAGCACTGCCAGCAGAGCAACGCCGGTCAGCAGAAAGGCGGTATGGAAAACCGCACTCGCGACAAGGCTGAAGGCCCAGAAACCCTGCTCTGCCCAGCGCCGCGGGCTGCCAAGCAAAAGCATTGCCAGCGACAGTACCAGGAAGCCGCTGAACACATCCGGAAGTGCCACGGCGCTGTAAAACCCCAAAGGCGTGGCAACCGCCAGGGCTGCGACCGTGGCAGCCCGTGGCCACCAGCCAGTGATGCCGAGACGGGGCAGGGCCAGCACCACGGCGGCGGCAACCCAGAGCAATTGCAGCATGGCCGCGCCGGCAAGATCGCCACTGGCAAGCCGCCCGAGCCATGCCATCAAGCTGTAATAAGGGGAGCGATGGACAAGCGGTGCGGTGTTCACCCTTGGCTGCGGGTCGGGCGCGGCCCCGGTGTTGGCCGAGGTGGCCGGGGCTTCGGGCAGCAGCTGGTCCGAGGCGATCTTGACCATTTTTCGGCCGGCGACGAAAAAGGCCACGCTGTCTGGAAACAGGATGGCGGTGCGATTGGCAACCAGCGGCCAGGACAGCAGCAGCGCAGCGAGCAGGATGAGCAGGGCCTGCGACACCGGCCCGCCGGCGGGCCGGCGTTGCGCCGCAATGTCTCGACCTCGAATCAACATGTTGCCCCCGCTACACTGTCGGCTGAAGGCGTAGCAACGGGACGGCATGGCGCCCACGCCGTTTTCCGCGAGATGCAACCGATCTGGTGTGGAAATGGCGGCATTTCGGCAGCATGCTCGCTGCCCTTCCGGGCTTGTACACACTCCTGCTTGCGGCAATGTGGCGGGGAGGCTTGAAATATGCGCTGAAACGTCCGACGTTGCGATATCCATGGAGACACAAATGCTTGATATTCACGCCGGCCTTATCCCGATGGTCATCGAGACCTCGAACCGTGGTGAGCGCTCGTTCGACATTTATTCGCGGCTGCTGCGTGAGCGGATCGTGTTCGTGACCGGCCAAGTGGAGGACCATATGGCCTCTGTCATCGTCGCCCAGTTGCTGTTCCTGGAATCGGAGAACCCGAAGAAGGACATCTACATGTACATCAACTCGCCGGGCGGTGTGGTGACGGCCGGAATGGCGATCTATGACACCATGCAGTACATCCGCCCGCGCGTTGCCACGGTGTGCATCGGCCAGGCCGCCTCGATGGGCAGCTTCCTGCTCGCCGCCGGTGAGCCGGGGATGCGCACGGCGCTCAAGCACGCCCGCATCATGATCCACCAGCCCTCCGGCGGTGCCCAGGGGCAGGCGACCGACATCGAGATCCAGGCGCGCGAGATCCTGCGCATCCGCCAGACGCTCAACGAGCTCTATGTGAAGCACACGGGCCAGGATATCGACATGATCGAGCGCTCGATGGAGCGGGACAAGTTCCTCTCCGCCGAGGAGGCCAAGGTGTTCGGCCTGATCGACGAAGTGGCCGAGAAGCGGCCGCTGCCGACGGACGGTGAAGCGCTGCAGGCTGCCTGAGCCGCGCCGGGAAACCGGTATGCACAGGGCCGGCAGACACCCTGTCTGTTGCGATAATGTGACGCCTGTGTGCGCGCCCGGCCTTGCGGCAGGCGTCCAATGAAAGCTACACTCGCAATCGAGCGAGAGAGGTAAAGCCATGACCAAGCTGAGTGGCGGTGATTCGAAGAGCACCCTGTACTGCAGCTTCTGCGGCAAGAGTCAGCATGAGGTGAGGAAGCTCATCGCTGGCCCCACCGTGTTCATCTGCGACGAGTGTGTCGAACTCTGCAACGACATCATCCGGGAAGAGACCAAGACGGCGCTGGTGAAGAAATCCGGCGACGTGCCGACGCCGCGCGAGATCTGCAAGGTGCTGGACGATTATGTGATCGGCCAGAACCACGCCAAGCGCGTGCTCTCCGTGGCGGTGCACAACCATTACAAGCGGCTCAACCATGGCGGCAAGGGTGCCGAGGTGGAGCTTGCCAAGTCCAACATCCTGCTCGTTGGCCCCACCGGCTGCGGCAAGACGCTGCTGGCCCAGACGCTGGCGCGCATCCTCGATGTGCCGTTCACCATGGCGGACGCCACGACGCTGACGGAAGCCGGCTATGTGGGCGAGGATGTGGAGAACATCATTCTCAAGCTGCTGCAGGCCAGCGACTACAACGTCGAGCGGGCACAGCGCGGCATCGTCTACATCGATGAAATCGACAAGATTTCACGCAAGGCCGACAACCCCTCGATCACCCGCGACGTTTCGGGCGAGGGCGTCCAGCAGGCGCTGCTCAAGATCATGGAAGGCACCACGGCCTCCGTGCCGCCGCAGGGCGGGCGCAAGCATCCGCAGCAGGANNAGGAGTTCCTGCAGGTCGACACCACGAACATCCTGTTCATCTGCGGCGGGGCCTTCTCGGGCCTTGATCGCATCATCGGGGACCGTTTGCAGGGCAAGTCGATCGGCTTTGGCGCGCATGTCGCGGCGCCGGACGAGCGCCGGGTCGGCCAGCTGCTGATGAAGTGCGAGCCGGAAGATCTGCTGCGCTTCGGGCTCATCCCCGAGTTCATCGGCCGACTGCCTGTCATCGCGACGCTGGAAGACCTTGATGAGGCGGCGCTGGTGAAGATCCTCACCGAGCCGAAGAACGCTCTCTCCAAGCAATACGCCCGCCTGTTCGAGATGGAGGGCATGAAGCTCACCTTCCAGCCCGATGCGCTCTCGGCGATCGCCAAGCGTGCCATCGAGCGCAAGACCGGCGCGCGCGGGCTTCGCTCGATCATGGAAGCGATTCTGCTCGATACGATGTTCGAGCTGCCCGGCATGGAGGGCGTGGAGGAAATCCAGGTCGACAAGGATGTCGTGGCCGGGCTGAAGCAGCCCGTGCGCCTGCTGGTGGCTGACAAGGCCGCCTGAGGCCTCTCTGACGGACAGAAATGGGCCGGGTTGCCAAGGGGCGACCCGGCCTTTTTCATGGCTGCGCGGCGTTCTTTCTGCCGGCGCTATTCCTCCTCGCACACCGGCGGCTTGCGGCGGCTGCCGAACAGGCCGCCGATGGCGCCGCCCAGCACCCCGGAGACGGCATCACTGGCCGAGGCTGCCGGCACGCAGTTTGCGGGGTTTCGGGTGCGGCGTGCCGGGCGGCGTGCGTCGTCGCCGCCCATGTCCGCCATGTCCATGCCGGCAATGCCGCCGGTTCGGGAGACGAAGCGGGCTTTTACCGTCCATTCCTGCACCCAGGGTGTGCGTGGATCGGCAGGGCGCGGCGGGTGGACGAAATTCTGCTCCGGCCCATGCGCGACCAGCGTGATCATGCCCGATGGCGCTGCCTGCATCGCCTCGCGCGGGATGGTGCAGCTGGCTTGCGCCGCGGGCATCAGCTGCCTGGTGCCGACAAGCCGCGCCGCCTCAGCAGGTGCGATATAGTCGGAAAGTCCGGACATGAAGGTTTGCAGCTCGCTGGATGACCAGAAGACGATGGTCGGGTCATTGCCGCGGCTGTCCTCGGAGGCGCCGAACATCTGGGCGAAATGTGCCGTGGTGCCCGGCACCGTGTTCCAGCTGAGGTTGAGCGCGCCGGATGGAGCCTTGGCTTGCTGCAGGGCAAGACCGGCCATCCAGTCCTGCGCCAGCGTGAAATCGATCTTCGGCGGATAATTGCCGCTGACGCTGTGCGCGCCGACGAGCGAAGCGCCGGCGGGAATAGCCTCACGGCTCGGGCGGTCATCATTGGGCCAGCCGCCATAGGTGGGCCAGGTTGTGGGCGAGGGCGGGCGGGCAATGCGGATGCGTTCGCCGGCAAACAGCCCCGGCGGAATCTGCCCGGCGGCGAGATTGGCAAAATCGATGACGACTGGTTGCCCCGGTCGCGCAGTTTCCCCGCAGCCCCAGAACAGCAGGATACGGCCCTTGGGGCGTTCAAAATCTTCCGGTTCGCGGGACACGGTGCCGGCTCTGGCTGGCGGCGGAGTCTTGAGCGCCAGGCTTGGCCCCATGGCCATGGAGGGCGGAATGGCATGCGTGGCAGCAGGCGACCCGGTGGGCGGCAGCCGGGAGCCGAGATCAAGGTTGAGCGTGCGGGCGGTGCCACCCATGCCGCCGCCCATCGCCATGCGCATCATGTCCCCGCTGGATGGTGGCTTGGCGCCCATCATGAAGCCCGACGTGGTTGCCGCGCTGAGCCAGTACACCGTCTTGGGCGGTATGACCTGCTGTGTTGGCGGGCGGGCAGCGGGCTTGCGCTGGGCGAGCAGCGGGGCCGGAGCCAGCAGCAGCGCCACTGTGGCGAGACAGAATGAACGATGCAGCATCGGACCCCCTCCGGTATCTCGGGACGTTTCGACAGGCTCCCGCTTTTGGCCGGGCAATGACATCCGGGTTGTTGCTTATGCCGCCCCCGGTGGGGCTTCCGGCGTTTCCCGTATCGACGCGGGAGCCTGGTGGGCGCATTAGGGAGGCAGCGCCGGCGTGCGGCAGCGGGAGAGCGAAGATGGCCAAGGGTCAGGCGAAATCGAACAAGGAAGTCCGCAAGCCCAAGGCGCCCAAGCCCAAGAAGCAGAATGTCGCCAATCCTTCGACGAAATAGCGCCGCCGCCGCTTCATGATGATCGAACTGCTGGTCGCCACCGTCATGGTGCTGGCGACCGTGTTCATCCACACCATGGGTGTGCTGTTGCTCGGTAGGCTGGCCCGGCTGGAGCAGCGCGAGGAACTGAACCTCGGCATCTCGCCCTTCTCCTTTGCCGGCGTCACCATGATCATGACGGTGGTGCTGGGGCTGTTCGTGCTGCACGGGCTGGAGATCTGGCTTTATGCGGCGCTCTACCTGCAGCTTGGCGCGATCAGCTCCCTGCGCGAGGCGGTGTACTTCTCCACCCAGACCTATGCGGCCATCGGCTACAGCGACAATGCCATTGCCGATGCGTGGCGGCTGGTCGGTGCTATCGAGGGCATCAACGGGCTGCTGCTGCTTGGTTGGTCCACGGCGTTTTTCGTGACCGTGATGCGCCGGCTCGGGCGGGAATGATGCCGCGTTGACTCAGCGCCGCAGACGCGGTGTGGTGCTGCCGGGGAGATAAGAACAATGACCAGCATGAACCGCCGTTGGCTTCTGGCGCAGCGCCCGCAGGGCATGGTGAAAGACAGTGATTTCACGCTCGATACCGGCCCGATGCCGGTGCCGGGAGAGGGTGAGTTTCTGGTCCGCCTGACGCATTTTTCCTTTGATCCGACGCAGCGCGGCTGGCTGGGCGGGGACACGTACCTGCCGGCGGTGAAGATTGGCGATCCGGTGCGCGCCGGCGGCATCGGCGTAGTGGTGGAGTCTCACCATGAGGGCTTCAAGCCGGGGCAGCTGGTGCAGGGCACCTTCGGCTGGCAGGAGCATGTGGTTTCCAACGGCTATACCGAGACCGGGCCGGTGACGATCCTCCACCCGGGCATCACGCCCGAGCAGGCGCTCGGCGTGTTCGGCATCACCGGGCTGACGGCGTATTTCGGCCTGACGGACCTTGGCCAGCCCAAGCCGGGAGACACTGTGCTGGTTTCGGGCGCGGCCGGGGCCACGGGCTCGGTGGTGGTGCAGATCGCCAAGGCGATGGGCTGCACGGTGATCGGCATTGCCGGCGGCCCCGATAAGTGCGGCTGGGTGAAAGGCACGGCAGGCGCGGACGCCTGCATCGATTATCGCGCCGGCAATGTGGCGCGGGCCATCCGCGAGCTGGCGCCCAAGGGCGTGCATGTGGTGTTCGAGAATGTCGGCGGCGAGATCCTCGATGCGGCGCTGGCCAACCTCGCCATGCGCGCGCGGATCGTGCTGTGCGGCGGCATCTCCTCCTATAACGACACCGGGGAAAGCCGCTCGCACGGCCTGCAGAACTACATGAACATCACCGTGATGCGGGCACGGATGGAAGGCTTTATCGTGCTGGATTATGCCAAGCGCTTCGGCGAGGGCGTGCAGGCGCTCGCCGCCCTGATAGCACAGGGCAAGCTGAAGACGGCCGAGGACATCGCTGAAGGCTTCGAGAACTGCCCGGCGACGCTGCGCCGGCTGTTCGAGGGCAAGAACCTCGGCAAGCAGCTGCTGAAGGTCTGAGCCTGGCCGGCCAGGCTAGCTACGCAAGCCGTAGCGTTGCTTCGCTGCCACAAAGTGCGCCCTGGCATTGCGCCAGACGGGCGGCAGCTCGGGGCTGGTCAGAAACTCCAGCAAGTGCGGCAGCAGGGCCGCTGCGAATTCTTGCGAGGCCTCGCGGGGCAACAACGTGGGCAGGTGATCGATCGCCTGGACATGGACCGGCCAGCCTTCACTGCCCGCAGCGCGCAGGAATGGCACGTCCAGGCTGGTGCTGGCGTCATAGACGGCAATCGGGTTGTTCGGGTTGTTGGGGTCACAGCTGACATCGCTGATAATCTTCAGGCGCCGGTTTCCCGCCAACAGTGCCGGGCTGATCATCGGGCTGATCGGTTCGCGAAGATAAACGCAGTTGATGAAAACATCGTGCTCGATGATGGCCCTGATGGGCTTTTCCGCTGCGGTGAATTCCGGAAGATCCCAGGCGCTGATCTCGACCTGATTGCCCAGTTGACGCAGCAGATCGGTGGCGCCTGTCCCGCAGCGCCCCAGCGCTCCCATGATCATCACGCGGAGTGACTGCCCGCCAAGCGCATCCTTGACCGCATCGACCAATTGCTGCTGGCTGGAATAGCGATGCGCGGCCGGATAGGGCCCGTCCGACTGTTGGTAGTGCGCGTATCCCAACATGCCGAGTGCCGCGCCGACAAAACCGGCCCAGTACCCGAAGGCCGCAATGCGACGCCCCTGATCGTCCTGCAAAAACTCCAGATCGAACAGGTCGCCGCCGCCGTCAGCATAGGCTTTCAGCACAGCGCCGGCGCCGCTCTGCTCCTTGAAGGTGTGCGAGAAATAAATGTGCGTGTGCGCCATTGGAAGGTCGGATTCCGCAAGCTCCTTCAGCCCGAGAATGACAGCATCAT
The DNA here is from genome assembly GCA_002423025.1 of Sphingomonadales bacterium UBA6157. Classification (GTDB taxonomy): domain Bacteria; phylum Pseudomonadota; class Alphaproteobacteria; order Sphingomonadales; family Sphingomonadaceae; genus Sandarakinorhabdus. The sequence goes on along the minus strand of DIUN01000025.1, from coordinate 3,756 downwards.
CAGGCGCTTGCCTCCAATGCCTGTCGGTCAGCTCGGCGCCGGCTGCCTGATAGTCCTGGTCGCTGAAAATGCGGTTTGCCGATCGCTCGGCGACGACATGCACACCATTCCGGACCAGTGCGCTGACGCCCTCGGGCGTGAGCGCCACGCGCCATTCACTGGCCTTGTCCTCACAGCGCAACCACAGGGTTTTCATGCTTCAGTTTGCCCAGCCTGGATCGTGAGAGAGAATAGTAAGCAACACCGGCGATCAACACCATGATCGTGACAGCAAGCCAGGCTGGCGAGCCGCCTGCCTGACTCAACACGGATGCCAGGACGAAGCCAAAAAACGTCAGCACCGCGGTAAAGATGGCATAGGGGAACTGCGTTTCCACATGGGACATATGGTTGACGCCGGAGGACATGGATGAGAGTACCGTCGTGTCGGAGATGGGTGATGCATGGTCACCAAACAGGCCGCCACTGATCGCGGCGCCGATGCAAACCGCCACCGGTGCATCCAGCGCCACAGCAATGGCCACGCTGACCGGTATGACCACGGCAAAGGTGCCCCATGAGGATCCTGTTGCCAGCGACAAGGCCGCGCCGATCAGGAAGATCATGCTCGCCAGCAGCCACACCGGAAAATTGATGAAGTTGAGCAGCTTGGCGATTGCGGCGCCGGTATCGAGCGTGGCCATCACGTCACTGAGCGTCCAGGCCAGAATCAGGATGCACAGGATCGGCATGATCCGCCCCATGCCACTGAAAAAGGCTTTGGAGCTGTTGCTGAAGTCGAAGATCTGCAGGCGATGCAGAATGACAATGGTCGATACGGTGGCGACCGTATAGGAGAGTGCCAGTGTTGTCCGGATGATTGCCCCGGTCAAAACACCCTGCTGTATTGAAAAATAAGCAAACAGGGACATCATCGATAGAAACAGCGTGCCGAGTGCGACAGCGACCACTTTGGCGCCATGCTTTTCGAGAGCAGCACTCATCTCGGGCAGCGTCGTGTCCGAATCCTCATACTTGTGCGTTCCCGCCAGAAAGCTCTGCTGGACCTGCTTCATCCGCCCCAGCCAAACGCCGAACACGGCCACAAAGGCGACGCCGACCAGCGTGAGCAGGGGATACATCATGTAGAACCAGATTTCCTGAAATGCGGTGAAGCCATCTTTCTTGATGCCTTCCGCAGCATAGGAACTCTCCATGAGGCCCATGATGTAAGCCCCCCAACTGATGAAGGGGATCAGGACACAAACAGGTGACGAGGTAGAGTCGACAATATAGGCAAGTCTCTCACGGCAGATTCGCAACTTATCGTAAACAGGCCGGTAAACCGGGCCCAAGATAAGCGAGTTTCCCGAGTCCGAGAAAAAGATGATGATGCCGCTCAGCAGCGTGCTCAACTCCAGCTTGATTGGCGAAGTGACACGGGTTCCAAGCAGGCCGGAGAACGCCCGCATCGTATTCGAAGCTTCGAGCAGATAGATGAAGCCGGAAATGATGGTGATGACAATCACGATCTGCGCATTGGTGCCTTCCAGCTGCTGAAATATACCATCGTTGAACAATGCGACCAGAGTGTTCAACGGGTGGTAATGCGAAATAATCGCATAGCCGACAACAACCGCACTCAGCAGGGAAAGTATGACCCGTCTGGTCGTGAAGGCCAGGATCAGTGCAACTGCCGATGGCGCAATTGCCAGTAGCGAATCCATCATTTAATCCTTGCTACTGCTCTTTTCCGGATTTCAGGGATTACGCACAAGCAATAGCCGCCATGAACATGTGGCAGCCCACCCAGCGCCGCGGCCGGGATTGGAACCAGGCAGTGTTGTCGCGCAGGAGCGCCGGCTACGCAATGGGCTGCCGGGCGTCTCGACGCTAGTCCTTGGCGACTTCGGCGCTGAGCTCGGCTACGCGGAGCTCGCCTTCGCGGGTCTGGCCGCCGAGTTCGAGGAAGCGGGCCATCTTGGTGCGCGCTGCATCGGTGAACAGCAGCGTCTGGAACAGCTCAGTCTCGACGTTGCAGCCCTCTGCCAGCGGCAGCGCGGAAGCGCCGATGGACTGCTTGGCCAGGCGCACAGCCTCGGGCGGGAAGCTGGCGATGCGGCGGGCCAGTGCGCTCACATGGGCGTCAATCTCGTCGGCCGCCAGCGCGCGGTTGAGCCAGCCCCAGCGCTCAGCTGTCTCGGCGTCCATGTCGATGCCACCGAGGATCACTTCGAGCGCCCTGGCGCGGCCGATCAGCCGCGGCATGCGCTGCGTGCCGGTGCCGCCGGGCAGGATGCCGATCGGCACTTCCATCTGGTTGATGATGGTCTTGCCGATGACGCCGAACCGCATGTCGAACGACATGGATAGCTCGCTGCCACCGCCGCCGACCCGCCCCTCGATCTGGGCGATGGTGACGGTGTTCATGGTCTGGAAGCGGTTGCACATCTCATGATAGCCATTGGCCGCTTCAACAGGGCCTTGCGGGCCTTCTGCAATGGCGATGAGCGCCGCGACATCGAAATGCGCGAGGAAGAAATCCGGATCGGCGCTCTTCAGCACAAACACCAGCGCCGAAGGATCAGCCTCAAGCTCGATCGCCAGCTGCGCCAGCTCGCCGTAGAGCGCCAGGGTGATGATGTTGATCGGCGGAGCGTCGACGGTGGCGGTGATGATCGGGCCGTCACGGCTGATGTGGAGCAGGGTGTAGGTATCGTAGGCCATGGTGTCGTCTCCCCAGGATTTTGGAGGAGCATAACAGAAGTTCGCGCGATTATACCCCCTCTCCCGCCTGCGGGAGAGGCGAGAGACGCGCGTTCTTCACGCGCGGCCCGGGTGAGGGTGTTTCTTCTTGCAGGACCGGGCACACCCTCACCCGCCGCGCTGGAGCGCGAGTCGCCTCTCCCGCAGGCGGGAGAGGGGGCTTTGATGGCCTAATCCGCCGCCGGGAGGTAAATTTCCCCGCCTTTGGCCCGGAACTCTGCGCTCTTTTCCGCCATGCCGGCTTCTGCTGCCAGCATCGAATCGGTGTTCTGCTTGGCGGCATAATCCCGCACGTCCTGCGTGATCTTCATCGAGCAGAACTTGGGCCCGCACATCGAGCAGAAGTGGGCGACCTTGGCGCCTTCGGCCGGCAGGGTTTCGTCGTGATATTGCAGGGCGGTTTCCGGATCGAGCGAGAGGTTGAACTGGTCCCGCCAGCGGAAATCGAAGCGGGCGCGGCTGAGGGCATCGTCGCGGAGCTGGGCGCCGGGGTGGCCCTTGGCGAGATCGGCGGCGTGGGCGGCGAGCTTGTAGGTGATGACGCCGACTTTCACGTCATCCCGGTCCGGCAGGCCGAGGTGCTCCTTGGGGGTGACGTAGCAGAGCATGGCGCAACCGA
>DIUN01000025.1:0-297 GCA_002423025.1 Sphingomonadales bacterium UBA6157 | reverse complement strand
CCTGGCAATCATGCTTCCAGGCGATCTGGGTGAGCTCGCCCAGCGTCTCCAGCTCGGCGAACTGGGCGCGGTCATTGGCGTCCGCGATCGAGCCGGGGCGCAGGCCGTCCCCAAGGCTGAAGGACACGTCATAGGCGCGCATGATCTCGCAGATTTCCTCGAAGTGCGTGTAGAGGAAGTTTTCCTTGTGGTGGCTGAGGCACCATTTGGCGAGGATGCTGCCGCCGCGCGAGACGATGCCGGTGCGGCGATGGGCCGTCATCGGGATGAAGGGCAGGCGCACCCCGGCGTGGATGG
>DIUN01000027.1 GCA_002423025.1 Sphingomonadales bacterium UBA6157 | reverse complement strand
GGACGATCTCGTGGTCGTGCTCGATTGATTGATAGACATTGGCCAGCGTCTGGGCTTCCACGCCCTGCGCCGCGTCCACCACCAGCAGCGCGCCCTCGCAGGCGGCGAGGCTGCGGCTGACCTCATAGGCGAAATCGACATGGCCCGGCGTGTCCATGAGATTGAGCACGTAGCGCTTGCCGTCCTTGGCCGGGTAATCGAGGCGCACGGTCTGCGCCTTGATGGTGATGCCGCGCTCCTTCTCGATATCCATATTGTCGAGCACCTGCTCGCTCATCTCGCGCGCGGTGAGGCCGCCGGTGGTCTGGATGAGCCGATCCGCGAGCGTCGACTTGCCATGGTCGATGTGCGCGATGATCGAGAAGTTGCGGATGAGGGAGATGTCTGCGGTCATATGCCCACGCGCCTAGCAGCCGCCGCGCCATGCGGCAAATGGTGGGTGGTCGCAGGGCGTGGCAAAAGGCGTGGATGACGGGCGCGCCAAGGGCGTAGATGAAGGCTGCGCCAAGGGCGTATGATGCTTGCCTTGCCGGCCTGAAACACAGAGTTGCTTGACCGGGGGCAAAGCCGGCGCTCTTAGCGGCACTGCATTTTCGTTCCGGAGGCAGACGTGACTCTCAATATCGCCATCATCGGTGCCGGCCCGGCCGGTTATTACACGGCCGAAGCCGCGCTCAAGCAATGGGGCGGAGCCGCGCGTATCGACATCATCGACAGGCTGCCGACGCCCTATGGCCTGATCCGCGCCGGCGTGGCGCCCGATCACCAGTCGATCAAGGCTGTCACCCGGCGCTACGAGACGACCAGCCTGGGCGAGGGCGTGCGCTTCATCGGCAATGTCATGGTCGGCCGTGATGTGTCGATCGCCGAGCTGCTGGAGCTCTACGATGCCGTGGTGCTGAGCGTCGGCGCGCCGCATGACAAGCCGATCGGCATTCCGGGTGATGACCTGCCCGGCGTGCTGGGCAGCGCAGCGTTCGTCGGCTGGTACAATGGCCATCCGGATTTTGCCGGGCTGCAGGTGCCGCTTTCGCATCATGGCGCCGCGATCATCGGCAACGGCAATGTCGCCATCGATTGCGCCCGTATTCTGGCCAAGACGCCGGCCGAGCTGGCGGTGAGCGATATCGCCGGCCATGCCATCAGCCAGCTTGAGGGCAGCGCCGTCCGCGACATTCATATCGTCGGCCGCCGCGGGCCGCACCAGGCCAGCTTCACTACCAAGGAAATGGGCGAGCTGGGGCATCTCGATCGCGCCCAGCCGCTGGTCAAGCCCGCTGACCTGCCGCCGCTGGAGGCCGATGCGGCGCTGGAGCCGGGGGACCGCAAGACGGTGACGCACCTGCGCAATTTTGCCGCCACGCCGCGCGGCGACAAGCCGATCACCATTCACTTCGAGTTTTTCCGCCGCCCGGTGGCGGTGGAGGGCAATGGCAAGGCCGAGCGGCTGATTGTGGAGACGACGCGGCTTGAGGACGGCAAGGCCGTGGGCACCGGCGAGTTGCACGCCATCCCCTGCGGGCTGGTGATCGCCTGCATCGGCTATCGCACCTCCAGCATCCCCGGCGTGCCCTATGACGATGCGCTGGGGCGCTTCCCCGGTGATGCGCAGGGCCGCATCTTCAAGGGGCTGTATGCCAGCGGCTGGGCGCGGCGCGGGCCATCGGGCACCATCGGCACCAACCGGCCGGACGGCTTTTCGGTCGTCGAGGCAATTGTTGCCGATATCCCGGCCGGCAAGGGCGGCGATGCCCCGGCGGCGCTGGATGCGCTGCTGAACGGCCGCGGCGTGCGCGGCACCAGCTTTGCCGATTGGCAGGTGATCGACGCGGCGGAGGTGGCGCGCGCCCGCCCCGACGCCCCGCGCGAGAAGATCGTCTCGATCGACGAGATGCTGGGGATGCTGGGCTGAAAAAGCCGGTGGATAAGCCGCGCGGGCAGTTGCACTGCCCGGCGGCGCTCGTTATAGCCGCCCATCCGCTAGCGTCGGGGCGTAGCTCAGCCTGGTAGAGCACTGTCTTCGGGAGGCAGGGGCCGGAGGTTCGAATCCTCTCGCCCCGACCAGCGGATTGAAGGGATCAAGGCTTCCCGGGCCTCCCTTGCCGGCAGGGGCCGAAGGTTCTGATGAACCTCGGCCCGCTGTCTGCATTCCCCACGCTTCCGATTAATGTGTCCGGGTTCCCGGCTTGCGCTAGATTCCGACGCCGCCATCGATGGTCTGTGTTGTCCCGGTGATCATCGCGGCGGCCGGGCTGCACAGGAACATCACCAGCGCGGCCACTTCATCGACATGGGCATGCCGCTTGATGGACATGGCAGCGTGCATCATCTCGGCAAACGGCCCCGAGACCGGGTTCATGTCGGTATCGACCGGCCCCGGCTGAACGACATTGACGGTGATGCCCCGCGAGCCGAAATCCCGCGCCAGGCCGCGCCCCAGGCCCTGGACTGCCGATTTGGAGAGCGCATAGGCAGTCGCTCCGGGCCATGGCACCCTGTCCCCATTGACCGAGCCGATGATGATGATGCGGCCGTTGTCATGCATCTTGCGCCCGGCCTCGACACCGGCATGATAGGGCGCGCGCACGTTGATATCGATCAGCCGGTCAACGGCGTCGGGGTCGGTTGCGAGCGGATCACCGCCAACCAGCACGCCGGCGTTGATCACCATGATATCGAGCGCGCCGGCCGCTGCCACGGCGGCGATGACCTCATCCCGCGAGGCGCTGTCGGCCTTGACCGCCGTTGCGCCGGTCTCGGCGGCAACTTTCGCCGCGGCGTCGGCAGAGCCGACATAGGTGAAGGTGACACTGGCGCCGGCGGCGGCGAGATGGCGGACGATGGCGGCCCCGATGCCTCGGCTGCCACCCATGACCATGGCAGACTTGCCCTTGAAATCGCTCATGATCGCGTCTTCCTTCCCACGGTTGTCCTGCCGATTGCATCGGTTTCGCCGAGTATTGCGGACATCGCCCGATCCTCCAAGCGAGATCGCCTGCTGCGCCGCCGCCGCGCTCGATCCGGGGCTTATTTGGCCGGTGGCGCCACGAATTCTGCTTCCAGCTTCAGCGTCACCTCGTCGCCCAGCAGCGGCAGGGCATAGCTGACACCGAACTCCGATCGCTTGATCGTCGCCTCACCCTCGAAGCCGATGGTGTAGCGCTTGCCGGCCGGGCTGACGCCGGCCTGGTTGAAGCGGGCCTGCATGGTGACGGGGCGGGTGATGCCGCGCAGGGTCAACTGCCCGTCGATGCGGGCGGTGCGGGCGTCGAGCAGCGTGATGCGGGTGGAGGTGAAGCGCGCCGTGGGATGGTTGGCCACGTCGAAGAAATCGGCCGTCTGCAGATGCTGGTCGAGGCCCTGGCTGAACGTGCCGACGCTCTTCATGGCGATGGTCGCATCGATCTGGCTGGCCGCCGGGTTCTTGGCATCCAGCACCAGCGTTGCCGCCACATCGTGGAACTGGCCGACATAGGTGGAAAAGCCGAGGTGGCTGACCGACCAGGTGATCTTGCCGTGCGACGGATCAAGCGTGTAGCGGCCCGATTCCACCTGCGCCGGGTTGGTGATGAACGGGCTGGGCGCCTGCGCGGCGGCGGGCAGCGACAGGCTGGCGAGGGCCAGGGCAGCGATGGCGAGGGTGCGGACGGTCATGAAAAATCTCCGGTAAAGCGTGAAGGTGTCTGAGTGTGGATCAATCATCGCGGCGTTGAGGATAGACTGGATGCGGGCGCGCTGGAGGCGTCCGCCGCAAGCAGCCCGCGCGCGATGACCTGGGCCTGGATTTCGGCGGCGCCTTCGAAGATGTTGAGAATGCGGGCGTCGCACAGCACGCGGCTGATCTCGTATTCCAGCGCATAGCCGTTGCCGCCATGGATCTGCAGGGCTGCATCGGCGTTGCTCCACGCGGCCCGTGCGCCGAGCAGCTTGGCCATGCCGGCCTCGATATCGCAGCGCTTGCCGGAATCCTTGGCGCGGGCGGCGGCATAGGTCGTCTCGCGCGCCAGCACCATGTCAACCAGGCTCATGGCGATCTTGTCCGACACCCGCGGGAACTGGATGATCGGCTTGCCGAACTGCTGGCGATTGATCGCGTAGTCCACCCCGAGTTCCAGCGCGCGGCGGGCGACGCCGACAGCGCGGGCCGCCGTCTGGATGCGAGCGCCCTCGAAGGTGCGCATCAGTTGCTTGAAGCCCTGGCCCTCCTCGCCGCCGAGCAGTGCCTCCGCCGGGGCGTGCATGCCATCGAAGGACAGCGCATATTCGCGCATGCCGCGATAGCCGAGAACGTCGATCTCGCTGCCCGCCATGCCGGCGGCGGGGAAGGGCTCGGCATCGGTGCCGCGCGGCTTGGGCACCAGCAGCATCGAGAGGCCGGCATAGCCTTTTTCCGCCGGCAGGGTGCGGGCGAGCAACGTCATCAGGTCCGAGCGGCTGGCATGGGTGATCCAGGTCTTGGCGCCATCGATGCGCCACTCGCCGCTGGCATCGCGTGCCGCCCGGGTGGCCAGGCTGCCAAGATCGGACCCGACATCGGGCTCGGTGAACACCGCTGTCGGCAACACCTCGCCGCGGGCGATGAGGGGCAGCCAATGCGCCTTTTGCGCCGCCGTGCCGCCCAGCGAGATCAGCTCGCCGGCAATCTCCGAGCGGGTGCCGAGCGAGCCGGCGCCGATCCAGCCGCGCGAGAGCTCCTCCGTCACCAGGCACATCACCAGCTTGCCAAGCCCCAGCCCGCCAAAGGCCTCCGGGATGCAGACGCCAAAGGTGCCGAGCGCGGCCATGGCCTGCACCGTGGCATCGGGGATCAGCGCATTGGCCAGGTGCCACTGATGGGCATGGGGCAGGATCTCGGCATCGGTGAACTTGCGGAACTGGCTCCGGATGGCATCGAGCTCGGCATCGTGGAACGACTCGCTCGGCCATAGGCCCGCCGCCAGCGCCTGCGTGACCTCCGCGCGGGTGGCGGCATGGTCCTGCTCCAGCACTGCGCTGCACGCCGCGGCCAGCGTCTGCGCCGCCTCGTCCAGCCCGAGATCGCGCGGGCGGAACAGCTCATTCTGGCTCATCGGCAGGCCGCCGATAAGCTGGGCGATGGTTTCGGCAAACCCCAGCCGGGCGACCTTGGCATCGAGCGGGTTGCTGCCGCCATTGGCCGCCAGCCAATCGTGCAGCGCTTCCAGCGCCGAAATGCTGGTGGCAACCCAGGCAAAGCCATGGGCGGCGCGCTGCTCGCTGTCGATGTGGCGGGTCGAGAGCCGCTGGCGCAGCGCGGAGCGGGCGGCGCTGCCATATTCGCGGGCGGCGTCACGCGCCCTGGTGAGCGGCAGCAGGGCTGGTGCTGTGTCGGTCATCTCAGGCGGTTCCCACGATTGCCTGGTCGATGAGGCGGGCGATCTCGCCGGAGCTGAGGCCGAGCCGCTCGCTCAGGATCTGCTCGCTGTGCTGGCCGTTGCGCGGCGCCGGGCAGGGCGCGGCACGCTCCAGCTGCGGGATGGTCGCGAACGCCCCGGCGGCCGGATAGGCAAAGCCGCTGGGATTGTCGGTGGTGGCGGTGAACATCGGGTTGTCCGTGACAAGGCGCCGGTCATGGGCCGCCTCCAGCATGGTGCGGTAGCGGCCATGGACGCAGCCGGCGGCATCGAGCGCGGCGGCCAGTTCCGCATGGTCCCGCGTTCCGATCGCGGCGGCGAACAACGGGTAGAGCGCATCGCGGTGGCGAAAGCGCTCGCCATCATCGCTGGCAAAGCTGGTGCCGCGTTCCGCCTCGATGCGGGCGATATCCGGGGCAATGCCGAGCGCGGCGGCCAGCGCGGACCATTGCTTCGGCGTCACCACCACGACCATCGTGCGGATGCCGTCCCGCGTCACGAAATCGCGCCCGAACAGGCCATAGACGGCATTGCCCAGCCGCTCGCGGTTTGCGCCGGTGTAGAGCACTTCGGCGAGGCCGCCGAGGTTCGCTGCGGTGCCGATGGCGACATCGGAGAGGGGAATGCGCACCTCCGCGCCCGCGCCGGTCTGCTCGCGCCGGCGCACCGCCGAGACCAGCGCGAACGCGGCGTAAGCGCCACTGAGCAGATCCCAGGCCGGCAGTACATGGTTGACCGGCTCCGGCCCCGGCCCGGTCATGTCCGGATAGCCCACGGCGTTGTTGACGGTATAGTCGAGCGCCACGGCGCCATCGGGCCAGCCCATGATTCGCACGGTCACCAGGTCCGGCCGCCCCTCGGCCAGCCGATCATGCGAGAGGAAGCCGGCGGCGGGGAAGTTGGTGATGAAATTGCCGGTCTCGCGCACCAGCCGCACCAGCAGCTCGCGGCCCTCCGGCCGGCCAAGATCGAGCGCGAGGCTCTTTTTGGCCCGGTTCAGATTCTCCCAATAGAGCGAATCGTTGCCCTGCGTCACCGGCCAGCGGCGGAAATCCGGCCCGCCGCCGATCTGGTCGACCCGGATCACTTCGGCGCCGAACTGGGCGCAATACAGCCCTGCCGTGGGCGATGCGACAAAGGACGATGCCTCGATGACCGAGAGGCCGGACAGGAGATTGTACATCCGCGAACTAACTCTTGCAGCGAAGATGGCGCCAGCCGGCATCGGCCATGTTGCGCGCCGCGGTCAAGCGACGCCAACGTCCGCGACCATCGTCACCTGGCCGGCGGCGGTGCGGGTCCACAGCCGGGCGCCGCCCTCGGTCCAGGCGAGGCAGAGCTCGAAGCGCTCGCTGTCCAGCAAGGGTGCCATGGCGCGAAAGCGGAAGCTGGCGATGCGCTTGCCGGGCGCGGCGCGCTGGAACTCCGCAAGCAGCAAGGTCGCCAGATAGGGGCCATGCACGACCAGCCCGGCATACCCCTCGACATCGCGGGCATAGTCCCGATCGTAATGGATGCGGTGCGCATTGAAGGTGAGGGCGGAGTAGCGGAACAACTGCACCGTATCGGCCTGCATCGGGCGCACGATGTCCGGGTGGGGTTGCGGGGCAGGGGCCGCAGGGGCCGGCGCGGTGGCCCCTGCGGCCTCGCGATAGACAATGTCCTGCTCCTCGACGATCGCCAGTTGGCCATCGCTCGAAACGTCATGGCGGATGGTCACGAACACCAGTTCGCCGCTGGCGCCGGCCTTGTGGCGCACGCTGGCGATGGTCGAGGTGCGCTGGATGGCCGCTCCCGGCAGGAGGGGCGCGTGAAAATCCAGCCGGCCGCCCGCCCACATCCGCCGCGGCAGCGGGATGGGCGGCAGCAAGCCGCCGCGCTTCGGGTGGCCGTCCGTATCCAGCCGGGATTGCGGCACGCGCGGCAGGAAATGCAGCCAATGCGCCAGCAGCGGAGCCGCCGCGCCCGCCGGGGGCGCCTCATGGTCGAGCAGCGCCGCCAGCCCGACCAGCTGGCCGGGCGAGACGGTGTCATCCATGGTCTCGCTGCGGCCGACCCACGCCGAGAAATCCTGCATCGCCAATGCTCCCGTGCCATCTTATGGCCACGCCTTCTAGCGCCTTGGCGGCCGGGGTGTAGCTGCGCGTTTTCGGCAGTGCCGCGCCCGGCGCTCAGAACAGCAGGGCAAAGCCCAGCGCGGTGAACAGCGACATCACCGTGGCGGCCACGACCGGCATGGCGGCGCGCCAGCCCATCTGCAGGATCAGGTCCATCCGCGAGCGCATGGCGGTTGCCGTCACGGCCAGCAGCAGCAGGCCCTTGGAGGCGACCAGCGTACCCTGCGCCACCGCCGGGGGAACGGTGACCAACGAATTGAGGCAGACGACGACCAGAAACGCCGCGATGAACCATGGCAGCGCCAGCCGCCGCAGCAGCCCGGTGCCGGCGGGGTGCTCGCCGGCGGCGCCACCGCTGCGGGCCAGCACCACCGAGACGATGGCGACAACGGGCGCGAGCAGCGCCACGCGGGCGAGCTTGACGATGGTGGCGTAGCTGCCGGCGGCATCGGAAAAGGCATAGCCGCCGCCGATCGCCTGCGCGACATCATGGATGGAGGCGCCGATGAGGAAGCCGGCCTGACGGTCGCTCATGCCCAGCGAATGGGCGAGCAGCGGGTAGATCGACATGGCGATGGCGCTGGCCAGCGAGATGCCGACGAGCACCAGCGAGAACTGCGCCTGGCTCAGCCGGTCCTTGCCGATGACGCCATAGAGCGCCAGCGCCGCCGAGGCGCCGCAGATGGCCGTGGCACCGCCGGCCAGCAGGCCCGCCGCCAGCGGCTGGTTGACAAAGCGCGCCATCAGCACCCCGGCGCCGATCGCCAGCGCCATCACCACCAGCAGCGCCAGGAAGGGCTCCAGCCCCAGCGTCCCGACCTGGGCGAAGGTGACTTGCGTGCCGAGGATGACGATGCCCCAGCGCAGGCAGGTCTTGGAGGCGAAATCCAGCCCGTCATGGGTGCGCGGATCAGTGGCGATGAAGTTGATCGCCAGCCCGAGCAGCAGCCCCATCAGGATGATCGGCATGCCATAGCGCTCGCTCAGCCATGTCGCGGCGAGGCTGGCGATGAGGCAGACGGCGAGGCCGGGAAACAGGTTCTGCCGCGGCGGCGGCTCGGGCGAGCGCTGGCTCTCGGCGATGAGCATCTCGCCATAAAGGTCGCCGGCATATTGCGGGTTGACCATTGTCGCTCATTCCCCCGAACTGTGCCGCGACGTGCGCCGAAGGAAAGCCGCTTGCGGACTGTCCTGCGGTGTCATAACGGTTTCTGTATGGCTGGACGCCGGCAAGGGCAAGCATGTTTTGCCGGCGGTGGTGGAAGGCCGGGCGAGTTGCCGGAACAGGCAGCGCAGATCGGGGGAGCGAGACCATGCAGGACGATGATTCCGGGCGCGAGGCCCTGGTGCGCCGCCGCCAGCTCCTGCTCATCTCGCTGATCTTCATTGCAACAGCGCTCAACTATGTCGATCGGCAGGTGCTGGCGTTGCTCAAGCCGACGCTCGAGGCCGAGTTCAACTGGACCGACCAGCAGTTCGCCCACCTCGGCTCGACCTTCCAGCTGGCAGCGGCGTTCTCGCTGATCGGCGTCGGCTGGTTTGTCGATCGCTTCGGCGTGCGCTTTGCCTATGGTCTGGCCGTGGCGGTGTGGAGCCTTGCCGGCATGGCGCATGCGCTGGCCGCGACTGTGCAGCAGTTCGTCCTCGCCCGGGTGGTGCTGGCCGGGGCGGAATCGGTCAACACGCCGGCCGCGATGAAGGCGGCGGCGATGTATTTGCCGCTCAAGTCCCGCTCGATGGGCATCGGCATCATCAACACCGCGCCCAACATCGGCGCCATCATCACGCCGTTGCTCATCCCTCCGTTCGCCCTGGCCTTTGGCTGGAAGGCGGCGTTCGTGGTGACAGGCGCGCTGGGTTTTGCCTGGCTGATCGGCTGGTATTTCGGCACGCGCGGCCTCACGCCGCTGGGCGAGGGCAAGACGCCCGAGCGCGCCTCGGTGGATTGGCGGGCCGTGCTGTCAGACCGTCGCAGTTGGACCGTCATCGGCGCCAAGGCGCTGACCGATCTGGTCTGGTGGTTCGTGCTGTTCTGGATGCCGGACTTCTTCTCCCGCCAGTTCGGCCTGGGCCAGGGCGAGCTCGGCTGGCCGATCGCGATCATCTTCACGCTGGCCGCGCTGGGTGCGCTCACCAGTGGCGGGCTGTTCCCGATCCTGCTGGTGCGCGGCCTCTCGATGAACACGGCGCGCAAGAGCTCGATGCTGTTCTTCGCGCTGGTCGTGCTGGTGATGCCGCTGGCGATGGTCGCCACCAACCCCTGGGTGGCGGCAGTGCTGATCGGGCTCGGGCTATTCGCCCATCAGGGCTTCTCGACCAATTTGTTCGGCATGGCGACGGACATCGTGCCCTCGGTGCGCATCGCCACCGTCATCGCGCTGGGTGCCATTGCCGGCAACCTGACCGGCACCGGCATCATCGAGTTCGCCGGCTGGTCGCTGGACAATGGGCTTGGCTATGCGCCGATGTTCATTGTCTGTGGTGGTGCCTATCTCTCGGCGCTGCTGTTCATCCAGATCATGCAGCCGCGGCTGGTGGTGGCGGACCCCGAGGCCTGAGGAAATCCTCGTCGGAATGTTCCCGCGTGGCGTTTTGCGCCGGTCTGTCGCTATGCTCTGGTGATGCATGAGCCGATGAATCACGCCGAACTGGCGGCAAGCCTGGAAGTGGCGCTGGCGCTCGCCTTGAAGGAAGAATGGGATGGTCCCATTCCGGCGCTTGAGGGCCATTCGGTGAAGCTTGGCCTGCTGGTCCAGAGGCTGAAGCTTCGGGTGCCGGGGTTCTGGCTGGAACCGCCCGAAACTCTGGCGCGGCTCCTGGCCAATGACCATCCGGGGCTTGCCGCGGAGATTGCCGGATATGATCCGCGCGCCCTTGGCTTTGTCATCCGGATGCACCGGTTCCTTTCGGAAGGCTGAGAGCGCAGCAAGGGTCCGGGCGGCTCGGCGCCTTGCGCCCTTCACGAGCGCATGAAAAACCCCGCCGGATGCTCCGGCGGGGTCTTCCGTGTCGGCAATGCCGGGGCGGGACCAGCCCGCCCCGAAAGGCTTACTTGAAGCGCGCGCGCAGCGTCACGCCGGCATAGCGATCGGCATCGCGCGGGATCAGCAGGCGACGGCCGGCATCGGTGTTGAGCAGCACATAGCTCTCATCGAGCAGGTTCCGCACATTGACGGTCAGCCGGTAGTTGTCGTCCGCATCCGAGATGCCGATGCTGGCGTTCCAGATGCCATAGGGGTCGATCGGGCCGCCCTGGCCAAGATCGGAGAACTGCGAGCTGACATGGCGGTAATCGGTGCCGAGATAGACCATCATGTTGCCCACCGGCACGTCATAATTGGCAGCAAGCGAGTAGCTGAACTTCGGTGCCAGCGGCAGGCGGGTGCCGTTGCGAGCGTCCGGAGCGTTGGTCAGCGGGTTCGGGTTGAACTTCGTCACGATGGCGTCGGCGTAGGCGAAGTTGGCACGGAAGGTCAGGCCCTCGGCCGGGTTGAACAGCGTGTCGAGCTCGAAGCCCTGCGAGCGGACATTGCCGGCGTTGGTCAGATTCGAGATCGTGGCGCCGTTGAGCAGGATGAAGTTGTTGGCCTGGAAGCCATTGTACTTCACGTAGAACGCCGAGGCGTTGATCTGCACGCGGCGGTCGAACAGCTGGCTCTTGAAGCCGGCTTCGAAGCTGTCGGAAAGCTCCTTGTCGATCGGCACCGCATTGTTCGGCGCCGTGTGGTTGAAGAACACGTTGAACGCCGGGCCCTTGTAGCCACGGGTGTAGCTTGCATAGAGCATCGCATCGTCGCTCGCGTCATACTGGATAACAGCGCGGCCCGAGAGGTTGTTCGTCGAGGTCTTGCCCGCCGAGGTGTTGGTGCCGTTGCCGCCGGAGAGCAGCGTACCGCCGGCCGGGCTGCCCGAGATGCCGCCGCCAGACGCCGGAAGGCCGGTGGCTGCGTTGACGCCCGGTGCGCGGGTGTGGACATATTCCAGCTCGTCACGCGTCCAGCGCAGGCCGCCGATGACGCGGAGGCTGTCGGTGGCGTTGACCGTCACCTGGCCGAACACCGCATAGTTGTTCACTTCAACATCGCTGCGCGAGGTTGCTGTCGGGAACAGCGTGTTGACGGTGTCGGTGAGGTTGCAGGGGCGCGCGCCGGTCAGCGGATCGACCGGCAGGGTCGAGGTGGCGCAGGAGATGGTCTCGCGGGTGAAGTCCTGCGCGTTCTTCGAGTTCCAGATGAAGCCACCGACCTGGTAGGCGATGGTCTGGTCCGAACGCGAAGCGAGGCGGATTTCGGCCGAGAGCTGCTCGGTCTTGACGAGGCCGCGATCATGCAGCTGGGCAGCGCTGGTGGTGGGGCGGGGCAGGAAATCGCCTTCGCGGACTTCGGTGTTCTCCCAGTTGCGATAACCGGTGACGAGGCTGAGCGTGTGGTTCTCGCCGACTTCGAAATCACCGTTGAGCGTCAGGCTCCACTGGCGGTCACGCGTGGTGGTGACGAGGTTGTGGTTGACCTCGCGAACGTCCTCGCCCTTGCTGAAGTCGATGCCCAGTTCGGCATCGAGGATCGCGCCGCGCGACACGCCGGTCACTTCGGCGCAGCAATCATCGTCGCCACCAAAGTAGTCTGCGATGAAGCGGATCTTGGCTGGGCCATTGTCATAATCGACGATGCCGCGAACGCCGTAATGCTCATAGCCGTTGACGGTGTTGTTGCCGCCGCCAAAGACGTTGGTGAGGTTGCCATCGAAGTTGCCGTAATAGCCGGTGATGCGGCCCGAGAGGTTCTCGGCGATGGGGCCGGACAGCGAGACGCGGCCGCGATATTCCTCATCGGTGGTGCCGGAGACCGAGGCTTCTGCCTCGAAGCTGTCCGTGCCGCCCTTGGAGACGATGTTGATGAGGCCGGCAGAGGCGTTCTTGCCGAACAGCGTGCCCTGCGGGCCGCGCAGCACTTCCACCCGGTCGAGGTCAACCAGATCGAGGAACGACTGGCCGGAGCGGCTGAGCACGACGCCATCGACAACGGTGGAGACGCTCGGCTCGGCGGCGACGGAGAAGCTGATGGTGCCGACGCCGCGCATCACGATGGCGCTGTTGGCGTTGGTGGTGCCCTTGCGGAAGCTCACCGACGGGACGAGCGTGGCGATGTCCTCAAGGCTCTTGACGCCGGCCTGCTCCAGCGCGCTGCCGGTGACGGCGCTGATCGAGATCGGCACGTCCTGCAGATTCTGCGAGACCTTCTGGGCGGTGACGACGATTTCTTCGATCTGGGCGAAGGCCGGGCTGGCGGCCATGAGCGCCGTTGTCGAGAGCATGACGGCGAGGGCCCGGCCGGTGGCCCGGGCGCGGTTAGGACGAGATGACATCGGTGTTCCCCTTGTTGAAACCAGCGCTTTGCGCTTTTTGAAATTGCCCCGGTGTCGAGCCCGGTTTTTTGTTTTCCTGATGTACTTGCCAATTTCTGTCAAGCGGTGTCATACGCCGTTCAGCAGGGGATGGGCGGCAGAAATCGCCCGTGATGGTTGGCACGGAGAGTGTTTTGGTCATCGGTCTGGAACAGTGCGGGCAAGGCTTTGATGTGCGGTTGGGCGAGCGCCTGATCCTGCGCCAGCGCCCTGACGCGCCGGCCTTTCGCATCGCCCGTGGCCAGCCCGATATCACCATGGTGCGCGGCAATTTCGCCATTGCGGATGCGCCGCAGGATGCTGTGTTGCTCTGTCATGCCGGGATGGTCGAAAATGGCCGGGTGTTGCTGGCAGAGCACAGCGAAGGCCCGCCGCTGCTGGAGGTGACCGCCGATGCGCGCGGCGGCTTGCGGCTGCGGACGCTGGATGCGGCGCATGACCGAATCTGGGTGTCCCTGGTGGCGGTGCCGGGCGAGCGGGTCTGGGGTGGCGGCGAGCAGATGAGCTATCTCGATCTCTCGGGCCGCGTCTTTCCGATGTGGACGAGCGAGCCCGGTGTTGGCCGCGACAAGACCACGGCGCTGACGCAGACCATGGACCGCGAGGGCATGGCCGGCGGCGACTATTGGACCACCAACTACCCGCAGCCGACCTTCCTGACGCAGGGTCGCCTGGCCTGCCACCTCGAGAGCAGCGCCTATAGCGAACTGGATTTCACCGCGCCCGAGGCGCATCGCATCCATGTCTGGCAGGGCGATGTGCGGCTGCAGTTTTTTGCAGCCGATAGCCTGGTGGCGCTGGTCGGTGCGCTTTCCACCCATTTCGGCCGCCAGCCGCAATTGCCGGACTGGGCGATCGGCGGCGCGATCATCGGCCTCAAGGAGGGCGAGGCCAGCTTTGCCCGGCTGGAGGCCATCATCGCGGCCGGCGCCGCGCTTTCGGCGCTGTGGTGCGAGGATTGGGTCGGCGTGCGCCAGACCAGCTTTGGGCGCCGGCTGTTCTGGGACTGGCGCTGGAGCGCGGCGCGCTACCCCGGCCTGCCGGAGCGCATTGCCGGGCTGGCGGCGCGCGGCATTCGCTTCATGGGCTATGTGAACCCCTATCTGGCCGTGGATGGCAGCCAGTTCGTCGAGGCGGCCGAAGGTGGCCACCTGGCGCTGCAGCCGGACAGGGATGAGCCGTATCTCGTCGATTTTGGTGAGTTCGATTGCGGCGTGGTGGATTTCACCCGGCCTGAAACCCGGGCATGGTTCGCCGAGCGCATCATCGGCAAGGAGATGCTGGATTTTGGCCTCTCCGGCTGGATGGCGGACTTTGGCGAGTATCTGCCGGTGGACCTGCGGCTGGCCGATGGCAGTGACCCGATGCTGATGCACAACCAATGGCCGGTGCTGTGGGCAGAGGTGAATGCACGGGCGATCGAATCGCGCGGGCAGACCGGCGAGGCGCTGTTCTTCATGCGTGCCGGCTTCTCGGGCGTGCAGGCGCATTGCCCGCTGCTCTGGGCCGGGGACCAGTGCGTGGACTTTTCCCGCCATGACGGCATCGGCACGGTGATCACGGCGGCGCTCTCCGCCGGGCTGCTGGGCAATGCCTACAGCCACAGCGATGTCGGCGGTTACACCAGCCTGCACGGCAATGTGCGGACCGCCGAACTCATCATGCGCTGGTCCGAACTTGGGGCGTTCAGCCCGGTGATGCGCACCCATGAGGGCAACCGGCCGGACGACAACCTGCAGATCGATTCCACGCCCGAGATCCTGGCGCACTTCGCCGCGATGACACGGGTGCACGCCGCTCTGGCGCCCTATGTGCGGGCGCTGTGCGCCGAGGCCGCCGCTACCGGTCTGCCGGTGCAGCGGCCGTTGTTCCTGCATTATCCGGATGATGCCGCCTGTGGCGCGCTGCAGGACCAGTATCTCTATGGCGCAGACCTGCTGGTGGCACCGGTGATCGAGGCTGGGCAGGCGGCGCGGCTTGTGCACTTGCCGGGCGATGCGCCGTGGCACCATGTCTGGAGCGGGCAGGATTATCCGCCGGGCACGCACAGCATCGCGGCGCCGCTGGGCTCGCCGCCGGTGTTCTATCGACCGGGCAGCGCCCATGCGGCACTGTTCGCGGCGCTGCCGCTGGCAGTGGGAGGCGCAGCATGAGCGACCAGGAGCGCACCATTATCGCCCGCAGCGGCGAGCGGTCCAACATCCGCGATGTTTCGGCGCTGGCCGGCGTCTCGGTGAAGACGGTGAGCCGCGTCATCAACAAGCACCCCTATGTCAGCGACGAGATGCGCCGCAAGGTCGAGCGCGCCATGGATGCGCTGGACTTCCGGCCGAGCGTGGCGGCGCGGATTCTCGCCGGCATCAAGTCCGGCCAGATCGCGCTGATCTATGACAATCACAGCCCCTACTACATGAACCAGATCCAGACCGGCTGCTGGGAGCGCTGCCAGGCGGAGGGCATGCGCCTGCTCGCCCAGCCGGTCGATGTTGCCGATCCGCGCGTGGCGGATGCGGTGCGCGGGCTGGTGACGGAAACCCATGTCGATGGCGTCGTGCTCTCCTCGCCCGTCACGGATTGCGCCGCGGTGCTGGGCGCGCTGGAGGCCATGGAGATTCCCTTCGTGCGGATCTCGCCGGGCACCAACCATGCGCTAACCTCATCGGTGTTCATGGATGATGCGCAGGCGGCAGACGACATGACCACCCATCTCATCAACCATGGTCACCGGCGGATCGGCTTCATCAAGGGCCATGTCGACCACATGGCGTCGGATGAGCGGCTGTTCGGCTATCGGCGGGCGCTGGACAGGGCCGGGCTGGTGTTCGAGCCGCAGCTGATGTGCCAGGGCCAGTTCGATTTCGACAGCGGCGTGGCCGCCGCCAACGAACTGCTCGACCTGGAGAACCCGCCCACCGCGATCTTCGCCAGCAATGATGACATGGCGGCCGGCGTGCTCTCGGTGGCGCATGACCGCGGCATCGATGTGCCGCGGGAGCTCTCGGTGGCGGGCTTTGACAACACCACGCTGGCCCGCATGGTGTGGCCGCAGCTCACCACCATCCAGCAGCCCACCCGCGAGCTGGCCTATGCCGCCACCGATATCCTGCTGGCCGGTATCGGCGTGCAGCACCGCCGGCTTCCGCATGAACTGATCGAGCGGGCCTCCGTCGCCCGCGTACCCCTGAAGGATGCAACCGACCATGACTGACTTGACGCCTCCCGCTGCCCGGCGCCCGCTCGGCACAAGCGGGATTGAAGTTTCATCGCTGGCCTGGGGCAATTGGCGGCTGTGCGGCACCGATACCGCCGCCGCCGCCCGGCTGCTCCATGCCGCGATCGATTGCGGCATCGATTTTGTCGATACCGCCGACATTTACGGCCCGGACAATGGCGAGGCCTTTGGCGCCTCCGAGGTGCTGCTCGGGCGCGTGCTGGCGGCCGAGCCCGGCCTGCGCCGCCGCATCGTGCTGGCCAGCAAGGGCGGCATCGTCATCGGCACGCCCTATGATTCCAGCGCGGATTATCTCACCAGCGCCATCGATGCCTCGCTGGCGCGGCTCGGTGTCGAGTGCCTCGATCTGTGGCAGATCCACCGGCCCGATATCCTGACGCACCCGAGCGAGATCGCCAGGGCGATGGAGGCTGCACAGCGCGCGGGCAAGATCCGCTCGTTCGGCGTCTCCAATTTCACCACCGCACAGATCGCGGCGCTGCAGCCGTTCCTCTCCATGCCGATCGTCTCGACTCAGCCCGAGATTTCAGCGCTGCAGATTGCCCCCGTCGAGAATGGCGAGCTCGACCAGGCGATTGCCATGAACATGGCCGTGCTGGCCTGGTCCCCGCTCGGTGGCGGCCGCATCGCCAACCCCGGCACGCCGCGCGAGCAGGCCGTGGCCGCTGCGCTGGATGCCGTTGCCGCAGAGGCCGGCGTGTCCCGCACCGCCGCCGCCTATGCCTGGCTGATGGCGCACCCGTCGCGCCCGATCCCGATTGTCGGCTCGCAGCGCGCCGAGCGCATCGTTGAAGCCATGGATGCCTTCAAGGTCCGTTGGACCCGCGCCTCCTGGTATGCCGTTCTTGTTGCCTCCAGAGGAGTTCCCCTCCCATGACGAACACACAGAAATCCTGCGAGATCAGCTGGTTCTCGGCGCTTTGTGATGATGATTATGAGTTCCTGGGCGTGCCGGACCCGATGCTGGCCTCAAGCTGGGAGCACTGCCGCAACATCGTGCTGACGGCCGAAAAGGGCGGGTTCGACAATATCCTGCTGCCCTCGGGCTACCAGCTCGGCGTCGATACGACGATCTTTGCCGGCGCCATCGCACCGCTGGTGCAGCGCATGCGGCTGCTGATGGCGGTGCGCATCGGCGAGGACTGGCCGCCGCAGCTGGCCCGCCGCATCGCCACCCTCGACCAGATTTTGGGGGGCCGGCTGACGGTCAACATGATCTCGTCCGATCTGCCGGGGGATACGCTGCCCAGCGCCGAGCGCTACCGCCGCACCACCGAGGTGATGAAGATCCTCAAGACCATGCTGTCGGGCGAGCACCTCGCCTTCGACGGCGAGTTCTACAAGCTCGATATCGCGCCGCCGCGCATCGGCACCGTCTCGGGCAAGTGCCCGCCGCTGTACTTCGGCGGCCTCAGCGAGGATGCCCGCCAGTCCGCCGCCGAGGCCTGCGATGTGTACCTGATGTGGCCGGACACCATGGACAAGGTGCGCGAGACCATCGCCGACATGACCAGCCGTGCCGCCGGCTTCGGCCGCACGCTGAAGTTCGGCTATCGCGCGCATGTGATAGTGCGGGACACCGAGGAGGAGGCGCGGGCCTATGCCGATCGCCTGCTCTCCAAGCTCGATGCCGCGCAGGGCGAGGCGATCCGCCAGAAGTCGCTGGATTCGGCGAGCACCGGCGTTGCCCGCCAGGCGGCGCTGCGCGGCGCTGCCGGTGGTGACGGCTTTGTGGAAGACAATCTGTGGACCGGCATCGGCCGCGCCCGCTCGGGCTGCGGCGCTGCGATCGTCGGCAACCCCGATCAGGTGCTCGCCAAGCTGCGCGCCTACCAGGCCGAGGGCATCGATGCCTTCATCCTCTCGGGCTATCCGCATGCCGCCGAGTGCGATCTCTTCGCCCGCCACGTCCTGCCGCACATCGCCCACGCCCCGCTGGTGCTGTGACGCACACGGTGGACCGGCTTGATTCCCTGCTGGCCAGCCGGCTGGCCCGGCGGCGCTTGCTGGGCCTGGCGGCGGCTGGCGGCGGCCTGCTGGCCACCGCCACGGCCAATCCTGCCGGCGCGGCTCCGGCGCGGCTGCTGCTCAACGGCGGGCCCCGGCTGCGGCCGCTGAGCAGCGCCTATCCGGGCAAGGGCGAGATGATCGTGCAGCGCGCCCGGCCACCGCTGCTGGAAACGCCGTTCGAGATGTTCAACGAGGGCGTGTTCACCCCCAATGATCGCTTCTACGTCCGCTGGCATTGGGGCGACATCCCGGCGGCGGTGGATACCGAGGCGTTCCGGCTGGGCATTTCCGGCGCGGTGCGGCAGCCGCTGAGCCTGTCGCTGGCCGAGCTGCTCAAGCTGCCGCGCATGGCGCTGGCGGCGGTCAACCAGTGCGCAGGCAATTCGCGCGGGCTGTTCGAGCCGCGGCTGGGCGGGGCGCAATGGTCCCATGGCGCGATGGGCAATGCGCTGTGGGAAGGCGTGAGCCTCAAGAGCCTGCTGGCGCGCGCCGGGGTGAAGGCCGGGGCGCTGGCCGTGCGCTTCGGCGGGCTGGACCAGCCGCTGACCGATGCCGACCCCTATGCCAAATCCCTGCCACTGGAGATGGCGCTCACCGATGACGTGATGGTGGCGTTTGCCATGAACGGCGAGCAACTGCCGCTGCTCAACGGCTTCCCGCTGCGGCTGGTGGTGCCGGGCTGGTACTCGACCTACTGGATCAAGGCGCTCAACCAGATTGAAGTGCTGGACAGCGAGGACCGCAATTTCTGGACCGCCAAGGCTTACAAGATTCCCACAGCGCCCTTTGCGCATGTGGCGCCGGGAACTGCCGATTTCCCCTCCCGCCCGATCAGCACGATGGTGCCGCGCTCGTTCCTCACCAATGTGCGCGATGGCGCATCGCTGCCATGGCAGCCAGCGCTGGCGCTCTCCGGCATTGCCTTTGGCGGGGCTGCCGGCGTGAAGGCCGTGGAGCTTTCCAGCGATGGCGGCCGCAGCTGGCAGCCGGCGGCGCTTGGCCCGGACGAAGGCCGTTATGGCTTCCGCCGCTTCACCCACAGTGTCGCCACGCCCGCACCGGGCACGCTGACCCTGCTCAGCCGCTGCACGGCCAGCGACGGCGCGGTGCAGGCCATGGTGCCGAACTGGAACCCCTCGGGCTACCAGCGCGGCTGTGTCGAGCCGGTGCAGCTGGTGCTGGCATGAGGGCGTCTTGCCTCCCCATCGCCGCCGCGCTGCTGATGCTGGGCTGCACCACGGCCCCTGTGCCGCCGCAGCGTGCCACCGGCTTTGCCGGGCCACTCCGTGCCACCACGCTGGAGCTTCCGGCTGACGAGGAGATGTTTCCGGAAGGGCCGGCGGGGGACCTGCTCAATGCCAACTGCCTCGCCTGCCATTCGGTGAGCATGGTGACGACCCAGCCGGTGCTCACCGGCAAGCAGTGGCAGGCCAATGTCGAGAAGATGCGCAGCGTCTTCAAGGCGCCGATCGATCCGGCGGATGATGCAGAGCTGGTGAGGGCGCTGGTGGCGCTGAATGCCGACGCGGGGACGCGCTGAGGCTGGCTCCAGCCCCGGCGAGCCGCTAAGGCAGGCGCAATCGCAACCCCGAGAGGCCGCCCAGGTGGAGCCGACAGACATTACAGTAGCCGCGCTCTACGGCTTCACCGCCTTTGCGGACTGCGCGGCGCTGCGGGCGCCGCTGGCGGAACTTTGCGCCAATGCCGGCCTGCGCGGCACGCTGCTGCTGGCGCCCGAGGGCATCAACGGCACCATCGCCGGCACCGCTGGCGGCATTGCAGCGGCGCTGGCGCATATCCGCGCGCTGCCGGGCTGTGGCGGGCTGGAGGTGAAGCTCTCCAGTGCGGCGCAGATGCCGTTCCACCGCATGAAGGTGCGGCTCAAGGCCGAGATCGTGACGATGGGCCAGCCCGATCTCGATGTGGAGGACCGTGGCACCTATGTGGCGCCGAAGGATTGGAACGCACTGATCGACAGCCCCGGCACCATCCTCATCGATACGCGCAACGATTATGAAGTGGCGATCGGCACCTTTGCCGGTGCCCTCGATCCGCAGACGCGGACCTTCCGGGATTTTCCGGCCTGGTTCCGCGCCAACCGCGCCGCGCTGTTCGACGGGCGCGAGGGGGCCAGGGTCGCGATGTTCTGCACCGGTGGCATCCGCTGTGAAAAGGCCACCGCCTTCCTGAAGAGCGAAGGTGTGGAGGAGGTGTTTCACCTCAAGGGCGGCATCCTCAAATATCTGGAAGACATGCCCGCCGAGGACAGCCGCTGGCAGGGCGAATGCTTCGTGTTCGATGAGCGGGTCAGCCTTAGCCATGGCCTGCAGCAGGGCACGCATGAACTCTGCCGGGCCTGCCGTATGCCGCTGGGTGCCGAGGACCGGGCCTCCAGCCTCTATGTGCCCGGCATCGCCTGCCCGGCGTGCAGCGGCAGCCGCGACGAGAGCCAGCGCGCCGGCTATGCCGAGCGCCATCGCCAGGCCGAGCTGGCGGTAGCGCGCGGAGAAAGCCATATCGGCATGGCTGTCCCGCATCGCGACGATGGCTGAAGCGCCGGTTCTCTACAGCTTCCGGCGCTGCCCCTATGCGATGCGGGCGCGCATGGCGCTGCTGGTGGCCGGGCAGCCGGTGCTGGTCCAGGAGGTTTCCCTCGCTGCCAAGCCGGCGGCACTGCTGCAGGCCTCGCCCAAGGGCACCGTGCCGGTGCTGCTGATGCCCGATGGTAGCGTGCTGGACGAAAGCCTTGATATCATGGCCTGGGCCCTGCACCGCTCGGACCCGGAGGACTGGCTCGGCGCTGCCGATGTGGCGCTGGTCGCCCGCAACGACGGTGCCTTCAAGCACCATCTCGATCGCTATAAATACCCCGAGCGGCATGGCAGTGACAGTGCGGCCCACCGCGCGCAGGGCCTCGATATTCTGGTCGATCTGGAGGCGCGCCTCGCTGCCACGGGGCATCTGTGCCGTGCCACGCGCGGCCTTGCCGATATCGCCATCATGCCCTTTGTCCGGCAGTTTGCCGCCACGGACCGTGCCTGGTTTGCGGCGCAGCCACTGCCCCGCTTGCAGGCCTGGCTCGCCGGGCTGGAAGCCTCGGCGCTGTTTGCAGCGGCCATGGTGCGGTTGCCGGTGGGGCAGTTGGAGCCTTTGCGGGCGTGAGGCGCGGCCGGCATTGCGAAAGATTAAGGCGTTTCATCGCAATCGAAGGTACGTAAGCGTGCATTTTGGTTGAAATCGGCAAGCGCAAGTCGCAGGCTGAATTGCCGCGATGACTCCGTCCGGTACGTTGGACAGAGCCGGAATGGCAGAGGCGTGGGAATGATAAAAAGGACGCCCCGCAAGCGTGGTGAACTCTCCCGCGACTCCATCTTGGCAGCCGCGCTCCGGCTGATCGACGCCCATGGGCTGGACGCGCTGAACATGCGCGAACTCGGCGCCTCGCTCGGCGCCTCCACGATGAGCGTCTACCGCTATTACAGCAACAAGTCCGAGCTGCTCGAGGCCGTCGTCGATCATGTCGTGGAGGGCTTTGCGCTGCCGGCGATGACGGGTGACTGGCAGGAGCAGGCGCGCGGCATCTCGCTGGGCGTGCGCGGCATCATGCTGGTGCACCCCGAACTGGCGGACCTGCTCGGCCGTGAGATGCGGCGCTCGCCGGTGTCGTTGCGGGCCAACACCGCCATCGTCGAGCGGCTGCGGGCATCCGGCGTACCGCTGCCGATGCTGCCCGATACCTATTGGGCGCTGCTCAGCTACACCACCGGCTATGCGCTGCTGGAGGCGCGGTCCCTGAGCCACAAGCGAGCCCGGCCGCGCACGGCTGACGAGCGGGTGGGCAAGGTGCGGGCGATGCTGGAAGGCATTGAGGATATTTCGGCCGAGGCGGTGCAGGAAGTGGCCGTCGTGCTGGCCCGGCCGCTGGACGAAGCGCAGTATCTCTTCGGGCTGGATTGCCTGATCCGTGGCTTGCAGGAGCAGTTCAGCGCGGGGTGACGGCCGAAAGTTCCACCAGCCGCACTGTCGAGCTGGCCTTGGCAAGCACCTTGCCATCCGGATCGAGCAGCCGGCCTTCCACGAACCAGCTGCGGCCCTTGCCGCTCTCGATCCAGCCTTCCGCCACCACCAGGCCGGGGCGGGTGGGAGCGAAATAGCTGGTCTTCATTTCCAGCGTCATCGGCACCATGCCGGTGCCGGTTTGCGCCATGATGGCATGGGCCATCGCCGCATCGATCCAGCCATGCACGAAGCCGCCCTGCGCCACGCCGCCGGAGTGGCACATGTGCAGCCCGCAGCGATATTCGATCCGCGCCCGCCCCGGCTCGAACTGCAGGACACGCACTTGCCCGAGCGATTCCTGCAGGCTGTCAGGCGCGGGGGGTGCATTCAGGTCCATGGAATCTCTCGGGTTGGAACAGCGGATTGCGCTGGTTAGCAGCATCCGGCGCTGCCCATGGCCTGCCGGATATGGGGGCATGGCAAAATCCGTGCTGCCGTCCTAGCCTGCGCGCCACAAAGGAAAACGCCTTGGGGAAGATGATGCGGCAATGGCTGGCGGCCGGGCGATGAGCGGCTTTCTCGCCCCCTATCGCGTGCTCGACCTGACGGACGAGCGCGGGCTGCTCGCCGGGCAGATGCTGGCCAAACTCGGCGCCGATGTCATCCAGGTCGAGCCGCCGGAAGGCTCTTCGGCGCGGCGTGTCGGGCCGTTCGCGGATGATGCGCCGGCGGGGGACAATTCGCTGTTCTGGTCAGCCTATGCAGCGGGCAAGCGCGGCATCCGGCTCGATCTGGCGAGCGAAGCAGGGCGGGCAAAGCTTGCCGAGCTGGCGATGACGGCCGATTTCCTGTTCGAATCCGGCGCGCAGCCGCTCGATCTTGCCGCGCTGCGCGCCGCCAACCCGCGGCTCATCACCGTTTCCATCACCGCCTTTGGCAGCACTGGCCCCAAGGCCGGCTATGCCGCGGCAGACCTGACACTTTGGGCCGCCGGTGGGCCGCTGTTGCCGAGCCGGGATGGGCCGGGCGCACCGCTGGCGATTTCCGTGCCGCAAAGCTGGCTGCACGCCGCCTCGGATGCGGCGGACGCGGCGATGATCGCGCATTTCGCCCGGGTGGCGAGCGGGCGTGGCCAGCATGTCGAGATCACGGCGCAGGCCAGCGTGGCGCAGGCTACGCTCTCGCACATCCTCTCGGAACCGATTGGCCACACCGGCTTTTCCCTGGGGCCGGCCAGCGGCCCGAAGCCGAAGAAGAAGGAGCTGGACCTCAGCGGCAGCGGCTCGCGGACCCGGCGCAACAAATGGACTGTGCGCGATGGGCTGGCCGAGCTCAACCTCGGCCCTGGCCCCGCCGCCGGGCGCTTCACCAACAACCTGATGGCCTGGATGAAGGCGGAGGGCGCGCTCAGCCCGGAGTTCCATGGCTGGGACTGGATCACCCTGCCGCCGCGCATTCTCTCGGGCGAGATCAGCGACGAGGCGCTGGAGCGGGTGCGCGAGGAGGTGGCGACGCATCTGGCGCAGTTCTCCAAGCAGGAGCTGAGCGCGCTGGCCATCAAGCACAAGCTGCTGCTGGCACCGCTGATGACCATGGCGGACCTGCTGGCCAGCGAGCACAACGCCGCGCGGCAGAACTTCGTGACGCTGGAGGAGGCCTCGGGGGCGCGGCGCACCGTGCCGGGCAGCTTTGTGAAGGGCGTGCCACCGGTGGCGCTGCGCCCGGCGCCGGCGCTGGGTGAGCATGATGCGGAGATACTGGCATGAGCGCGCCGCTGGGCTGGCTGAAGGTGCTGGATCTCGCCTGGGTGGTCGCGGGGCCGCTGGTGGGCCGCTCGCTGGCGGATTATGGCGCCACCGTGGTGCGCGTCGAGAGCGGCAAGCGCATCGAGACGGCGCGGGTGATGGGGCCGTTCCCCGGCGGCAAGCCCGATGTGCTGCGCTCCGGGCTGTATGACAACAGCAACGCCGGCAAGCTGGGGCTGGCGCTGGACCTGGCCAGCCCGGACGGGCAGGCGGTGGTGCGGGATCTGGTCGGCTGGGCCGATGTGGTGGTCGAGAGTTTCGCGCCCGGCCAGATGGCGCGCTGGGGGCTGTCCTATGCCGCGCTCAGCGCCATCAAGCCGGGGCTGATCATGCTCAGCACCTCGCTGATGGGGCAATCCGGGCCGCTCTCGGGCGTGGCGGGCTTTGGCAATATCGGCGCGGCGATGTCGGGCTTCCAGAACATCGTCGGCTGGCCGGGGGCCGAGCCGGTGGGGCCGTTCGGGCCGTATACGGATTATGTCGCGCCGCGCTTCTCGCTGCTGGCTCTGCTGGCGGCGCTCGACCATCGGCGGCGGACGGGCGAGGGGGCCTGGCTCGATGTCTCGCAGGTGGAAGCCGGGTTGCAGTTTCTTGCCCCCCAGATCGCCGAGACCGCCGCGACAGGCCGGATGGCCGGCGCCATGGGCAACCGCGCCGAGGCGATGGCGCCGCATGGCGTGTTCCGCGCCGGTGATGGCGAGGCCGGCAAGCGCCGCTGGGTGGCGCTGGTGGCGCGGGATGATGCGGACTGGGCAAGGCTGGCCGCGCTGATCGGCGGCGAGGCGCAGGATGCCGCCTTCGCCACGCTCGCCGGCCGCAAGGCCGAGGAGGACCGGCTGGAGGCTGTCGTCAACGCCTGGACGGCGCTGCTGCCGCCTGTCGAGGTCGAGGCGCTGGTGCAATCCATCGGCGTGCCCTGCCATGTCGTGGCGGGCAGCCGCGAGATGCTGGAGGATTCGCAGCTGGTGCACAGCGGCCATTTCCAGAGCCTGCCGCACCCGCTGGGCGGGGTGAGCGTGTTCGAGCGCTCGCGCTACACCCTCTCCGAGACGCCCGGAGAAGTCCGCCGCCCGGCCCCGGTCATCGGCGGTGATACCGATGCCGTGCTGGCCGATTTCCTCGGCTACACCCCTGAGCGCATTGCCGCGTTGCGCCGTGCCGGAGTGCTGGAATGACCCCTGACAGTGTTGCCCTTGAAGCGCCGGGTCGTCTTGCCGTCATCGCGGCCGAAACCGGCATCGGCTGGAGCTTTGCCGAATTGGCTGAAACCTCGGCGCGCTGGGCCAATGCCCTGCGCGCCGCCGGCATCACGCCCGGCACGCGGCTCGCCATCCTGACGCCAAACCGCATCGAGGCCTTTGGCGTCTATTGGGCCGCAATCCGCTGCGGCGCGCGATATGTGCCGATCAACTGGCACCTCAAGCCCGAGGAAGGCGCCTATATTCTCGATAACAGCGGCGCCCGGCTGCTGCTGGCGCACGCCGCGCTCGGGCCGATGGCGCAAAGCCTGGGGCAGGGGCGGGACATCCGCTGCATCGCCTTTGGCGGGGATATTCCCGGCTTCGAGCGGCTGGAGAGCCTGGCGCTCGGCCATTCCGCCAGCCCGAGCGCGCCCGAAATCGAGGGCGCGGTGATGCTCTATTCCTCGGGCACCACCGGCAAGCCCAAGGGCATCGTCCATGCCGCCACCGCGGAGGCGCCCTATGGCACGGTGCACCCGTCCGTGCAGGTGATCATCGATGGCTATGGCTTTGGCGCCGCCACGCGCTACCTCTGCCCGGCGCCGCTCTACCATGCCGCGCCGCTGGTCTGGTCGCTCACCGTCATGCGCGCCGGCGGCACCGTGCTGCTGATGGAGAAGTTCGATCCCGAGCAGGCGCTGGCCGCCATCGATCGCTTCGGCATCACGCTGGCGCAGTTCGTGCCGACGCATTTCGTGCGGATGCTGCGGCTGCCGGAGGCCGCCCGCGCCCGCTACCATCTCACGTCGCTGCAAAAGGTCATCCACGCCGCCGCGCCCTGCCCGGTGGAGGTGAAGCGCGCCATGCTCGCCTGGTTCGGGCCGCGGATCTTCGAATTCTACGCCGGCAGCGAGGGCGCGGGGATGACAGCCATCGGCCCGGAGGAGTGGCTGGCCCACCCCGGCTCGGTGGGCCGCGCCGTGTTCGGCACGCTGCATATTCTCGATGAGGACGGCAAGGCGGTGCCGCCGCGCGAAGTCGGCACTGTGTGGTTCTCGGGCGGTGGCAGCTTCAGCTACCATGAGGACGCCGCCAAGACAGCGGAGAGCCGGCTAGCCGGCGGCTTTGCCACGCTGGGAGACATGGGCTGGGTGGACGAGGAGGGCTATCTTTACCTCACTGACAGGCGCTCCCACATGATCATCTCGGGCGGGGTGAACATCTACCCGCAGGAGGTGGAGGACCTGCTGATCATGCACCCGGCGGTTGATGATGCAGCCGTCATCGGCGTGCCGGATGCCGAGATGGGCGAGGCGGTGAAGGCCGTGGTCACGCTTGCCCCCGGCCAGGTCGCCAGCCCGGCGCTGGCAGCGGCGCTGATCGCGCATTGCCGGGCGCAGCTCGCCGGCTTCAAATGCCCGCGCTCTGTGGATTTTGTGGAGGCGCTGCCCCGGCTGGAAAGCGGCAAGCTGCTCAAGCGCGAGCTGCGCCTGCGCTACTGGCCATGAGCCCCCGGAAGGCCACAACATCCTGCTGACACATCATTGTCATGCACATCATGTAGAGGCTCGCCATCTGAGGCAGACTGAAGGCCGAATGGCATGGCAAGTCACCCCCTGGCGGCCTTTGCGGGCACCGACGCTGGTTCTCTCCTCGCCCGGGACGCGGTTTCGTCCTTCGGCAACGGCTTCAAGAAGCATTGGCAGCATGAGGAGGAACTGACGCCGCGCGGCAAGCTCAAGCTGCGCACGGTGTGGATCTCGGATACCCATCTCGGCACCGCCGGCTGCAATGCCGAGCTGCTCCATGATTTCCTCTGCTCGATCAAGCCGGAGACGCTCTACCTGGTGGGGGACATCATCGATGGCTGGCGGCTGAAGCGCGGCTGGTACTGGCCGCCCCGGCATAACGACGTCATCCGCCGCATCCTCAAGCTGGCCAACAAGGGCACCCGTGTCGTCTATGTGCCGGGCAATCATGATGAAGCGCTGCGGGACTATACCGGCCTCGCCTTTGGCGGTGTGGAAGTGCTGCACGAGGCCATCCACACCACTGCGGACGGCAAGCGCTTCCTGGTGCTGCATGGCGACGAGTTCGATGGCATTGTGCTTTATGCCCGCTGGCTCGCGTTTCTGGGGGACATTGGCTACTCGGTGCTGCTGCGCGCCAATGTCTGGTTCAATGCCGCCCGCCGCCAGTTCGGCCTGCCCTATTGGTCGCTCTCGGCGCACATCAAGAAGCGCGTCAAGAACGCCGTGTCGTTCATTTCGCGCTTCGAGGAGGCGGTGGCCCATGCTGCCCGCGAGCGCGGCGTCGATGGCGTTGTCTGCGGCCATATCCACAGCGCCGAGATCCGGGATTTCGATGGCATCACTTACATGAACGATGGCGACTGGGTGGAAAGCTGCACCGCGCTTGTCGAGCATATGGATGGCCGCATCGAGATCATCGATTGGGCCAAGCGCGTGGCGGCGCTGCACCGGCTTGCCGAAGCGCCACCCGAGCCGGAGCCTGAACACGCCGAGCCTGCACTCGAGCCGGTTTTCGCCTGATGCGTATCACCCTTGTCTCGGATGCCTGGGCGCCGCAGGTGAATGGCGTGGTGCGCACGCTGAGCACGGTGGCGGACATGGCGACGGCGCGCGGCCACCGGCTGCAGACCATCACGCCCGATCGCTTCTTCTCCGTGCCGATGCCGAGCTATCCGGAAATCCGGCTGGCGCTGACCACCCGGCGGCGCGTCGCGGCGGCGATTGCCGGCTTTGATCCCGATGCCGTGCACATTGCCACCGAAGGCCCGCTCGGCTGGCTGGCGCGCAGCTGGTGCCTCAGCCATGGCGTGCCGTTCACCACCTCGTTCCACACGCGCTTTCCGGATTATGTCGCGGCGCGCACCGGGCTTTCGCCAGCGCCGTTCTGGCGGATGCTCGAGCGTTTCCACCGGCCGGCGCGCCATGTGCTGGTGGCGACGCCGCGGCTGGCCGAGGAACTGGCGACGCACGGCATCACCCGCACCCGGCCCTGGACCCGCGGCGTTGATCTGCGCCTGTTCACGCCGGACCGCGCGCCGCATCCGGCGTTTGCGGGCCTCGCCGGCCCCATCGCGCTACACGTTGGCCGGGTGGCGGTGGAAAAGAACATCGAGGCGTTTCTCGCCGCCGAATGGCCGGGTGCCAAGGTGGTGGTGGGCGATGGCCCGGCCCGCGCCGCGCTGCAGGCACGCTATCCGCAGGCGGTGTTCCTTGGTGCGCTGCACGGCGAGGCGCTGGCCAGCGCCTATGCCGGCGCCGATGTGCTGGCCTTCCCCTCGCGCACCGATACCTTCGGCCTCGTCATCATTGAGGCGCTGGCCTGTGGCACGCCGGTGGCCGGTTATCCGGTGCCGGGGCCGCTCGATATCCTTGGCCCCGAGGGGCGGGGCGTTGGAGCACGCTGCGGGCCACGGGTTGGCGGTGTCGATGAGGATTTCTCCCGCGCCATGGCCGATGCGCTCCTGGCCAACCGGGCCGATTGTGCCGATTATGGCGCCGGCTACAGCTGGGAGAACAGCTGCGACGAATTCCTCGCTGCACTTGCCGAAGTCGAGATGCCGCTCGCTGATCTGGCGGCCTGAGCCTGCCGCCTTAGCCTCCCGCCGCAAACGTCGCAGTACCGGCGCCGCGCTTGCCCCTGCCAAGCTTGCCCCCTAGCAAGGAGCGAAGGGGAGTTTCCATGCAGAATCGCTTTGTTGTCATGGCCATGGCCAGCTTGACCATCCGGGGCGAGCGCTAGACCATGGCTTGGTTGCTGCGCGGCTCCATCGGCGTTCTCGCTGTCGCCGCCACCGCGTTTGTCGGGCTGGCGAGCTGGGACAATCTTTCCGCCGAGGCCAGCCGGGCCGATCCGCAGGTGCGCCACAACGTCCGTATCGTGCGGGACAGCCATGGCGTGCCGCACATCTTTGGCCGCACCGATGCCGATGTCGCCTATGGGCTGGCCATCGCCCATGCCGAGGATGATTTCGCCAATCTGGAGGAGGTTGTCGCCGCCGTGCGCGGCCGGGCCGGGGCGATCACCGGGGAGGATGGCGCCAAGGTGGATTTCGCCCGCGCCGTGATCAATGCCAATGCCGATGCCGCCAAGGGCTATGGCGCGCTCTCGCCGGCGACCCGCGCCATCATGGAGGCCTATGCCCGCGGGCTGAACAGCTACGCCGCCAGCCACCCCGGCGAGCAGCGGCTGCGCGGGCTTTTTCCGGTGAATGGCGAGGACATCGTGGCCGGCTTCATGCTGCGCTCGCCGTTCTTCTTCGGGCTGGACCGGCCGCTGGCGGCGCTGGTGGAGGGCAAGCTGCCGCCGCGCGATTCCGGCCCCACCGATGAGCGCGGCTCCAACGCCTTTGCCGTGACAGCGGCGCGCTCCGATGATGCCACGACCCGGCTTGTCATCAATTCCCACCAGCCCTGGGAGGGCGGGGTGAGCTGGTGGGAAGTGGTGGTGCATTCGGAACAGGGCTGGGATTTTGCCGGCGCGCTTTTCCCCGGTGCGCCCTATCCGCTGCTGGGCCACAACAAGCACCTGGGCTGGGCCAACACGGTCAACCGGCCCGATCTCATCGATACCTACAAGCTCGTGCTCGATGCGAGTGGTGAGAACTACCGCTACGATGGCACTTGGAAGCCGCTGGAGAAATCCCGCGTCTGGCTGCGCGTCAAGTTCGGCCCCATCGTGCTGCCGGTGCCGCGCACGGTCTGGCGCTCGGTGCACGGCCCGGTCATCAAGAATGACCAGGGGGCGTTTGCGTTGCGCTACGCCGGCATCGGGGATGCCCGGCAGGTCGAGCAATATTACCGGCTCAACAAGGCGCGCAGCTTTGCCGAGTGGCAGCAGGTGATGGCCATGCAGGCCGTCAACGGCACCAATTTCGTCTATGCGGATGCGCAGGGCCATGTGGCGATGATCTACAATGCCCGCTTCCCCGAGCGCGCCAAGGGCTATGACTGGAAGGGCGTGCTGCCCGGCGACACGGCCAAAACGCTGTGGACCAGCTACATTCCCTATGCCGGCTACCCGCAGGTCATCGATCCGGCTTCGGGCTGGGTCGGCAATGCCAACAACACGCCGTTCCTCAGCACCTCGCCGGCCGATGAGCTGGACCCGGCGGGCTTTGCCGAGGAGCTGGGGCTGGAGACTTATGTCACCAACCGGGCGCTGCGCTACCAGGCGCTGTTCGCCGAGCTGAAAGGTCCGATCAGCCGCGAGGCGCTGCTGCGCATCAAGTTCGACAAGGGCTACAGCAAGGCCGGCTGGGCCGGCCGCTGGATGGCGATGGTGATGGCGGTGGACACCGCCGCCGCGCCCTACCTTGCGGCGGCAAAGGCCCTGCTCGCCACCTGGGACTGGTCCCTGGATGGCGTGGGCAAGGCCGATGCGCTGGCCACCGCCGTGATCGGCCGGGGCGCACGCTCCGGCTATGGCGGGCTGCCGCTGCCCGATGCCGCCGTGGCGCTGCGCGAGGCGGTGGACGAAGTGCAGGGCGCCCATGGCCGGCTCGATCCACCGCTGGAGGCGATGCTGCGGGTGCACCGCGGCAGTGTCGATGTGCCTGTCGCCGGCGGCCCGGATGCGCTCCGCGCCATTTACAGCGCGCCGGATGGGGATGGCCACCGCGCCGGTTTCAATGGCGATGGCTTCATGATGGTGGTGGAATGGCCGAAGGGCGGCGCGGTGCGGTCCGAGAGCATCCACCAATTCGGCGCGGCCACCATCCGCAGCCGCTCGCCGCATTACAATGATCAAGCGGCGCTGTTTGCGGCGGAGAAATGGAAGCCGGTGTGGTTCGAGCCGGCGGCGCTGCAGGCCAATGTGGGCGGGGAGCCGCAGCCCTGAGGGTGGAACCGGCTGTTAACCGCACGTTGCTTTTTTGTAATGAAGGCGCTTTGCACAGCTTCGCCTGCATGTTAGCCAAGCAACATGACAAGCAAGGTCGTCCGCCTCCTTCAGGAGCGCTATGAGAGCCTGACAGTCGCCGAGCGGATGATCGCCGGCTGGCTGCTGGAGAATTTGCCCAGCGTGCCGTTCGAGACGGCGGCCTCCATCGGACAGCGCGTCGGCGTTTCGGCGATGACCGTCGGCCGTTTCCTCAAGGAGCTGGGCTATTCCGGCCTCTCCGGCCTGAAGGATGATCTGCGGGCCGAGATGGGGGAGGCGCCTTGGCTGCTCACCCCGGCGCAGCGCCCGGAGGCCGGCGCGCCCGATGCGCGGCTGCGGGCCGAGATGGCGGCGATCGCGGATGTCTATGCGCTGGCCAAGACTCCGGGCTGGACCGCGATCGCGGAGCTGCTGGCCAGTGCGCGCAACGTGCATGTCGCCGGCTTCCAGACCGAGCGGGCGCTGGCGGCGGGCTTTGCCCATCATCTCGGCTATGTGCGGCCGGGCGTGCGCAGCCATGATGGCCGGGCCGGGCTCTATGACGAGATCATCACCGAGGCCGGGCCGGGCGATGCGCTCGTGCTGGTGGATGTGCGGCGCTACTCCCGGCACTTCCGGCTGCTGGCCGAGCGGGCAGTGGCGCGCGACGTGCCGGTGGTGGTGGTGACAGACCCCTATTGCCCCTGGGCGCGGGACCTGACGCCGCATATCCTGGTGGCGGAGGTCAGCCTCGGGCACTTCTGGGACATGAACACCGCGCTGGGCTCGCTGCTCAACCTGCTGGTCGATGATGTGGTCGGCATCATCGGCGCCGAGCAGGTGCACATGCGGCTGGCGACGCTGTCTGACAGCTATGCCGAGTTCATCGGCTTCCAGCCGCGCGGGCAGACAGCAGCGCGCTCCCGCTCAGCCTGAGCACTCCTGCTCAGGCGGAGCGCAGCAGGCTGTTGCGCAGGCCCGGTGCGGCCTCGCGGGAGAGCAGGCGCGAGACGGCATCATGGCCCTTGGCGCCGGTCGTGCCATCGGCTCCATGGTAATCCTGGGTGCGCCAGCGGCTGATGGTGCGGTCGAGTGCTTCGTCCTCGCCGCCCACGTCACACCATTGCCGGGCGAAGGACGGATCCTCGGAGCGCGGCCGCAGCTCTTCCTCCAGCATGTCGATCTGGACGCGCAGCGGAATCGCCACGCCTTCTCCCGAGATGATGCACTCGCCCTTGCGCAGCGCCGGAATGGCATCGAGGAAGCTGCGCCCGCCTTCCGGCATGGCGTTGCGCACGCAGGTCTGGTCACGCTCGTTGTTGAGCCGCATGCTGATGATGGTGCCGCACTGGGAGAGCGTGCCCTCGGCGAGATCGGACGGCCGCTGCGTCACCAGCGCCAGCGCCACGCCATATTTGCGGCCCTCCTTGGCGATCCGCTCTAGCGCCTTGCGCACGGCGGCGCCCGAGGCGGTCAGCTCGGCGGGCACATAGCGGTGCGCCTCCTCGCAGACCAGCAGGATCGGCCGCTGCCGCTCCTGGCGGGACCAGATGGCATAATCCATCACGATGCGGGAGAGCAGCGCCACCACCACGGACACGATGTCCGACGGCACGCCGGAAAGGTCGATCACCGAGATCGGCTTGCCGAGGCTGGGCAGCCGCAGGATGCGCGACAGGAACAGCTTCATGGTGTCCGCCACCAGCGAGCGGTTGAACATGAAGGTGTAGCGCGAGTCCCGCTGGATGCTCTCGATGCGGTTCTTGACGCGCAGGTAGCGGGAAATCTCGCTGCTGTGCTCCAGCTTGCCCATCTGCGCATCCAGCGCGCTGACAAGGTCCGCCACCATATAGGGCACCGGGCTGTCCACCGTCAGCTCGGGGTAGCGGCTCGCCATGGTGCTCTTGGAGCGCGCCGCCAGCAGGCACTTGGCAAGGATCGAGCAATCCAGGTCGCGCTCCGAGCCATCGCTGGTGACGAACACCTCGCAATGCTCCTCGAAGTTCATCAGCCAATAGGGCAGCTGCAGGTTGTCGACGTTGAAGTTGACACCCTTGGTGGCAAAGGCCGCTGAATATTCGCCATGCGGATCGAGCACGACAATGTGCCCCTCGGGAGATTTGTCGATGATCCGGTGCAGGATCAGCGCCGCAGCGGTGGATTTGCCCGAACCGGTGGAGCCGAGCAGCGCGAAATGCTTGCCGAGCAGTGGATCGATGAGCAGCGAGGCGCGCACCGAGCTGGTCGGGTAGACCGTGCCGATCTCGATATGCGGCGCCGTATCCGGGCCGAACAGCTCATCCATGTCCGGCTGCGTCACGGCGAACACATCGTCGCCGATGTGCGGATAGCGCGTCAGGCCGCGGCGGAAGCTGCTGAGGCTGCCGTCCTCATTCTGCACGGCCTCGCCCAGAAAATCGATGCTGATGATGATCGTGCCGTCGCCGCCATGCTCCACCTTGGTGTCGCGGATGTTGCACAGCGCCCAGCTGCCCTCGCTGAAGATCTTGACCTGGCCGCCGATGCCGCCGGAAATCCGCACCGCGGCGTCGGTGCTGGCGCGCAGCGCCTCGAAGGCGTCCCGGTCCAGCCGCGCCGTGGCGCTGGCGAAGTTGATCGTCTCGATCCGGCCGATGATGAACTGCGGGCGCTTGTTGATCGCGTCCTGCATCGAAAAGCTGTGGCTCTGGGTCATGGTCTTGCGGGCCCCTGTTCAGAGCGACGGGCGCGCAATGGCGCAGCCAATCATCGCTTCGGCTGCAAGCCACGAAGGATAGCGACAGTGATGATTTGCAATCTGCACGCAGCCCTCCCTTGTGCTTCAGCCCAAGTGCAAGATTCTGCCAGTTGTGGATTCGCCTTGTCAAACAGTCATTTCGGATGAAGGCTTCATTAACTGCTTCAAGGCTTTTGACATCTCTTCACACTGGCCGGTGCACGCAGCACAGCGTTTTACAGTCGCCACAACATCTGGGGATGTGCCGCCCGCCGCCGCCCATATCCGGTGCATCGGGCCGCCGCACGCGCAGCGAGCGCGCGTCGGCTGAGTCCAAAGCGCCACACTCCGACAAATTCGGCGCGCCGGGCGCCTCAGCCGAGATTGGCGGGGGAAAACAGTGCCTGCGACGGCCAGTCCGCCGGCAGCGGCGCCACGATGTGCAGCGGCGCCGCGGCGTCATAGGGCAGGTCCAGCGCCCGGGCGTGCAGCCGCATCGGCCCCTTGCCGGCGCCATACACCGGGTCCCCCAGGATGGCGCAGCCGAGTGAGGCGGCGTGCACGCGCAGCTGGTGCGTGCGGCCCGTCTCGGGCGTGAACTCCACCAGCCTGGCGGCCTTGTCGATCACCCGCCAGTGCGTCACGGCGCGCTTGCCGCGCTTGTCGATGATCATGCGCCAGCCTTCCTCGGCGCTGGAGATCTTGTGCAGCGGTGCATCCACCGTGCCGCTCTCGGCCTCTGGCAGCGTTTCCAGCACGGCCCAATAGGTCTTCTTCACCTGCCCGGCTTCGAACAGCATCGAGACGCGCTTGATAGCCTTGGGGTGCCGCGCCACGATCAGGCAGCCCGAGGTGTCCCGGTCCAGCCGGTGCGCGATCACCGGCAGCCGCTGGTTGCCCATGGCAAGGATCGGCAGGAAATCCTCCAAGCTGTCCCGCGTCTGCGGGCCGGGGTGTACGGCAAGGCCGGCGGGCTTGTCGATGATGATGAGGTGGGTGTCACGGTACAGCAGCCCGAAGGGCAGGCCCTGCACGCGCTCGCTGGTGGAGGCCGGCGGTGCTGCCGTTACAGGGGTGGGTGCGGAGGGGGAATGGTCGCTCATCGCCGCCTCATAGCCCTGAAATGCACAACAGAGTTAATGATTCCGCCGCGGCGCCGCTTCTTGGCTCACGGCGCCCCGTGATCCCACGGAGCCCGGGGAACCGAACCGGGAGTTAGACACATGACGGTGATCAATACCAACATCTCCGCGCTCACGGCCCAGTCGGGCCAGCGCGTCGCGCAGAGTGGCCTGACGATGGCCATGGAGCGCCTTTCCACCGGCCAGCGCATCAATTCCGCCAAGGATGATGCTGCCGGCCTCGCCATTTCGCAGCGCATGACCGCCGATGTCCGCGGCCTTGCTGTCGCCATCCGCAACGCCAATGACGGCATCAGCATGGCGCAGACGGCGGAAAGCGCCATGGGCGAAGTGACGAACATGCTGCAGCGCATGCGTGAACTCGCCGTGCAGGCGAGCAACGGCACCATCACCGGTGACGACCGCGTGGCGCTGCAGGCCGAAGTCGATCAGCTGACCGGCGAAATCGACAACATCGGCCAGCGCACGAACTTCAACGGCATCAAGCTGCTCGATGGCTCGGCTAAGAACCTGCTGCTGCAGACCGGCAGCCGCGCCGGGGAAACCGTGAGCTTCGATATCGGCTCGGCCCGCATTTCGGACCTCGGCACCGGCCGCACCCCGGCGCTCACCGCCACCGGCAGCTTTGAAGCCACCGCCACCAACCTCACGGCCAACCAGTCGCTGACAGCCGGTGATCTCATCATCAACGGCGTCACCATCGCCTCGGGCTCGGCCGATGATGACAATGTGTCGTCCACGGAAAAGGCCGCATCGGCGCTCGCCAAGGCCGCCGCCATCAACAAGTCCAGCGCTGAAACCGGCGTGACGGCGGTTGTCGGCAAGACCGTGCTGACCGGCTCGGCGATGACAGCCGCTGCCCTCACCGGCACGGTCACCATCAACGGCATCACCACGGACTCGATCGCCACCACCACCAATGCCGCGCAGAGCCGCAAGCTGACGCTGGATGCGATCAACGCCATCTCGGGCCAGACCGGCGTCACCGCCATCGATACGGGTGATGACAATGGCGGCATCCGCCTTGAAGCTGCTGATGGCCGCAACATCGTCGTCAGCCTCACGACGCTCACGTCGGCTGCCACCGGCGTCAAGTCCGGCGCCCAGTCCGGCACCTTCTCGCTGGTTTCCAACACCGGCCAGCCGATCGAGATCGGCACCACCGGCGCCGGCCGCATCAGCCGCTCGGGCCTGACCGAAGGCAGCTTCGAGCGCGGCGTCTCGACCGTGAACAGTGACAGCCGGGCTGTCGCCACCAACGCCGCCACGGCGATCACGCTCAACAATGGTGATCTGAGCATCAACGGCGTCAACATCCGCGCCGCTGCCGATACGGACGACATCTTCTCGTCCACGGCCGCTGTCTCGTCCAAAAAGGCGGCCAGCGCCATCTCCATCGCCAGCGCCATCAACGCTTCCAGCGCGGAAACCGGCGTCACGGCCGAGGCCAACGCCATGACGCTGTCCAGCACCGTCACCACCGTCATCGGCACCACCGCCACCGCCACGCTGGGCATCAACGGTGTCAACATGGACATCACGCTCAACCAGAACGACAGCGCCCAGGCGACGCGGGACAATGTCATCAGCGAGGTCAACAAGTACACCGGTCTCACCGGCGTCGTTGCCTCGGACAATGGCCGCGGCGGGCTGGACCTGACAGCAGCCGATGGCCGCAACGTCAGCGTCTATTTCGACACTGCGGAAGCCACGGCCGCCAACTTCGGCCTCGGCACATCGACGATCAAGGGCACCAACACCAGCTACTCGGTGCTTGGCGTCGCGGACCCGACGGACCTTTCCGCCGCCACGGTGCAGACCGCCTATTCCACGGTCTCGCTCAAGTCGGCCACCGCCATCGAAGTCAAGGCCGGCAGCCTTGGCTATGGCACGGCCTCCAACTTCACCAAGCTCGGCTTTGAGGAAAACAGCTATGGCACCGACAAGGGTGGCCTGAAGCTGCAGGACATCGATGTGACGACGCAGCAGGGCGCCACCGCCGCGCTCGACTCGATCGATGAAGCGCTCAACTCGATCAACCTTGATCGCGCCAAGCTCGGTGCCGTGCAGAACCGGCTGGAAGCCACGGTGAACAACCTCAGCTCCAACTCGGTCAACCTGGTCAGCTCGCGCTCGCGGATCGTCGATGCCGACTTTGCGGCGGAAACCACCAACCTGGCGCGCTCGCAGGTGCTCGGCCAGGCCGCGCAGGCCATGCTGGCGCAGGCCAACCAGGCCCAGCAGCAGGTCATGCAGCTGCTGCGTTAAGTCTCACGGGAGGGCCGTGGACGAAGGAGGGCGGCACCCGTAAGGGCGCCGCCCTTTTCGCTTTATCGGGCAGGGGCCTGCCGTGCCGCTTGCCTTCCCCGGCCCTGCGGGCTATCGCGCCCGCTCCGCAGCGGTGCTTCGGATGGATCGGTGGCCGAGTGGTCGAAGGCGCACGCCTGGAAAGTGTGTAGGGGTCTAAAGCTCCTCGAGGGTTCGAATCCCTCCCGATCCGCC
>DIUN01000029.1:19885-53074 GCA_002423025.1 Sphingomonadales bacterium UBA6157 | reverse complement strand
GAGCCGATGGCATAGCCCTTGGTGACAGCCTTGGTGGTGTTGCCCACCGCATCGAGCGCATCGGTGCGGACGCGGACATCGGCATCCATGCCGGCCATTTCGGCAATGCCGCCGGCATTGTCCGTAACCGGCCCATAGGCATCGAGCGCCACGACCATGCCGGCCAGCGCCAGCATGGCAGTCGCGGCAAAGGCGATGCCGATGAGGCCGGCGAGCTGGTAGGAAACAATGATGCCGGCGCAGATCACGAGCGTTGGCAGCGCGGTCGATTCCAGGCTGATGGCGAGGCCCTGGATGACGTTGGTGCCATGGCCAGTGGTGCTGGCCTGCGCGATGGAGCGGACAGGGCGGAAGTTGGTGCCGGTGTAATATTCCGTGATCCAGACCAGCAGCCCGGTGACGGCGA
Organism: Sphingomonadales bacterium UBA6157; assembly: GCA_002423025.1. Lineage (GTDB taxonomy): Bacteria > Pseudomonadota > Alphaproteobacteria > Sphingomonadales > Sphingomonadaceae > Sandarakinorhabdus. The sequence continues at coordinate 52,668 of DIUN01000029.1, read as the reverse complement.
GGCCGACGAGGCTGCAATAGAAAAGGATGCGGCCGGTGAAGCCGGGGATCAGATCGCCCGGAACATCAACAAGGGCGTTCATGTCGCCCATGGTGACGTTGATGACGTACCAGATGGCGGGCACGGAGAGCGCCGCCGTGGTCCAGAAGCCCTTGTAGAGCGCACCCATGATGTTGTTCGATTTGCCCAGCCGCACGAAATAGGTGCCGATGATGCTGGTGAGGATGCAGATGCCGCCGATGAGCAGCGGCAGAGTGAGCAGCGTCTCGAGCATCGGCGTGGCGAGGCCGCCGAGCAGCAGCGCCGTCAGCACCATGGTGGCGCCGATGGTCACGACATAGGTTTCGAACAGATCGGCGGCCATGCCGGCGCAGTCACCCACATTGTCACCCACGTTGTCGGCGATAACGGCGGGGTTGCGTGGGTCATCCTCCGGGATGCCGGCTTCGACCTTGCCGACGAGATCGGCACCGACATCCGCAGCCTTGGTGAAGATGCCGCCGCCNNGCGAAGATCGAGATCAGCGAGGCGCCGAAGCTGAGGGCGACCAGCGCATCGACGATCTCGCGCTTGTCCGCTGCCACGCCGATATCGAGCATGGCGATGCGGGTGAGCCAGTAATACAGGCCGGCGATGGCGAGCAACGCAAGGCCTGCCACCAGCATGCCGGTGATGGCGCCCGATCGGAAGGCCATGGTCAGGCCGCCCTGCAACGAGGTGCGGGCGGCTTCTGCCGTGCGCACGTTGGCGCGCACCGAGATGTTCATGCCGATGAAGCCGGTGACGCCCGAGAGCACCGCGCCGATGACGAAGGCAACGGCCGGCACGGTGCCGAGGAACGCTGCGACCAGTACTGCCATAACGACGCCGACAATGCCGATGGCCGTGTATTGGCGCTTGAGATAGGCGCCGGCACCCTCCTGGATGGCAGCAGCAATTTCTTGCATCTTGGCATTGCCGGCGGGCGCAGCGAGCACCTGCCGACTGGTGATAATCCCGTAAGCCACTGCGGCCAAGCCGCATAGGATTGCGATCAGTATGGAATCCATTGTTGCTTCATCCCCAGGTTGCCGTGTCATTTTTTGCCGGAAAACCGGCGGCTGCACAGATAATGGCGGAAACATGACGAGCCGCGGGCAGCATGGGAAGCGGTTTCTGAACATGGGGGCGCCTGCCCTCTCAAATATGCTCCCAGCCGAGCCGCTTCGGCGTCACATCCGCGCCATTTCCCCCCAGCGCCCGTACACCGAGGCCGGGGATGACGCGCCCGATACGGGTGAGCGGCAGCCCGCCGGCCAGCCCCGCTACCTCAGCGCCCGGCGGCGCGGTGAAAAGCAGCTCATAATCATCACCCGCCGTGGCGCGGGCCAGCCGCCCGGCATCGTCCGCCGGCGTGCGTGCCGCTGCGGCTGGCGAGAGCGGCAGCTGTGAGAGTGTGATCTCCAGCGCCACGCCACTGGCCCGGGCCAGCCGGTCGGCATCAATGAGCACGCCATCCGAGACATCCATGGCGGCGGTCGCGATACCCCGCAGCGCCAGGCCGAGCGCCAGCCGCGGCTCCGGGCGGCGGAAGCGGTTCAGCAGGAATTTGTCCGCCGGCGCCTCGCCCCTGGCGATGGCCAGCCCCAGCCCGGCATCGCCGATGCTGCCGGAGACCCACACATCGTCGCCCACATGCGCGCCGCTGCGGGCCAGCGCCGCGCCGGGTGGCACATGGCCGATGGCGGTGAGCCCGAGCACGGCGGCGCTGATGCCGCTTGTCGTGTCCCCGCCCCACAGCGCGACGTTCCAGCGCGCCAGCGCCCGGCCCAGACCGGTGGTGAAGTCCGCGCGCCACGCGTCATCTTCGGCGGTGGAAAGAGCCAGCCCGAGCAGCACGCCGGCCGGCACCGCGCCCATAGCGGCCAAATCGGAGAGGTTCACGGCCAGCAGCTTCCAGGCGACGTCCGCCGGTGGATCATCGGGGAGATAGTGCACCCCGCAGGCCAGCACATCATGGGTGAGCACAAGATCCCGTCCCAGCGGCGGGGCCCAGACGGCGGCATCATCGGCAAGGCAGCGAGCGGCGGCACTGGTGGCGAGCGGGGCGAGCCGGGCGGCAATGAAGTCCCGCTCGGCCATGGCGGCTAGCCGCGAACCTGCCGGGCCAGCGTATCGAGCAGGCCGTTGACGAACTTGGCGTCCTTCTCGGCATGAAAGGCATGGGCGATCTCGACATATTCGTCGATCACCGTGGCTGCTGCCACATCCGGGCGGGCCAGGAGTTCATACACTGCCGAGCGCAGCAGGGCGCGCATCGGCTTGTCGAGCCGGTCCAGCGTCCAGCCTTCCGCCAGTGCACTGCTGATCAGGCCATCGAGCTCATCCTGCCGGGCGGTGGTACCGGTGACGAGATCATCGAAGAAAGCGATGTCGGCATCGGCATAATCGGCGCCCTCGATTTCCTGGCCGAGCCGGTGGTTGTGGAACTCGGTGAGCAGCTTGGGCAGCGGGTCTCCGCCCATCTCGCGCTGGTACAGCGCTTGCACCGCGCCGAGGCGGGCGGTGGAACGGGCGATCTGGGGCAGGGAGGTGGGGGCTTTGGACACGGCTGGCCTCTAGCTTGCCGCGCCGGCAAAGTCATCCCCCATGGGCGGTCTTGCTGCCATGCACTGCGTGCCATAGACTTTGCCGCAGGGGAGAGAGCCGATGCTGGTGCGTGAAGCAAAGCGGGTGCATGTCGATTGGGTGGCGGACAGCCGGGCCTGGAACCGGCTGGAGGCGCGCCCTGGCGATATCATCGTCTGCACCGCGCCCAAGTGCGGCACGACCTGGACGCAGCGGATTGTCGGCATGCTGCTGCGCCAGTCCCCCGCGCCGTTTCCGGTGATGCTGGAGCAGCCCTGGCTCGATGCGCGCTTTGTGCCGCTGGACAAGGTGCTGCCGATGCTCGCCGCCGCGCCCGGCCGCCGCTCGCTCAAGACCCATCTGGCCTTTGATGCGATGCCGCTGCACGACGATACGCTCTACATCCATGTGGCGCGGGATCCGCGGGATGCCTGCATGTCCTATTTCAACCATTGCACGCACATGGCGCCCGAGATGCTGGCATCGTTCGATGCCTGGGGGCTGGCCGAGCCGAGCATTGCCGCGCCCTATCCGCGGGCACCTGCCGAGCCGCGCGCGTTCTACCGCCGCTGGCTGAGGGACCCGGCGTTCGCGCCCTTTGATGAGTGGACTTGCACCGAATACTTCGCGCTGGAGCAGAGCTATTGGGCGGAACGGCAGCGGCCCAACGTGCTCATGCTGCACTATAATGACCTCAAGGCCGATCTTGACGGAGAGATGCGGCGGATTGCGGCGTTCATCGGCGTGGAGACGCCTGAGGCGCTGTGGCCGGAGATGGTGGAGGCGGCGACCTTTGCCGCCATGCAACGGGATGGCGAGGCGCTGCTGCCGACGGCCGAAACTGCCTTCAGGGGCGGGGCAAAGACCTTCCTGCACAAGGGCACCAACCAGCGCTGGCGCGCGGTGCTGACCGAGGCGGACGTAGCGGATTATGAGGCTGCGGCAGCCGCCGGAATGAGCCCGGCGCTGCGTGCCTGGGTGGAGAATGGCCGGCTGGTGGCGGGGGACCCGGTGGCGGCTCCGGACTGAGAGTTTCGAGGGCAGTTATACAGACTTGCCCACAGCTCCATCCCCCGCATTGTTCGCCCGGTCACATTGCCCCTCCGGTCGCTTTGCGCGACACTGTGGCGATGAATCCTCCTGTTCCCCTGCGGCTTATCGAAACCGCCGCCGATGCCGCCATCCTGCCACAGAACCTTGAGGCCGAGGCCGCGCTGCTCGGCGCGCTGATGATCGACAACCGGCTGATCGAGGATGTGATGATGCGCCTGGCCGCACATCACTTCGCCGAGGCCCTGCATGGGCGCATCTATGAAGCCATCTTGCGGCTGAACGACCGCAAGATGGCCGCGACGCCGGTGACGTTGAAGCCGTTGTTCGAGGCCGATCCGGCGATGGCCGAAGTAGGCGGCCCGGCCTATCTCGCCGGGCTGACGCAGAACTCCGGCGCGCTGATTGCCGCCAAGGATTTTGCCCAGCAGATCTATGACTTGGCCCTGCTGCGCGAGCTGATCCGCGTGGGCCGCGAGATGGCGGTGAACGCCGGGGATACGTCCACCGATATCGAGCCGCACAAGCAGATCGAAGCGGCGGAAATGGCGCTCTACAAGGTCGCCGAGGCCGGCGAAGTGGCCGGCGCCGTGAAGACCTTTGGCGAAGCGACGCGCGAAGCTATCGATATGGCCGACCGGGCGATGAAGTCCGGCGGGCATCTTTCCGGCTTCACGACCGGGCTTGATGCGCTCAACGCCAAGATCGGCGGCTTGCACAAGTCCGATCTTATCGTGCTCGCCGGACGCCCGGCGATGGGCAAGACGGCGCTGGCCACCAACATCGCGTTTGCCTGCGCCATGCGGCTGCAGCAGGACCAGGCGCGCGGCATCGATGTGGACAAGTCCAGCGGCACGGCCGTGGCCTTTTTCAGCCTCGAGATGAGCTCTGACCAGCTGGCGACGCGCGTGCTCGCCGAGCAATCCGGGGTGAACTCCGAGAGCCTGCGCATGGGCAAGATCAGCCAGGACGAGTTCACACGGCTGGCGCGCGCCGCCGGGGACCTGTCCGGCCTGCCGCTGTTCATCGATGATACGCCGGCGCTGAGCATCGCGGCGCTGCGCACCAGGGCGCGGCGGCTCAAGCGCCAGCGCAACATCGGCTTCATTGTGGTGGATTATCTCCAGCTGCTGCAGGGCTCGGCCAAGGGCTCGGGGGACAACCGGGTGCAGGAGATCTCCGAGATTACCCGCGGCCTCAAGACGCTGGCCAAGGAGTTGCAGGTGCCGGTGCTGGCGCTCTCCCAGCTCAGCCGCGCCGTGGAGCAGCGGCCGGACAAGCGGCCCCTGCTGTCCGATCTTCGCGAGTCCGGCACCATCGAGCAGGATGCCGATATCGTGCTGTTCGTCTATCGTGAGGAATATTACCACGCGATGCAGCAGCCCGACCCGGAAGAGGCGGACAAGCACCTGAAATGGCGTGAGAAGGCCGAGAAGATCTTCGGGCTCGCCGAAGTGATCGTCGCCAAGCAGCGCCATGGCTCCACCGGATCGGTGCCGCTGACCTTCCACAAATCTACGACCAAGTTCGCCGACCGTGCGCCAGATGACTATATCCCCGAGGCGCGCGACGAATAGCATGGGGAAGGGCCGGCGGTGCGATGTCGCCGGCCCCCTCCCTCAAGCTCAGCCCAGCGGCGGCCCGGGCGGCAACGGGAAGCGCGAGCGCGGCCTGTCCCCCCATTCCGACGTGGCGGATTTGGGCGCGTTGGCCACCGGGTCCTCCAGATACTTTTCGATGTCACGCGCGGACTGGCGATAGAAAGCCGCGGTGAGAGCGTCACCGGACTTGCGGGTTTTCAGGCTCTCGCCGAGGCGGGCGAGCGTATCGAGGATATAGGCGCGGGCATCAGGCGAGCCATCGGTCTTGCCGCCGAGGATCATCATCGATTCGAGCGCAACACGCTGGCTGACGCGGCGCAGCGCCTGGTCCCGCACGCTGGCATCAGCCTTGGCGTTCCAGCTGTTGGCGAGCACGGTCTCGACCATCTCCGGGAAGCCCAGTGTGTTGGGATCGCGCGCGGCGAGCGCCACCATGCGCGCGGCGCGGTCCGCCTCGAACAAGGGTTCCAGCACTTGCGCGGCGAGGATGCGGGCGGCGCGTAACTGATCGAACACCGCGTCCTTTGAGAGATCCTCCAGGTTGCCGCCCGGATCGGCCGTGAGCTGGGCGAGCAGCGCCTCGGGCAGCGCCATGTCGGCGGGCGAGATTGCCTCCATCAGCTGGCCGAGCACCTGGCGCTGGGTGGCGACGGGGATGAATTCGGTGGGCGGCAGGCTCTCGCCCTTCACCACGATGTTCTGGAACTGGCCGCCGACATATTTCAGGCCGGACTCGATGGCGTAGCGGTGGTGGAGATAGGCCATCCACAGCCGGGCATCGCGCAGGCTGCCGATCGGCTCGCCGGGCATGAGCATCTGCGGGCCGTAGGTGTCGAGCATGATGCGGCGGGCCGCCATGGCCTCGGCGAGGTTCTCGGTGGGGGTGGCGCGGTCATCATACCAGGTCCAGCGCGGATCGGTGGTGGGCACATAAAGGATGCCCTTGGCGCGCATGTCCTTGATGATCGCGTCCAGACCGGCCTTTTCGCCCGCCGCCGCCAGCGGCGTATAGGCATAGCGCGCCATGAAGTCGTCATAGGCGCCGGGCTGTTTTTCAAAGGCTTCACTCAGGTCGAGCTTGCCGGCCACCACCTTCACGCGCGGCGTGGGGTATTCCATCACCGAGGCGCGCTCGTTGAGGCTGGAGGCGAAGTTGTGGCCAAAGCCCAGCGCATGGCCAAGCTCGTGCGCGGTGAGCAGCGCCTGGCGGTTGAGCACCATGTCGCGTTGGCCGGCCGGCATTCCGGCAAGGCGATCGGCACTGAGCAGCGCCGGGTCGGCGATGGTGATGCCGGAGCCATCGGCCGGCAGCCCGCCCATGTACGCATCCCAGTAATTGCCGATGGTGCGGATGCGATGGGTGTCCATCCGCGTCTTGGAGCCGAGGATTTCCCCGGTGCGCGGGTCACGATAGGTGCCGCCGCTGGAGAAGCCGCGCTCATCGCGGTTGATCCACAGGACATAGGCGTAGCGGATGTCCATCGGGTCCATGTCCGCCGGGGCGTCCTTGGCCTCGATGGCGCCGATGAAGCCGGCGGCCTCGAAGGACTTGTTCCAGCCGAGCAGGCCCTGCTTCATGGCGTGGCGCACCGGCGCGGGAATCGCCGGATCGAAATAGAAGGTGATCGGCTGCTTCGGCCGGCTCATCGCCGCAGCAGGGTCGGCCTTCTCGAGCCGCCAGCGGGTTACCCAGGATTCGGCGGTGCCTTCGCTGAACGGCTTGGAATAATCCCGGAAATCCAGCGTGCTGACGCCGATGCGCGGGTCTGCCTCGCGCGGCGTATAGCCGGTCGGGGCCTTGAGGAAGCTGTGGTGGATGCGGATGGAAAAGGCGCGCGTGTCCGGCGTGACGGCACGGATGAGCAACCCGCCGCCATCCACCGCGAAGCTCGCAACCGTCTCGATCTCGGTGTTGAGCGGAAAGGCTTTCATGCTCGCCGGGTAGAAGCTGCTGCGTGCCGCATCGAAGCGGAACGTGCCCTGGTTGGCGCGCTTCATGGCCGCTTCGATGTTGGCGGCATCGCGCATGAACAGCGACGTGGCATCGACGACAACCTTGCCGCCGGCTTCCGACTCCACCGGCAGCGCGGCAAGGGTGGATGTGGGGAAGCTGTCCTCCACGCCCTTGGCATGGGCGGCGTCCCCGCCCAGCGAGCGGTGGCCGAGGTTGCGCTTGACGACCATGACACGGTTGCCGACGCGTTGGAACTGGATGACTGCGGTATCGAGGATGCCGCGATCAAGCGGCAGCTCCACCGAGCCGCCGCCGCTCGCCGCCGAGACGAAGTAGAGCACATCCTGGTCAAAGGCGGTGATCTCCATCAGCACGCGGCCCTTGGCGACATCGTGGATGAAGGGGATGAAGCCATCGACGCGCGCCATTGCCGGCTTGGTGGCGGATTGGGCGGCAGCAGGCGCGGCAGTGCCGGGCAGCGCCAGCGCGCCCAGCGCCATCATGCAGGCCGTTGCCAGCAACGCGCTGCGCTGCCTCATGGTCACCAACTGTCGCATCTGTGCCTGTCCCCCGTCGTCCGAAATTGCCCCGTGGCGACCCCTTGGAACCGTGACCGCAGACGGGCGTTCGGGATGGCCATGAGGCCCAAGAGAATGTGCAGGGCGCAGCTTGTCAACATCGGCCGCGAGCGCGGGCGAATGTGCAGGATATTCACGCAGGGAGGTCAGATCGAATAAGTTATTGGCGCAAGGCGACGAAATCACTTTGGATTCCTGCGCGCGCTGCGAGCGCTGGCCGGAAGCGCGGCGCCGGGACTCGCCCGGCGCCGGCAGCTTCAATAGGCGCGCACCGGGCGGCTGAAGATTTTCACCACCAGCGGCTCAAAGCTTTCAAGGCTGTCGGCCTTGAAATCGGGATCAAAGGCCGGGGCATCCCAGCGGTCCACCAGCTTCTCGGCGGTGGCGAACCAGGGCTCGTCGCGGAACTGGTCCCGCATGTTGCCGGGCTTGCCGAGGAACTCGTAATAATAGCGGCCCTGGAAATCCTGGTGATGCTTTACCGTGTGATAGAGATCGTCCGAGACATAGGGTTTGAGGATTTCCGCCGCGATCGGCCCATGGTTGGGGATGCTCATCAGCTTGCCCAGATCATGGCATAGTGCTGCGACAATCTCCTCGTCGGTGGCGCCATCCTGCCGGGCCAGCGTTGCGGTCATCAGGCTGTGCGCGAGCTGGTTGGCACCAAAGCCGACTTCAATCGTCTCCAGACGACGCAGCGATTCCATGATCTGCTGCGGCGCGGCTGAAACCTGATGCTTCATGTGCTCCTGGGCAATGTGGCTCCAGTCTTCCTTGGTGCCTTCAAGCATGGTGGTGAACATCGTGGATCTCCTTGGGCGGATTTATATCACGCAGACTTGCCGATGTGGACCTCGCGGAAGTGCTTGCGCAGCGTTACCTTGTCGATCTTGCCGGAGCCGAGCTTGGGCAGCGGCTCAGGCGAGAGCCAGATACGCGCCGGCACCTTGAAGGCGGCGAGATCACGGCGGACGAAATCACTCAGGGCTTCGGTGTCCAGCTCGGCGCCCGGTTTGGCAAAGACGACCGCGCCGACGATCTCGCCAAGTCGCTCATCAGGCAGGCCGAAGACGCTGGCCTCGGCCACCGCCGGGTGCGTGTAGAGCGCTGCTTCCACTTCCTGGCAGCTGATGTTCTCGCCGCCGCGGATGATGATATCCTTCTTGCGGTCGACGATGAAGAGGTAATCATCCTCGTCGAGATAGCCGAGGTCGCCGGAGCGGAACCAGCCGTCGCCGGGGAAGGCTTCGGCGGTGGCCTGTGGCTTGTTCCAATAGCCACGAACGTTGCAGGCGCTGCGGATGCAGACTTCCCCAACGCTGCCGTTTGGCAGGGCGACGCCGCAATCCGGCGCATCGGCGGCAATGATGCGGATGTTGACCAGTGGCGGCGAGGCGCGGCCGGTGGAGGCTGGCTTGGCGAGGTAATTGTCGCGCATGTTGCCGGCGCCGACGCCGTTGGTCTCGGTAAGGCCGTAGCCCTGGATGGGTTGCTTGCCGGGCAGGGTCTTGGCCAGCCGTTCGACATGCTCGGGCGGGCGCGGGGCGCCGCCGCTGGCGACATCGATCAGCGTCGAGAGATCATATTTGTCCCGATCGGGGTGCATCATCAGCTCAAGGCTCATGGTCGGCACGCCGACGAAATAGGTGCAGCGCTCCTTCTCGATAAGGCGCAGCGCTTCGGTCGCGTCCCATTTGTGCATGATGATCATCTTGCGGCCGATGGCGACCGAAACGAGCATCACCGGCACCGAGCCGGTGATGTGGAACAGTGGCACGTTGAGCAGCATGACCTGCTGCTCGGGCAGGGCGACGCCGGCCTTCTGCGAGAGGCTCAGCATGGCGAGGCCCATGACCAGGTAGTTCATCGAGCCGGAGACGATGGCGCGGTGGGTGCTCACGGCGCCCTTGGGGCTGCCGGTGGAGCCGGAGGTGTACATGATGGTGGCATCATCCTCCGGCGCAATATCGGGGAGGAACCACATGCTGGGTGGTGAGGCGGCAAGCTCGTCCTCCACCCGGGCAAAGCCGAAGCCGCTGGCGACTTCCGCCGAGGTGCGCACGGTGAGCACGGTGGCGATGCAGCCGAGCGTGGCGAGGCGGCGGGCGCGCTCCTCATCGGCGATGACGAGGCGGGCGCCGCTGTCCTTCAGGCCATAATCCAGCTCTTCCGCGGTCCACCAGGCGTTCATCGGGATGGCGATGGCGCCCATGTGCAGCACGGCGATGAACGCCGTGATCCACTCCGGGTAGTTGCGCATGGCGATGGCGACACGGTCCCCCTTGGCGATGCCGTGGCGGTGCTGGAGCATCGCGGCCATCTTGAGGCCGGCATCATAAACCTGCGCAAAAGTCATCCGTTCCTCGCCGAAGACGAGAAATTCCTTGTCGGCATTGCTGGCCATGAAGAAGGCGAAATACTCGCGCATCGAAGGAGGGGCGGCGCTGAACACCGGCAGATTGGCACCGCGAATGGTCGCCTCGCCAACAGCGAGCGGGCCGCCGGGCGCGGTGATGCCGGCAATCACCTCGTCAAGGGCGGTATCGAGAGCGGACTTCATGGACATTCCCCAGGCTGGTGTGCGGGCGGTAGGCCGCCTTCATGCATGGCAGACATTCATGCCAAAGTGCGCTGGTTATGCAATGGGCAGAACTGCCAATTCAAGGGCTTGCCGGGCCGCCGTTGCCGCTTTGCCGCGCATGGACCCCAATACGCGGCAAAGCGTTGAATCAATAGCCGAGCATCCGCGCCAGCCGGTCCCCCTGGAAGGCGATATCACCGAAGGTTTCCTGTGCAGCGCGGGCGCGCTTCATGAAGAAGCCGATGTCGATATCATCGGTCATGCCGATGCCACCGTGCATCTGCACGCCCTCGTTGGTGGCGAGCTTGGCCGCCTCGCCGGACTTGGCCTTGGCCAGGCTGGCGAACAGGCTGGCACGCTCATCGCCGCTATCCAGCGCCACCAGCGCCCGCAGCGTGGTGGAACGGGCCAGCTCGACTTCGCAGAACAGATGCGCGGCACGGTGCTGGAGTGACTGGAAGCTGCCGATCTTCTGGCCGAACTGCTCGCGCTGCTTGAGATAATCGACCGTGCGGGTGAAGCTCTCGGTGGAAACGCCGAGCATTTCGGCCGCCAGCGCGGCGCGGCCGGCATCGAGCACCTTTTCCAGAATGGCAAAGCCCTTGCCGACTTCGCCGAGCACATCGGCACCATCGACCTGCACGTCATCAAGGCTGATGCTGGCGGCATTGCGGCTGTCCACCATCGAGCGGCGGGTGATGCCAAGGCCGGCGGACTTCGCATCCACCAGGAACAGCGTGATGCCGTCCGGTTCATTCTCGGCGCCGCGGGTGCGGGCCGCGACAACCAGCGTGTCGGCGACATGGCCATCGAGCACAAAGCCCTTGGCGCCATTGAGCTTGAAGCCGTTGCCGGATGGGGTGGCCGTGGTCTTGATGTGTGCCGGGGCGTGGCGGGCGGCTTCATCGGCGGCGAGCGCGAACAGGCGCTTGCCCTCGGCGATCAGCGGCAGATATTTCGCCTGCTGCTCGGGCGAGCCTCCGGCCACCAGCGCCGTGGTGCCGAGAATGGCGGTGGAGAGCATCGGTGCTGCAGAGAGGTTGCGGCCGATGGCCTCCATGATGAGCCCGGCTGCGACATGGCCGAAGCCGGCGCCGCCATGGGCCTCGGGCACAAGCACGCCAGCAAAGCCCATTTCGGCCATCTTGGCCCAGGTTTCCCGGTTGAAGCCGGTTTCGTCCTTGCTGTCGCGCAGGCGGCGGTGCTCGGCCACCGGGGCTTCGGCCTTGAAGAAGCCATCGGCGGAGTCGCGGATCATCTTCTGATCGTCGTTGAGAACAAGAGCCATTCTTCTACTTTCTTCTCACCCGGCCGCGTGACGGCAGGGGCTGATGCAGGTGCGTGGGCGGAGGTCGCGTCAGGCCCCCGGCAGTTCCAGCACGCGCTTGGCGATGATGTTGAGGTTGATCTCCGAGGTGCCGCCTTCGATCGAGTTGGCACGGCTGCGCAGCCAGCCACGGGCCAGGTCTCCCTCGCCTTCGGCCGGGCCCTCCCAGGCCAGGCCATCGGTGCCGGAGATGCTCATCAGCAGCTCCTGCCGGCTCTTGTTGAGCTCGGTGCCGTAATATTTGAGCATCGAGCTCAGCGCGCCCACGCCCTGCCCGGCCTTTGCCTCGTCCTTGACGCGCTCCATGGTGAGCGCGAACGCCCAGGCGTTGATCTCATGACGGACGATGTCGGTGCGCAGGCCGGTATCGGCGAGGATGTTGGCCTCCATGCCGAGCGTCTTGCGCGCGATCTGGCTCACCGTGTCGCGGCCGGCGCTGTCCATGTCGCCGATCATCTCGCGCTCATGGGTGAGCAGGTATTTGGCGATGTCCCAGCCCTTGCCGGCCACGCCCATCAGGTTTTCCTTGGGCACCTTCACATTGTCGAAAAAGGTCTGGCAGAAGGGCGAGGCGCCCGAAATCAGCCGGATCGGCGAGGTCGAGACGCCGGGGCTCGCCATGTCGAAGAGCAGGAATGAGATGCCGAGGTGCTTGGCGGCCGTCGGGTCGGTGCGCACCAGGCAGAAGATCCAGTCCGCCTTGTCGGCATAGCTGGTCCACACCTTCTGGCCGTTGACGAGATAGTGGTCACCCATGTCCTCGGCGCTGGTGCGCAGCGAGGCGAGATCGGAGCCGGCGCCCGGCTCGGAATAGCCCTGGCACCAGCGGATTTCACCGCGGGCGATCTTGGGCAGATGCTCCAGCTTCTGGGCTTCGTTGCCATATTTCAGCAGGGCTGGCCCGAGCATCCAGATGCCGAAGGAGGAGAGCGGCGAGCGCGCGCTGATGCGGCGCATCTCGCTGGCCAGCACCTTGGCTTCATCACGCGAGAGGCCACCGCCGCCATATTGGGTGGGCCATTCCGGCACTGTCCAGCCCTTGGCGCCCATGCGCTCAAGCCAGAGCTTCTGGGCCTCGCTGCTGAACTGGCAGTTGCGGCCGCCCCAGCACACATCGCTGTCACGGGCGACGGGGGTGCGCATTTCGGCGGGGCAATTGGCCTCCAGCCAGGCGCGTGTTTCGGCGCGGAAGCTCTCGATATCAGGCACGTCTGTCTCCCCACTGGCGTTCTTTCACCTTGCCGTTATGGTGCCGGCGGCCACTCCCGGCAAGCTGACAAAAGGCGCTGGAAATTGCTCGACGCTCTGCAGATCGCGGTCGATTTTGCCACCCTGCCGGTGCGGCCCGAGGTGTTCACCATCGGGCCGTTCGGGGAGTGGGGGCCGTTCTCGCTGCGCTGGTACAGCCTCAGCTACATCCTTGCGATCATGCTGGGCTGGTGGCTGCTGGTGCGGATGATCAAGCTGCCCGGCTCGCCGATGGATGGGCCGCAGCTGGAGAGTTTCATCACCTGGGCGACGCTTGGCGTCATCCTCGGTGGGCGGCTGGGCTATGTGATCTTCTACAATCCGGCGCAATATCTCGCCGAGCCGATGGCAATCCTGCGGCTCTGGGATGGCGGCATGAGCTTTCATGGCGGCGCCGCCGGCGTCATTCTCGGCTGCTTCGGCTTTGGATGGGCCAACAAGGTCAATGGGTTGCGGGTTCTCGACTATGTCGCCACCGTCTCGCCGCTCGGGCTTGGGCTGGGGCGGCTGGCGAACTTCGTGAACGGCGAACTCTGGGGCCGGCCGACGGGGAGTGACTGGGGGGTGATCTTCCCCGGCGCTGGTCCGGAACCGCGCTATCCTTCGCAGCTGTTCGAGGCGGGGCTGGAGGGGGCTGTGCTGCTGGCGGTGCTGAGCTGGCTGTTCTGGCGGACTGGGGCGCGGCTGCGGCCGGGTTTGCTCTCCGGGGTGTTTGGCATCGGCTATGGCAGCGCGCGTTTCATAGTGGAATATTTCCGCGAGCCTGACCGGCAATTGGGCATACTTTCCAGTGGGTTGACCATGGGGCAAACGCTTACGCTGCCGCTGATCCTGGCAGGAATCCTGCTGGTTGTCGTGGCGATGAGGCGGCGTGTCAGCGTTGGCGGCTGAGCTGCGGGCGCGGATTCTGGCAGACGGCCCGCTGCGGCTCGATGCCTGGATGGCGGCCTGCAACAGCGCCTATTACGGCTCGCGTGATCCCTTTGGAAAAGCAGGGGATTTCGTCACCGCGCCCGAGATCAGCCAGATGTTCGGCGAGATGATCGGTGGCTGGATCGGCGATATCTGGCTGCGGGCCGGCGCGCCCGCCAATGTCCGGCTGGTCGAGCTGGGGCCGGGCCGCGGCACGCTGATGCGCGATGCGCTGCGGGTGGTTTCCGGTGTTTTCGGGAGCGGGGCCGGCATCAGGCCGGCACTGGTGGAGATCAGCCCGGTACTTCGCCGGGCGCTCGCCGGACTCGGAGCGGAACTGTATGGGACGTTGGCGGAGGTGCCCGATGATGGCCCGCTGATTCTCGTCGCCAACGAGTTTTTCGATGCCTTGCCGATCCGGCAGTTCCTCGGCGCCGGCCAGGAGCGCGGCGTCGGGCTGGCCGGTGAGGCGTTCGTGCCGGTCGCACTCCCCTCCCCGCCCGTCGCTGCCGGCGAAGTCAGCGAGCCCGGCCTTGCCATTGCCGCCGAGATCGGTGCGCGGCTGCGCCGGCATGGCGGCGCCGCGCTGATCATCGATTATGGTCATGACGGCGCGGCCACCGGAGACAGCCTTCAGGCGCTGCACGGCGGCGCGATGGCGGACCCGTTTGCCGCGCCGGGGGAGAGCGACCTGACGGCGCATGTCGATTTTGGCGCGCTGGCGCGGGCGGCGGGTGCAGTGCGGGTGTCCGGGCCTGTCACGCAGGGCGTCTGGCTCACCAGGCTCGGCATCGAGGCGCGCGCCCGGCAACTGGCCGGCAAGGCAAGCCCGGCGCAGGCCGCGGCGGTGATGGCGGGGCTGGTGCGCTTGACGGCACCGGCCCAGATGGGTGCATTGTTCAAGGCAATGGCATTGTCGGCCCCGGAGTGGCCGCTGCCCGCGGGGTTTGACGCATGATCGAATACAGGAATGCCCGGCCGGATGAAGGCGCAGTGCTCGGCGGGCTGGCGCGCGCCACCTTCATCCAGACCTTTGGCGTGCTCTACAAGCTGGAGGACCTTGCGGTGTTCCTTCAGCAAGGCTCGGACGAAGCCTATGCCGCCGAGTTGGCCGATCCGGATATCGAGGTGCGTTTTGCGCTCTCCGGCGGCGCGCCGATCGGCTTTGCCAAGATCAGCAAGCTTGGCCTGCCGGCGCCCGATCCGCTGCCCGGCGCGGTGGAGTTGCGGCAGCTCTATCTCTACAAGCCGTGGCAGGGCGCCGGTGTGGCGCGCGCGCTGATGGATTGGGCCGTGGAGCGGGCCCGGGCGCGCGGCGCACCCGAAATGTGGCTCTCGGTGTTCACGGACAATCACCGCGCCCGCAAATTCTATGCCGGCTACGGCTTTGTCGATGTTTGCCCCTATGCCTTCAAGGTGGGGGACCAGGAAGACGAGGATATCCTGTGCCGGGCGCCGCTGGCATGACCGATGCCGCCGGCGGAGCGGTCAACATCGTCCGCGCACCGGCCTTGTCCGGCGTGCGCCATGGCTTTTGCGGCCGGCAGGGCGGGGTTTCGGAAGGGCTCTACGCCAGCCTGAATGTCGGCATCGGCTCGGATGATCTGCCCGAGCGGGTGCGTGAGAACCGGGCGCGGGCGGTGGCGGCTGTCGCCCCCGGCGCGGCGCTGGTGACGCTGCACCAGGTGCACAGCGCCACCGTGGTGCCGGTGACGGCGGCCTTTCCCGATGCCGCGCGCCCGCATGCCGACGCCATTGTGACAGCGACGCCCGGCCTGGCGCTGGGCATCCTCACTGCCGATTGCGCGCCGGTGCTGCTTGCCGATGCCGAGGCCGGGGTGATCGGCGCGGCGCACGCCGGCTGGAAGGGTGCGCTGGGAGACATTCCCGGCGCCACCGTGGCGGCGATGGAGGCGCTGGGGGCGCGGCGCGAGCGGATTGTCGCCGCCATCGGCCCCTGCATCGCCCGGGCGAGCTATGAAGTGGACGCGGGGTTTCGGGAGCGGTTCCTGGCCGATGCCGAGAGCCATGACGGGTTTTTCGCGCACGGGCGGGGAGACAAATTCCAGTTCGATCTGGAGGGCTTTGTCGCGATGCGGCTGGCGGCCGCCGGCGTGGCGCGGGTGGTGGCGCTTGGGGTCGATACCTACCCTGATGAGCGGGCGTGGTTCAGCTACCGGCGCACGACGCACCGGAGCGAAACCGATTATGGCCGGCAGATCTCGCTGATTGCGCTCTAGGGGCGTTGCGCCGCGCCTTCGTCATCCCCGCGCAGGCGGGCATGACGAAGGGTTGGTCGCTTATTCCGTGAACCCGCGCGGTGCGCGTGCGACGGTGTTGATCGTGCCCTGGCCGATCTGCTGCACTTCCAGCGCGCGCTCCGCGACATTGCCCGGCGTGAAGCGGAAGGCGCCATCGATGCCGGAAAAGCCTTCGCGGCTGGAAAGGGCGCGGCGCGGGAAGGCGGCGCCCAGCGCCCAGTTGCCGGCCAGGCTGTTGACCAGCAGCACCGAATCATAACCGAAGCTGGCGAGCCGCGAGGGCGTGCCGCCAAAGCGCGTGCGGTAGCGGACGGAAAGCTTCTTGAAGTTCTCGTCCGGCACGGCGGAGAACAGCGCGCCGCGCAGCGCCGTGGCCCTGGCGAGGCCCGGCTCGTTGTTCCACAGCTCGGTGCCGAGCAGCGTGATGGTGCCGGGCGCGGCGCCATAGCGGGCCAGCGCCGGCAGGAACTGCACGGAATTGGTGCCCGAATCGGCGATCAGCAGCGCCTGGAACGGCGGCGGCGGCATCGAGGCGGTGGCGGACACCGTGCCATCCGAGCGGATGACGGCCTTGCCGCCGCTGGCGCGGTTGCGGGCATCAAAGGCGGTTACGGTGCGGGCGGCGGTGTTGATGCTGGCGGCCTGGCGATTGTACGGCACCACGGCGGTGCTGCGGCCACCGGCGGCTTCCACGGCGCGCACAAAGGCGGTTTGCGCCCGCTGGCCATAGACGCCCGAGGGCACCAGCGCCGCGAAGCGCTCCACGCCGCGGCTGCGGGCATAGGCGATGGTGCGGCTGATCGATTGCGCCGGCTGGAAGCCCATCACGAACACATTGCCGCCGGCAACGCTGCTGTCGTTGGAGAAGCTGATGACCGGGATGCCCCGGGGCTCGGCGACGGCGGCGACAGCGCGGACATCGGTGGCGAGCAGCGGCCCGAGGAACAGCCCGGCACCATCGGCCAGCGCCCGTGCTGCGGCTGGCCCGGCGCCCTGCGCGGTATCATAGACGCGCAGGTTGATGCGGGTTTCCCCCACATCGAGCAGCGCGAGGTTGGCGGCATTGGCGATGGACTGGCCCACCGGCGCGTTGGAGCCGGTGAGCGGCACCAGCAGCGCCACGCGGTTCTGCTTCACCTGCGGCAGCTCGGCGACAGGCGGCGGCGCAGCTTCGACAGGCGGTGGCGGCGGCGGCGGGCCGACAGGGCGCATCGGGGTGGCGCAGGCGGCGAGCAGCAGGGCGATCGACAAACCGCCGGCCTTGCCGGAGAGGGCGCGCAGATTCGCCCCCTGCATCAGCGCTTGCATCTGGCCGGCGGGACGCTTCAGGATGGGCATGTGCAAACTTCCACTCACGATGACAGCCCCGAGGCCGACGAAACCGCCGGCATTGACCATGGGCAACTTGAACCGGGCCTGTACATTGTTGCCACACCCATCGGCAACCTTGGCGACCTTTCCCCCCGTGCCGCGCGGGTGCTGGCCGGCGCCGCGCTGATTGCGGCGGAGGACAGCCGGGTCACCGCCAAGCTGCTGGCGCATATCGGCGTGCGGGTGCCGATGCTGGCCTATCATGACCATGTGGCCGAGGGCGTGCGCCCGCAGCTGGTGGCGCGCGCCCTCACCCAGCCGATCGCGCTGGTGAGCGATGCCGGCACGCCGCTGATCTCGGACCCGGGCTACAAGCTGGTGCGCGATGCCAGGGCGGCGGGGGTGAACATCGTGACGATTCCCGGCCCCTGTGCGGCGGTGGCGGCGCTGACGCTGGCCGGGCTGCCGACCGATCGCTTCCTGTTCGCCGGCTTCCTGCCGCCCAAGGCCGGGGCGCGGGCCACCGCCATTGCCGAGCTGGCGCCGATTCGCGCGACGCTGGTGCTGTATGAATCGGGGCCGCGGCTGGCCGCGAGCCTTGCAGCGCTCGCCGAAGGCCTGGGGGACCGGCAGGCGGCGGTGGCGCGCGAGATCAGCAAGCGCTTCGAGGAGACTGTGACAGGCTCGCTCGCCGAGCTGGCGGCGCGCTACGCCGCCTCCGGGCCGCCGCGCGGCGAGATCGTGCTCGTCATCGCGTCGCCCGGTGAAGCGGCGGCGCCGGATGCGGCGACCCTGGACGCGGCGCTCGGCGCGGCGCTGGCGCGGGCAACGCTGAAGACGGCGGTGGCGGACGTGAGCGCCGCGCTCGGCCTGCCACGCGGGGATGTGTATGCCCGGGCGCTGGAACTGAAGGCGGGCGTTGCCGACAGCTAGGCGCCCATCGCGGCTGGAAAACCGCCGCCGGGCAGAGCGCAAGGGCCGGCTGGCCGAGGCGGTGGCGGCGCTGTTCCTGCAGCTCAAGGGCTATCGCGTGCTGGCGCGTCGAGTGCGGACAAAGGCGGGCGAGATCGACCTGGTGGTGCGCCGGGGCAACGTGCTGGTCTTTGTGGAAGTAAAGGCGCGGCACACACTCGACAGCGGGGTTTTTGCGCTGCATCCTGCCACTTTGCAGCGGATCGGATCCGCCGCGCGTGTGCTGGCCCCGCGGTTTCTCGGGCGGTGCACCACAACTCGCATCGATGCGGTGGTGGTGCGGCCCTGGGCGGTTCCGGTTCACATGGTCGCGGTATGGCGGGAGTTGGGATGATGGAGCTTGGCGCGATAGGGCTTCTGGACGATGGCGACATCGATCTCGTCGAGGCAGGCATCGCGCTGGCGCGGGCGGACCGGCCGGAGGCGGACCCGGCGCGGCTGCGGCGGCTGGTGAGCGGCTGGGCGATTGCACTGCAGAAGGACCAGGCGCCGGTTTCCGGTGGCGGCCGGGCGCGCCGGCTGGCCGGGCTGATCGCGGCGGATGCCGGCATCAGCGGTGCCACCGAGGATTATGAGAACCCGCTCAATGCCGATCTGATCGCGGTGGCCGAGCGCGGGCGCGGGCTGCCGGTGGCGCTCTCGATGCTCTATGTGGCGCTGGCGCGCCGCGTCGGCTGGCGGGCCGATGCGCTCAACCTGCCCGGCCATGTCATTGTGGAGATTGGCGGCGGTGTCGAATCGGCGCTGATCGACCCGTTCGACCATGGCCAGGGCATCTCGCGGGACCGGGCCTATGAGATTGCGCGCCGGGCAGGCGGCGAGCCGATGGGCCCGCGCTTCGAGCCGATGAGCAACCGCCAGCTGCTGGTGCGGCTGGTTTCCAACCAGGCCAGCCGGGCGCGTACCGCCGGGGACACGCAGCGGGCGCTCAAGCTGTATGAGCGGATGACGCTGGTGGCGCCGCAGCTCTCCAGCCTGTGGTGGGAGCGGGCGCGGCTCGAGCAGCTGATGGGCTTCAACATGGCGGCGCGCGCCAGCCTGACCGCGATGCAGGAGACGACGCACGACCCGGCGGTGGCCCGGCGCATCCAGGCGGCGCTGGCGGCGCTGGCGCGCTCGGACAGCTAGGGCTAAGGGCTTTGCGGAGCGGCCCGGCGCCGCCCAACTGACGATCAGACGGGAAACACCATGTCCTTGCGAGTCGCGGTCCAGATGGACCCGATCGAAACCATCAAGATCGGTGGCGATTCGACCTTTGCGCTGATGCTGGAGGCGCAGAAGCGCGGGCACACGCTGCACCATTACCTCGCCACCGCGCTTTCTGCCGAGAGCGGCCGGGTGCGGGCGCGGGCGCGCAGCCTGACCGTGAAGCGCGAGCCGGGCGCACATTATGAATGGGCCGGCGAGCCCGAGACGATCGACCTGGGGCAGGACAGCGATGTCGTGCTGATGCGGCAGGATCCGCCGTTCGACATGGGCTACATCACCGCCACCCATCTGCTCGAGATGGTGCAGGGCGAGACGCTGGTGGTCAACGACCCGGCCGAGGTGCGCAATGCGCCCGAAAAGCTGTTCGTGCTGCGCTATCCGGACCTGATGCCGCCGACGCTGGTGACGCGATCGCTGGAAGAGGCGATGGATTTTCGCGCCCGGCACGGCGCGGTGGTGGTGAAGCCGCTCTATGGCAATGCCGGCACCGCGGTGTTCCTGATCGACAAGACGGATGGCAACCTGCCGGCGCTTGTCGAGCTGTTCGGCACGGTGTGGAACGAGCCGTTCATGGTGCAGGCGTTCCTGCCGCAGGTGAGCGAGGGGGACAAGCGCATCGTGCTGGTGGACGGCGTGCCGGCGGGCGGCATCAACCGGCTGCCGAAAAAGGGCGAGATCCGCTCCAACCTGGCTGCCGGCGGCGCGGCGCAACCGACCGAGCTGACGGCGCGCGAGGCCGAGATCTGCGCGATCCTGGGGCCGGAGCTGAAGGCGCGCGGGCTGGTGTTTGTGGGGATCGATGTGATCGCGGGCTACCTGACCGAGATCAACGTGACCTCACCCACCGGCATCATGGCGATCGACAAGTTCAACGGCACCGATACGCCGGCGCTGATCTGGGATGCGATCGAAGCGCGGCTGAAGGGTTAGTTACCCTTTGGCACGGCGTCGTCCGCCACCTTTTCCCACTTGTCGAGGGTGCAGGCGCCCAGCTCCATCTGGCTCAGCGGATCGAACACCACGATCACGTCATTCTCGCACTTGCGGTTGAGCGTGCTGGTGGAGCGGATGGCGGTATTGGGGCGGAACACCGGGCAGTTGCCGGCCTTGTTGCGCCACCAGCCGCCGACGGCACGGACGTAGAGCCCGCTGTCCTTGTCCAGCCGGGTGTTGCGGATTTCGCGGTTGTCGATGCAGGTGCGGGTTTCCGGCGCGGGCTGGGCAAGCGCCGGGGCAGCGAGCATCGAGAGGCTGGCAGCGAGAATCAGGCGGCGCATGGCGTCACTCCGGGTTACTGAAACAAAGATAGGCATGGTTGCCGACAAGTTAAAGCCACCGGCCTTCACCCGCGGAACACATCCTTGGCGGCGCGGCGCTCGGCAAGGTCCGCCACGCTGGCGGCGCGCACGAACGGATTGGTGGCCCGCTCCTCCGAGATGGTGAACGGCACGGTGGGCAGGCCCTTGGCCCGCGCCGCATCGATGGCGGCAACGCGCGCGACGAGCGCGGCATTGTCCGGCTCGACGGTGATGGCGAAGCGGGCGTTGGACTGGGTGTATTCATGGGCGCAATAGACCAGCGTCTCGCCTGGCAGCGCCGCCAGCTTGCCCAGTGCCGCATACATCTGGAGGGGCGAGCCCTCGAACAGCCGGCCGCAGCCCAGCGCGAACAGCGTGTCGCCGGGGAACAGGACGCCATCATCATCGAACACATAGGCAATGTGCCCGGCGGTGTGCGCGGCGACATCGAACACCCTGGCGACGCTGTTGCCCACGGCCACCATGTCCCCCTCGCCCACCGCGCGGCTGATGCCGGGGATGCGCTCGGCTTCTGCCTTCGGCCCTGTCACCTTCGCGCCGGTGGCGGCGACGATCGCGGCGTTGCCGCCGACATGATCGGGGTGCCAGTGGGTGTTCAGGATCTGGGTGATCGTCCAGCCGCGCGCGGCCGCGGCTTCGAGCACCGGCTCGGCGACGGCAGGGTCGATCACCGCTGTCTCGCCCGTCTCGCTGTCATGCGCGAGATAGACGTAATTGTCCGACAGCACCGGAATCTGGATGACTTCGAGCATCACCATTCCCCGACATTGGGCATCGAGGCCCAGGGCTCGGCGGGGGCGAGGCGGGCGCCGGCCTGGAGCAGCTCCACCGAGATGCCATCCGGCGAGCGGACAAAGGCCATGAAGCCATCGCGCGGCGGGCGGTTGATGGTGACGCCGCCGTCCTGCAGGCGCTGGCAAGCCTCGTAGACATTGTCCACGGCATAGGCGAGGTGGCCGAAGTTGCGGCCGCCGGTGTAGCCCTTTTCGTCCCAATTGTGGGTGAGCTCGACCTGGGCGCTCTCGTCTCCGGGCGCGGCGAGGAAGATGAGCGAGAAGCGCCCGGCCTCGTTCTCGATGCGGCGCACCTCGCGCAGGCCGAGCAGCGCGAAAAAGCGCATCGTCTCCTCCGGGTCGGAAACGCGGATCATGGTGTGGAGATACTTCATGCGGGTGTCCTCAGGCTGCGGCCCTCAAGGGCCTCGAAACGGGCGATGATGCTGGCCGGCAGCGGCGCCGGCCGGCCGCGCACTTCCGCCACATGCACATGCACTTCCTCTCCGGTGGCGCGCAGGTCGTCCGCGCCCGGCCCGTTGGCCTCGCCGTGCAGCTCGAACAGGAAGGTCATCGAGCTGGTGCCGATGCGGCTGCAGCGCACGCAGATGGCAACGATCTCGTCGAGCAGGATCGGCGCGCGGAACTCGACCAGCGCCTTGGCGACATGGAACTCCGGTCCCCCGGTCATGCCGTTGTCATACAGCCCGGTGGCGCGGAAATATTCGACAAGGCCGATATCGAAATATTCGAGGTAGCGCGGGTTGAACACCACGGCCTGGGCGTCGACCTCGGCAAAGCGCACGCGCTTGGGGAAGGAGAAGGCAAAATCGGCGCGCGGCATGGCGGGCTCCGCAAAAAGGGGATGATCAGTCGGCTTCGCAGCTAGCAGGTGCGCGCCCGGCTTCAAAGGGTCCTCATTACCGCTGGCGCAGCGCGGCGAGCGCTGAAACGATCGCCTCGACATGGGTAAGATGCAGCCAGCGCCCGGCATCGGCCAGCACGGTGAGCCGCGCGCCCGGCAGCGCTGCCCGCCAGAAATCCATGGCGGCGGAGGAATCATAGAGCGGATCCTGGGCGCCCGAGAGCACCGCCCAGGAACGGCCATCGGCCAGCGCCGGCGGCTGTGAGCCGCGGCCATGCGCCTGCAGCTCGGCGAGGAAGCCGTGCATGCCCAGCGCTGCCTGCCGGGAGGCGCGGATGATGTCCGCCAGGTTCTGCGGATCATCGAGCGCGGCTTCGTCCACGGCGCTGCCGGCGATGCTCTGGCGCTGCATCCGCTCGATCTGCGCCGAGCTGGTGCGCTGCGAGAGGATGCGGGCAAAGGCGGCGGCGAGCAGCGGATTGCCGTAGAACAGCGCCTTGCCGCGCCCCATCATGCCGGAAAAGCGCCGGTCCAGCGCCAGCGGCGGCTCGGGGCCGATGAGGATGCCGCCGGCAACGCGCTTGCCGAGCACTTTTGCCGCCGCCAGCGTGGCGGTGCTGGCGGTGCGGCCCAACAGCGTCACCCGCTCTATGCCCAGCGCATCGAGGATATCGACGGCATCCAGCCCGCCCTGCTCATGCGGGTCCCCGGCGATCATGTCCGAAAGGCCAAAGCCCGGCCGGTCAAAGCTGATCGGGCGCCAGCCCGCCGCTTGCAGGGCCGCCACCAGCCGGCGCGGCTGGTGGCGGCCCCCGACCGTGGCATGGAACATCAGCAGCGGCCGGGCGCGCGGCATCCCCGGCAAGGCGCCATGATCGGTGACGGCGATGCGCCCCGGCGCGCGCCGCCGTGCGATGAGCCGCAGCGGCTCGCTGCCGCCGCCCGGCTCCATCTCCACGCTGCACGCCCGCGCCAGCCCGGCCAGCGCATCGACTTCAGTGACAATGCGCGCCAGATCAACGGCATTGGCGACGCCACAGGCCTGGAACACCACCTTCAAATCCGCCTTGGCGCGCTCGCTGGAGATGCCGAGCGCTGCCGCTGCACTGTCCCGCGTTGCGCCATGCGCCAGCGCCTGCGCCAGCCCGGCCTGCCGCAGCGAGAGGCCGAACAGCTCGGCGAACAGCCGCGCCGCGCCCTCCGGCGCCCGCAGATTGCCGGCAGCGGCGGCGAGGATGCGGCGCACCAGGTCCGTCTGGCGGGTGGCGCCGGTCTTGCGCAGGGCGTTGGCGACCAGCTTGCGCGCCGTCTCATAGGCCACGCCGGTATCGGCGGCGGCGGCCTGCAAATCCCCCAGCCGGGCGATGGCGGCCACCAGCCGGCTCTCCTGCCGCGAAAGCCCATAGGCGCGCGCCGCATGGTCCCAGGCCGTCACATCCGGACGAAAGGCCACCACGGCGAAGGCGGCGCTGCCGCTGGCCAGCGCGGCGCGCACATCCTCGGCCAGTGGCCAGGTGCGGGCCGCGGCCAGCGTTGCTGCCGCCACGGCCACCGGCCGGCCGGTGCGATCATCGGCGATGGCCGAAACGCTCGGGCGCCCCGGCCCGACGCGGCGCACCACGGCGGCCAGCGGGTCCCGCCCGCTCATCCACTCGCGGAAGCGCGCATCCGCGACAACCACATTGCCCTGCGCATCACAGGCGGCCGTGGCAAAACTGTCTGCCAGCAGATCGACCGGCGGGCCTGCCGTTGCGGCGGCGGCATTGGCGGCCTCCAGCAGCGCCGCCGGGCTCTCCGCCATGGCGGCGCCCAGCCCCTCGTGATCATCCACGAGCGCGTGCAGCAATGCATCCTCGCCATCGGCGCGGCGAAAACGATCAAGAAAGGCGGAGGCGCGACCTGTCATGTCAAACCCTTACACCAGCACTATTTTTTGTCGCATACACCCAAATGGGGCTGCGACGAAGATTGCTGTCCCGATACGCCGGGTCCAGCATTCAACAGGAACCGGCAATGATCAATCGCGCGACGGCAGGAACGATAGGGCTGGCGGTAATCCTGCTGCTGGGAACGCTGGCGGCCCCGGCGCACGCAGCCACGGCTCCGGCGAGCTTGTCCGTCAACGCCAACCTGGATGTTGCCACCGGTCGCGCCGCGTTCGGCACCGCCACGCCGCTGCTGACCTGGGCCAATGCCTTTCCCGAGAACAGCAGCTGGTCCATCGGCAGCTTTGGGGGCGCGGCGCTGAGCGGCGGCACGGCAACGGATGCGCTCACCGGCAGCACCTCCACGGCCAACCACTACATCACCAACTGGATTGATGGCCCCGGCTTTGATGATGGCGCCGCTGCCGCGCCTGATCTTGCGATCAATGGCACCGAGGATGTCAGCTTCAGCTTCCTGGTGCCGGTTTCGCGCATCGGCTTTGCCATTGCCAGCGGTCGCGGCCTGCTTCCCGGCGAGACCAGCTCGGCCGGCACCAGCTTCTCGCTTCTCACCAACACGGGTGAAGCCGGCACGCTGACGCTGGTTGACCCCGGCACCGGCCTTGTCGCCTGGATCGACATCATCGCCGCCACCCCCTTTACCACCATCAGCTTCACCGAGGCCGGCGGTGACCAGACCGACCAGTATTTCGGCAATATTTTCGCCGGCAGCGCCCGCGTCAGCATCCCCGGCGGCGTCCCCGAGCCGGCCAGCTGGGCGCTGCTCATCGCCGGCTTCGGCCTCACCGGCGCAGCCATGCGACGCCGCCGCGCCGCTGTCGCCTGACCGTTCAGTCCGCACCACCTAACAAAGGAAACAACCCATGATTCGCGGCCTGCTCACGACGGCCCTGCTGGCCATGGCGGCGCCAGCCAGCGCCGGCATCGTGCTGACCTTCGATGAAATCCCGAATTACAATAGGCCATCGAATTTTTACGATGGCGGCAGCTTCCTGTTTGCCGGCAACGGCTCGCCTGGCCCCGTTGTCGGGCCCGATCTCGGCGTCGTCATCGGTGACGCGGCGTTCATCTATCAGGCATTCGACCAATGTCCCGAAGGCGGCTGCGGCGGCATTTTTCCTGCTGCGCCCGGCATCGGCTACCGCGCCCTCTACAATTTCCCGGATTCCTCCACTGGGCCCCAGTTGAGCACCATCAATGTCGCGGCGGGTTTCGTTGGGGAAGCCAGCGTCTGGCACTATGGCGGCTTCTCCGCGATGACGGTTTATCAGGGCCTTGGCGGCCGCTTTGGCGGCGGCGGCAACCCCCCGACCCTGGGCCGCATCGAAATGCCAGCCACCACCGGCTGCACGGTCAACCCCAATACGCTCACCGTAACAGGCTGTGGCTGGACGAAATACACGATCGCATTCGACGGCGTTGCCCAATCGCTCGAGCTCGCAGGCGGTGCCGCTTACTTTGATAATGTCTCCCTCGGCGCTTCCGGCAGCGTGGGGGGTGTCCCGGAGCCGGCCAGCTGGGCGCTGCTCATCGCCGGCTTCGGCCTCACCGGCGCAGCCATGCGCCGTCGCCGCGCCGCGTTGGGCTGATAACAGGGAGGAACAGCGCCAATGCGCCGTGTACTGCTTGCCACGGCCCTGTTGCTGGCAACGGTGCCGGCCAGTGTCCTGCACAACGGCGGCGCCTCTGCGATGACAGTCCATGAGAAGCTGGCAGGGTGCGAGGGCCATGCCGGGCTTTCCGGCCTGCCCGGCTCCGTCACCATGCCGCGCACAACCGGCCGACCCGTTGCCGGCTGTAGGACAACAGCTGCCGCTGCTCGGCAGCTTTCCCCCCGTTTTGATGATTGGTTGCGCCACCGCTATTCTTCACCGCGGATCAGGGGCGCGGCACAGCCGGCGCGGCTGCCGGCTGATCGATAGGGCTTGTCAGCGGGCGCGGTCGTTCATGCTCTTGTCATCGGGCTTGGGGCATGACCCTGATGAGAAAGTTGCCAGCAAGTGGCGACGATGGATCTGGGGCCCGAGATGACCGAAACCCGCACGGCGCTGCTGCTTCCCGCGCTCATTGTTGCCGCCGGGCTGATGGGCGGTGGCTGGCTGCTGGGCGATGGCCTGACCCGCGCCAAGCACGCCGACCGCTCGGTGACGGTGCGCGGCCTGGCCGAGCAGGATGTGACGGCGGACCTTGCGACCTGGACGATCAGCACTTCGGCGGTGGGCAGCGATCTTGCCGCGCTGCAGGCCAAGGCGGATTCGGATGGGGACGCGGTGATCGCCTTCCTCAAGGCCCGGGGCTTCACCGATGCCGAGATCGAATCGGGCGGGATCAGCGTCAACCAATATGTCGATGGCAATGGCCGCTCGAACATCACCATCCGCCGCCGCATCCAGATGCGCACCACCAAGGTGATGGCGGCGCGCACCGCCTTTGCCGGGCAGGCGGAGCTGATGCGCAAGGGCGTGGTGTTCGATTCGGATGCCGGCGGCATGGTCTACAGCTTCACCCGGCTCAATGATGTGAAGCCGCCGATGATCGCGGCGGCGACGAAGAACGCGCGTGAAGGCGCCGAGCAGTTCGCCAAGGATTCGGGCGCCGAGGTGGGCGACATCAAGACCGCGGCGCAGGGCTATTTCTCGATCATTCCGCGCGATGGCGACACCAGCTTCACCAACGCCAGCGCCTCGCCATTCCAGAAGGTGCGGGTGGTGACGACGATCGATTTCTATCTGGACTGAGCGCGGGCGGCAGAACGCTCAGCGTATCGCAGGTGTGGGCGCAGGTGGGGTCGCAGCAGCGGGCGCTGTTGCCGTGCCCGCCGCCAGCCGTGCCAGCGCATCTTCCGCGGCCTTGCCGGCCTCCGACTCGGGATCGACAGCGCTTGCGGCGACCCAGGCGGTGCGGGCCAGCTCGGTCTTGCCTTGCAGCATGGCAATGTTGCCGGCTTCGAGCTGCACATCGGCATCCTCGGGGGTCTGTTTGGCGGCTTCGAGAATCGCGGCCTCGGCCTCGGGCAGCTTGCCCATGCGGCGGGCCAGGGTCGCCTTGAGCAGCCAGCCCCATTGCACCTTGGGGTCGGCCTTGGTGGCAGCTTCAAGATCGGCGGCGGCCTCGGTATCGCGCTTCATTTCCACCAGCGCCTCGGCGCGCATGACGCGCAGGCTGGCTTCTGCCGCCGGGGTGGCGGCAAGCGCCAGCGCCGATGTGCTGAAGCGGAGTGCGGCGCCGGGCTGGCCGGCGAGCAGCGCGGCGTTGGTGGCGGCGGTCCACAGGTTGATGGCGGTGAGCGCCGGGCCAACGGCTTCCTCCGGCGTCAGGCGGCTGGATTCGGCCTGGCGCGCGGCGGTTTCAAAGGTGGTAAGCGCCGCGGCATAGTCCCGGCTCTCGAACTGGGCGAGCGCCAGGCAGTGGCGGGCGGCGATGTCCCCACCCTCGATGCGCCAGGCCTGAGCGCTGGCGATGGCGCGGGCCGGGGCGGATTTGGCCAGTGCCAGGCAGGCGCGGTAACGGCTCTTGTCCCCGGCCAGCGGGGTGGCGGCGGAGGCAGGGGCCTGGGCGGCAGCGAGGCTGGCCAGCATGGTGAGCGCGGCAAGACGGTTCATATGAAGGCTCATGGAGCAACCTGTTCGGCAAGGCGGGCGGTGAGGGCGATCAGCAGGGCAATATCGGCCTCGCGGGAGAGGCGATGGTCACCATCCTTGACCAGCGTCACCTGAACATCAGCCGAATGGAGTTTCTCGGCGATTTCGAGGCTGAGCTGCCACGGCACGGCATCGTCCTGCTGGCCATGGAGCAGGCGGACAGGGGCGGTGATGGCGATGGGGCCGGCGAGCAGCCGCGCGGTTGCGGCGTCGGCGATGAAGGCGGCGGAGTAGCGATAGCCGGCAGCGTCATAACCGCTGGGGCGGTTGAACCAGCCTTGCGAAGCGAGCAGCGCCGTGTCCTCGGGCGTGATGCCAAGGCCCCAATCGGTGAAATCCGGCGCGGCGGCGATGCCGATGAAGCCGACGAGGCGTGGGCCAAGGGCAAGGCCGAGGCGCAGCCCGATCCAGCCGCCCATGGAGGAGCCGATGAGCAGCACCGGCGCACCGGGGGCGACATGATCGATGAGCGCCAGCGCGTCCGCCGCCCAGCGGCTGATGCTGCCGTGGAGAAACTCGCCCTCGCTCTCGCCGCAGCCGGAATAATCCAGCCGCAGCAGGGCGCGGGCGTTGGCGGTGGCCCAGGCGGCGAGCGCCTCGGCCTTGCTGCCCTGCATGTCCGACATATAGCCGGGCAGAAAGACGATGAGTGGCCCGGCGCCGGGCTGGTGGCGAAAGGCGAGGCGCACGCCTTGATGGGTGTGGAATTGCGGGTTCGTCATGCGCCGGGTCTAGCCGCTGTGTGGCCGGCGCGCCATTGCGGGCGCGGAAGCGTGGCCACGGACCGGCTTTTCATTGACTTCGCCGCAGGGTTTTCCCAACTGGCGCGAGCCGGTCGTGTTTCCGGCGGCAACCCACAGGCGTGTTGAATTCCCATGTCCGATCTCATCCAGCTGACGCTCCCCGATGGCTCCGTGCGCGAGATGCCGCGTGGGACGACTGGCGCGGACGTGGCGGCAAGCATCGGGCCGGGGCTGCTGAAGGCGGCGCTGGCGGCCAAGGTGGATGGCGAGCTGGTCGATCTGTCCCGGCCGATCCTGGCGGACGCCCGGCTGGCGCTGGTGACGGCGAAGGACGAGGCCGAGGCGCTCGACCTGGCGCGGCATGATTTTGCCCATGTGCTGGCGGAAGCCGTGCAGAAACTGTTCCCCGGCACCCAGATCACCTTCGGGCCATCCACGGATGATGGCTTTTATTATGACTTCGCCCCCAAGGACCGCCCGTTCACGGATGAGGACCTGCCCGCGATCGAGGCCGAGATGCGCGCCATCATCGGCCGCAACGCGCCGCTGGTGCGCGAGGAGTGGTCCCGCGGCCAGCTGATCGACTATTTCCAGCGGCAGGGCGAGAGCTTCAAGGCCGAATGGGCCGGCGAGCTGCCGGAAGGCGAGCCGCTGAGCATCTACCGCGCCGGGGACTGGCTGGACCTGTGCCGCGGGCCGCACCTGCCCTCCACTGGCAAGCTGGACCCCAATGCCTTCAAGCTGACGCGGGTATCCGGCGCCTATTGGCGCGGGGACCAGGCCAACGCCATGCTCAGCCGCATCTATGGCACCGGCTGGCTCAACAGGAAGCAGCTTGATGCGCATCTGCTGCGGCTGGAGGAAGCCGCCAAGCGGGACCACCGCAAGCTGGGTGCCGAGATGGACCTGTTCCATCTGCAGGCCGAGGCGCATGGCTCGGTGTTCTGGCACCCGCGCGGCTTTGTGATCTACCGCGCCCTGGAGGCCTATATGCGCCGCCGGCTCGACGCGGCGGGCTACAAGGAGGTCAAGACTCCGCAGGTGATGGACGCCCGGCAATGGGAGCAATCCGGCCATTGGGGCAAATATCGCGAGAACATGTTCGTCATCCCCGACGAGGTGCCGAACACGGATGACGAAGGCCCGGTGATCTCGGACAAGGCCGAGTGGATGGCGCTGAAGCCGATGAACTGCCCGGCGCATGTGCTGATCTTCCGCCAGGGCATCAAGAGCTATCGCGACCTGCCGCTGCGCCTTGCCGAAATGGGCTGCTGCCACCGCAACGAGCCGCATGGCGCGCTGCACGGGCTGATGCGCGTGCGCCAGTTCACGCAGGACGATGCGCACATCTTCTGCCGCGAGGACCAGATTGTTAGCGAGATCGCCAAGTTCTGCGACCTGCTCGATCTCGTCTACAAGGACCTTGGCGGCTTCACTTATGCCATCAAGCTGGCGCTGCGCCCGGAAAAACGCTTCGGCAGCGATGCGATGTGGGACTGGTCCGAGCAATCGATGCGCGATGCCGTGGCCGCGACCGGGCGTGACACCGCCGATTGGGGCTGGGAAGAACTGCCCGGCGAAGGCGCCTTTTATGCGCCCAAGCTGGAGTTCCACCTCACCGACGCCATCGGCCGCACCTGGCAGGTCGGCACCATCCAGACGGACACGGTGCTGCCCGAGCGGCTCGATGCCAGCTATGTGGGGGAGGATGGCGCGCGCCACCGCCCGGTGATGCTGCACCGTGCCATCCTGGGCAGCTATGAGCGCTTCATCGGCATCCTCATCGAGCATTATGCCGGGCGCTTCCCGACCTGGCTGTCTCCGGTGCAGGCGGTTGTCGCCACCATTGTTTCGGATGCGGACGAGTATGCCGGCACGGTGGCGGAGGCGCTGCTCAAGGCCGGCATCCGCACCGAGACGGACCTGCGCAACGAGAAGATCAACCTCAAGGTGCGCGAGCACTCGCTGCAAAAGGCCTCGTACATGCTGGTGGTGGGTCGCCGCGAGGCCGAGGAGGGCACGGTTGCAGTGCGCAACCTGGCCGGCGGTGACCAGAAGGTGATGCCGCTGGCCGAGGCCGTGGCGCTGCTGGTGGCCGAGGCGACTCCGCCGGACCTGCGCTGAAAGCCTGCCCCTTTCAGCGGGGCCGCATCTGGGCTACATACAAGCACAAATCGCAACAGGAGACTCTGCCATACCACCGCCCCCTCGCCGCATGATGAACACGCCCGCGCCCATGAACGGCCCGCGCTATGATGAGTTCATCACCGTTCCCAAGGTTCGTGTCATCGATCAGGACGGGGAGAATCTCGGCGTTCTCTACACCAAGGAAGCCATTGCGACGGCCCATGAAGTCGGGCTGAATCTTGTGGAAGTCTCCCCCGGCGCCGATCCGCCGGTGTGCAAGATCCTCGATGTCGGCAAGTTCAAGTATGAGGCGCAGAAGAAGGCTGCTGCTGCCCGCAAGAACCAGAAGACGCAGGAGATCAAGGAGATCAAGATGCGTCCGAACATCGATGACCATGATTACGAGACCAAGATGAAGGCGGTCCAGCGTTTCATCGAGGAGGGCGACAAGGTGAAGCTGACGCTGCGGTTCCGCGGCCGCGAGCTTTCCCATGGCGAGCTTGGCCTGCGGCTTCTCGAGCGCGTGCGCGACGATGCGGCCGATTATGCCAAGGTCGAGCAGACGCCGAAGATGGAAGGTCGGCAGATGTTGATGGTGATAGCCCCTCGATGAAATCGAGGGGCGGGCGCGGCTCGCCTTAAGACGCAAATTGCAGAGCAATTTTCGGTTTAAGGCGCGACTCGCGCCTCACCCGGCCAGCGGGGCGGGCGGCCTGGCCGCCCGAACCCGTCTGACGCCAGCGCGGGCTTTGCCCGCGCCCCTTCCTACCCAACCCCCCGCTACATTCCGTACCCTTCCCCCCGGCACCGCTCGTGCTATTAGGGCGCTGACATGCACCGCTATGCCAACCCGACGCGATTTCTGAAGATCGCCCGCATCGCCACCCCGCTGACGCTGGCGCTGGGCCTGATTCTCACCATCGCCGGGCTCTATGTCGGCCTGTTCGCCTCGCCGCCGGATTACCAGCAGGGCGAGAGCGTGCGGATCATGTACGTCCATGTTCCGGCGGCCTGGCTCGGCTCGGGCGGTTACCTCGGCCTCGCCATTGCCTCGGCCACGGCGCTGATCTGGCGGCACCCGCTTGCCACCATCGCGGCGCGGGCGATTGCGCCGGCGGGCGCGGCGTTCAGCGCCATCTGCCTGATGTCCGGCTCGCTGTGGGGCAAGCCGACCTGGGGCACCTATTGGGTGTGGGATGCGCGGCTCACCTCGATGCTGGTGCTGCTGTTTCTCTATCTCGGCTATCTGGCGCTCTCGGCCTCCGAGAGCGAGCGCGGCGGCGAGCGGCGCGGCGCGGCGATTCTGGCACTCGTCGGCGCCATCAACCTGCCGGTGATCAAATATTCCGTGGAGTGGTGGAACACGCTGCACCAGGGTTCGAGCATCAATGTGCTGGCGGCGAAGTCTTCCATGGCGCCGGAGATGCTGACGCCGCTGTTGCTCTCGGTGGCGGGCTTCAGCTTTCTGTTCAGTGCCATCGTGCTGATGCGGATGCGGGCGCTGCTGGCCGAGCAGCGCATCGAGGCGCGCTCGCGGCGGCTCGCCGAGGCGGTGGCGTGATGGAGACTGCCGTGCAGGGTGTCGTCAACCGGCCCGATCTCTGGGCCTCCTACATCTGGCCGTCCTATATTCTCACCATTGGTGGGCTGGTGGCGCTGCTGGCCTGGGCGTGGATCTCCATGCGCCGCGCCGAGAAGCGCTCCGATGCATTGAAAAGGCGATAGCGGCATGAAGCTCAAGGCCAAGCACCAGCGCCT
>DIUN01000029.1:0-19807 GCA_002423025.1 Sphingomonadales bacterium UBA6157 | reverse complement strand
CCTGTTCCGCGAAGGGCAGGGCGTGATCGCCGAGGGGCGGATCGACCCGGCTTCGGGCGTGTTCACCGCCGAGACGGTGCTGGCGAAGCATGATGAGAAGTACATGCCGCCTGAGGTTGCCGGGGCGATGCGGAAGGTGAGTTCGAAGGTGGAGTGAGGCGCAGCGCGGCCGAGCGCAGCAAAAGCTGCGCGCGGACTCGCGCAAGCCCGGCCGGCGGGGCGGGCGGCCAAGCCGCCCGAACCCGTCCGACGGCGCGGGCTTTGCCCGCGCTTCTTTTTTGTCTTCCCTTTCTTCCCTTCTTTCGAAGTCAAGAAAGCTGGGTCCCGGCGTTCGCCGGGATGACAGGGAGAAACTAGCAAGCAAGGGGCGCGGGCAAAGCCCGCGCTGGCGTCAGACGAGTTCGGCCAGCGAGGCTGTCCGCCTCGCTGGCCGAGCTTGCGCGTGTCCGCGCGCAGCTTGCGCTGCGCACGGCCGCCCTGCGCTTAAAACTTCGTGCGCACCGTCACGCCATACATCCGCGGCTCGGCCGGGAAGGTGATGAAGATCTGGTTTGCCGTAGCGGACAGGCTCCGGGCCACGGCATTGAAGGTGCCGCTGCCCTGCAATGGCGCATCGGCTGCAACCTGCTGGTACTTCTCGTTGAACAGGTTCTGCGCCCAGAGCTCGATGCCCCAGCGGCGCTCCTTGCCGTAGAGGCCGATACGGGCGTTGGCGACGACAAAGCCCTTCTGGAGCTTCTCGGCATCGAGATCCGAGCCGGTGTTGAGCGCCGACATGTAGCGGAAATCGAAGTACATCAGCGCCGAGAGCGTATCGTTGATCTGCGGCGTCCAGGCGGCGCTGCCGGTCACGACATAGGCTGACGAGTTGGAGAGCCGCTGGCCCGGCAGCTGGAACAGTGTTGGGGCAAGCGACAGGCCGTTGGTGCCGGCGAGGTTCTTGGCGTAGCTCGTATCGGTGTAGGTGATGCCCGTGCTGACGGAGAGATCGTCGGTCGGGTACATGAAGGCTTCGAGCTCGACGCCCTTGGTAACCACGCCCGCCTTGCGCTTGCCGGTGCAATCCGAATTGTTGGCGATGAGATCACGATCCTTGCCACCGAGATCATCGGCGCAGCCAACAACGTTGGTGACTTCAAAGTTGACGCCATTGAAGGTGTTGAGCTGGAAGTCGTTGAACTTCTGGTAGAACAGCGCGGCGTTGAGCTTGAAATCGCGCAGATCGATCTTGGCGCCGATCTCGAAGGCATCGACGATTTCCGGTGCGAACTGCAGGTCGCTGGCTTCCGGGCGACCGTTGCCGGCGGTCTGCGCCGGGCGGGTGAGGCGGGTGGCGCAGGAGGGGATGCCGCCTGCTGCGCTGCCGAGATCGACCGCCGGGTTGCAGACGCCATCAAGCGCCGAGGTGTCGAGGTTGAAGCCGCCGGCCTTGTAGCCGCGCGAGTAGCTGGCATAGGTCAGCAGTTCATCGATCGGCTTGAACGAGAGAACGGCGGTGCCGGTGAACTCGTCTTCCTTGCGCTCCGTGCCGGGGTCGCCATTGCTGAAGCCGGCGCCGGCGGTGTTGTTTATGACGCAGGCGACGCTGGTGACAGTGCCGCGGAACGGTGTCAGCGCAGCGAACGGCCCGGTAAAGGGCGCGCCGTTGCGCAGCGCGCCGCAGAAATTGTTGTCGCTGCGGAAGACGCCTTCCAGCTCCTTCTTCTCGTTGGTGTAGCGCAGGCCCAGGGTGAGCAGCAGCTTGTCCGGAACGATGCTCACCACATTGTGGGTGAACAGGGCATAGTTTGTGCTCTTCTGCTTGAAATAGCCGTCTGCCAGGATGCCGGTGCCGTTGAGCAGGCTCTGGCCAATGGGCGGAACATAGCCGACGGCGGTGGCGAAGGCCTGGAGGTTGGTGCCGAAGCCGGCGAGCTGGCCGTTGTAATAGCGCTCGTAATCGGCGCCGTATTTGATGTTGTCATCCGTGAACAGCGTCTCATGGGCGAAGTAGCCGCCGATGAGGAAATCGAGCCGGTCGTTGAAGACCGTGCCCTGCAGGCGCAGCTCCTGGCTGAAGGTCTTGAACTCACGGTCCTGATCGTCGCGGTAGAGAATGTCGATCTTGTTGAAATCGGCATCCTGTGCGGACTTGTTCTTGAAGTTGCGATAGCCGGTGATCGACGTCAGCGTCATGTTGTCGATATCGTAGTTGATTTCGGCGGAGACACCCCAGTCACGCGTCGCCTGATCGTAGCTGCGGCCCGGCGTGAGTGCGGTTTCATAAACATAGGCGCTGCCATCGGTGGCGGTGCGGTAGATGCCGCCCAGCGCGGTGACGAGGTTCAGGATGCCGTTCGGGCCGCGCACGACATTGCCGCTGGAATCGCGCGAGAGGCCGACGACGGGCGAGATGATGGAAGCGCCGCAGCACTCCTCGTCCTTCTGGTTATAGTCACCGATCAGGCGGATCGAGAGATCGTCGGATGGCTTGAGCAGCAACTGGCCGCGGATGAGGAAGCGATCCCGGTTGGCGAGCTGGCGGCCCGAGACGACATCGGTGAGGAAGCCGTCACGCTTGTTGTAAAGGCCATCGATGCGGAAGGCGACCTTGTCCCCCAGGATCGGCCCGGTGAGGCCGCCCATGAAGCGCATCTGGTCAAAATTGCCGTAGGTGGCTTCAGCCGTGCCGCCGAACTCGAACTTGGGCTTGGCGGTGGTGATGTTGAGGAGGCCGGCCGAGGCGTTGCGGCCGAACAGCGTGCCCTGCGGGCCGCGCAGCACTTCGATGCTCTCGAGGGGGCCGAGATCGGTGAGGCCGACGCCGGTGCGCGAGCGATAAACGCCGTCGATGAACACCGCGACCGAGGATTCAAGGCCGGGGTTTTCCCCCACGGTGCCGATGCCGCGGATGCGGGCGGCGCCGTTGGACTCGCTGGTGGCCGAGGAGACGAGGAGTGACGGGGCCAGCTGGTTGAGCTGGCGAATATCGGTGCCGCCGCTGTTCTGGAGCTGCTCTGCGCTGACGGCGCTGACCGCGATCGGCACATCCGAGAGCACCTGGGCGCGGCGGGTGGCGGTGACGATGATTTCGTTGTTGGCGTTGGTATCGTCCGCCTGCGCTGTCTCGGCGGTCTGCGCCATGGCAGGGGCGAGAGCGAGCGGGAAGGCGATCGCGGCAACGGATGCGAGCCAGATGGTCTTCATGGTATACTCCCCAAAGCATCGCGGATTTTCCGCTTATATGACGCTAGCGTAACCCAGTTGAATCCACTGGCCAATCCGGCGTCACCATACCAAGTCGTGAATGTCTGGTTCTGTGGCCACAACACCACAGTGCGATTTCGCAAGCGCAACTGACCTGACCGGATGGCGAGCTTGCTGGCGCTTGCGTCTGCGTCCAAGGTGCGGCGGATTTTCTTTGGAGAGAGTGCATGAACCGTCTGTCCGGCAAGGTGGCTTTGATCACGGGCGCAGCGCAGGGGCTGGGTGCCGCGATGGCGCAGCGCTTTGTTGACGAGGGCGCCAGGGTCATCCTGACGGACATCAACGCCGCCGGTGCCGCGGCGCAGGCCAAAGCGCTCGGCGATGCGGCGGCCAGCATCGGGCATGACGTGACCAACACCGAGCAGTGGGAAGCCGCGCTGGCCTTTGCCGAGGAGCGCTTTGGCGGCGTGCATGTTCTGGTGAACAACGCCGGTATCGCGGCGGGGAGCACGGTGGAGGCGACCAGCTTTGAAGACTGGCACCGGGTGCACAATATCGATCTCGACAGCGTCTTTTATGGCTGCAAGCTGGCGCTGCCGCTGATGGCGCGCACCGTGAAGGCCACCGGCGTGCGCGGCTCGATCCTCAACATCTCCTCGATCGCAGGGGTGATCGCGGCGCACAACAGCGCGGCGTACAACAGCGCCAAGGCGGCGGTGCGCCACCTCACCAAGTCCGTTGCGCTGCACTGCGCCAAGCAGCGCTACGGCATCACCTGCAACAGCATCCACCCGGTTTTCATCGACACGCCGATCCTTGACGGGCTGACCAATGCGCTGGGCCGCGAAGAGGGTCTGGCCAAGCTCGGCAAGCAGATCCCGCTGGGGGCTGTGGGCGAGCCGGACGATGTGGCCTGGGCCGCGGTGTATCTGGTTTCGGACGAGGCCAAGATGGTGACGGGGCATGGCCTGTATGTGGATGGCGGCATCTCGGCGATGTAGGCGCAGCGCCGGGTGCGCGCGTGCCGCGCGCCCGCAGGCGCTAGCCCGGCCGGCGGGGCGGGCGGCCAAGCCGCCCGAACCCGTCCGACGGCGCGGGCTTTGCCCGCGCTCCTTCCTTCCCCGCGCACACTCCCCCAACCCCCGCCTTTCTTCTGCCGCGCTGACCCCCTATATGCCGCGCCATGCAGATTCCCGGACTCGTTGACCCCAAGCCCGTGCCGCGCAAGCCGGCACCGGCCCGTGCCGATGGCAAGCGCGCCTTGCTCGGCCTTTCCAAGGCGGATGTGCGCGCCGCGCTGATCGAGGTCGGCATCCCTGAAAAGCAGGCGCGGATGCGCGCCTCGCAGGTGTGGAACTGGATCTACCACCGCGGCGCCACCGAGATTTCGGCCTTTGCCAACATCAGCAAGGACACGCGCGAGCTGCTCGACAGGCACTTTGTCGTCGGCCGGCCGGAAGTGGTTACGGCGCAGGTTTCCACCGATGGCACGCGCAAGTGGCTGCTGCGCTTCGATGATGGCGAGGAGGCGGAATGCGTGTTCATTCCCGATGCCTATCGGGGCACGCTGTGCGTTTCCTCGCAGGTCGGCTGCACGCTCAACTGCCGCTTCTGCTTCACCGGCACCATGAAGCTGGTGCGCAACCTGACCCCGGCCGAGATCGTCGGCCAGGTC
The DNA here is from genome assembly GCA_002423025.1 of Sphingomonadales bacterium UBA6157. Lineage (GTDB taxonomy): Bacteria > Pseudomonadota > Alphaproteobacteria > Sphingomonadales > Sphingomonadaceae > Sandarakinorhabdus. The sequence goes on along the minus strand of DIUN01000029.1, from coordinate 14,946 downwards.
ATGCTCGCCCGTGATGCGCTGGGCGAATGGCCCAATGCGTCCGCCCCGCAGGCACCGCGCCCGGTGGTTTCGGACGATGATGACGATAACGACGATGACGATACGCCGTGGATTCCGGGGCAGGGCCAAGCCGGCAGCAACTACACGTCCGAAGGCCGGATGCTCACCAACATCGTGATGATGGGCATGGGCGAGCCGCTCTACAATTTCGAGAATGTCCGCGATGCGCTGGCGATCGTGATGGATGGGGATGGGCTGGGGCTCTCCAAGCGCCGCATCACGCTCTCCACCTCGGGCGTCGTGCCGATGATGGCGCGGGCCGGCACCGAGATCGGCGTCAACCTCGCCGTGTCGCTGCACGCCGTGACCAAGGAGATCCGCGACGAGATCGTGCCGATCAACAAGAAATACGGCATCGAGGAGCTGCTCTCGGCTTGCGCGGCCTACCCCGGCGCCAACAATGCCCGGCGCATCACCTTTGAATATGTGATGCTGAAGGACAAGAACGACCGCGATGAGGATGCACATGAGCTGGTGCGGCTGATCCGCAAGTATCGCCTGCCCGCCAAGGTCAACCTCATCCCGTTCAACCCCTGGCCCGGCTCGATCTACGAGACTTCGACGCCGGAGCGGGTGAATGCCTTTTCGGACATCATCTTCCATGCCGGCATCTCGGCGCCGATCCGCCGGCCGCGTGGGCGGGACATCATGGCCGCCTGCGGCCAGCTCAAGTCCTCGAGCGAGAAGATCACGCGGGCCGAGCTGGACCGGCGCGCGGCCGAGAAGGAAGAAGCCTGGGTCGATTGAGGCACGGCTCGCCGGACCACGTAGGTATACGGGGGTGTTAACCGCTGAAAAAGCCCGCTAGACCATGGGCATGTTCCTGCTCGACCGCCTCTTCAGCAAGTTCATCCGTGATGGCCAGCTGACCGTAACCGACGCCGCCGGCGTTACCCGCAGCTATGGCACGCCCCAGCCGGGGCGGCCGAATGTGAAGATCCGCTTCACGGACAAGGCGACGCCGCGCAAGCTGGCGCTCAACCTGGCTCTGGGTGCCGGAGAGGCATTCATGGATGGCCGGCTGGTCATCGAGAGCGGCGATGTCCGGGCTCTGGTCGATCTCGTGACGTTCAACCTGCGCTGGCAGCGCGACAACCCGGTGCGCTTTGCGCTGTGGCGGCAGGCGCAGGCCGCGGCCTGGTTCGACCAGATCAATTTCGAGCGGCGCAGCAAGCGCAACGTCGCGCATCATTATGATCTTGATGATCGGCTGTACGACCTGTTCCTGGATCCGCACCGCCAGTACAGCTGCGCCTATTGGGGCGACGGCGATGATACGCTAGAGGCGGCGCAGGAGGCCAAGCTGGCGCATATCGCCGCCAAGCTGGACCTGAAGCCGGGGCAGAAGGTGCTCGATATCGGCTGTGGCTGGGGCGGGCTGGCGCGCTACCTTCACAAGGTTTCGGGCGCCGATGTGCTCGGCGTGACGCTCTCCGAGGAGCAGCTGAAATACGCCCGCGCCGAGGCGGAGCGGCAGGGCATGGCCGGCATGGTGCACTATGAGCTGGTGGATTATCGCAAGCTCGCCGGGCAGTATGATCGCATCGTCTCGGTGGGCATGTTCGAGCATGTCGGCCTGCCGCATTACCGGCAGTTCTTCGATACGGTGGAGCGCCTGCTGGCCCCGGACGGCGTGGCGCTGGTCCACACCATCGCCCGCGCCGATGGCCCCGGTGCGACCGACCCCTGGACAGCAAAGTACATCTTCCCGGGCGGCTATTCCCCGGCGCTGTCGCAGATCGTGCCGGCGGTGGAAAAGTCGTGGATGTGGATCACCGATATCGAGGTGCTGCGGCTGCATTACGCCAAAACGATCAACGCCTGGTACGAGCGGTGCGCGGCGAAGCAGCCCGAGATCGAGGCGCTTTATGATGCGCGCTTCTTCCGGATGTGGATGTTCTATTTGTCAGCCGCCATGTCTGCCTTCACCAATGATGGGCACATGAACGTGCAGATCCAGCTGACCAAGAAGCGGGACACACTGCCGCTGCGGCGCGACTACATGCACGAAACCGAAAAACGGCTGCGCGGCGGCTGGACTGGCTGACAGGCGCATTTTTCATGTCGGCCCGGTGCGCTGAGCCGGCATCGGCATTGCATCGCGCCCCCCCCTCGCTATAGCTCCGCGCAATCTCGATCTTCGCAAGGAATCGCCCGTGTCCAAGGCTCCCGCAATCAATCGTGTTGTTCTCGCCTATTCGGGCGGGCTTGATACCAGCGTCATCCTCAAGTGGCTGCAGCAGACTTATGGCTGCGAGGTTGTGACTTTCACGGCTGATCTTGGGCAGGGCGAGGAGCTGGAGCCGGCGCGGGCCAAGGCCCTGCTCATGGGCATCAAGCCAGAGCACATCTTCATCGAGGACCTGCGCGAGGAGTTCGTGCGCGATTATGTCTTCCCGATGATGCGCGCCAATGCGCTTTATGAGGGCCAGTATCTGCTCGGCACGTCCATCGCCCGGCCGCTGATTGCCAAGAAGCAGATCGAGATCGCCAAGGCTGTCGGTGCCGATGCGGTGAGCCATGGCGCCACCGGCAAGGGTAATGACCAGGTACGCTTCGAGCTCGGCTATTATGCCCTGGCGCCCGATATTCGCATCATCGCTCCGTGGCGCGAGTGGGATCTCAACTCCCGCGAGGCGCTGATCGCCTTTGCCGAGGCGCACCAGATTCCGGTTGCCAAGGACAAGCGCGGCGAAAGCCCGTTCTCCACCGATGCCAACCTGCTGCACACCTCCTCAGAGGGCAAGGTGCTCGAGGACCCCTGGGCCGAAGTGCCGGACTATGTCTATTCCCGCACCGATGATCCGGAAACCGCGCCGGATGCGCCGCAGTATATCACGGTCGATTTCGAAGCCGGGGATCCGGTGGCGGTGGACGGCGTGCCGCTCTCGCCGGCGAACCTGCTCGCCAAGCTCAACGAGCTGGGCAAGCTCCATGGCATCGGCCGGCTCGATCTGGTCGAGAACCGCTTTGTCGGCATGAAGTCCCGCGGGATGTACGAGACGCCGGGCGGCACGATCATGCACATCGCGCATCGCGGTATCGAGCAGATCACCCTTGATCGCGGTGCTGCCCACCTCAAGGACGAGCTGATGCCGAAATATGCCGGCCTGCTCTACAATGGCTTCTGGTTCAGCCCCGAGCGCGAGATGCTGCAGGCCGCTATCGACCATAGCCAGGCCAAGGTGACGGGCACGGTGCGGCTCAAGCTATACAAGGGCAGCGTGCAGGTGGTGGGCCGCAAATCACCCTATTCGCTCTATTCGGCGGGCATCGTGACGTTTGAGGATGATGCCGGCGCTTATGACCAGCGCGATGCGGCGGGCTTCATCAAGCTCAACGCGCTGCGGCTGCGCTTGCTAGGGCGTCGCGACCAGGCGTAGCGCGCTGCGGCGCGGGAATTTCTATCCGTTGCGGCGGCTGGTGCCGCCCAACGGAAAGAGAGTCTAGTCGTTGGTGAGCAGGGCCACGAAAAAGCCGGTGACCAGCGCCTGCACGCCCAGCGCGCAGAGCAGCACCGAGGGGATGGCGATCCGCATCAGCGCATCCACGTCCATGCCGCCAAAATCACTGCCGGCCCAGCCGGCCACGGCGGTGATGGCGAGGCTGATGCCACCGACAAGCATGATCGCACCAGCGATGCAGGTGCGATCGATGGTGACGACCTCGCGGATCCAGTCCGTGCGGGCCGAATTGGGCCATAGCCCTTCGCGCACCCCGAACAGGCGCGCCACCACGGCAAAGCCGAGCAATTGCGCGCCGATGATGACGGCGGCGGCAGAGAACAGCAGCGTGTGGACGCCAAGGGTGATGCTGCCCAGCGTCACGGTGCCGGGCAGCAGCACGGCGAGGCCGATGAGCCCGAGCAGCATGATGGTCGAGCCGGGGTAAAAAAACAGCCAGTTTGGTGCAAAGGTGAGCAGGAATTTCAGGTGCCGCCAGCCATCGCGCCAGCTGCGCAGGTGCGGCGGGCGGGAGCGGCCATCCGGGCGCAGCGTTGTCGGCACTTCTGCCATGCGCAGGCCGGCGAGCGTGCTCTTGACCACCATCTCGGAGGCGAACTCCATGCCGGTGGTGCGCAGGCCCAGCTTGAGCATGCTGTCCCGCCGGAAAGCGCGCAGGCCGCAGTGGAAATCCCCGATCGGGGCATCATAGAACAGCCGGCCGAAGAAGCTGAGAACCGGGTTGCCGAGGTAGCGGTGCAGCGGCGGCATGGCGCCCTTGGCGATACCGCCCTGGAAGCGGTTGCCCATCACAAGGTCATTGCCGTCGCGCAGCTTGAGCACGAACGGCATAAGGCCAAGAAAATCATAGCTGTCGTCGGAATCCGCCATGGCGACATAGGTGCCACGGGCGCCCTTGATGCCGGCGAGCAGTGCAGCGCCATAACCACGCACCGGCACATCGATGACGCGCGCGCCCAGGCCGCGGGCGATTGCCTGGCTGCCATCGGTGGAGCCATTGTCGGCGATGATCACTTCCCCGATCACGCCCGAGGTGGCGAGGAAGCGATTGGCCTTTTCAATGCACAGGGCCAGCGTCTCGGCCTCGTTGAGGCAGGGCATGAGGATGGAGAGTTCGACAGGCTGCGCCGGTGCGACTGGCCCTATCTCCGCTTTCGCCGGGTAGATGCGTGCGACCGTCATACAACACTTCCCTGCCGCGAGGATGCGACCAAAATGGACCTAAGGCATGGCCTGTTTTGTACGGAAACGCAACGAGTTGCGTGCGCTTCAGTTGGCTTTGCCGGGCGCCAGCAGCACGCGGTAGCGCAGAAAATTGAACACCGCCGCGATGCCGGTGCCGAGGCAGAAGGCCAGCCACAGCGGCAGCCCCAGCAGCAATCCGGCCGAGTAGACCGCATAGTTGATGCCGATGCCGAGCAGCGAGGTGGCGGCATAGTGCAGGAACTCTCGCCAGCTCGGCGGAGCGGCGGTGCGGAAGGTCATCCGCCGGTTGGCCTGCCAGGTGGCAAGCAAGGCCGCGGCCATGGAGAGCGTGCGGGCGAGATAGGGTGAGAGGCCCGCGAGCATCAGGCCGCGCAGCACGCCATAATCGAGCGCGGCGGCCCCCAGCCCGACGACGATGAAGCGCAGCGCCTGGCCCTGCCAGCCGTCCTGCCAATGGGTTGCGGGCGGCGGCGCGTCGGTCATCTGCGGCCGCCCGGGGCCGGGTGCTGGAGATAGACCAGTCGCTTCATCTCGCGGCGCCCGCGGGTGACGGTATCGAGAATCAGCCCGGCGAACAGGCAAAGCGTCGCGATGATCATCAGGCCGGTGATGACAATGGCGGTGGGAAAGCGTGGCACCAGCCCGGTTTCGATAAAGGTGACCAAAAGCGGCACGCCAAGCACGATCGAAACCAGCGTCAGCAGCGCCGCGATCATCCCGAAGAACAGCGCCGGCCGCTCCGAGCGATACAGTGCCAGCATGGTGCGCAGGATGCGCCAGCCATCGGCATAAGTGCTCAGCTTGGAGACCGAGCCCTCGGGCCGGGCTGCATAAGCCGTGGTCACTTCCGCCGTTGGCATGGCCAGCTCGAGCGCGTGCACGGTGATCTCGGTCTCGATTTCGAAGCCGGCGGAGAGCACCGGGAAGCTCTTGACGAAGCGCCGCGAGAACACCCGGTAGCCGGTAAGGATGTCGCTGAACGAACGCCCGAACATCTGGGCCAGCAGCCCGGTGAGCAGCGCATTGCCCAGGCGATGGCCGCGCCTGTAGGCCGCCTGCATCTCGCTGGCGCGGGCGCCGGCCACCATGTCGAGCTGCTCATCGATTAGCCGGCGCACCATGCCGGGGGCGGCGCTGGCATCGTAAGTGGCGTCACCATCGGCCATCACATAGATATCGGCATCGACATCGGCGAACATGCGCCGCACAACCGCGCCCTTGCCTTGCTGGCGCTCGCTGTAGACCACGGCGCCGGCCGCAGCGGCCACGGCGCGGGTGCGGTCCTTCGAGTTGTTGTCATAGACATAGACCGTGGCGCCCGGCAGCGCCTCCAGGAACCCGGCGATCGTCTGGGCGATGGCAACTTCTTCATTGTAGCAGGGCAGAATCACGGCAATGCGCAGCGCAGCCGTGTCAGCAGCCGACGCTGTCTGGTGCTCGCCTCGCGGCAAAAGTTCCAGCTCCTGATCTGCCATGGTCTCGACCCCTTCAGCTGCGTATCTAGCCTGTGCCAGCAACTCCCGCCATTTCAATTTGAAAGCGGCTAGCCTCATGAAATGTTTAAAGGATGCAGCAAGCTTGCCCCGCTTCGCCGCATGGTGTTCTAAGCGTTTCGACGTATATTCTGTTCAGCCTCGGTATTGGAGCCGCGCATGACTTCGACTGCCAGTGCCGAGGCCGAACTGCCGGCCATGATCGTGTCTGTCATCCTGCCCTGCTTCAACGAACAGGCCTCCATCGCGCACACGCTTGAAGTCGTGGACGCTGCCATGGCGACGCTGGCCAGCTATGAACTGATCGTGGTCAATGATGGTTCCCTCGACGGCAGCGCTGCCGTGCTGGAGGCCATGCAGCCGCGCTTCCCAAAGCTCAGAATTGTCACCCATGAGCGCAACCGCGGCTATGGCGCGGCCCTGAAGACCGGCACCCGCCGGGCGCGCGGCGAGTTCATCGCCATTACCGATGCCGATGGTACCTACCCGAACGAGCGGCTCGCCGAGCTGGTGCGCCTGTGCAGCGACATGGACATGGTGGTCGGCGCCCGCACCGGTCCGAACGTGACATATTCCAGGCTGCGGGCGTTCCCAAAGTGGTTCCTCCGGCTCTGGGTGTCGTGGATCGCGCGGCGCCGGGTGCCGGATATCAATTCAGGCATGCGGGTGTTCCGCCGGGATGTGGTGACCAAGTTCTTCGGCATCCTGCCCGATACGTTCAGCTTCACCATCACCATCACGCTGGCGATGCTCACCACTTCGCACATCGTCGAGTTCGTGCCGATCAACTATGCGGCGCGGGTTGGCAATTCCAAGATCAAGCCCATTCGCGATACCGCGCGCTTCATCAAGATCATCCTGCGAACCGGCGTCTATTTCGCGCCGGTGCGGGCTTTCATGCCGGTTCTGGCGGTCATTGCGACCGGCATGATGGCCAGCCTGTTCTATGATGTCTTCATCCTGCAGGACCTGACGGAGCGCTCGCTGCTGCTCTTTCTCGCTGTGGTCAACAGCGGCATGTTCATCCTCATCGCCGACTTGATCGACAAGCGCACGGCGCGGCTGTGAGGCGGTATCTGCCGGGCCGGGACCGGCTTGCCGAACTGGGGCGCTTCAGCATCGCCGGCGGCATGAGCGCCACTGTCACGCTCGGCCTGCCGGTGCTGCTGCATGAGGGCTTTGCCGTGCCCGAGCGCATTGCGGTGGCGGCGGCGCTGGTGACGGTGTTCGTGATGAACTTCTTCGTCACCCGGCGCTTTGTCTATCGCAGCAGCGGCCATGCAGGGGCCGAGGCGCTGCGCTTTCTGGGCTTCAGCCTCATATCGCGCAGCCTGGAATATGGCGCCTTCCTGCTGCTGTTCGGGGCCGGGCTGGCCTATTACGTCGCGCAGCTGATCGTGGTCGGCGTTGCCTTTGTCACCAAGTTCTTCCTGATGCGCCGCATCGTCTACCGCATGCACAACCGCGAGGGCATGTAGCCGCCAGAGCTTACAGGCCGAAGCTGGTCTTGATGCCATCGACAATGAATTGCGCGGCCAGGGCGCCCAGCACCACGCCGAGCAGCCGGGTGAGTGCGCCCTCGAACTTGGCGCCCATCAACCGCATCAGCGGCCCGGCGGCGAGCAGGCAGAGCAGCGTCAGCAGCAGCACCGCCACCAGCGCCGCCAGCACCACGGCCAGCTCCGCAGAGCCGTTGCTGCGCGCCGCCAGCAGCATGACGGCGGCGATCGAGCCTGGCCCGGCCAGCATCGGGATGGCCATGGGGAAGACGGCAATATCTTCGGCTTCCAGTGGCTTGGCGGCGGCGGCGGCGGCGGACTTCAGCTCTTCGGCACGGTTCTCGCGGCGCTCGGTGCGCTTCTCGAACACCATGTCGATGGCGATGAGGAACACCATGACACCGCCGGCGATCTTGAACGCCGCCAGCGAAATGCCCAGCGCCGTGAGGAACGACTGGCCGCCCAGCGCAAAGGCCACCAGCACGCCGCTGGCAATGAGCGTGGAGCGCAGCGCCATGGTGCGGCGGTGCCCGGCACTGGTGCCGCTGGTCAGGCTGGAGAAAATCGGCACGCAGCCCGGCGGGTCCACCACCACGAACAACGTGACGAAGGACGAGATGAACAGGGCGAGAAGCGCCGGGTCGATCATTTGGCCCGGGCTCGGGCAGCTTTGAGCGTGTTGGCCAGCAGGCAGGCGATCGTCATCGGCCCGACGCCGCCCGGCACCGGCGTGATCCAGCCGGCACGGCCCAGCGCGCTCGCATAATCGACATCGCCGGTGAGGCGGGATTTGCCATCTGCGCCGGTGATGCGGTTCATCCCCACATCGATGACACAGGCCCCTGGCCGCAGCCACTCACCCTTCACCAGATGCGCCACGCCCACCGCGGCGACCACGATCTCGGCGCGCGCCACATGGCCGGCCAGGTCCCGCGTGCGCGAGTGGGCGATGGTCACCGTGGCGCTCCGGGCTGTCAGCAGCGCCGCCATCGGCTTGCCGACGATATTGGAGCGGCCGATGACCAGCGCTTCCTTGCCGGTGATGTCCCCCAGCGCCTCCTCGATCATCATCAGGCAGCCAGAGGGCGTGCATGGCACCAGCGCATCCAGCCCGGTGGCCAGCCGCCCAGCGTTGACGGGATGGAAGCCATCGACATCCTTGGCTGGGTCAATCGCCGCGATCACCCGGTCGGCATCGATGTGCCTGGGCAGCGGCAGCTGGACGAGGATGCCATCGACCGCCGGGTCCGCATTCAGCGCTGCGACCAGCGCCAGCAGATCCGCCTCCGAGGTGGTCGCCGGCAGCCGATGCTCGCCCGAGATCATGCCGGCCGCCGCGGTCGCCTGGCCCTTGGAGCGCACATACACCGCACTGGCCGGGTCTTCGCCCACCAGCACGACTGTCAGCCCCGGCGCGCGGCCATGCTCGGCCGCGAACTCGGCCACGCCGGCTGCCACGCTCTCGCGCAGCTGCAGCGCCCGTGCCTTGCCATCGATGATGATCGTGCTCATGCGGGGGGTCCATCACTCTCTTCGGGCAGCAGCGCCTGGCAGCGCCGCAGCAGCTGCACCGGGTCACCATCTATCTTCACGGTCTTCAGCCGGGCCGTTTGCCCGGAGACGACATCCACGGCGGTTTTCGCCACGCCGAGCCACTTGGCCAGCAGTTTCTCCACGGCCTCATTGGCATCGCCATCCACCGGCGGCGCTGCCACGCGCAGCTTGAGGTGCGGCTTTTCATCGGCATCGACGCCCAGGCCCATCACCGCATCGCGGCCGCCGCGCGGGGTAACGCGCACCACAAGCCGCACACCGCCCGTCACGGGGGACCAGGGGCGCGGTGCGGCCTGGGAGAGGCTCACATCATGCCTGTATCGAGCAGGATGGCCGGCAGCGCGCGCTGCACAAGGATGATCAGTAAAATCAGCACCATGGGGGAAAGGTCGATCCCGCCCATGTCTGGCAGGATGCGGCGGATGGGGCGGAGCAGCGGCTCGAACAGCCGGTCCAGCGCTGTCACCAGCCCGCGCACGAAGCGGTTCTGCATGTTCACGACATTGAACGCGATCAGCCAGGACAGCACGGCCCAGATCACCAGGCCCCAGATGAGCCACTGGAGCGCCATGGTGACGATGCCCACGATCACGATGAGGGTATTCATGTGCTGCTTTCGCTGTTGCGGTTGCCGTTCAGGCTCTAGCCGCCTCGCCGGCTTCCGGCAATTGCTGAAGCCGGCGCTTGCCGCCTCCGCCAGCCACGCTAAAGGCTATGCCACGAGACGAGGAGACGAATTGTGAAGAGCATTGGCGTGATCGGCGCGGGGTTGATGGGCAATGGCATCGCCCATGTCTCGGCGCTTGCCGGCTATGATGTGGTGCTCTCCGACGTGGAGATGGCCCGGGCCGAGGCTGCCCGCGCCACCATCGCCAAGAATCTTGGCCGCGGCGTCAGCAAGGGCACCGTCACCCAGGCGGACGCCGATGCGGCGCTGGCGCGGATTGCGCTGACCACGGACAACGCCGCCTTCGCCGCCTGCGATCTCGTCATAGAGGCTGCCACCGAGAACGAGGGCATCAAGGCCAAAATCTTCGCCGGCCTCGCCGGGCATCTCCAGCCTGGTGCGCTGCTGGCCACCAACACCTCCTCCATCTCGATCACGCGGCTCGCCGCCGCTACGGACCGTCCGGAGCGCTTCACCGGGCTGCACTTCTTCAACCCCGTGCCGCTGATGACGCTGGTGGAGATCATCCCCGGCCTCGCCACCTCCACTGCCACCAAGGCCGCCATGCACGCCTTTGCCACCCGCATCGGCAAGACCGCGATCGAGGCGGCAGACAGCCCGGCCTTCATCGTCAACCGCATCCTCTGCCCCATGCTCAACGAGGCGATCTTCGCGCTGGGCGACGGTGTCGGCAGCGTCGCGGATATCGATGCCGGCCTCAAGCTGGGCGCCAACCACCCGATGGGGCCGCTGACGCTGGCCGATTTCGTCGGGCTGGACACGCTGCTCAGCATCATGCGCGTCATGCAGGAGGCGACGGGTGACCCGAAATATCGCCCGGCGCCGCTGCTAGTGAAATATGTCGAGGCCGGCTGGTACGGCAAGAAATCCGGCCGCGGCTTTTACGATTATTCCGGCCCCGAGCCGGTCCCCACCCGGTGAGCACGCCCATGAGCAACCCCATTTCCCATGCTCCAGACCCGGAGATGATTGCCAAGACGGAGACGCTGATCGAGGCGCTGCCCTATCTGCAGCGCTACGCCGGCAAGATCTTCGTGGTCAAATATGGCGGCCATGCCATGGGTGATGCGGCGCTGGCGCAGGATTTTGCCGAGGATATCGTGCTGCTCAAGGCTGTCGGCATCCTGCCGGTGGTGGTGCACGGTGGCGGCCCGCAGATCGGCTCCATGCTCAAGCGCCTCGGCATCGAGAGCCGCTTTGTCGATGGCCTGCGCGTGACCGATGAAGCCACGGCCCAGGTGGCTGAAATGGTCCTCGCCGGCTCGATCAACAAGGAGCTTGTCGCCTGGATCGCCAAGGCCGGCGGCAAGGCGGCGGGCATCTCGGGCAAGGATGCCGGCCTCGTCCGCGCCGCCAAGGTGGAGCGCACGACGCGGGATCCGGGCAGCGCCATCGAGCAGGTGGTGGACCTTGGCTTTGTCGGCGAGCCTAAAGAGGTGGACCGCACCATCATCGATACGCTGCTCGCCGCCGGCATCGTGCCGGTGATCGCGCCGGTGGCGGTGGGGGATGATGGCCATACCTACAATATCAACGCCGATACCATGGCCGGTGCCATCGCCGGCGCGCTGGGCGCCTCGCGGCTGTTCCTGCTCACCGATGTGGCCGGCGTGCTGAGCAAGGACAAGCAGCTGCTCACGGACCTGACGCCGGCGGACATCGCCGAGCTGGTGGCGGATGGCACGATCACCGGCGGCATGATCCCCAAGCTGGAAACCTGCGTCTCGGCGGTGGAAGCCGGGGTGGATGCCGCTGTCATCCTCGATGGCCGGATTGGCCATGCGATGCTGCTGGAAATCTTCACCCGGCGCGGTGTCGGCACGCTGGTAAGGGCCTGAAATTACGAGGCCTTGGCTGGGTTCAGTCCAGCGGGCCGGCATGGGCCAGCGCGTCAACCGGGCCTTCAAAGGCAATGAACAGCGTGCAGGGCGCCTTGCTCAGGCACATGGCCTTGTGCGGCAGGCCGGCGGGGCCAAAGGCATAGCTGCCGGGCAGCAGCGTTGCAGCGGGTGCGCGCAGGTATTTGACCTCGAGCCGCCCTGTCACCAGCACCATGCGCTCGGCGGAGGTGTGGGTGTGTGCCGCCAGCGTGTTGCCGCCGGCGATGCGCAGGAAGATATCGGCATTGGGCTTGCCGGGATCACCATGGAGCACGGCAATTTCACAGCCGGCGCCAAAAATCTCCGGGCATGGCCCCCATTTGAGGGACGGGTCGCTCGCCTCGGTGGCGAGCGGCGGTTCGCTCATGGTCTGCGCCATGGCGGGTTGGCCCATGGTTGCGGCAACGGCCAGCACGGCCAGAAGCGTGCGTGATGGAACGGGCATTGGCTCCCCCCTCGATTCACTCTCTGTCATTTAGGCTAACCCGAAATTTGCAATTGTTCGAGTCCGGCCGCCGCCCATGCCGCATCACGGGGCATTTCGGGGTTTCGGCGGGGCCTGGGCGGGATGCGCGCCGGAGCGCCGCGGGCGCTGGCCGGGCTGTCGGGAGGTGGTCGGCGGGCCGTGCACGGGGCGCTCGCGGCACAGGCCCTGTGCGACGTGTAGGGTTTGGAAGGTTACAAGCTCACGCTCTTGCGCGTGTTTTTCTCGGCTGCGGTCGGAATGTCGGTCTGGCGATGTCAAGGAGCGGCAAGCTCGCCACGATAACCAAATTGGTTCGTTTGGTCAATCTTGGATCAGGTGGGCGTTGCGAGTGACTGCACCAGCGTTTCCACGGGCAGGAACATCGTCCGCGCGCCTGCGGGGAACGGCTGGAAGCCATAATGCGCGTAGAAGCCGGCGGCGTCGTCATCAATGGCGTGGACGAGCAGCGCGCGGACGCCGGCGGAGCGGGAGATTTCCAGCACGCGGAGCATTGCGTCCCTGAGCAGCGCCGGGCCGAGGCCCTTGCCTTTGTGCTGCTGGTCCACGGCCAGGCGCGCCAGCACCATGGTCGGCACCGGGTTCGGCAGGCCCTGGCGGATTTTCTTCGGTACCTCCTCGCGGGCGACGCTGCCGGTGGCGAGGGCATAATAAGCGACTACCCGACCGGCATCGGGGCCAGCCTGCGCTGTCACCACGAAGGTCCGGGCCGATTTCGCCTCGCTCTTGCGTGCGTGCACGGCCAGCCACTCATCGAGCGATGGCTTGCCACAGCTGAAGCCGTCCAGCCGGTGTTCGGCACTGATCGGGGCTGGAGCGGCATAGGCTGGCTTGTGTCCGCCGGCCGGCGTCACTTCCATGGGGCTTTGCTGGCCATCAGCGCCCGCAGCGCGGCAACCGGCGCCGGCGGGTTTTCGAGCGCGCGCGCAAAGCTTTCGCCAGCCTCGGCATCAAGGGTGAACACCCGCTGGTCAAGCAACACATCCAGCGCATGCAGACGCGCACTCTCCAGCATGAACTCGGTCCGTGACTTGCCCAGCGTGGCCGCCGCGCTGTCGATCAGGTCTCGCGTGCCAGCCGGCAGCCGCAGCGTGACGGCGGTGTCGGACTTTGCCCGCACGAATGATGTCGCCATAGTTCAGTCTCTTCGCGATGTGAGGTAACTCACGTACCATACCGAATTTTTAATGTACATTGTTAATACATTTTCTGCGTAATCGTACCAAACGACCGCTGCGTCCCTTGAGCGCGGCGGTTGGCTACGTCCAGTCTCGATCACTAATCAATTCGGATAAAATCACGTTTAGCTGTGATTAAAATATAAAAATATAAAAATAAGTTTACAAAAAACTATTTTTTAATTCCAGATGCGTCCAAATATTCTGAAATTGCCTCGGATTCTCCTATTTTTCTTGCAACATTATTCCATAATTTTGAAGATTTTTCTGTAAAATTATTATGGCATTTTATGCATACGAATGATTTTGTTTCATCTCTAAATTTTTTCATTTCTTTGTTGTGTTCTAGAAGCTCGGGGCGATTCATTAAGTCATCAGTCCACTTTTTATGGTCTCCACGCTCAATGTCGGCCTTATCATCGCAGAGGTGCTTTGCCGACAAGCCGCATTGAGGGCAGCGGAGTTTTGAAAAAATTCCAAACATCGTATGTTCTACTCTCGATAGGTGATGACGCATAACATGGCAAAAATTGCATTATATACGCTATTTCAAAAATGAATATTCGTCCTGCCGCTAATTTTATATAAAATGCCAATTTTTAACAGTAATATTTTGACTCACTAATCAAAAAAAGAAAATATGAAATATTATGACGAAAAAAAGTTGCTTAGATCTCGACGGAAAATTAGAATTCTGCTGGCCTAAAATTTTCCGGCCTTGCGGAGAGTCGACTCTCGACAAAGAGCCATTTGACATCTGGTGGAACAGAAACCGCCGACTATTGTCGCATTTGCCGGCCGATCTGTGCGAACAGTGGGTTTATCGTCACTGGGCACATTCCCCATTTGGCTTTTTGCCTCTCGATACCCTCCAATGGAAACGTGAAAAATGGGAGGGCGCTGCTTTGCTGTCGAAAGTTTATCGTGCATGGGGCGGCGACCTTTCTCCTCAATTTGATTACGACACTTTTCAGAGACAAGGCGGCGATGATCGGCATCAGACTGCAATTGCCCTCGATGCCGGCACTTGGGACTACCCGATGGTCGTACTCTCGACTCCATATGGAGTCCGTAACTCGGGCAAGGAGCATCTTGGCGTACGCTTTGTGATTGTCGAAGGACACCAGCGGCACCGCTATCTTAACGCGCTCCACTTCCTAGGCCGACCGCCGACGGGGCCTCATGAAGTAATCATACTGCATACAGCTTAAATTTCCGACTTCACTTCTCAGGCTTGAGTGCACAAAAAAGGCCGCCACACCTTCCGGTATGACGGCCCTTTTTGTCAGCGCGAAGCCTTACAGCTTGGCGGTCAGTTCCGGGACCAGCGTGAACAGGTCACCCACCAGGCCGAGGTCGGCGACTTGGAAGATCGGGGCTTCCTCGTCCTTGTTGATGGCGACGATGATCTTGCTGTCCTTCATGCCGGCGAGGTGCTGG
>DIUN01000042.1 GCA_002423025.1 Sphingomonadales bacterium UBA6157 | reverse complement strand
GCGCCTTGGTCAGTTCGGTCTTGCCAACGCCCGTCGGCCCAAGGAAGAGAAAGCTGCCAAGCGGTCGGTTAGGGTCCTGCAAGCCAGCGCGAGCGCGGCGAACTGCGGAAGACACCGCGTGAACAGCGGCACCTTGGCCAATGACCTGGGCGGAAAGAATATCCTCCATCTTCAACAGCTTCTCACGCTCACCCTCCAGCATCCTGTCGACTGGAATGCCTGTCCAGCGCGAGACGACGGCAGCGATATCATCCGCCGTCACTTCCTCACGGGTCATGGCGTTGGCGGTGGCGCTTTCCGCTTCGGCAAGCTGGCGCTCCAGATCAGGGATGCGGCCATAGGTAAGTTCGCCAGCTTTGGCATAATCGCCACTGCGCTGCGCCTGCTCGACTTCCAGGCGAGCCGCGTCGAGTTGCTCCTTGATATGGGTAGCGGCGGCAAGCTTGTCCTTCTCGGCTGTCCAACGCAACGTTAGTGCGCCAGATTGCTCTTCAAGATCAGCAAGTTCCGTCCGCAACGCTGCCAACCGCTCCTTGGAAGCAGCGTCTGATTCCCGCTCCAGCGCCGCCGCCTCGATCTTCAATTGGACGATCCTGCGATCGAGGTTCTCAATTTCCTCGGGCTTGGATTCCACCTCCATGCGAAGCCGCGAGGCCGCCTCGTCCATCAGATCGATGGCTTTATCCGGCAGGAAGCGGTCTGCGATGTAGCGATTGCTGAGCGTGGCGGCAGCGACAATGGCGCCATCAGTGATCCTGACGCCATGGTGAAGCTCGTACTTCTCCTTCAGGCCGCGCAGGATCGAGACAGTGTCCTCCACCGTCGGCTCACCGACCATGACCGGCTGGAAGCGCCGCTCAAGCGCCGCGTCCTTTTCGACATGCTTCCGATATTCATCGAGTGTGGTCGCACCGATGCAATGCAGTTCACCGCGCGCCAGGGCTGGCTTGAGCAGGTTGGAGGCATCCATCGCGCCCTCCCCCTTGCCGGCACCGACCAGTGTGTGCATTTCGTCGATGAACAAAACCACGTCCGAACCTTCAGCGCGCACCTCATCGAGCACGCCTTTCAACCGCTCCTCGAACTCACCGCGGTACTTGGCGCCGGCAATAAGCGCTCCCATGTCCAATGACATCAAGCGCTTGTCCTTGAGGCCATCAGGCACATCGCCATTGGCGATACGCAGCGCGAGGCCTTCGGCGATCGCGGTCTTGCCGACTCCGGGCTCACCGATCAGCACAGGATTGTTCTTGGTGCGCCGCGCCAGAACCTGAATGGTACGACGGATCTCCTCGTCACGGCCGATGACCGGATCGAGCTTGCCATCACGCGCCGCCTGGGTGAGATCGCGGGCATATTTGTTAAGCGCATCGAAGTTCGCTTCAGCGCCGGCGCTATCAGCGCTGCGACCCTTTCGGACTGATTCAATTGCAGAATTAAGGGCTTGCGCTGTCACCCCCGCGGCCGCCAGCGCCTTGCCAGCCTCCGTGGTGGTGGCCAGCGTCAGCGCCACAAGCAGGCGCTCGACGGTGACGAAACTATCCTTGGCCTTGCTGGCGATCTGCTCTGCGTTATCGAGAATCCGGACGGTATCATTGTCCCAGTTGAGCTGCTGGGCACCGCTGCCCGAAACCTTGGCGATCTTGGCGAGGGCCTGGTCGGTGAGTTGCGTAGCGGTTTCGGCGGCACCTCCGGCAGCGCGGATAAGCCCGGCGGCCATGCCCTGATCATCCTCAAGCAGCGCTTTGAGCAGATGCTCGGGCGCAATGCGCTGGTGGTTGTTTCGGATCGCAACCGTTTGAGCAGATTGCAGAAAACCCTTGGCACGGTCCGTGAATTTCTCGATGTTCATGGGGCAGCTCCTCCGTTGCCAGCCGATATGGTGTGGCTTTGGCGCAACACAAGTGTCACCCAGATTTTGGCCGGAGCCGGGCGAAGATCAGGCCGCCGAGGGCGCCGGCGGCGGCCATGAGCAGGAGGCCGGGGGTGGTGCGGGCGCCGGCGATGGGGGTGATGTCCATGGCCGCCTTCATCAGCAGCAGGGCGGCGCCGACGGCGGTGGCGCCGGCCAGCGGGTAGGCGATCCAGGCCAGCGCGATGAGGCGGCGCTTCAAAAAGCTGGCGATCAGGAAGCCGAAGCCCAGAGCGGCAGCGATGACGGCGCCGAGGGGAAGCGCCAACCCGCTGAAATCCTTTAGTATCGTCTCGAGCCGCAACCCGAGCGGCATCGCCACACCCAGCCCGGCGAGGTTGCCCTGCACGAACAGGCTGTGAATGATGCTGACACCCGCAACCGCAACAATGACAGCGAGAATAAAGGCGATGGCGATTTTGGCTCGATGCATTCCAAGGCTCCCTGCGCGGTTCACGCCACTTTACAACCGCTGATCGCAAGCGCGATAGCAAGGGGAAACCCGGAGAAAGTCGGAGTGGCACAGGCAATGCGCAGGATCAGGTTGGGCGCTCTGGCGGCACTCGCGGGTATCTGGGCGGCTTCGGCCGGGGCCGCGCCCGGCGACGTGCGGGTGAGCACTGTCGCCAGCGGTCTTGACCACCCCTGGAGCCTGGCCTTCCTGCCCGATGGCCGCACGCTTGTCACCGAGAGGCCCGGCCGGATTCGCGTCATCGGCAAGAATGGAAAGCTCACCAGCATTACCGGCGTGCCCAAGGTGTACGCCGCCAGCCAGGGCGGGCTGTTCGATATCGTGCTGCACCCGCAGTTCGCACGGAACCGGCTGGTATATCTCTCCTACGCTGCCGGCACACCGGGCGCGAACTACACCCGCATTGCCAGGGCGCGCCTGCAGGGCAATGCTCTTGCCGATCTCAAGGTCATCTTCCAGGTCAGCCCTGCCAAGGACACGCCGGTGCACTTTGGCGGCCGCATGGCGTTTCTGGGCGATGGCACGCTGGCCATGACGACCGGCGACGGCTTTGATTATCGAGAGCAGGCGCAACGGCTGGCCAGCGGCCTGGGCAAGATCATCCGCATCACCGACAGCGGCGGCGTGCCGGCGAGCAATCCCTTTGTCCGCACGCCCGGCGCGCGCCCGGCCATCTGGAGCTATGGCCATCGCAACCCCCAGGGGCTGGCGTTCGATGCGGTTTCCGGCCGGCTCTATGCCCATGAGCATGGCCCGCAGGGTGGTGACGAAGTGAATATCATCCGCCGTGGCGGCAACTATGGCTGGCCGGTGGCCACCCATGGTCTGGATTATTCCGGCGCCACCATCAGCCCCTACAAGCGCTACAAGGGCATGATCGATCCCATCGTCATCTGGGTGCCGTCCATCGCGCCTTCCGGGCTGGCGGTCTATCGCGGCGCCATGTTCCCCGAGTGGCAGGGGGATCTGCTGGTCGGCGCGCTTGCCGGGCAGGAACTTCGGCGAGTCGATCTTGATTCGGCGGGGCGTGTGAAGGGCCAGGAATCGATTCTGCCCAGCCTGAAACAGCGAATTCGTGACGTGCGCGTAGCACCCGATGGTGCCATTTTGGTGACAATAGACGACCCCGATGGCAAGGTTTTAAGGCTCTCCAGATAGCATAGAGTTAACCATCCAAGCGGCTGTTGAATCGACTGGAAACGCCGCAAAACTTCCCGATTCGAAACCAGCCGGATTGTACGGAAACGGCGCTTTTCAGCCGGCTAAGTCTTTCCCATTCTTACACAACCTTAAATATGCGATACTCCGTGCTTGTGTCATGCCGACCCTCGAAAGGGGGGAACACGTGGTCAAGTTGCAGCACACCGGCACCAGCGCCGGGACAAGCGAAAAGGGCGACGGCAGCGCAACAGTGCGCGGCGTCTCCCTGCGCATCGTCCCCATGCTGGGCAAGATTGGCGGCACCGCTGCCAATGGCCGGCCCGAGCGTGCCATAGCCACGGCAACAACCCCGCGGATTCCCGCCAACCAGCCCGGCCAGGCCGTCCCACTGGCAGCGCGCGCCCTGCAGGCCGATGAAGCCTCGCGGTTGCAGGCCCTGCGCCGCTATGCTGTTGCCGGCTCGCCGGCGGAAGCCGAATTTGACCGGATTGCCGCTGCTGCCGCAGATGTCTGCGAGGCGCCGATCGCGATGATCACGCTGATCGGCGATGAGCAGATCTGGTTCAAATCCAGCTTCGGCGCCGATCTCGGCCCCGGCATCAATGTCGGCGGTATCACCATGCCGCTGGAACACAGCATTTGCGCCCGCGCCCTGCGCCATGATGGCGTGCTGACGGTGCTCGATGCCTCTCAGGATGAGCGCTTTGCCGCCAGCCCACTTGTCACGGGGCCGCTCTCGGTGCGCTTTTATGCGGGCGCACCGCTGGTTACGCCGGAAGGCCATCGGCTCGGCACCATCTGCGTTATAGACCAGGCGCCGCGCACGGCCGACCTGTCGCGCGCCCAGCTGCGCATGCTGACGACGCTTTCGGAGCAAGTGGTGAGCGAGCTTGAGCTGCGCCGCGTCCGCCGCGAGGCCGAGGTGCAGCGCCAGGCGCTGGCCGAGGCGAACAGCCGCCTGCAGGCCTCCGAGCATGCCCAATCCCTGCTCGCCGATACGCTGCGCGAGAGTGAAACCCGCTTCCAGCGGATGGCCGATGCCTCACCGATGCTGGTCTGGCTCACCGGGCAGGAGTTGGGCTTGAGCTATGTTTCCGCCAATGCCTTTGCCTTTACCGGCGTCTCGGCCGAGGAGCTGATGGGCCGCGGCTGGCGCGCTGTCGTGCACCCGGATGATATTGCCCGGCTTACCCGCCGGGCCAGCAAGGCACGGCGCCTGCACAGTGGCTTTGATGTCGATATGCGCGTGCGCCATCAGGATGGTACATGGCGCTGGATGCTCAACAGCGCCCGGCCGCGCTTCTCGCCGGAAGGCGTGTTCATGGGCCATGTCGGCTCCGTGATCGACATCAACGACCGCAAGCGCACCGAAGCCGAGCTGGCACTGGCCCAGCACCGCCTCACCGCGGCGCTGGATGGCTCGGATGTCGGCGTCTGGGAGTTTGATTTCGTCACCGGCAAGCTCTGGCTGAGCGAAGGCGCCATGGGCATAGGCGGCGAGGTCGAGGGCCAGCCGCTGCGCAACGGCCTCATCCAGTGGCAGGAAGCCGTGCACCCGGATGATCTGGCGCTGCTGGCCAATGCCTTTGAAGAGTTCATGGCCGGCACGATCACCAAGATGGAATGCGAGATCCGCGTTCGCGGTGGCGACGGCAACTGGATCTGGGTGATCAACCGCGGCACCGCTGTGGAGAGCGATGCCGAGGGCCGCCCGCTGCGCGTTGCCGGCACCGTGACCGATATCGACGAGCGCCGCCGCGCCGAGGACCGGCTGAAGTGGACTGCCGACCATGATTTGCTCACCGGGCTGGCCAACCGTGGCCTGTTCCGCCGCCGCCTCGATGCCGCGCTGACCGAGCTGAAGGCCGATATCGCCATCGATCGCGTGCCGCCGGCCCGGCTGGCCGTGGCGCTGCTTGATCTCGATCACTTCAAGCAGGTCAACGATCATTTCGGCCATGCCACCGGCGATGCGATGCTCGTCGCGATGGCGCAGCGGCTCGAAGGCTTTATCGGCGCCACCGAAACCGCGGCGCGGCTCGGCGGTGACGAGTTCACCCTCATCCTGCGCGATTTCGTGACGGACGAGGCGCTGAAGGCGCGGCTCGATGGCCTTTCGGAGTTGCTGCGCCAGCCGATCGAGATCGATGGCCATGACTTTGCCTGCGGCGCCAGCATCGGCGTGACGCTGGCCCCGGAAGACGGCCTGGATGTGGCTTCGATGCTGAAGAATGCCGACAAGGCCATGTACCGCGCCAAGGCCGCCGGACGCGGCGTGGCGATGATGTTCGGCGCCGACGCGACGCCGGATGCAGTTGCAGCAGTGGCCGGGGCGACAGCGACAATCGCCTGAGGCGATCTTTCGACGGATGCGGTGAAGCGCTCCCCGCCCTTTTGCGGGCAGGGAGCAGCGCGTTTCAGCGCCGCTGTGGCTTGAGCGCCGGATCCCCCTTGGCAGGCGTCAGACCGCGCAGCACGGTGTTGATCAGCTTCGCATTGTCCCATTCCGGCTGGCGCGGCGGGCTGCCGCCGACACGCAGCACGACAAGCTGCTGGCTGGGCACGATGTAGACGATCTGGTTGCTGTTGCCATCGAACATCACCACGTCATCGGCGAGGTAGGGCTCGGAATGCAGCACCTTGGGCGCTCCCCGGCTGGCATTGGCGAAGCCACGACGTTCGATATAGGCCTCGCCGAGCCACAGGCCGAGGCCGTAATGCGGGTTCTGCGCCGTGGGGGTCTTCATGGCCGCCACATAGCCATCCGGCAGCAGCCGCTTGCCAGCCCACACGCCATCCTGCGCCACCAGCATCGCCATGCGGGCAAAGCTCTGGGCCGGCAGCAGCGCGCAGCAGCCGCTATGGGCGAGGCCACTGGGCCGGTTGATCCAGACCTGTCCGCCCGGTGCGCCGATGGGCTTGAGCACTTCCGTGCCGATGAACTCGGCATAGCGCCGGCCGGTAGCGCGCTCGATGACCAGCGCGATCAGCTCCGAGGTGGCGTTGCTGTATTCATAGATGCTGCCCGGTGCATCGGTGAGCGGGTATTCCTCAAGGATGATGCGCTCGTGATAAGGATGCAGATAGGCGCGGCTCCAGACATTCTGGTTATCGAGCGAAAAGCCCTGCGCCAGCAGCCCCGAGCGCATATCGAGCAGGTGGCGGATCAGAATGGCGCCCTGCGGCTTGCCCTGCCACTCGGTGAGGAAATCGCTGGCCGGCTGATCGAGGGACTTGATCTTGCCCAGGGCGATGGCGCGACCGATGGCCAGCGCCGTGATCGGCTTGGCGAGGGACTTGGAGACGATGCCGGTTTGCGGCGTGATGGCGCCGAAATAATGCTCGGCGAGGACCTTGCCCTTGTGGATGACGATGAAGGCGCTGGATTTGTTGGCCTCGGCATAGGCGCGGGCGGCCTCCAGCGCGGCGGCGCTCACCGCCGGGGTCTTGGCGACCGGCAGCGGGCGGACCTTGGCGCCGGGCACGGCTTCCAGCGGCGAATAGGCGCTCAGCTCACCGGCACCGCTGGTGGAGATATCATCGTAGCGCGCCTTGTAGACGGCCTCGACCTCCGGATTATAGGCGATGCGGACTGCCGGGGCGGAGATCTCCGGGCCAGCCTGCGCCATGGTCGGCGCGGGGTTCTGGGCGCCAGTCTGGGCGGTTGCTTCCGTGGCCATCAGCAGCGGTGCCACGGCGAGAATGGCGAGACGATAGGCTGGACGCATGACATTCCCCGGGTTTCCACGGCTTGAAGGTGGCGTGAAGCCAAGAGTGATACAGCCGCGCCGCCCTGTCCATCCGCCAGCCGGATAAAGCTGCGGCGAGCACGGCCATGATGCCGCAGGCGCATAGGATGAGGGCGGGAAAAACAGGGGTCGGGCAATGGCTGGCAACACGGGCTATAGCAAAACCAGCATCATCGCGGGCTGGGCGCTCGCTCTCGCCTATATCGCGCACCAGCAGATGAACATCACGCTGGCGCGCAGTGACCGGTTCGGCCCGTTGCGCGAAGAGTATCGCGGCTGGCACTATCTGCTCGGTTCGCTGATCTTCGGCCTTGTCATCTGGCGGCTGCTGCTGTGGCGGCGAGAGCGCGCGGTGGCTGCTCCCGAGGGCGTCTCCCTGGCCATGCACAACTGGGGGCGCTGGCTGGCGCTGATCGCCTATGGCCTGCTGCTGCTCGCACCGATTCTGGGTGTGGTCTATGCTTGGGCGGATGATCTCGTCATCCACCTCGGGCCGTGGATCGACCTGCCCTCGCTGATGCCGCGCGACCATGGCATCTGGATGTTCACCGGCTATTTTCATTCCGGCCTTGGCTTCATGATGCTGGTGCTGAGCGCGGCGTCGCTGCTCACCGGCGCCTGGAGCCTGCTGCGATATGGCAAGGGCATGCTGGCCGTGCTGCCGCCGGGCTTTGGCGCCCAGACGTTCATTGGCGTTGCCTCCACGGTCTATGCCTTCACCACCTTCCGCTCGCCGGAGCCGGGGCCGCGCGCCGTGGCGATTTTCCTGGGCATCTGTGCGGCGGTGTGGGGCGTCTCTTGGCTCATCCATCGGGGCCGGGGCGCAAAGCAACAGCGCTCGCTCGGGCCGGTGGCGCGGGTGGCGGCACCGGTGCTGGCCTTCTCGCTGCTCGGGCTGGGCGCGCTGGGGCCATGGGCGCTGTTCCGCGTGACGCCATGGCCGATCGGCGAGAAGATCGAGGCGCCCGAGGGCGTGACCTCGCACCTGAAACTGGCTGACCATCCCTCGGCCTGGGAGCCGGTGACGGCACCCACGCCGTTCGAAGCCAAGGTGAAGGAGGAGACCTACAAATGGTGCCGCTTCTGCCACACCGTGGAGAAGAATGGCCCGCTGCTGGTGGGGCCGAACCTCTATGCCATCATCGGCCAGAAGGCCGGCACGACACCGGGCTTCACCTACTCCACCGCGCTGGCCGACGCCGGGCGCAAGGGGCTGGTGTGGACGCCGGAGCGCATCGCCTGGTTCATCGCCGATCCGCAGAAGCACCTGCCCGGCACCTCGATGATCATCTCGTCAGGGCCGATCCCGGACCCGAAGGTGCAGGCCGCGGTGGTGAACATCCTGCGCCGCGAGACGATGCCGCAAGCGCAGGCGGAAGCCGCAGCGCTGAAAGAGAAACCGCAGGCGGAAGCTGCAGCAACCAAGGTGCAGGCAGCCCCTAGCGGAGAGTGAAGCGCACCTTGCGGTTGCGGAAATCCAGCGCGACGCGGCGGAAGGCCTGCAGCACATCAGTGCCAAGCAGCAGGGACGGATCCTTGGCGAGGCCGAACAACGCGAAGGGCGGCGCATCGACAAAGGCCACCGGCACGCCGCGCATGAGGATTCCGCCAACGCGGATTTCCGGCACGATGATCAAATTGGCGACCAGGCTCTCGCCTGTCACGCTGAGCAGGGTGATCGGCTGCACCGGGGCGCGGCGGCCGCGCAACAGCCGCTCCTGCAGCGCGCTGTTGCCGATGCTGATCTCGGCGCCGGTATCGATGACGGCATAGATCTGCGTTCCCGCGATATAGGCCTCGGTGAGGATGAGCTGGCCCTTGCGGCGGCGTGCCGTCACCACGATCTCGCCGGGCTCGGAGGTCATGACGCTGCGGCGGCTGTCCTGCACTGTCACGGTCTTGCGATCGAAATCCATGAGCAGCCGCTGATCGGCCAGCGCATCGATGCCGATCAGGCCATCGGCGCCGATGAAGCGCTCGGGCAGCGCCGGCAGCCGCAGCGCCGGGATCTCGCTGCGGCCGATAGTAAGGCTGTCCACCGTGAAGGTATCGACCTGCGAGGCGCCGGACATGCTCTGCAGCTTGGCGACGCCGGCACTGGGCAGCCCCAGCCGCTCGGACAGGGCAATGCCGACCACCGAACGATCGGCACCGCTATCGACGAGGAAGCGCCAGGGGCCGGTGTCGTTGACCTTCACATCGATGAACAGCCGGTTGCGGCGGGTCTTGGCGTCCAGCTCCTCGCCGGTCACCTCCAGGGTGGAATCGATGGTGGCGGGCGGAATCGCCGGGCCGGTGGGCGCCGGCTGGGCAGCGGCGAGAAGGCCGGCGAGAGCAAGGGCAAGCATGGGGCCGAGATGCGCCCGCGCACCCGATTAGGCAAGCTTGCGGTGCCGGGGTGCGGCGACTAGGCCAGCGCCATGTGGACGATAATCCTGACTTCCGCCGGCATCGTCGCGCTGGCCGAGATGGGCGACAAGACGCAGCTGCTCGCCATTGTGCTGGCGACGCGCTTTCGCCAGCCATGGGCGGTGGTGGCCGGCATCCTCATCGCGACGCTGGCCAACCATGGCCTGGCGGCGCTGGCCGGGGCGAGCCTGGCCGGGCTGCTAGATGGGCCGGGGTTCCGCTATGCTGTCGGCGCGTCCTTCATTGCCATGGCCGTCTGGACGCTGGTGCCGGACAAGCTGGACTATGTGGAGGCCAGGCCGGCCCGGTTCGGGGCGCTGGTTGCCACCACCGTCGCCTTCTTCCTCGTGGAGATGGGAGACAAGACGCAGGTGGCCACCGTGGCGCTGGCGGCGCGCTTCCAGGATGTGCTGTTCGTCACGCTTGGCACGACGCTGGGCATGATGCTGGCCAATGCCCCGGCGGTGTGGCTGGGCGAGGCGCTGGTCAAGCGTGTGCCGATGCAGCTGGTGCACCGGATTGCCGCCGGGCTGTTCCTCATCATCGGCGTCTGGCTGCTGCTCGACACCGCCGGTTATTCGATGGGCGGATAAACTTCTTGCCACTGGTGGTGCATGGCCAAGCTGGTGCATGATGCGAGGATGACCAAAGCACCAGACAATCACCGGCTCTCCACCGGCCTGAAGGCCGCATGGGGCCTCGGCTCGATCGGCACCGTCACGGTACTGACGGTCAATTCGCTGCTGCTGCTGTTCTTCATGACAACGGTGCTCGGCATCGCCCCGGCGCTGGCCGGGTCGCTGCTGTTTGCCGCCAAGCTCATCGATGCTGTCGCCGCGCCCGTGCTGGGCGGCTGGAGCGATGCCACCAACACCCGCTGGGGCCGGCGCGCACCGTTCCTGCTGGCCGGCGCGTTCGTGTGCGGGCTGGGCATCTCGCTGGTGTTCAACCCGCCGGCGGCGCTCGCAGCGAGCAGCCTGCCGTGGTGGATCCTGGGCAGCCTCGTCATCATCGCGCTGGGCTATACGCTGTTCAATGTGCCCTACATCGCCATGCCCGCCGAAATGACGGACATGCCGACCGAGCGCACCTCGATCATGTCGTGGCGGATTGCCTTTGTCTCGATCGGCGGCCTCATCACCGGCTTGGCGCCCCAGGCCGTCACCATGTTCGGCGGCGGCCGCACCGGCTTCGGGCTGGTTGGCTACATCCTCGCTGCTGTCGTGGTGGCCGCGATGCTCTGCGCCTTTTATGCCGCGCGCCGCACCCGCATCGTGACGGGCGCCCCGCAGCAGACCGGCTTCAAGCGCTTTGGCGTGGTGTTCCAGAACAAGCCGTTCATGCTCATCCTGCTGGCCAAGGTGTTCCAGCTTGTCGGCCTTGCCAGCCTCACCGCCTCGATCCTGTTCCTGATGAAGAACGTGCTGCAGACGCCGGAATCGAGCATCGGGCTTTACGTCACGGCCTCGACCATCGGCACGCTCGGCGCCATGCCGATCTGGGTGCGGATCGGCAAGCGCTTCGCCAAGCGGGACATCTTCATGGTGGCCTGCCTGCTGTGGTCCTGCCTCACGGCCAGTTGGCTGCTCGCCGGCGCCGGCGAGCCGCTGCATCTCATCCTGCTGCGCGGCTTCGTCTCGGGCATCTTCACCGGCGGCTTGCTGCTGATGGGCCAGAGCCTGATGCCCGATGCCATCGATGCCGATTGCAAGCGCTCGGGCGTGCGCCGCGAGGGCGTTTATGCCGGCGCCTACAGCTTTGTCGAAAAGGCCTCGATGGCGCTGGGGCCGCTGCTTGTTGGCCTCATCCTCCAGTCCTTCGGCTTCCAGCCCTCGCTGGGCAAGGACGTGGCGCAGAGCGCCGAGGCCATCCGCGGCATCTATCTCGGCGCAGCCGTGATGCCGCCGATCCTCTACGTGATTTCCGTGATTCCGCTTTGGTTCTTCAAGCTCGATGATGAGCCGGCAGTTCCACAGGCGGCCCCGAACCCCGCTGAATAAGGAGACGAATGATGCCAGCACCAATGCGGCAAGGTGGCCGGGCGGCCATGGACTTCATGATCAGCATGGGCGCTGCCAGCCGGCCGATCTCCGCCCGCTGGGGCGCGGCGCTGGCCAAGACCGGCATCACCGCCGAAACCCTGCCGGACTCGATCGACGAGCGCCACAAGGTGATGAACGCGGCGCTGGCCAATTCCTCCGCCTTCGCCATGAGCAGCCTGCTCGGCGAATTCTCCAGCGTCGAGCACGGCCGCGTGGCGCGTGACGCCTTTGACGAACTGGCCGATGTGCTGGAGCCAAAGCTCGCCGCCCTGGAAGCGCAGGGCCCGGCGAAGATGACGCTCTATCCGGACATTCCAGCCCCCGACTATTACACCGGCGTGTGGTTCCACCGCACCACCGGCGGTTGGGAGGGCCATGAGCAGATGGGCTACATCCACTCGGAGTTCATCCACAAGAACTATGTCGCCAGCAGCTTTGGCGACATCTTCACGCAGCGCCGCGCCGTGCTCGGCCTGCTGCCGCACCAGAACTACAAGCGCATCTGCGAAATGGGCACCAGCTCGGGCCATTTCACCACGGCCCTGCAGGAGACCTTCCCCGAGGCCAGCATCACCGGCGTCGAACTGGCGCTGCCGATGCTGCGCGAGGCGCTGCGCGTTGCCAATGCCCATGGCTGGGCCTGGGACCTGCACCAGCGCGCCGCCGAGGACACCGGCCTGCCGAGCGCCAGCTTCGATCTCGTCGCCAGCTACATCATCCTGCATGAGATGCCGGCCAGCGCCATCAAGGCGGTGTTCCGCGAGGCGTTCCGCCTGCTCGAGCCGGGCGGCAGCATGCTGATGAGCGACGTCACCCCCTATCGCAAGCTCGACAAGATGGGCGTGTGGCGCGCGGACTGGATGGCCCAGCGCGGCGGCGAGCCCTATTGGCGCGAAGCAGCCAGCCTGGACTGGAGCGAAGCCGCGCGTGAAGCCGGTTTTGTCGATGTGGAAGAGCGCGGCCTTGGCGGCGGCATCTACCCCTGGGTCATCACCGCACGGAAGCCGGCATGAGCACGCTCGAAGATGGCGCCAAGGCGTCACGCTCGCCGCTCAAGCACGGCTCGCTGAAGCCCGAGCAGCTCGATGATCTCGGCAATGCGCTGCTGGTGATGGCACGTGAGCTGTGGGTGGTGAAGGACCGCCAGCGCGTGCTGGAAGCACTGCTCGCCGAGCATGGCGTGCTGGTGCCCGGCGAAGTAGCCGATCATCAGCCCGGCCCGGCGCTGACCGAGGAGCTGGACCGCGAGCGCAGCCGCTACCTGCGCTCGCTGATGGATGCGCTCTGCCCACCGCAGGAAGACGAGGCGTGAAGCCAGCCACGGCGGTGCGTGCCGGCCTTGTTGCCGGGCTGCTGGCGCTTGGGCTGGCTCCGGCGCTGGCACAAACGGCTCCCGCCGCCAGCCCGGAAGCGGCAGCCATGCTGGCAAGGATGCAGGCAATTCCCATGGCACGCGCAGTCGAGGCCGCAGAGGCCTATACCCCGGCGGAAACCGTGGCGGGCGGCAAGAGCAAGGCGCTCCGCACCGCCAGCGCCCGCTCGGCCCGCATCGCGCCCGATGCGCTCGCCGCAGCGCAAGCCTATGCCGATGCACAGGACAGTTTCGCGCTGATCGTGGCGCGCAACGGCAAGGTAATCCACGAGCATTACGCCCCCGGCTTCACCCCGGCGTCACGCTATGCCACAGCCTCCATGCACAAGGCCGTGCTGGCGCTGGCCTATGGCCCGGCGCTGGCCAGCGGCAAGATCGCCCTGGCCGATCCGCTCAAGAAGCACCTGCCCGAGTTTGCCGGGGACCCGAAGGGCGATGTGACCATCGAGCAATTGCTGCGGATGACCGCCGGTCTCGGTGCGCCGCCAGCGAAACCGGGCGATCTCTCGGCCCCCAGCACGCAGCTGATGTTCGCCCCGGACATTCGCGCCGCGACACGCGGCTTCACGCTGGTGCACACACCGGGCACGACCTTCGCCTATGCCAACATCAGCACCCAGCTTGCCGGCCTGGCTCTGGAGGCAGCCACCGGCGTGCGCTATTCCACCTGGCTCTCGCAGCATCTCTGGGCGCCGATCGGCGCGGCGGACGCGGCGCTGTGGCTCGACCGGCCAGGCGGCAACCCGCATTATTTCTGCTGCCTGCAAGCCAGCGCGCGGGACTGGCTGCGCGTGGGTGAGCTGATCCGCAACAACGGCAAGGCCGGCGGCAAGCAGGCGATCCCGGCAGCCTGGGTGGCCAGCGTCATCGCCCCCTCGCCGCTCAACCCGAACTTCGGCATGAACATCTGGCGCGGCAGCCCTCACGCCCCGGTGCGCCGCTACGGCCCGGCGGTGGCGATGACGGTGCCGGCCGCCAAGCCGTTCCTGCGCGATGATGTGGTCTATATCGACGGCGCCGGCGGCCAGCGCGTCTATGTCGTGCCCTCGGCCGGGCTGACGATCGTGCGGATCGGCAAGCCTGCGATCGGCTGGGACGAGTCCGAGCTGGTGAACCGGGTGCTGGCAGGTCTGAAGAGCTAGGCCGGAACGAACACCGTCACGCCGCAAACAGAAAACGGCGGCCAGAGCATTTGCCCCGGCCGCCGCATTTCTATTGCCTGATCGGCCGCTTAGATGACGCCGCGCGTCACCAGATCAGCCACGTCCTGCTCGCTCATGCCGAGCACGTCGCGATAGACCATCGCATTGTCCTGGCCCACCGTGGCCGGCGCGGTGCGGCGGATCGAGCCGGGCGTGCGCGACAGCTTGGGGAAGACGTTCTGCATCTTCAGCGTGCCCCAGCGCTCGTGCGGGATGCTGACAATGGCTTCACGCGCCTGGAAGTGCGGATCATCGATCATGTCCTGCGGGCGGTAGAGCTTGCCGGCCGGCACGCCGTGCTTGATCATCAGCGCTTCGAGCTCGTCGATCGTGAGCGTGACGGTCCAGTCCGAGATCAGGTTGTCCAGCTCGGTCTGGTTGCGGCCACGGCTGACGTGATCGATGTAGCGCGGATCCTTGGCGAGCTCCGGCCGTCCCATTGCCGTGCACAGGCGACCGAACACCGAATCCTGGTTGGCGCCGATGAGATACTCGCCATCCGAGCACGGATAGACGTTGCTGGGCGCAATGCCCGGCAGCACCGAGCCGGAGCGCTCGCGGACATAGCCGGAGGCCGCATATTCCGGAACAAGGCTCTCCATGACCTGAAGCACGGACTCATAGAGCGAGCTGTCGACGACCTGGCCTTCGCCGGTCTTGTCCCGATGGCGCAGGGCCGCGAGCGCGCCCATGCAGCCATAGGTGGCGGCAAGGCTGTCCCCGATGGAAACGCCCATGCGCGACGGCGGGCGATCAGGATCACCCACGATGGCACGCCAGCCGCCCATGGCCTCGCCGATGCCGCCAAAGCCGGCGCGATCGGAATAAGGCCCGGTCTGGCCATAGCCAGAGACGCGGACGATGATGAGGCCGGGGTTCTCCTCGTGGAGCGCCTCGGGGCTCATGCCCCATTTCTCCAGCGTGCCGGGACGGAAATTCTCGATGAGAATATCCGCCGTGGCGATGAGGCGGCGAGCCAGCGCCTGGCCTTCAGGGATGCGCAGATCGGCCGAAACCGACTTCTTGTTGCGCGCCACGACTTCCCACCACAGCGGGAAATCACCGCGGCCCCAGACGCGCATCGGGTCACCACCCTTGCTGCCGTCCTTGGCAGGCGGCTCGATCTTGATGACCTCGGCGCCCATATCGCCCAGCAGCTGCCCGCAGAATGGCCCGGCGATAAGCTGGCCCATCTCGACAACGCGCAGGCCGGCGAGCGGCCCGGTGTTTTCCGAATTGACGATCATTCTGCAGCTTCACGCGTTGCGGCGGGGAAGTGCCAGACCGGCGGCTTGGGTGCCGGCAGGCCGGTTTCAGCGAGGCAGGACGCGCGCAGGGCCTCGATGTCTCCACCAAAGTTGAACAGGTCATTCGCGGGCTTGGGAGCTGCGGCCATCTCGGCACGCAGCTTCTCGGTGCCGGCGGCGTCGATGGCGCCGTTTTCATCAGCGACCACGCCATAAGCGAGTGCGCCAGCGGACGTGACGAGGCCCTGGCGGATTTCCTTGCCCACCAGCGCCGGGTCACGCTGCAGAGGGTCACCCCAGCCGCCGCCGCCCCAGGTGATGAAGTGCAGGATGTCGTCTGCACCCACCTCAAGGCTGTCGAGCTTGTTGGCGACAATGGTCTGCGTGCCATCGGGCTTTTCAAGAATCTTGCGGGCGCGGGTGCCGGGAGCGCCGCCGTTGACGCCCCAGGGGTATGTGAACCAGCGATCATCATGGATCGAGACGGTGCCGGCCGCGAGAAAGCGGTAGGACATCAGGATACCGTTGCCGCCACGGTTAAGGCCGGCGCCGCCAGTATCCGCCAGCGCCTCGTAGCGCTCGATGCGCAGCGGGAAGTAGCGCTCCAGGAACTCGTTGGGGACGTTGGTGAAGCCCGGCCACAGGCTGTGGCCATCCGGGCCATCGCCGAAAGGCTTGCCGGGGATGCCGCCAAAGCCGATCTGGAACAGCTGGAACCACTCGCCGGCCTTGCCCTCGCGATTGTCCCGGCCCGAGTACATCAGGTGGGGCGAGGAGGAGAAGCCGGCGGCGCACAGGAACTCCGGCGTGCGCTGGCCAAGCAGGCCGCCAAGAATGTCGAAGATGCGGCCGAGCGCATGGGTGCGGCCCGAGAGCGCTGCCGGGTAGTTCGGCTTGAGCAGCGAGCCCTGCGGGATCTTGACCTCGATGAGATCATAGAACCCATCGTTGAACATGATCTGCGGGTCGAAGACCATGATCATGTAGATGCCGAAGAACATCTTGAACATGTTCTCGTTGAGATAGAAGTTGATCGACGCATCGGACTGCGGATCGGTGCCGGAGAAATCCAGCACGACCTTGTCCCCGACGCGCTGCATCGTGCACTTGATCTTGTACGGGCCAAAGCCGACGCCATCGTCGCAGATGTAATCCTCGAAACTCACGGCATCGGTGCTCACCGACGTGGAGATCAGGGCCTTCATGGCGCGGTGGTTGCGGGCCAGCAGGTCATCCATGGCGGCGACGACGACATCATCACCGAAGCGGGCGCACATTTCCTCGATGCGGCGGGCCGCGACCCGGCAGGAGGCGATGAGCGCGTTCAAGTCCGCCGCGCACCAGTCCGGCTTGCGGGTCTGGTGCATGATGAGCTTGATGAGATCGGAGTTGTACTCGCCCTTCTTGTAGATCTTGACGGGCGGGATGCGGACGCCTTCCTCGAAGATGCTGCGCGCATCGATCGGCATCGAGCCGGCCACCTTGCCGCCGATATCGGACTGGTGGCCGAACATCGCGGTCCAGGCGACGAGGCGGCCGTTGCGATAGACGGGGAGCAGCACGAGCCAGTCGTTCGAGTGGCTGATGGCGCCCTCGCAGCTGTACGGATCCGAGAGGAAGATCATGTCTCCCTCCTCGATGGTGCCGTCAAAGCCCTGGAGGAAGCCGCCGATGAAGCTGCCGAACTGACCGACGATCATTTTGCCGGCGGGGTTGGCGATCAGCGGGAAGGCATCGCCCTGCTCGCGGATGCCGGGCGACATGGCGGTGCGCACCAGCGTCGCATCCATCTCGATACGGGCGTTGCGCAGCGCGTTCTCGACGATATCCAGGGTCACCGGATCGATGGTGACCTTGGCGAAGGGGGCGGGATTGGTTTCGATAATCCGGGCGGGCATGGTTTTGCTCCTCAGGCCGGGTTGATCAGGAGATTGCCGAAATCATCGACAAGGGCGGTGTGGCCATTGAGGACGAGTGTCGTCGAATCCATTTCGGTGATGACGGCGGGGCCTTCCACAAGGT
Organism: Sphingomonadales bacterium UBA6157; assembly: GCA_002423025.1. Taxonomy (GTDB): domain Bacteria; phylum Pseudomonadota; class Alphaproteobacteria; order Sphingomonadales; family Sphingomonadaceae; genus Sandarakinorhabdus. The sequence continues at coordinate 71,730 of DIUN01000042.1, read as the reverse complement.
CCCCGGCGCGAAGCTTCGAGCGATCGTAGATGATCGCAGGGCGGGCCTCGCCATCCATCCACACCTCATGGTCACGGACCTTGGCGGCGGCCGGGCTGCCATTGCCGGCCGGGATACGCTCGGCCTCGACATTGGCGGACTTGCCCAACGCCACGACGCGAATGTTGACCAGCTCTTGCGGTACGCTGAGGTTGAAGGTGAACAGCCGCTTGTGCTCGGCATCGAAGCGCTCGGTGAGGTCGGCGATGCCGCCACCGCGCGGGATGGAGAGCGGCACTTCAAAGGCCTGGCCGGCGTAGCGCACGTCGATCTCGAAGCGCAGCTCCTGGTCGGCAGCGGGAACGCCCTCGGCTTCCAGTTCGCCGGTCACCTGCGTGGCGAGATCAGCGATCACGGCGGCGACTTCGGTGTCGTTGGTCTGCGTCACCAGCTTGTTGAAGCTGCGCTGCGCATCGACGCGAAGCCGGGTGGTGGCATCGCCATAAGCGCAGAGCACGCCCGGCGACGGCGGAATGATGACCGGCCAGCTGCCCATCAGCTTGCCCATGGCATTGCCATGCAGCGGACCGGCGCCGCCAAAGGCCATCAGTGCGAAATCACGCGGATCATAGCCCTGCTGCACCGAAACGAGGCGGAGCGCACCGAACATCGTCTCGTTGACGATGGCGATGATGCCGGCGGCGGCTTCCATCAGCGACAGGCCGAGCGCATCGGCGACGGTCTGCACGCTGCGGCGCGCCGCTTCACGATCGAGCTTGAAGGTGCCGCCAAGCAGGTTCTCGGGGAGGTAGCCGAGCACGACATTGGCATCCGTGACGGTCGGCAGCTCACCGCCGCGGCCATAGCAGGCCGGGCCGGGAACAGCGCCGGCCGATTGCGGGCCGACGCGAAGCGCCTTGGTCAGCTCCGGCACCGAAGCGATGGAGCCGCCACCGGCGCCCACCGTCTTCACATCCAGCGACGAGGCGCGGACGGTGAGGTGGCCGACGCTGGTTTCACGGCGCAGGCGGGCCTGATAATCCTCGATCAGCGCGACGTCCGTGCTGGTGCCGCCCATGTCGAGCGTCAGCACGTTCGGGTGGCCGCTGTTCTTGGCGATCCATACGGCACCGGCGACACCGCCAGCCGGGCCGGACATCAGCAGGTTGACCGGCGCGTTGCGGCTCTTCTCGGCAGACATCAGGCCGCCATCCGAGCGCAGCAGGCTCAGCTTGGCCTCGGTGCCCCAGGCGCGCAGCTCGCGCTCGAGGTTGCCGACGTAGCGCGACACGGTGGGGCGCACGGCGCTGTTCGCCACGGTGGTGAGGGCGCGCTCATACTCCTGCATTTCGGGCAGGATGTCGGCAGAGAGACTGACGGGGATGCCCGGAAGCTCCTCGGCGCAGATTTCCGCCACGCGGCGCTCGTGCACGTCATTCATGTAGGAGTTGATGAGGCAGATGGTAATCGCCTCGACCTTCTCCTCGCCGAGCCGCTTGAGATTGAGCCGCAGCTTGGCCTCATCGAGCGGGCGCACGACCTTGCCATCGGCACCGACACGCTCGGGTGCCTCGATGGTGGCCTCCAGCGGCGCCATCGGCTCGGGCTTCGGCCAGACGATCCAGGCGGCAAGGCCACCTGGCACCAGGCTGCGGGCGATCTGCAGGATGTGACGATAGCCTTCCGTCACGATCAGGCCGACGCGGGCGATCTTGTGCTCGAGCACGGCGTTGGTCGCCACGGTCGTGCCGTGCAGGAACAGTGCCAGCTCCTGCGGCTCGATGCCGGCCTTGCCGCAAAGCTGCCGGGCGCCGGCGATGACGGCCTCCGACGGATCGTGCGGGGTGCTGGGCACCTTGTCACGGAAGGTGCGGCCCGATTTTTCATCGATGACCAGAAGATCGGTAAATGTGCCGCCGACATCGACGCCGAGACGATAACTCATGAGCTGACCCGCTCCCCCTTGATGATGAAATCTCCGGACTTGCCGACACGGCTGGGCAAGGCCCGACCCATGATCTCGGCAAACCAGCGATTGGCTTCCACGGCAGCATCGAGACTGATGCCACATTCCACACCCGATCGGGCAAACATGTACACAAGTTCCTCGGTGCCGACATTGCCGGCGGCACCGGGGGCAAACGGGCAGCCGCCAAGGCCACCGAGCGCCGAATCGAACACACGGGCGCCCGCCTGATAGGCCGCCCAGGCATTGGCCGGAGCCAGCCCGCGCGTATCGTGCAGGTGCAGGCGGACCGGAATGACGCCAACCTTCTCGATGACCGCAGCCGTCAGATCATGAACCTGCGAAGGCACGCCGACGCCGATGGTATCGGCCAGCGCAATCTCCTGCGCCCCGGCTTCCGCCATGCGACCTGCCAGCTCAACAATCCGCGATGCCGGCACCTGTCCTTCATAGGGGCAGCCGAACGCTGCCGAGATGGTGACCTGCGCAAACAGCCCGGCCGCCTTGGCGCGAGCCAGCATTATTGTATTTGCAGCAATGCCTTGCTCGATATTCTGGCCCTGGTTGATGATCCCGAACTGATCGCTGGCGACCAGCACGCAACCGGCTTCATCGAGCCCGCGGCCAGGGCCTTCCCGGCTGGCAATGGCGCGATCGACGCCGCGCTCGTTCAGGCAGAGGCCGATATAACGCACGCCCGGCGCATCCGGCAGGCCGGCGACAACGGCTTCCGCATCGGCCATCTGCGGCACACGGCGGGGATTGACGAAGCTCGCCACCTCGATTCGTGTTGCACCCATGGCGACGAGTCGGTTGATAAGCGCCAGCTTGTCGTTGGTTTCGACAAGGGTTTTCTCGTTCTGGAGGCCATCGCGCGGGGCGACCTCCACAATTTGGATGGCATCTGTCATGCGATTTGTATACAAAATCGCGGACTGGCTGTATAGGGGCGTTATGGCTGACGATTTGCAAAAAGATTATGATGCGGCAGGTTTCGGAGGGACGATGAAGCCCGGCAAGCGCCCGGCGCTGCTGCTCATCGATTTCGCCCGCGCCTATTTCGACAAGGCCTCGCCGCTTTACGCCGGCGTTGAGAGCGCCCGGGCGAGCGCCGCCCGGTTGCGGGACGCCGCGCGCGCCGCCGGCATCCCGGTGATCTTCACCCGTGTCGAATATTCTCCCGGCGGGCACGAAGGGGGCCGCTTCTACCAGAAGATCGCCGCGCTGAAGTGCTTCGAGACCGGCAATCCGCTCGGCGATTTCACGCCGGAACTGGAGCCGCTGCCTGGCGACGAGGTGATGACGAAATATTACCCCAGCGCCTTCTTCGGCACCGCCCTCGCCTCGCAGCTGGTGGCACGCAGCATCGATACGCTCATCATCACCGGCCTCTCGACCTCGGGCTGCGTGCGCGCCTCCTCGGTGGATGCGCTGTGCAACGGCTTCATCCCGCTGGTCGTTACCGACGCCGTGGGGGACCGGGATGCGCGGGTGCATGAGGCCAATTTGTTCGACCTTGGCGCCAAGACAGCGGAACTGGTCGGCGAAGAAGCGGCACTGGCCTATATCAACGGCCTCTGAGAGCGCGAGCCTCAGACCGCCGGAACAGCCGGAACCGCTGCCGGGTCGGCAGCGGCGAAGGCATGAAACGCCCGGCGGATATGCGCCGTCATCACAGCCGTCGCCCAAGCCGGATCCTGCGCGGCAAAGGCCTGGATGAGCTCGCCATGCTCATGTCCTGAGCGGGCGAGTTCGCTGCGATCGTAACGCGCTGCAGTGCGGCGCACCACGGGCTGCTCTACAAGGCTGGCCAGGATCGCCGAAAGCCGCGGCGAACTTGCCGCGGCGATGACGATCTCGTGAAATCGCCGGTTCTCGGCCACAAAGCCGGCGATGTCCGGCACCGGGCCGATCACCGAGGCTGCGAGGCGGGCATTGACGGCGCGCAGCTCCTCCAGCTCGGCCAGCGTGATACGCGTTGCGGCGCGCGCGGCAGCATGGGCCTCCAGCATGGCGCGCAGGGTAAACATCTCGCCCAGATCGTCCCGGCCCCAGGCTGCAACAAACAGCCGCTGCGAATCCGAACGGACGACATAAAGCTCGGATTCAAGGCGGCGCAGCGCTTCGCGAACCGGGGTTCGGGATACACCAACGATGTCCGCCAGCGCTTCCTCCGTCAGCGGCGAGCCTGCCGGCGCGTCCCCCGAGAGGATAAGCCCCCTGATTTCCCTGTAGGCACGCTCCGAGGCTTTTGACATGCTGCTCATGGCCAACGCCTGGCCCTCCCCTGCCGCCGCCCTGTGCGGGCGGCTTGTGATGCCGCATTCCGGCTTGGCGCAGTGTTGCTGAAAAAACGCAAGTGCCGCCAATGTGACACTGCGCCGCCGCGAATGCTTGACCGTCCATATTTGTATACAATAGCAACGCCGCCAGCAAGTTTGCACGAACCCGCTCCGGCGGCGAAAAGGGGATATACATGGCTAGCAAGGGTCGTTTTCTAGGATCGGTGGCGGTTGCCGCCGGGCTGTTCGCAGGTCTTGGCGGGATCGCCATGGGCCAGACCACGGCGGAAACCGGCGCCGAAGCCGTTGCCGGTGAGGACGAAATCCTCGTCACCGCGCGTCGCCAGTCCGAGCGGCTGATCGACGTTCCGGCCTCCGTGACCGTGATCACCGCCGAGACGCTGGCCCGCACCGGTGTCGTGCGCGCACAGGACTTCCTGCAGCTCACCCCGGGCGTGACCATCGTGACCGGCACTGCCGAAGCCGGTGACTCGCAGATCAACATCCGCGGCATCAATGGCGCGCGTGACGCCGAGAGCTCGGTGGCGCTGATCGTCGACGGCATCCTCAAGACCAACACCGCCCAGCTCAACCAGAACCAGGGCACGATGCGCCAGATCGAAGTGCTGAAGGGCCCACAGGGCGCTCTGTACGGTCGCGGCGCTGCCGCCGGCGCCATCGTTGTGCAGACCATCAAGCCGGGTGACGTGCTCGAAGGCGGCGTAAAGGCCAGCTATGGCGAACTCGATACCGCCGAGCTGAACGCCTACATCGCTGGTCCGCTGGGCGACAGCATCGGCTTTGTGCTCGCCGGCAACTTCCGCAGCACCGATGGCTTCTGGACCAATGATTTCCTCGCCGACAAGGTGGTGGACAACCAGGAGACCTATGGCGTTGACGGCCGCATCGTCGCCCGCCTGGGTGACAACACCGAGCTGGACATCAAGGGCCGCTACTCCAAGCTGAAGGGCGCCTCGATCAACTACAACACCAGCTTCCAGCTGCCCAACTTCGGTGGTGCCTTCTATGAGGACATCAACGAGCATCCGTTCCGCTATTATTCCAACATCCGCCCGGAGAACACGCAGGAGACCTTCGAGGTTTCGGCCAAGATCGATCATGATTTCGAGGGCCTGCGCCTCACGGCCTGGGGCCAGTATTCCGATACCAAGCAGCTGCTGACGGCTGATGGCACCTCGGCCGACTTTGCCCGCTACACCTTCGCCACCGGCTCGGCAGCCAGCCAGGCCGCTTCGGATGCCTGCGTCGCCTCCACTGCACAGCTGACAGGCTTCCCGATGAACCCGCCGACCTTTATCGGCAATGTGCCGACGCCGTTCATCTTCGATCCGGCCAATGGCTCGACCTTCGGCGCCTTCTCGCCCACCACCTGCGATGGCACCCAGCTGCAGATCCGCAACCAGAAGGACTTCTCGGCTGAAGTTCGCCTGGCTTCGGACAATGACAGCACGATCAGCTGGTCGGTTGGCGCCTACTACCTCAACATCAAGCGCGAGACCGGCGTGAGCCTCGGCGCCGACCTTGGCCAGGGCGTACTCAAGACGCTCTACAACGGGCCGACTTCGAGCAACCCGACCTCGCAGCTGTTCAACGACGAATTCGACACCAACGTCTATGCCGGTTTCGGCTCGGCCGAGTGGAAGCCGAACGACGCGCTGACGCTGGGCGTGGCGCTGCGTTACGACCGTGAAGAGCGTGACGTGCGCAACCTGGTGCCGTTCGTCGCCGATCCGTTCACCCCCGGTGGCACGATCAACCCCGGCCAGCAGGGCGGCGTGATTCCGCCGGCTTCTGCCAGCTTCGGCCAGTGGCAGCCCAAGGTGACCCTGAGCTGGAAGGCTGCTGACGAAGCGGTGTTCTATGCAAACTGGGGCATCGGCTTCAAGTCCGGCGGCTTCAACAACGCCGGCTCGGCCGCCATCGTGAACAACAACTTCAACGATGGCGTGACGCCGCTCACCATCGATGCCGACGTCGTCATCAACGACCAGTATCGCAAGGAGCGCTCCAGCGCCTTCGAAGCCGGCGTGAAGGGCAGCTTCCTCGATGGCCGCATCACCTATGACCTCGCCGGCTACTACACCAAGATCACCGACATGCAGTTCTTCGAGTTCTTCGTCGGCAGCTTCGGCCTGCTGCGCGTCGTCTCGAACATCGACAAGGTTGATGTGTATGGCGGCGAGCTCAACCTGACGGCCAAGATCGTTGACGGCTGGACGGTGTTCGGCTCGGGCAACATCACCGACAGCGAGATCAAGAAGAACAACTCGCGGCCCTACACTGTGGGCAACAAGAGCCCCTACACCTCCGACTACACGATCAACCTCGGCACCCAGGCGGTCATTCCGTTCACCGACAAGCTGAACGGCGTGTTCCGCGCTGATTACCGCATCACCGGCCCGACGTGGTTCCACAGTGTCCAGGAAGGCGAGCGCCCAACGATCTTCAGCGCGCTGCTGCCGATCTCGGCGCTTCAGGCCCCGGCCTTCGTCGGCAATGCCAACTATGACCGCGCCCGCCGCAAGACCTTCGACGTGCTCAACCTGCGCGCCGGGATCGAAGGCGAGACCTGGTCGCTGACGGCCTTTGCCAACAACGTGCTGGACGAGAAGTTCATCAACGAAGCGATCCCCGCGATCGAATTCGGTGGGTCCTTCATCTCGCCGGGCCAGCGCCGCGTGATCGGCGTGGAGGCCGGCTTCAAGTTCTGAAGCCTCTGACCGACACGATGTGAAGAGGCCGGGCCCGCAAGGGTCCGGCCTTTTTGCTGTGACGGGCGCTGCACTATTCGCCAAGCGGAGACGTTGCGGCGCAGGCACTCCGCAGCCCCATGGCGGCGCTAGGCTGGCCGCCATATGATTGCCTGAGAGGCCGCGCCGTGTGCGCCCGGCCAGCGGAGTGCGTTGATGGAATATCCTTATATCCCGATCTCCAAGCGGCAGCCGTTGCGCTGGCCGAACGGCGCGCGGGTGGCCTTGATCCTGACCTTCAACCTTGAGACCTGGGATCTCACCAAGGATACCGACAAGGCCTATTATGCCGGTGGCCCGCCGATCCTGCCCGATGTGCTGCCCGGCCGGGTGCCCGATTTCCCGAATTACAGCTGGCGCGAATATGGCCAGCGGGTCGGCATCTGGCGGCTCTACGAGATGTTCGACGAGATGGGTGCCAAAGCCAGCTGCACCACCAATGCCGTGACCTTTGACCGGCGGCGCGAGATGGTGGACGCGGTGCTCGACCGCGGCTGGGAGCTGCTGGCGCACAATTGGGAACAGGGCGAGCTGCTCTCCGACTATGCCGGGGACCCGGTGAAAGAGCGCGAGATCGTGCTGCGGACGCTGCAGAAGTATGAAGCCGAGGTGGGCCGCAAGGCCAAGGGTTGGCTCTCCTCCAGCCTGCGCGGGACACTGCAGACGGCGGACATTCTCGCCGAGCAGGGCTGCACCTTCTACTGCGACATCATGAACGACGATCAACCCTATCTGCTGCGCACGCCCTCAGGGCCGATTGTCTCAATTCCCTACAGCAATGAAATCAATGATTTCACCCTGCTGACGCGCCGCAACTACACCACTGACCAGTTCCGCGACATCCTCATCGAGGAGCTCGACGTGCTCTATGCCGAGGGTGAAAAGAGCGGCCGGATCATGAATGTCGGCATCCATCCGCATGTATCCGGCCGGGCGCACCGGGTTCGTGGGCTGCGCGAGTTCATCGCCCATGCCCAGTCCCTGCCCGGCGTGTGGTGGGCAACGCGTGAGGAAATCGCCGATTGGTATCTGCAGAACCATGAGGCGCACATGCCGGGCCAACTCGACAAGCCGGCCTGACCCCAAAGCAATACGAGGCACACCCCCATGGCGACCCAGCTCCGCACCGAAACTTCGCTCATCGAGGCGCTGGCCGCTGCCGTGGGGGCCGCCCATGTGCTGACGGGCGAAGCCGACCGGCGCTTTGCCGCCACGGATGTGTTCAACGCCCGCGAAGTGCCGGTGGCGGTGGTGCGGCCGGGCAGCATCGATGAGATGCAGGCCGTGGTGCGGGCCTGTGCGGCCGCCAATGCGCCGATCGTGGTGCGCGGCGGCGGTGCCAGCTACACCGATGGCTATCTCCACGCCCGGCCCGGCGGCGTCACCATCGACACCGGCCGGCTCAAGGCCATCGATATCGATGAGCACAACGCCGTGGTGACGGTGGAAGCCGGCGTGACCTGGGCCGAACTGTACGAAGCGCTGAAGGCACGCGGCCTGCGCACGCCATTCTGGGGGCCGTTCTCCGGGCTGGCCGCCACCATCGGCGGCTCGATGAGCCAGAACACCATCAGCCATGGCGCCGGGGTTTCGGCGGAATCGCTGCTCAATATCGAGGTGATCACCGGCACCGGCGAGCTGCTCGCCACCGGCTCGGCGGGCAACTCCAAGCCGCGGCATTATTTCCGCCACTTCGGGCCGGACATGGCCGGGCTGTTCACCGGGGATTGCGGCGCGCTCGGCGTCAAGGCGCGGATTTCCTTGAAGCTTACCCGCCGCCGTGAGGCGTTCGAGGCTGCCAGCTTCTCCTTCACCAGCCTTGAGGCGATGCACGGCGCCATGCGCGCCATCGCGCTGGAAGGCGTCGATGACGAGAATTTCGGCCTCGATGCGACGTTGCAGCAGGGCCAGATCGGCCGGCAGGAGGGCATGGGCGCCAAGGCGGAGATCGCCATGAGCGTGATGAAATCCGCCACCTCGATCGCCAGCGGCGTCAAGAGCCTGGCCCGCATGGCCGCTGCCGGAGACCGGGCGCTGAAGGCCGCGACCTATGCCGTGCACTATCTCACCGATGGCTGCGACCAGGCCGAGGCGCGCTCCAAGCTCGGCGTCATCAAGCGGTTGGCGGGCGCGCATGGCGAGGAGATTGCCAACACCGTGCCCACCGTTGTGCGCGGCATGCCGTTTGCGCCGCTGTTCAATACGCTTGGCCCCAAGGGCGAGCGCTGGGTGCCGATGCACACGCTGCTGCCGCACGATGGCGTGCTCGGTTTCCACCATGCCCTCACCGCCTATTGGGCGCAGAACCAGGCGGCGCTGGACGCGCATGGCATCTACACCGGCGCCATGTTCATGGCCGTGGGTGGCAGCGCCTTTGTGTACGAGCCGACCTTTTACTGGCCGGATGCGCGCAGCATCTTCCATGATCGCATGGTGCCGGCGGAGCATCTTGCCACCCTGCCGAGCTACCCCGAGAACCCGGCAGGCCGCGCCGAGGTGGAGCGGATGAAGCATGATGTGATCATGCTGATGCACGCCCATGGCGGCTCGCACCTGCAGATCGGCAAGACCTATCCGCTGCTGGAGGGCCGCAATGCCGCCAGTGTGATGCTGCTGCGCGCCATCAAGGCGGCGGTGGACCCGGCGGGGATTTTGAACCCCGGTGCGCTGGGGCTTTGAGCCGCTAGATCTCGCCCTTTTCGATGCCTGTCACCGTCGTCCAGAAGGCATCATCGGTTTCGCCGGCTTCCAGGTCAGCGATTTCCTCGCTGAGGATCGCCAGCACCCGGCCGATCATCGCCTCGCGGCTGGTCTCGCGGCGCTGGCGCACCTCCAGCGGTGGCATATAGGCGTCAACCGCGCCGGGCTTCAGCCAGCCGGACTCCTGGCCGATAATCTCCAGCGTATCGAAACGATCACGCAGCACCGAGACTTCGCGGGTGAGCGACAGCACCATGGCGATCAGCCGGTCGATGGCCGGATCGGCATGAATCGCCGGGCGATGGCCGGTGACGTGGCGGGGCAGCGGCTTGGCGAGATTGTCGGTCATGCTGCGGGCTTCTGGGCGAGGAGGATGGAGAAGCCGCGCTTCTTGGCGGCCACGGATTCAGCCGAGACTTTCTGGTTGTTCTGGCTCTGCTGCACCACTGCGGCAGTGAGCACATCGCTCTGGATGTCTTCCGCTGCAAAGCCGGCCTTTTGCGCCAGTTCCGCCAGATCGGTCCGGCGATACTGCCGCCAGAACGGCTCGTTGTTGTACCAGGTCTCATTCTCCTGGAGGAAGGTGGCGTAGGGGTCGCTATCGTCAAAGCGCGGCTGGTCGATATGCAGCATCACGCCGCCGGGCCGCAGCAGGCGCCAGCATTCCCTGAAAATGCCCGGCAGCGCCCGCGTGCTGGTTTCATGCAGCACGATGTGGCTCATCACCAGGTCGAAGCTGGCATCGGCATAGGGCGTATGCTCGGCGTCGCCCTGCGCGAAATGCACCGGCACGCCCAGCGATTCCGCCCGGCGGTGGCCGTAGCGCAGCAGCGCCGCGCCGCAATCCAGGCCGTGCAGTTCAGCCTCCGGATATTGCCCGGCATAGGCGAGCGTGGAGTGGCCGACGCCGCAGCCGAGATCGAGGATCTTGCGCGGTGCGAACTCGGGCAGCCGGGCCTTCATCCAGCGTGCCGCCAACTGGCCGACACCGTCGTTCATCGGCCCCATCAGGCCGCTCATATAGAGATAGACGCCGCGATCATAAACCGCGCCAGCGGCTTCATCGCCCTCGCCGCGGTCCGCACAATAGCCGCCGGGCATGCAATGGATGTCAATGGCCGAGATGTAGCGCGGCGGGGTGAAGTTCTCCGCCAGGGTCACGGTGCCACCCGCGGGCTTGGCCGGCTTGGCTGGCGTGCCCTGCTCCACGGCGGGGATGACGCTGGACCAGATCAGCTCCTGGCTGGTGCGGCGGGTGGAGATATAGAAGCGATACCAGCTGTCTGCGCTCATGGCGGCACGGACCTGCTGCGGCGTGCTCGGCGCTTCGCCGTGCTGGCGGACGTAGCCGGGCTTGGCGCGGGCATCGAAGATGGTGCGGTTGGCCGGCATCAGCTCGCCGGTGATGTGGTTTCGCAGTGTGAAAGCGAAGTCCTGCGCAGCGCGATCATCATGGCTGCCCTTGATGAGCGCGGCATGGCCGGCCTGATCGACGATGTTCTTCATGCTCGTCATCCCTTTGCAATCATCGCAGCGGCGGTGCCGGCCAGCCGGCCGAAGCCCGTGGCGGTAAGCAGGCCGTTGCCGGCAATATAGCCCGAGGCCCCGGCGCCGGACACCCCGCGCGCCGCGCCGCCGCCGGCAAACAGATTGGGCAGCGGCGAGCCATCGGCGCGCAGCACCCGGCCCTCGCCATCCACCATCAGGCCGCCCTGGGTGTGGAACAGCGCACCCGTGACGCGCGCAGCGCGATATGGCGGCGCCAGCGGCGGCTTGCCGGTGAAATCCCGTCCGAAGGGGCACGGCTTCTGGCCCAGCGTCATGGCTTCCACATCGGCGAGGGCTTGCGCCAGCGCCGCCTCGGGCAGCCCGGTCTTGTTGGCGAGCTCAGGAATGGTGGCCGCCTCGATGATGGCCCCCGCGCGCAGTGCGTCGTGATAATCATCAAAGCCCAGCATCAGCTGGTGCAGCCGTTCATCGAAGATCGAATAGGCGATGCTGTCCGGCTGGGCGTTGATCTTGGCGGCCTGCTCGGAATAGCCGAGCGCCTCATTGGCAAAGCGCTGGCCCAGCTTGTTGAGCTGGAAGCCCCCCTGCATGATCAGCGGCCAGAGGATGGGGATGCCATGGCCCGCGGCAAGGCCGCCATGGCCCTGATAGGCGTTCATGTCGGCCGTTGCGGCTCCCAATGCTTCACCCCAGAGCAGCGCATCACCCTTGTTGCCGGGGTGGCCATGGAACACCGCGCCGGCGATTTCCGGGATGTGGCGGGCGACCATCTCGGCGTTGCCGCCAAAGCCGGAGCAGGCCAGGATGAGCGCCGAGCAGGCAATGGCCTCCTCGCTGCCGTCCGGGCGGCGGACCACCACGGCCGTTACGCGGCCAGCATCGTCCGCCACCAGATCAGTGGCGGTCGCATCGGTGAGAATATCGACACCGGCTGCCGTGCAGGCATTGAGCAGGCCCGCCATAAGCTCCTCGCCAGTGCGGTTGGGCGTGCCCATCATCCGCATGGCGGTGTGGCCGGGGTAGAGAAAGCCGGTGACAAGGCTGAGCGGCACACCATGCGCCTCGCGCAGCCATTGCGCCGTGCCGGCAGACTGGCGGGCCAGGCTCGCCACCACGGCCGCATCGCCGCCCTTGGCCTTGGCGATGATATCGGCGGCAAGACGCTCCGGGCTGTCCTCGATGCCGGCGGCGGCCTGCTCGGGCGTGCCGGCGGCCGGGATGAGCCCGGTGGACATGGCAGTGGTGCCACGCGGCGAGGGATCACGCTCCAGCACCAGAACTTCGGCACCGGCATCGCGGGCGGCGAGCGCCGCAGTAAGGCCGCAGGCGCCGCCACCGATGATGACAACAGGATAATGAGCGATCGGCTCGGCGGGAGGAGTACGCAATATCGGCATGATCGCGACCATAGCCATGAGCCACGGCACGGCGGAAGCCCCGGCGTAAATGTTCGCAGGGTGGAGTATCAGGGCGGCGGCAGCGCCACGCCGGGCAGCCTGCCCAATGGTGCAACAGCAAGGGGGCCGCGTGATGGGGCATAGCTACGGGCAGGAATTCAAGCGCGGCTGGCGCGTCGTGCTGGGCGGCGCTGTCGGCACCGGTTTCGGCATTTCGGCGCTACCCTTCTACACGCTCGGGGTGTTCGTAAAGCCGATCGCCGAGGCCACCGGCTGGAGCCGTGAGGACATCCAGTGGGGCTTTGCCGCGATGATGATCGGCATGCTGTTCACCAGCTGGATCTGGGGTGCGGCGGTGGATCGCTTCGGCGCCCGGCCTGTGGCGATGGTCTCGCAAATCGGCCTTGGCATCAGCATGGCGGCGCTGCCGAGCTTTGCCGGCTCGCTGAACAGCTTCTATTTCGGCTGGGTGCTGATCGCGCTGGTGGGCGCCGGCACCACGCCCGTCACCTGGACACGCGGCATCACCGGCTGGTTCGACAAGGCGCGCGGCGCGGCGCTGGGCCTGGCGCTGGTCGGCACCGGCTTTGCCGGCCTGCTGGCGCCGCCGGCCGTCACCGCGATCATCGGCATGGCGGGCTGGCAGGCGGGCTATCAGGTGCTGGGGCTGAGCGTGCTGCTGGTGGCGCTGCCGTTGGTGGCGCTGCTGTTCCGCGATGCACCGCGCGCTGCCGATGCGGCGCCGCTGGTCGGGGCGGACCGGGGCGAGGCGCTGCTCAACTACCGCTTCTGGGTGATGCTGGCAGTGTTCACGGCCGTCACCTTCGGCGTGGGCGGGATGATCCCCAATCTCGTGCCGCTGCTTACCGATCGCGGGCTGGGGGCCGGCGAGGCCGCGCTCTACGCCGGCTTTGCCGGGCTGGCGGTGATTACCGGGCGCGTGGTGGCAGGCTTCCTGCTCGATCGCTTCTGGGCACCGGCAGTGGCGACGGTGTTCCTTGTGGTTCCCGCCTTGTCATGCTTCCTGCTCGCCGGATCGGGGCTGCCGCCGGGGCCCGTCATCGGGCTGGCTGCGGCGCTCATCGGGCTTGCCGCCGGCGCCGAGTTCGATCTCGTCGCCTATATGACCAGCCGCTATTTCGGCATGAAGAACTATGGCTTCATCTATGCGCTGCAAACGGTGGGGATGCTGCTCGCCGGCGGCATCGCTCCGCCGATCTTCGGGCGCATCTATGATGCTACCGGCAGTTATGACACGGCGCTCACCGCTGCCGGCGCCATCTTCGTGGTGGCGCCGCTGCTGCTGCTGACCATGGGCCGCTACCCGGCCGAAGCCGAATGAGCTGAAACAAAACCGCCGCCCTGCACCGGAGTGCGGGGCGGCGGGAATACCGTGCGGGCGCGCCTTCCTCAGCCGGCCGGCTTGGCGGCTTGCATCGCCTTGAACCATGCTGGAAGTTCCGGCACCGGCGCCTGAGGGATCGGCTGGCCGGGGGCGACCGGGGCAGGCTTCTGCTCGCGGGCATACAGCTCAAGGCTGGACAGCGACGGATCGACCCATTTGTCCGGCGCAGTCATGTACTTCGGCATGTTCCTCTCGACATAGTCGAGCGTCTTGCGGTCAATGCGGTTGATGTCATCCACGGCGCCCATGAAGGTGTTGTACTGGGCGTGGCCGGGAGTGGGGCCCATCAGCATCCACGGCAGCCACGGCGTCGTGCGCGCCCAGGTGCCGTTGTACTCGACGCTGGTCTTCTTGGCGTCCTGCATGTCAGCCCAGGGGATCTGGTAGAGGAAGGTCTCGGTTACCTGGTTGAACGGGTTGCCGTTCTCGCGCGGCCACTTCGCGGGCGGCAGCGACGATGGGTAGAACAGGTTGATGTGGCTGAAGAGGTTGAGCGTATCGCCGCGCCGGGTCCAGTTGAGCTGGAACGGCGTGGGCTTGCGCTCCTCCTTGTTGAGGCCACCATAAGCCGGGGGCGGCGGCACCGTATCGAGAATGGTATGGTTGAACGGATCATTGGCAATGGGGACGACCTTCACCGTCTCGTTGAGATACGGGTTGGTCCACTCCTCGATGATCTCGCCCGACTTGAGATCAGTGTAGAGGCCGACTTCGCGCAGGATCTTGCGATAGCCGGTGCCGCTCTCATGCGGCAGCAGCCGGGCGCAGGAGAGCATGGTGAAGCCGCAAAGGTCCCGCACAGCCTCGCCGGGGCGCACGCCCTGGATGATGCCCTGCGCCCAGCCATATTTGATGGACTTCATATCGGTGTTGCCCATCAAACGGGCATAGGCCTCACGGTTGCCGGCCGGCGTCATCAGATCGAGGAAAGGGCCTTTGACGCTAGCCGGGTCGGTGCCGCGAATCTTGGCGGAAGCAGCGCTGGGCCGCGTCACGGCGGCGGCAGCGGCGAGCGCCCCGGTCGCCAGCAGGAAATCTCGGCGTTCCATTCTAGTCGCTCCATCACAAAGGCTGATACCTTGTCTCTGAAACAATCATCGACAGGCTTTGACATCAAGGCGCAGCACGATACTCTGTCCGTCTGCCGGATAGAGAGGTTTGGGTTTGGCGAAGATGAAGGACGGAACGGAACAAGGCGCCGTCATGGGCGGCGAGCGTGATGGCAATGTGCGCGCCATCAGCCGCGGGCTGGCGGTGTTGCAGGCGGTCAACCGCGGCGGCTCGATCACCATGATGGAGATCTGCCGGGGCGCCGGCATCCCCTACCCCACCGCCTGCCGAATCGTGCAGACGCTGATCGATGAAGGCATGATCGAGCGCGAGCCCTCCCGCAAGCGCTACCGGGCCACGGCGCTCGTCCGCACCCTGAGCTATGGCTATCAGGACGAGGGCGAGCTTGTGGCCGTGACCCGGCCCTATATCGTCGCGCTCACCAAGCGTCTCGCCTGGCCGGTGAGCGTCACCACGCGTGTCGGCCCGATGATGATGGTGCGCGATTCCACCCACAAGCTGACCAGCCTGACGCTGCACAATTATGCCCCCGGCTTCACCTTGCCGATCATCGAATGCTCGACGGGCAAGGCCTATCTGGCGTTCTGTGACGAGGAGGAGCGGCGCGGCGTGCTCAACGGGCTGCGACAGCTCGATGGCCCCGCCGAGCGCATGGCGGTGCTGTTGACCAGCAGCGAGAAAATGCTCGATGAGATCCGCGTCCGCGGCTTCGCCACCCAGGCCCGCAATGCCTACACCGCCACGCCGGGCAAGACCTCCAGCATCGCCGTGCCGCTGTTCCAGGACAACAAGGTGGCGGGCTCGCTGGCCCTGATCTTCTTTGCCTCGGCGGTGAGCATGGCCGAGGCCGAGGGCCGCTTCGTGGCGGCGCTGCAGGAAACGGCGGCCCAGATTTCCACCGAACTCGGATCAGGCCCGGACTATCCACCTCGCGGATAAGCTGTGGGAAGCCGCAAAAATCCTGCTGAAATGGTGCAGCATTATCTCGTCGTGACCTGTGGAACTACAAGCCGTGAGGCATCCACAAGCGCGTCAGGGATTTTCCGCATCGGATCAAGGGGTGAGCAGATGACCAATATTAAGACGTTCGGCCTGAGCGTGAGCGCATTCGCGCTGGCTCTCAGCCTCGCCAGCGGCGCACAGGCGCAGAGCCAGACGGCCGCTGCCGTCATGGACGACGATGCAATTACCGTCACAGCGCGCCGTGTGAGCGAGCGCCTGCAGGACGTGCCAGTGGTGGTGAGCGTCATTACCTCGCAGGACCTCAAGCGCCAGGGCATCGATGATCTGATGGACGTGGCGCAGCGCACGCCCGGCTTCGCATTCGAGGCGATTTCGCCGCTCGTCGTGCAGCCGGCTGTTCGCGGCCAGACCAACCTGCGCACCACTTCGCCCGTGCAGAACGTGCCGATCAACATCGATGGCATCTACCTGCAGCGCGGCTACATGATCGACCAGAGCCTGGTCGAGCTTGACCGGATCGAGATCATCAAGGGCCCGCAGTCGGCGCTTTACGGCCGCAACGCCTTTGCCGGCGTCGTCAACCTGACGACACGCGCACCCAACCTTGACAAGATCGAGGCCGAGATCTCCGGCACGATCGGCAATTATGATCGCTATGATGCCCGCGGCTTCATCAGCATGCCGATTATTCCTGGCAAGCTGGCGGTTCTTGCCGCTGTCGGCCACTCGCAGTTCGACGGCACCTGGGAAAACCAGCACCCGCTGGCCAATGCTGAAGGCGCCATCACCAAGGGCAACCTGGCTGGCTGGAACAAGGAATCCTATCAGGTTCGCGTTATCGCAAAGCCGGTCGAATCCCTGACCATTGACGCCATGTACATCCGCACCGAGCGCCAGATCGAGCAGGTTGCGGGCTATGCAATGGGGACCACTGGCGCTGCCACCGCCTTCAATACACTCAACGCTTCGCCTGTTCTGAACCCGAGCGCATTTGCTACGCCGCCCGCCACCCAGAACCGGCTCTTTGTTGGAGAGATTCCGTTCGCGCCAGTCATTGGCGTGGGGGAAACCCGCCGTGCAGGCTTGGTCATCGATCCACGCGCTTATGGCCTTGATGGTCCGACCGATGTGATTTCTGCCAAGATCGAATGGGCTCCTGAGGGCGCATGGTCGGCGGCTTATCAATTTGGCTTCACAAAGGCGGCAGTGACCCAGCGCGGCAACGCCATGCGCGACCCGACCGTGGCGACCACTCTGACAGTTTTCGTGCCGTTCCAGACCTTCACCGGCACGCTGTTTGACTCTTCCGGCAGCGAGTCGAGCTTCAAGGGTTGGAGCCATGAAGCGCGTTTCAGCTATAATGATGGTGGGCCATTCCGCGCACTGTTCGGTGTCAACTACTCGAAGACGAAGGACGTTGATTCCAACGCCAATGAAGTGCACCCGGTCAACTCCGTGACGTTGCTGCCGGTCACCAACTTCTACTTCCCGATCGGTCCGGGCCTGCCTTTCCCGGCCGCCGGCACCCCTGGGCGCTTCTCCTTCGTGGGCCGGAATGAAGACATCTACAGCGGCTTTGCTTTCTTCGGTTACAAGCCGAACGATCAGCTCGAACTGACGGTTGAAGGCCGCTACACCATCGAAGATCAGGAGGTCGTGGACTTCCTGACCCGCGACCCGGCAAACACGTCGATCCAGCGCGCCCAGCCGCCACGCCTCTCCGGCACGACGAACTTCTTCACGCCACGCGCCTCGATCACCTACAAGGTCACGCCTGACAACTTGGTGTACGCCTCGGTGGCGCGGGGCGTTAAGTCGGGCGGCTTCAACGGCGTACTGTCGATCCCGCTGGAATCGCAGCGTTCCTACTCGCCAGAAACCAACTGGACCTATGAAATCGGCGCGAAGAACCAGTTCTTCGATCGCCGCCTGACGCTGAACGTCGCGGCTTACCACACCAGCTGGCGCAACCTGCAGACCAACGCCGTGCGGCTGCGCGCCAATGGCACGCCGGATACCGCCTTCCTGGTGCCGACCGTAGTTGGCAACATCGGCGGCGTGAATGTCTGGGGCGGCGAAGTCACGGCGTCCTGGAAGGCCTCTGACATGGTGAGCTTTGACGCCGGAGCAAGCTACAACAATGCCCGCTACACCGATGAGACCGTTTCCCAGCGCTTTGGCGCCTCGGGCAACTGCGATGGCCTGGTCTGCGCCACCATCCCAGGCACGCCGACGCCCGTGCTGCCGATCGGCGGCAATGATGTCGAGCGTCGCCCGACGTTCGATGCCTTCGGCGGCATCAACCTCAACGGTGACTTTGGTGACGACAACAGCTGGTTCGCCCGCGGTGACTTCACCTACCAGACCAAGCAGTATGTCGATGAGGCCAACCTGGCCTTCACGCCGGGCCGCTTGATCTTCAACGCCGGCATCGGTGCAAACTTCGGCCGGTTCTCGATCAACGCCTTCGTCAAGAACATCGCCGACAAGAAGTACGTCTCGTCGTCGCTGTTCCTGATCGGCACCGGTGGTGCCTACTCGTCCTCCTACGTGCCGACCCTGGGCGAGCGCCGCACCTTCGGCCTCACCGGCACGGTGCGCTACTGAGCATGAGCAACGCCGCCGCCCCCAATTCGGAATGTTCCGCATTGGGGGCGGCGGCAGCCATGGGGACTGATCTGCTATGAGCGAGGCTTTTGACCGGCGCGAGACGCTCGCCTTGCTTGGCCTTGCCGGGTTTGCCTTGGCCGCACCAGCAGCCGCCCAAGCGCAGATGACGACTATTCCGACACCTGACGTGACTATTCGGGATTCCAGCCTGACGCTGGCTGATGGCCGTGTCGTGCCGCTGCGGCTCTACACGGGCGCACCGGGCCAGCCGCGCCCGCTCATCATGTTTTCACACGGCGCCAACAGCCGGCCAGACAAATACGACCGGCTCTGCGTACCATTGGCTGCTGCCGGCTACAGCGTGGCAGCGCCGCTGCACGCCGATTCCCCGGACCATCCTGGCGGCGGCAAAATTCCCCGCGAGGATGGCATCCCGATGCGTCTCGCCGATATGCGCGCCCTGCTTGCCCGCCGAGGCGAGCTTGGCCCTGAGTTCGGCCCTGGCCCGGCGATCGCCGCCGGCCACAGCTATGGTGGCTGGATTGCCCAGATCATGGCCGGTGCGTTCGCGCCGCCGCTGGCGCCCGCTCCCGCAGATGCCGGCATTGCCGCGATCCTGACCTACTCGCCGCCTGGCCCCTTCCCGCCCGGCATCACCGCTGAAAGCTGGAAAACACTCTCCCTGCCAATGCTGGTGCAGACCGGCACCGCAGACGTGCTGCCGCTCATGGCGCCGGAGTGGCAGGTGCACCGGATGAGCCATGACACGACGCCGGCTCCTTCGGTGCTGTTTGTTGGCGACGGCGTCGATCATTACTTCGGCAATATCATCTGCCGCCCCGAGCGCACCCAGCCGCCGAAGACTGCCGAATTCGAGATGGCCGTGGCGCTGAGCATTGCGTTCCTGCAGCGTGTCCGCACCGGGCAGGGGCTGGCCAGCCTCGCCTACCCTGGCCCCAGTTGGGTGGAAGTGCGCAACTCGGGCTGAGGCCCTCTGGAGGCAATGGTGTCGCGGCGCTTTTACCTGGATGGCCGCTGGGGCCAGGTGCACGGCATCGAGGCCGGCAGCGGCCCGGCGCTGCTGCTGCTCCACCAGTCCCCACTCGCTGCCAGCATGTTCGAGCCGGCTCTGCCTCACCTTGCTGCTGCCGGGCTGCGCGCCATCGCGCTCGATACGCCGGGCTTTGGCGGCTCTGACGCACCGCCGGCCCCAGCCAGCATCATCGAGCATGCCGAGGCGCTGCTGCCGGTGCTCGATGCGCTGGAGCTGGAGAGCGTGCATCTGCTCGGCCATCACACAGGCGCCGCGATCGCCGCGGCCTTTGCGGCGCGCTGGCCGGAACGCCTAGGGCAGCTCATCCTCAACGGCGTGCCGCTGCTCAGCACCGAGGAGCGGGCGCATTTCGCCACCTTCCGCTTCGATCCGCTGGAACCTCGCGCCGATGGCAGCCACCTGATCGCTGCCTGGGAGCAGCGGCTGCGCAGTTCGCCAGGCTGGAGCGACATCAGGGCGATGCACAAGCATGTGGTGACGATGCTGGCCAACCCCGAGCGTTATTTCTGGGGCTTCGAGGCGGCCTTCGCCTATGACATCGCGCCGGATCTGGCGCGGATAAGCGTGCCGACGATGGTGCTGACCAACACCGGCGAGGACCTTTACGCTGCCTCGGTGCGGGCGGCAGCGCTGCGGCCGGATTGGGCGCTTGCAGCGCTCGAGGGTGGCACCCATGACATTGTGGATGAGCAGCCCGAGGAGTGGGCGCAAATGGTCGCGAGGTTTTGCAGCAGCGGAGACGCTTGAAGTTGAAACTGGGTCCCGGCATTCGCCGGGATGACCGACAAGGGCTCTGATCTATCCCAGATGGCGCGCGAAGAAGTCCGCAGTGTCTGTGAGTGCCGAAGCCTTACCACGGAACGGCTTGGAGAGTGCCAGCAGGATGCCGATGTGGCCGATGCCGGGGTAGGACTTCAGCGTCACCGGCGCGCCCCTCGCCGTCAGCGCGGCGGCGAGGTTCTTGCCATTATGGGCAAACACCACGTCGTCATCATCCCCGGCCAGCAGCAACAGCGGCGGGGCATCGGCGCGGACATGGGTGATCGGCTGGGTGGCCTTCAGGTCCCGCCATTGGCCAAAGGCGATGTCGGCCGCGCCGTTCGGCTCGAAGGGCAGGAAATCATAGGGGCCGGCTAGGCCGACGCCGGCCTTGATGGCGCCCGGCGCGCCCGCCTTGGCGAGCCAGGCTGTCTCCAGCGCCAGCAGCACGGCGATGTACGCGCCGGCACTGTGCCCGCTTGCGCCAATGCGCCGGGCATCCCCCCCGTGCTTGCCGATGTTGGCTGCTGTCCAGGCCACGGCAGCAGCACCATCCTCGACAAAGGATGGGTAGGCAAAGGCCGGGGCAAGACGATAGTCCGGCACCACCACGATGAAACCGCGAGCTGCAAGCGCCCTTGCTGCAAAACCATAGTCCTGCCGGCGCCCGCTGTTCCAGCTGCCACCATAAAAGAAGACGATGACCGGCAATGCCGCACTCGCAGGCTTGGCCGGGCCATAGATATCCAGCATCTGGCGGCTGTGCGGGCCGAAGGGAATGTCTGCAGCCAGTTGAAGGGTCTCCCCATCGCCCGGCGTGATGGCGTTGAGACCATTGAGCGCATCAAGCCGCGTGCAGGCAGAGAGAGCCGTGAGCCCAAGAATGGCTGTGGCGCCAAGCATGGCGCGTCGGGGAAGCTGGGATATTGGCATGCCCGGCAACATGGACGGGCAAAAGAGCAAAGGAAAGGCCCCGGCTTGCGGCCTGACCGCGCAGCTAGAGGCCCAAAGCGTCCAGATCAGCCGTTACGGCGGCCAGTTCGGCATTGGCGGCGATATTGCGAATGGCGGCGTCGAGCGCGCGGACCTTGGCATCGGCTGCGGCCTCCTCACGGAGGTTGACGAGGAAGAAATCGCTGGCTCCGGCCTCAAAGCGCCGGCGCTCCGCGCCGGCCATGGTGGCGGCACGGTCCTGCTCATCCGCAGCGATGCTGCGCAGCCGGCCAGTGGCGAAAACGGCGACCGAAAGCGCCTCGATCTCGGCGACAATCTGATCTTCAAGAAAGCGGCGGCGCTGCTTGACGGCATCGATCTCGGCGTTGGTCTGCGCCAGCCGGCCTCGCGCAGCGCGCTGCTCGAACGGCACGGAGAAGGTGAGGCCGACCTTGCTCTCGGTGCCGGATCGCGAGATGCCGCCGGCCCCGATGGCGCCAAAATCACGGCTGGCCTCCACCTTGAGGTCAAGCTTGGGCAGCAAGGCGTTGCGGTCAAGCTCCAGCCGCTGGCTGGCTTGACGGAGCCGGATATCGATAGTCCGCAAGTCCGGCCGGCTGGCTATGACATCGCGCGGATCAGCGGCTCCGGCCAGCGCGGCAGCCCGCACCAGAGGCGGCAGCGTGCCGGGCAGCTGCGCCAGGACGGGTATGACCGGGTTGCCGGCGGCATCACGCCAGAACAGCGAGAGCGCAGCGGCAGCCTGGCCGAGTTGCTGCTCCGTCTGCACCACCAAGGTCTGCCGGCGCAGGATATTTTGCTCATTTTCCGTCAGGATGATCCGGGCGCGGCCGCCTTCAGCCACCTGACGCTTGAAGCCGGCCTGCCGCGCCTCGGCCAGCGCCAGCAGGTCCTTGTAGATCGCCAGCCGCAGCCCGGCTGCAACCCAAGCATTATAGGCATCGAGCGCGCGGCGCTGCACACCGATGGCGATCATCAGCCGGTCCGCATCGGCAATCGCCACATCGGCCTCGGCGAGGCTGCGGGCGAAGCGGCGATCATCGATGGCACGGTCCCGCATCAACGCGAAGACCGCGCCAGCCTTGAGCTCCCCAGCCTGGTTGGTGAACTTCTCGCCCTCATAGCTCGGGAAGCTGCCGCGCGAGACACGATAGCCCCCATAGGCATAGCCGCCATTCTCGGGCAACGGCCGGCTGACGCTGGCTGCAGCGACGGTGCCGCCGTAAAAGCCGGTGAGCCGGGTTTCGGCATCGGCGCTGAATACGGTGTCGAACGCGCCTTCCCGGCTGAGCAGCGCGCCTTGCGCACCACGCACCCGGGCCAGCGCTTCAAGCACCTGCGGGGCGTGGTCCCGCGCCGAGGCGAGGACATCCTGAAGTGCAAGCGGGCCAGCCCTTGCGGTGTTTGCGGGCGTCTGCGCCTGCACCGCCGGGGATGCGACACAAAGGGCAGCAAGCAGCAGCGCCAATACGCGCTTACTTCGCATTGCTCTTCGCCTCGGCGGGGGGGGCACCTGTGGCAGCCGGGTCAGCCCCCGGCCGGGTAAACTGCAGCGGAAAATCATTGAGCAGCCGCCACAGCTCGAACCACACTTTCACCGTATCCATCAGCACCCAGCCACGGACCTTGGCGCCCAGCCGCACCTGCGGCTCGCGCGGCCAGGGCGCCCGGTCTGCCGCCTCGCTCACCAGCACGCGGAACAGGCCGTTGGAGGAGGCGGAAACATCGATCGCCGTCACCTCACCATCGAACAGCCCCTGCGCCACCGAGGGCCAGCCGCTGAACTGAATGGCCGGCCAGCCTTCAAATTCCAGCCGCACGCGCCGGCCGGGGTAGATGAGCGGCACATCACGGCCATCGACATACAGTTCCACGACCTGCTCTGTCGCCTCGGGCACGAAACTGGCCAGCGGGTCGCCCGCCTTGATCATCGTGGCATTGTCGATCGGCTCCACCCGCATGATGCGGCCGGCCCGCGGCGCGGTGATGAGCTGTGCAGACTGGCGACGGATATTGACGTCGATCCGGTTGAGATCGGCCTCGCCCTGGGCAATCTTGCCCTGGTAATCGGCAACTTTGATCTGGGCGAACTCATAATCCCGCCGTGCTGCCAGTCCCTCGCGGAACAGCGCCTCGGTGCGCCGCACATCGATCTGCGCCACACGGGCAGACTGGCGGGCGGCATCCACCTCCGCCACCTTCTGGGCGCGCTCGGCGGCCAGGCGATCCAGATATTGCGGATCGATATCCACGACCCGCGCGATCGGATCCCCGGCCTCCACGCGGCTGCCATCGGTGACATACCAGCGCTCCAGCCGGCCCGGCACCATGGCGGTGATGTTCTGCTGCCTGTCCCGCGGATCCAGCGCGATGACGCTGCCAGTACCGGCGGCGGTCTGGACCCAAGGCACCAGGGCCGCGAACAGGATGATGAACAGGATGCCCAACCCGACCATCCAGGCGGCGGCGCGCAGCACACGCGGCGGCCGGATGGCGGCCAGCGTGGGGAACACCGCCGCATCATCGGTGCGGGCGGTGAACGAGCCGGGGGCGTTTGCGGGCTTGGCCATTATTCGGGCTTCCTGCCTGCGTTGCGGAGCGCATCGAAGACGGCGCGATCATCGACGATCTGCTGGCTCTCCCGCCCAAGCCAGAGATACTGGCCAAGGCTTATCGCCTCCGGGCGGTTGCTGAAATAGATGACCGTGGTGCCGGCAGCCGCGAAATGCGCGAACGCCGCCTGCAGCCGGCTGACCGCGACGACATCGAACAGCGGTGACAGCACCAGGATGCGCGGCTGCGAGAGGATGGCGGCGGCGAGCTTGACCTGCATGGTCTTGGCCAGCGAGAGCGGATAGCCCGTGGAAGACATGCGGGTCTGCACGCCATCGGGCAGCATCGCCAGCCGGTCCTCCAGCCCCACCAGTTCCAGCGCTGCCATCATCGCGGCCGGCTCACGATCCGGATTGGCAAGGCGCAGATACTCATCGATGCGGCTCTCGACGATGTTCGGCCGGTCCAGCACAACCACATCGGTGCGGAGCAGCAGGATATCGAGGCTGGCGATATCGACATCGCCGATGGTGATGAAGCCCTTTTCAGGTTTGGTCTGGCGCTTGAGCAGATTGGAAAACTGCCGCTCCAGCCCCGGCGCACCCTGCGCCATCAGCTGGGCGCCGCAGGGAATCTCGAAGTCCAGCCGCACCGGCCCGGTGTTATGCTGGAAGCGCACGTTGGAAAACTTCAACGGCGCACCGCCGGGAGACATGAGCAACGTGCGTGTGACCGGCTCGGGCTCCTGCGGGATGGCATACAGCAGCGACAGCTCCTCGACACTGGCGACGAGATCGTAAAAGTCATCAAGATACGAGCCAAGCTGCGAGATGCCGAGGAACACGCCGGCAAGGATCAGTTCGGCCGCCACCAGTTGGCCGATGGAGAGCTGCTGCTGGATAACCAGCCAGCCACCCAGCGCCAGCAGCCCGGCGCTGGCCAGCGCATAGAGCAGCAGCAACGCAATATTCTGCGGTAGAGCGAAGCCATAGTGCCGCTTGTGGGCAGCGACATAGGCCGCAGCGACCTCATCCGAGCGCGCCATGGCATAATCCAGGTGCCGCGAGGTCTTGTAGAAGCCATCCGAGGCGCCAACGCTCTCCAGCCAGTGCGCGGCATTGTATTTTTCATGGCTGATCTCGATCGAGGTCATCATCGCGCCGCGCGACCAGACGCGCCAGATTGCCCAGACAAGGAAGATGACGATGATGTTGAAGGCGAGAAAAAACGGATGATAGAATGAGGTTACAGCAAAGCCGACGCCGGCTTGCAGGAGGATGCTGAAGCCGCCGATGAGCAGCGAAGGGATGACCTTCTGGACCGTGATCAGCTCGAAATAGCGGTTGAACAGGTCGATACGGCGCGTGTCCTGAAAATCCGGGTTGGCGGCGTTGATGGCCCGCACGGTTATGTCTGCCACCAGCCGCGCCATGAAACGACGGCGGAACAGCTCCATCATATGCCCTCGGAACACCGCAAGCGTGCCGGACAGCGCCAGCAGCAGGAACAGCAGCGCTGACAGGGTGAACAAAGGCGCCGGCAGCGCCGTGTTGGCAATGGAATTGATGAGCAACTGCACCGAGACCGGCGTAGCCAGCGACAGCAGGCTGATGCCAAGGCCATAGATGATGGCCAGCCAGAAGAAGTTCTTCTCCGGCCCTATGATCGGGCGAACCCAGCCGAACACGTCCTTCAATGTCATGAGAGGGGCGGAGGAACCGGCCATTGCATTCCCGATGGTTTCGGTCCGGATTGACCGCAGCCTATGGTGGGGAGCCGGTTGCGCCGCCACAAGGGGCCAAAGCAGGATATTTTATCACAAGCGCTGCGCCAGCCTCAGAGCAGCGCCTCGATGCGGCTGGCNNGGTGAAATTCCACTTGATCGCCTCGCTGCCGAGCAAGCCCGGGGCCGACTTTTTCAGCGCCTGCCACAGCGGATGGGCGGCATCGCCATTTACATCCACCTTGGCGAACATCGGGAAATCGACGTCATAGGAAAGCTTGCAGAAGCTGGCGATCTCGGCTTCGTCTCCCGGCTCCTGCGCGCCGAACTGGTTGCACGGGAAACCGAGCACGGCAAAACCCTTGGGGCCATAGCGCTCGTGCAGCGCCTCCAGGCCTTCATATTGTGGCGTGAAGCCGCACTTGCTCGCAGTGTTGACGATAAGAAGCACCTGGCCCTTCCAATCCGCCATCTTGACGGTGCGGCCATCGATGGTGCGGGCTTCCTGGTCATAAATGTCGGTCATGCGGGTGTCTCCTCGCTGCTGCGCGGCAGAGCATGGCTCGCAAGCGTGGCCCCGGCAAGCGCTGCCGTGAAGTGCCGGCGGCACAGCGCCACATAGCGATCATTGCCGCCGATCTCGGTCTGGTCCCCAGTGGCCACGGCGCGACCTTGCGCATCAATACGCAGGTTCATGATTGCCTTGCGCCCGCAATCACATACCGCCTTGATCTCGTTGAGCACATCGGCCAGCGCCAGCAGCCATTGGCTGCCCTCGAAAAGATGCCCCAGGAAATCCGTCCGCAAGCCATAGGCCAGCACCGGAATGCCGAGCTGGTCGCAGATTCGCGCACACTGCCAGACCTGCGCCTCGGTCAAGAACTGCGCTTCGTCGATCAGCACGCAATGCACCGGCTGCTCACTGTGCGCGGCCAGCACTTGGGCATGGATATCGGTCTCGCGGCCAAACACCGCGGCGGGCGCTTCCAGCCCGATGCGAGAGGCGATGACACCGGCCCCGGCGCGATCATCGATGGCGGCGGTGAACAGCAGCGTCCGCATGCCGCGCTCGCGGTAATTGAAGCTGGATTGCAGCAGGACGGTCGATTTCCCGGCGTTCATCGAGGCATAGTAGAAATAAAGCTTGGCCATGGCCGAGGCTTGTCGAACGCTCCACGGCCGAGGTCAACAGGAGCGGCGGCCACGCCTTCAGGGGGCCACACAGGCAGTTACATAATTGCAACAGTGCGGTTTTGAATTGGAACATTGTTGTTTGAAGGCTTGCCTAGCGGCGGCCATTCACGCCACTCTATGGTTGTAACGACTGATGCAAAGACCATGAAAATCATGGCGCATCGGCTCCAAAGTTACCGCGGGGGCGGAAGAAAATTTAAGGTTATCAAGCGGTTTGTGTCTGCCGCGCGACTTGCGTTGTCCAAAACGAGGCCAAAGAGCCATTCGTGTGGACTTGGGGAGGTTAGTCGTTTCTTCAACTGAGGGCTCAAGATGATCAAGACAAACACTGCACACATGCTCGGCCGGGGGTCGCTTGGCGCACTCGCGCTGGCACTCGCTTTCGGCGGACTGTCTGCCACCGCTGCAAATGCACAAGCCACGGCCCAGGCCGCGCAGGACGAGACCATCACCGGCGATACCATCGTCGTGACCGGCACCCGTCGTACCGACCGTACCGTGGCCGAGAGCCCGGTGCCGATCGACGTTTTCAGCGCCGATGATTTCAAGGCCCAGCCTTCCCCGCAGCTCCAGTCGATCCTCAAGACGCTGGTCCCCTCGTTCAACCAGAACCGCAACCTGCTCGGCGATGCCTCGGCCTTTGTGCGTCCGCCTAACCTTCGCGGCCTCCCGGCTGACCAGATCCTGGTGCTCATCAACGGCAAGCGTATGCATCGCTCGGCTCTCGTCGCCGTCGCCGGTGACGCTCTGAACGTCGGTTCTCAGGGTCCTGACCTTTCGCAGATCTCCTCGGCTGCGGTGAGCCGCATCGAAGTGCTGCGTGACGGTGCTGCCGCCCAGTATGGCTCCGATGCCATCGCCGGCGTCATCAACATCGGTCTCAACCGTGCAGACAGCGGCTACAACTTCTCGGCTCGCTACGGCCAGACCTATGAAGGCGATGGCGCCGACATCCAGCTCAGCGCCAATGCCGGCTTCAAGCTCGGCGACGGCGGCTTCTTCAATGTCACCGGCGAGTTCATTGACCAGGAAGTCTGGGATCGCTCGGTTCCCCGTCCTGAAATCGCTCCGCTGATCGCTGCCGGCTTCACGCCGCAGGGCAACCGTCTTGGCCAGCCCGAGAACCGTGCCTATCGCATGGTGTTCAACTCGGCCATTCCGGTCGGCGACAATGCTGAAGTCTATCTGTTCGGCAACTATGGCTGGCAGCGCCAGGGCAACGATTTCAACTATCGCCGCCCGATCGCCGTGACGGCCCAGGATCTGCCGCTGCGTCCCGGCACGGGCAGCTTCGGCAAGTCCATCTCGACGCCGGCTTACCTCGATCAGATCGGCGTTACGCCCGCCGGCCGCCCGATCTATGATGCCGAAGGTCGCACCTTCAACGACACTACCTTCTTCCCGAACGGCTTCACGCCGTTCTTCGAAGGCGTCAACGAGGACATGTCGATCGTCGCCGGCTACAAGGGCGAGACCGGCTTTGGTGTGAAGTTCGATGTGACCGGCAGCTATGGTCGCAACCAGATCCGCTATTATATGGACAACACGTACAACCCTTCGCTCGGGCCGCTGTCCCCAACCGAGTTCTACCTCGGCAAGCTGGTGCAGACCGAATATAACGGCAACGCTGACTTCACCTACGAAACCGACATCGGCTTCGCCAAGCCGCTGTTCATCGCGGCCGGTGTCGAGTTCCGCCGTGAGGCCTATGAAGTCGGCCTTGGTGACCAGGCATCCTGGGAGCCGGGCATCTACGGCAGCCAGCTCGTGGAGCGTAACGACGGCACGCAGTTCAACGTGACCAAGGCCGTGGGCGCAAACGGTTTCCCCGGCTTCGGCCCGGAATCAGTCGTCGAAGGTGCGCGCAACAGCTACTCGGCTTACCTCGACCTCGAAACCGATCCGATCGAGAACCTGTCGATCGGCGTTGCCGGTCGCTTCGATCACTTCAACGATTTCGGCAGCACCTGGAACGGAAAGGTCAGCCTTCGCTATGCCTTCTCGGACAGCATCTCGATCCGCGGTGCGGCATCGACGGGCTTCCGTGCGCCGACGCCGGGCCAGCAGTTCACGCAGAACGTCCAGACAGCCTTCCCAGGCGGCAGCGTCGTGCCGGTGGCAATCGCCACTGCGCGTCCTGACACGACGGTTGCAGCCTATTACGGCGCTGTGCCGCTGACCCCAGAAAAGTCGACCAGCTTCTCGGGCGGCTTTGTGGTCACCCCGGGCAATGGCTTCAACCTGACCGTGGATTACTACAACATCCGCGTGCGCGATCGCATCGGCGTGACCAGCAACATTGCAGTTTCTGGCGCTGACCAGGTCGCACTTCTGGCCCTAGGTGTTACCAATGCATTCGATCTCGGCCAGGTGAACTTCTTCACCAACGGCTTCCGGACGAAAACACAGGGCGTGGACGTGGTCCTCACCCATCGCGCTGAAAGCGAGCTGGGCAATTTCAATACCAGCCTTGCTGTCAACTGGAACCAGACCAAGGTTACCTGCCGCGATGGAAACACGCTCTCGGGGGCACTTCCGAAGTGCAATCCGTTGGACACCCGGACCGTGACGCTGATCGACGATGCCCGTCGCGGAAACATCGAAGATTCGAACCCGCGCTGGCGTGCGGTTCTCTCCGAGAACTACAGCAAGGGCATCTTTGATGCGACGATCCGCCTGAACTACTTCGGCAAGTTCACCACCTACTTCGCTCCGATCGGTTCGGTTCCGTCGGGCGTCGATCCGGTGGCCTTCCGCGCGCTTTATCCTTCGGGCCTGTGGCCGAAGGAATTCGGGGCTGAGGTAAGCCTCGACCTCGAAGTTGGTGCGACGTTTGCCGAGCGTTTCCGTCTTGCTGTCGGCGCAGAAAACCTGCTCGACAACCTGCCGGATCGCGAAACGCGCAACGCCTATCCGTCGACCGGCGGCCAGGCCAACGGCTCGCTCTATCCGGGGTCGTCCCCGATGGGGCAGATGGGTGGCTTCTGGTACATTCGCGGTACCGCGAAGTTCTAAGCTTCGCATAACGGGTTGCGAATGCGGGCGGCGGGGTTATCCTGTCGCCCGCATTTGTTTTATCCGATGCTCGCTTTTCCAGCCGTGATTTCCAGCAAAAAGGGGACTGACATGAAGGCCATGATGACTGCTCTGGCGCTTGCCGCCGTCACGCTTGCCGCTCCGGCCTATGCCCAGAATGTCGAGAAGATCGGCACCCCGCAGGGCCGCATCCTCACCGCCGCCAAGGTCAAGGCCAGCGCCGAGACGATCTACCTTTCCGGCAACCTCGCCTCGCCGATCGACCCTGCCAAGCCGGGCGAATATGGCGACACCAAGACCCAGACGATCAGCACTCTGAACAAGATCAAGTCCATCCTGGAAGCCAATGGCTACAAGATGTCCGACATCGTGCGCATGGATGCCTACCTCACCGCCGCTCCCGGCATGGAAGGCAAGATGGACTTTGCCGGCTTCAATGCCGGTTTTGCCCAGTTCTTCGGCACCGCCGAGAACCCGACCACCGTGACCCGCACCACCATGCAGATCGCGGCGCTCGCCGGCCCGAACTTCCTTGTCGAACTGACGGTCATCGCCGCCAAGTAACCGCTTGCGCAGCGCTGCCAAAAACAGCGGGGAGAGCCATCAGGCCCCTCCCCGCTTTTTTGTGCGCGCGCCTGGCTTCAGCTCCTTTCGCCACCGTCCGCAGCGAGCTGCGGCACGATCTCGACGATCATGTCTCCGGCCATCAGGCGCGCCACGGCCACTTCCCAAAAGCCGATTGGCTTGCCACCGCGATACACCCGCACACCCAGCCCGGTGGCGATAGAGGCCAGCGGCTTGCCGACTTCCTCCGCCATGACAGGACGCTCGCGCAGCGCCACCAGGCCGTTGGTGGCCGCCAGATCGGCGATGTAATCGGAGATATGCGGGCCATGGGTGGAACCTGCGAGCAGCAGTCCGGCAAAGCTCGCTGGGTTGATGACCGTATCGGCGCCGGCCTGACGCGCCAGCGGCTCATTGTCGGCATTGCGGATGACAACGCTGATCGGCAGATCGGGCGCCAGCCGCCGCGCCGTCAACACGATGAGAATGGAAGTATCATCCCGCCCGGCCGAGACGATGATGGCGCCGGCGGTGTCCACCTTGGCCGCCTCCAGCGTCACATTGCGCGTGGCATCGGCATCGATGACATTCACACCCATCGCCGCGGCGGCCTCGAGCTGCACCGCGTCCCGCTCTATGACGAGAATGGCAGCCGGATCTGTCCCGCGCCGGATCAGCTCGGCAACGGCCTCACCCCCGCTTGTGCCAAAACCGGTGACAATGGTGTGGCCGTGCAAATTCTTCTGGATCATGCGCATCCGCCATTTCTCAAAGGCCCCCTTGAGCAGGAAATCATAGGCCGTGCCGACAAAGATTAGCCAGACAAACAGCCGGATGGGGGTGACGACAAAGGTATCGAACATCCGCGCCTGGTCCGTGACCGGCACGATATCGCCATAACCCACGGTGGCGACCGTGATCATGGTGAAATAGAGCACATCCGAAAAGCTGATGACGCCGTCGTGGCCATCCTTCAGCCCAGCGCGATCGAACCAGTGCACGGCCACGGCGATGCCGATGAGGCCAAACGCCAGCATCACCCGCCAGAACAGCGACACCCAGGGTGAAGTGGTGCTCTCGCGCCGCAGACGAAGGCGCCCAGAGGCGCTGGCTTTCAGGCGATCCATACGCCTAGATAGCTGCCAGGAAGCGCCATGGGGAAGGGCCTTGTTCCTACCGCTCCGGTTTCTGTTACTTCCGCGCCGAAAGGGCCAGTGACTTGGCTCCGTCCGACGGCTCGAAGTACAGCGTTCGGGTGACGCCGGCGCGCCGGACATTCACCTGCGTCTGATGGCTGGCGTGCGTCTCCCCGAACAGGGCGCCGCGCACGCTGATGCTGGTGGCGGACGGCTTCATCCGCCCGGTGTAAACCAGCATCACATCGTCACCGCGCAATTGCTGGCTCTGAAAGCTCAGCGGCGTGCCGGTGATGGTGAAGCGCTGGCCGACATAGGCGACAAGCGCTGCCACCGCCTCGGGATCATCGAGGCTGGGCTGGGCATCGGGAGCGATATCGACCAGCACCGGCTCGACATCATGCGCCGCAAAGCGGTGCGTGACGCGCACGGCCCCGCTTTTTGCGTCAATCTCCACCACCGAGAGCGAAGCATGGCCCCGATGCGCGCTGGCTGGCACCGTCACTCCAGCCAGCACAAGCGCGGCAGCCAGCATAAGCCCCCGCCAGAACGGGCTCACTTCTCGCTCGCGGGCGCCGGCCGAGTGCGCAGGCTGTCCGGGCCCACTTGCAGTTCCATGTCCTTCATGCGGTTCTCGCCCGGCTTGTCATCCTCAATCTTGAGCGTGGCAGGCTCGATGCGCCGCGGGTAGTTGTTGTTGCTCCGGTCGGCATCGGCGATCTCCCAGAGCGGATCGACTTCGGCGCTGCGCAGCGTCTTGGGGGTCACATGCTGCCACGTGACAGCGCGGTGGTTGCGACGCCACAGCTCGGCGGGAATGCGGACAGTCTCGCTGCTGCCATCCTCATAATCGAGCTTGAGCACCACTGGCATCACCAGGCCGCCGATGTTGCGGAAGCTGAAGTGATAGAAATTGTCCTTCACCGCCAGCGCGGCGCGCTCTTCCGGCTCCAGCTTTTCAAGCGCGGACTTATAGTCCTTGCGGTCCTTCACGGTGGCGACATAGCGGTCATTCTCGTTGTAGAAATCTCGGGTTGCCGGGTCCCGCTTCACCACAGGCTCGATGGTGTTGCGCTCGACAGTGAGGGACTTGGGTTCGGTCTTTTTGCGCTGCCCCTCATAGGGCTTCTCGATGTCCGGATTACGCGTGTCGAGGCGGGCCTTCACAACCTTGTCGAGCGCGATATCGACATGGTCGGTCGAGTAGAACCAGCCGCGCCAGAACCAATCGAGATCGACGCCGGAAGCTTCTTCCATGGTGCGGAAGAAATCATAGGGCGTCGGCCGCTTGAAGCGCCAGCGGCGGGCATATTCCTTGAAGGCATAATCGAACAGGTCGCGGCCAAGGACCGTCTCGCGAAGAATGACCAGCGCTGTCGCAGGCTTGGCATAACCATTGGCGCCGAACTGCAGCAGGCTGTCGGACTGGGTCATGAGCGGCACCTGATCACGGCTGACCATGTACTCCACGATATCCTTGGGCTCGCCGCGACGGGTGGGGAACTCCGGATCCCAGAGCTTCTCGGCCTGGAACTGGAGGAAGGTGTTGATGCCCTCGTCCATCCACGTCCATTGCCGTTCATCGGAGTTTACCGACATCGGGAACCAGATATGGCCGATCTCGTGGATAACGACGCCGACAAGGCCGTTCTTGGCGCGCTCGGTGTAGGTGAGCGCACCGGTCTTCTTGTCCTTGACCGGGCGGGGGCCGTTGAAGGTGATCATGGGATATTCCATGCCGCCAACCGGACCGTTGATCGATTGTGCCGTGGGATACGGATAGGGGAACGCGAAGCTGCCATACACCTGGATGGTGTGGGCGATCGACTTGGTGGAATAGGCATCCCAGAGTGGCCGGGCCTCCTTGGGGTAGAAAGACATGGCCATGACCAGCGGATTGGCCGGGTCATCCTGCTTCACGCCCATCGCATCCCAAAGGAACTTGCGCGAGGAGGCAAAGGCGAAATCCCGGACATTGCGCGCCGTGAAGCGCCACGTCTTGCTGCCTGAGGGCTTGCCGCGCTCGGCGGCGGCAGCCTCTGCCGCAGTGACGATATAGACTGGCTCGCTGGCCGAACGCGCTGTCTCCAGCCGCTGGCGCTGGGCGGCGCTCAGCACGTCCGCGGCATTGGCCAATTCGCCGGTAGCCGCCACGATGTGATCCGAAGGCACGGTGAGCGAGACATCATAATCGCCGAACTCGAGCGTGAACTCGCCATCGCCGAGGAACGCCTTGTTGTGCCAGCCTTCATAATCGGAATAGACCGCAAGGCGCGGGAACCACTGGGCGCCGAGGAAGAGGCAATTGCCGTCCTCCCCAGGCTTGGTGAAGCACTCATAGCCAGAGCGACCGCCGATAACGTCCGTCTCGATGAGCGGATAGCTCCAGGTGATGCGGATGCCGGTGGTTGCGCCACTGGCCAGCGGCTGCGGCATGTCAACGCGCATCAGGCTGTCCACCACGGTGAACTTGAGCGGCTTGCCCTCGGCATCAGTGACAGTGATGCCCGAAAAGCCGCCTTCCCACTCCTGGTAGCGCTTGGCGCGGCGCACGCTGGTGATGCTGGTGGCACCGCCGGGGGTTACAGTCTCGGTGTGCTCGGCGATGGAATCCCGCTTGAAGCGATTCTGCTCCATCAGCAGCCACAGGTAACGCATCTCATCAGGCGAATTGTTGGTGTAGGTGATGCTGCCGCGCGCCGAGAGTGAGCGCTTGGCTTCGTCCAGCGTCGCCTCGATGCGGTAATCCACCTTCTGCTGCCAATAGCGATGGCCAGGTGCGCCGGTGGCGTTGCGATAGTCAGTGGGGGTGGGCCAATCCTCGCCCTCGAGCTGGCGAAACTTGTCAACAAAGCTGCCCTTGGTTTGCTGCAGGGCCTGGGCCAGCAGCGGCTGGGCACCAAGGCACGCGAAGAGAAGGGCAAGAAGGAAGCGCGTCATCGGGCAGGATCTCCGCCGCGGGCGCGGCTGTCACGGAACTGAAACGTCAAATTGCCCTGCCGATCGCGGCAAGGCAAGCCCGCAACTTATGGAATCAGTACGATCTTGCCGATGTGCTGCTTTGCCAGAAACGCTTGCTGCGCCTCGACAATCCGGGACAGTGGATAAACGGCCGAGACCATGGGCCGCACCTCGCCTGCCTCGATGATGCGCACGAGATTG
The DNA here is from genome assembly GCA_002423025.1 of Sphingomonadales bacterium UBA6157. GTDB lineage: Bacteria > Pseudomonadota > Alphaproteobacteria > Sphingomonadales > Sphingomonadaceae > Sandarakinorhabdus. The sequence goes on along the minus strand of DIUN01000042.1, from coordinate 36,942 downwards.
GCAAATACCCCGGCGTCAAGGATGGTGCAACCAATGAGGCGCAGGTCCTTGAGGTAGAGCGTCCGCAGATCGAGCTCGACGATCGGCCCGGCGATGGCACCGGCGACGGCATAGCGCCCACCGCGCTTCAAAGCGTCGAGCCGCGCCCCGAACTGGCCGCCACCAACGCTGTCGATCACCACATCGAAATACTCCGAACCAAACAAGGCTCGGACGTCCGCATCGCGCGGGATGACGCGCTCGGCGCCCAGCCCGGCAATGGCTGCCAGCTTGTCGGCACCAGCGATGGCCGTGACCAGTGCTCCGCGCCGCCGGGCGAGTTGCACCGCTGCCGAACCTACACCGCCCGAGGCGCCGCAGATGAGCACGCGCTCGCCCCGGGCAAGGCCGGCGCGCGTCAGCATGTTCTCGGCAGCTGACCAGGCGCAGGGAAAGGAGGCGAGCTCGACATCGCTGAGCGCCGATTCAATGCGGTGGGCATGGGCGGCAGGCACACAGGCATATTGGGCAAAGCCACCATCGCGCTCCGAGCCAAAGTAGGTCGCTTCATAGGCGCCGCCGCCGGGCGCGCGGAACACTGGCTCCACGAGCACGCGCTCGCCAATGCGCGCCGGATCCACTGCTGCGCCGGTCGCCACCACGATTCCACAGGCATCGGCTCCCTGGATGCGGGGGAATTGTGGCACCGCTCCAGTCCAGCCGGAATCCTCGGTGCGGGCGGCGGCGAAGCCCCCTTCCCCACCCTCCTCAGTGGCGGACGTGACAGCCTTGGAGTACCAGGCGGTCCGCGTGTTGATATCAGTATTGTTGACGCCGGCAGCGCCCACCCTGATCAGCAGTTCATCTGCCGCTGGAACAGGCACCGGGACATCCTCGCGCAACGCCAGCTTTTCAAACCCGCCGTTGCCGGTGAGCAGGACCGCCTGCATCAACGCGGGCACGGGCATTTTCTCAGCCAGCCTGCAGGTGTGCGAACTGATTGAGATACCAGGCTTGGAAATTGGCGACACCGCGCTCCTGGTCGGAAAAACGACCAGGCGTGTAGCGGCTGGAGCGGATGCCGGCCTGATTGTCCTCGGTGATCTGACGATCCTGCACAGTCGTTACATCCCAGGCCCAGACCATCTTTTCCACGTCGGGACTCTCGGCCCGGCCATCGACGATCCAGCTGATATCGACATCGGTCATCATCGCGCTGCGCGGCGTGAACTGGAACAGGATCGCAAAATCGTTGCAGGCCACGACATGGCTCATCGGGCCAAAGCCCAGGTGCATGCGGCCACCATCCCATTCCGTCCGCTTGCCCATCAGCGTCGAGGCCGGCGAGCCATCCTTGGTCTCACTCATATAGCCCTCACGGATCGTCCGCTGCATCACGAGGCGCAGATGTGTGCTGTCCGGGGTGTCATCGATATTGCCGACCGGGCGGCCGAGCGCGGCCACGCGCTGCTCCCAGGCCTCCAGAATCGGGCGGTACTTTTCCACGGCCTCAGTCGGCCCAGAACTGGGGCCGGCGCCAACCGCAACCAGCGCTTCGGGCGGATGCATGGAGCAGAACTCAGGGTGGGCCGGCTGGCAATGATAGCATTCGAGAAAATTCTCGACGACAAGCTTCCAGTTGGCCGCTGTGGGGTAGGATGCGCGGTGCGCCACCTTGGCATCGGCAAATCCGTGATAATCGAGGATCGCCGCCATGTCCGAGAAGGTGGCGTCAAAATCATCGGGCTCGCCAGCCGTCAGGTTGACGAAGATGAAGCCATAAAATTCCCGCACATGGCAGGGGTGCAGACCATTGGCTTTCTTGTCGAAATCCTCGGGCATCAGCCGGGCGGAGAGCAGCGCGCCATCCAGCCCGAAGGTCCAGGCGTGATAGGGGCAGACCAGCTTCGGCGCATTGCCGGATGTGACCGAGCAGACCAGCGACCCACGATGGCGGCAGACATTGTAGAAGGCGTTGATGGTCGCGGCGTTTTCGCGGATGAGGATAATCTGCTCCTCACCCACCTTGAAGACGAAGAAATCGCCCTTGTTCGGCAGCTGCCCAACATGCCCGGCCATGATCCATTTGCGGCCGACCACCTCCTCGATATCAGCCTCGAACACCGCATCGCTGCAGTAGAAGTCACGCGGGAAGCTGTAGCCGGGGCGCACATCGGCAGTAAGGCGGCGCATAAGGTCTGCCCGGGATTCGGCCATGGAATTCACTCCGCAAATGGGGGTCAGAGCTTGATCCGGGCATTGCCCGGGTCAAACATCGGTTTGAGCGAGGCGATGGCGGGGTAGCGCACACCGGCGATCTCGATCTCGTAATCATCGGCGCCGATGGGGCCCACGACACCGCCATCAGGCGCTGTCACATAGCCAAGCCCGCAGGCAGCGCCGAGAGTGGGCGCGTACATGCCCGAGCGGATGTAGCCGGCGATGCGCTCGCCCTGCCAGATCGGCTCGTTATGATAGAGCATCGGCTCTGGCGACAGCAGCCGGAACTGCACGAGCCGCTGCCGCAGCCCCTCCTGCTTCTGACGCAGCAGCGCCTCGCGGCCGATGAAGCCGCCGGGCTTGTCCATCTTCACGGCAAAGCCGAGCCCGGCTTCGAGCGGGGTATCCTCATCGGTGATGTCATGGCCCCAGTGGCGATAGGCCTTTTCCATGCGGAGCGAATTGAGCGCGTGATAGCCAGCCAGCTTCAGCCCGAACGGCTCGCCGGCGGCCATGATGACATCGAAGACGCCGGCCATGAACTCGGTGGGAATATACAGCTCCCAGCCGAGCTCCCCGACATAGGTGATGCGTGAGGCCCGCACGATGGCATAGCCCAGCTCGATCTCCTGCGAGGTAGCGAAGGGAAAGGCAGAGTCCGAGAGGTCATTAGGGCTGAGTGATTGCAGCAACGCCCGTGCGTTCGGCCCCATGATCGAGATGACGCCCATGGCCGAAGTGACATTGGTGAGCACCGCATGGGCGTCATCCGGAATATGCCGCTTCAGCCAATTGAAATCCCGTGTCTCGGTCTCGGCGCCAGTCACGATCAGCCAGGCGGTGGCGCTGAGGCGCGTGACGGTGAGATCGGCCTCGATGCCGCCCTTGGGGTTGAGCCATTGCGTGTAGACGAGCTTGCCCGGCGCCACGTCAATGTCATTGGCGCAGACGTTGTTGAGCACGCGCATGGCGTCGCGGCCCTCAAGTCTGAACTTCGCGAAGGAGGACTGATCGAACAGCCCCACGGTCTCGCGCACGGCCTTGCACTCAGCGGCAGTGGCCTCGAACCAGTTCTGCCGGCCATAGCTGTATTGATATTTTGGTTCGCTGCCCGGCGCGGCGTACCAATTTGGCCGCTCCCAGCCAAAGGCTTCGCCATGGCAGGCGCCAGCGGCCTTCAGTCGATCATGGATCGCCGAGCGCCGCACGCCACGCGCCGTCTCATATTGCTTGAACGGCCAGTGCGTTGCGTAAAGCAGCCCGAGGCTCTCGCTGACCCGCTCGCGAAGATACTTGCGGTTGATCTGGAACGGCATGTTGCGGCGGATATCGACCGTCCACAAGTCCGCCGGCGGCATGCCGTCGCGGATCCACTCGGCCATGACCTTGCCGACACCGCCGGCCGATTGCAGCCCGATGGAATTCAGCCCCGCCGCCACGAAGCAGCCGGGCAGCTCGGCGCTCTCGCCGAGATGGTAGCGCACGTCGGGGGTGAAACTTTCCGGGCCACAGAAGAACTTCTTGATGCCTGCATTTTCCAGCGCCGGCACGCGGCGCATAGCATCGACCAGAACCGGCTCAAAATGGGCAAAATTCCCAGCGATCTCATCGAAGCAGAAATCATCGGAAATGCCGTCCATCCCCCAGGGCCGGGCATTGGGCTCGAAAGCACCGACCAGAAGCTTGCCAGCGTCATATTTGTAATAGCCGCAATAATCGTAATCACGCAGCACCGGCAGTTGCGATGTCAGGCCCTCGACCCCTTCGAACAACACATAATAATGCTCGCAGGCGTGCAACGGCGCCGCCACACCAACGCTGGCGGCGAGGTCGCGGGTCCACATGCCGCCGCAGAGCACGACATAATCGGCGTCGATAATGCCATCCTCGGTTTCGACGCCAGTGACGCGCACGCCGTCATGGCGAATGCGGGTGACCTTGGTATTCTCGAAAATCCGCACCCCGGCATTGCGGGCGCCCTTGGCCAGCGCCTGGGTGATATCCACGGCATTGGCATAGCCATCGCTGGGAATATGGATGCCGCCGACGATATCATCGACATTGGCAATCGGAGCCATTGCCTTGATCTCGGCAGGGCTGACGACGTGCACCGGCAGATCGAACACCTTGGCCATGGAGGCGCTGCGCTTCAGCTCCTCGAAGCGCTCGATGTTGCTGGCCATGGAGATGGAGCCGCACTGGCGATAGCCGGTGGCCTGGCCCGTTTCAGCCTCCAGCCCGCGATAAAGCTCGCCGGTGTATTTGGCGAGCTTGGTCATGTTGATCGAGGGGCGCAGCTGGCCAACCAGCCCGGCAGCGTGCCAGGTCGTGCCGCTGGTCAACTGCTTGCGCTCAAGCAGAACGGTATCTGCCCAGCCGATCTTGCCAAGGTGATAGGCAATGGAGCAGCCGATGACGCCACCGCCGACAATGACGACGCGGGCGCGGCTGGGAAGGTTGGCGGCCATGGCGATCAGGCCTTCATCTTGGAATTGTCAGGATCATAGGCCGGATGCTCCAGCACCGTTGCGCTGCGCCTCTCGCCCTGGACGAACACATCAAATACCGAGCCGGGCGCTGCATGCTCGGGCGGAACGCAAGCGAAGAACAGGCTCTTGCCGACACGATGGCCATAGCCGCCCGAGGTGGTGAGGCCGATGCAGGCATCGCCCAGCAGGATCGGCTCGGCGCCGCGTGCATCGACACTGCCGGCGTCCATCTCGCCATATACGATCCGCAAAGGCCGCTCAGGCGCATCGAGCGTCGCCTGCTTGCCGACGAAATCATCCTTCTTGAAGTTGATGAAGCGCGGCATATCGGCTTCGATCATTGTCAGCTCATTGGTCAGTTCGCTGCCCCAGGCCTTGTAGCCCTTCTCCATCCGCATGGTGTTGACCGCATAAAGCCCATAGTTGGCGATGCCGAGATCCTGCCCGGCGGCCCAGATGGCGTCGTAGAGCGGCGCCATGTCGTCCATCGCCGGGTGCAGTTCCCAGCCGAGTTCGCCGACATAGGAAACGCGCAGCGCCCGCACCTTGTGGCCGGCGATGCCGATCTCGCGGCCGCTGAGCCAACGAAAGCCTTCGTTGCTCAGGTCCGCATCCGTCAGGCGGGCCAGCAGTTCGCGGGATTTTGGCCCGCTGATCACGATGACGCCGCGATCCATTGTGACGTTGCTGATCGTCACGTCCTCACCGGGCAGCTTGCTTTGCATCATCAGGTCAAGATCGCGCTGCTCGGCGGCTGCGGCGGACAGGCAATAAAAATGGTCGTCGGCCAGCCGCGTCACGGTCATCTCGCCGAGGATGCGGCCGCCGCGGGAGAGCGGATGCACCAACCCTATGCCGCCGAGCTTGCGCGGCATGCGATTGGCGCAGATGCGATCGAGAAACGCCTCGGCATCGGGACCGGACACGTCATATTTGGCAAAGCCGGTCAAATCGAGCACGCCGACCCGCTCGGCGACTGCGCGCACTTCCTCTCGCACCACCTCGAAGACGTTGGTGCGCTCATAGCCGGAGACTTCCTCGCGGCCATCAAGGGAAAACCATTTGGGCCGCTCCCAGCCGAACGTCTCGGTATGGACGGCGCCCTGCGCCTTCAACCGCTCATGCAGCGGGCTGACCTTGCAGGGACGGCCATCCGGCTCCTCCTCGCCCGGCAGGCGGGTGGTGAACGTCAGCCGATAATCGAGGAACACCTTTTCACGCGAATAATCCTCGTCGGCAAAGCTGCCGTACCGGCGTGGATCGAACTCGGTCATGTTGATGTCGGCATCGCCGAACACCATCCACTGCGCCAGATACTTGCCTGAGCCGCCGCCCTGCGCGATGCCGAATGACGTGCCGCAGCAATGCCAGAAGTTGCGCAGGCCCGCCGCTGGCCCTAGCAGCGGGCCACCATCCGGCGTATGCGGAATGGCGCCGTTGATGACGCGGCGAATACCCACTTCCCCAAAGATCGGCATGCGCTCGATGGCCCGCTCAAGCCATTTTCCGATGCGCTCGAGATCATCACCAAACAACTCGCTGGTCGATTCCCACTCGGGCATGCCCTTGGGCGCCCAGGCCTCCTTGAGGCCGATATTTTCATAAACGCCGATCAGCCCGCTCTTCTGCTCCTGGCGGAAATAGCCGGAGACATAAGGGCAACGCATGACCGGGATTTCTTCCGCCCGGTCCATGAACGCCTGGATCGGGTCGGTGACGATATAATGATGTTCCATGTTGGTAACGGGAATGTCGATGCCTGCCATCTGCGCGACCTGCCGGGCGTAGCAGCCTGCCGCGTTGACCACGATCTCGGCGCGGATGACGCCCTTCTCGGTCGTAACGTCCCATTCGCCAGACGGCAGCTGGGCAAGGGCGGTGACGCGGTTCTGTCGGATGACTGTAGCACCCATCGCACGCGCGCCGATGGCCAATGCATTGCAGATGCCGGAGGGATCGGCGTGGCCATCGCTCGTCGTATAGGCACCGGCGATGACGCCATCGGTCGTCAGGAACGGATTGATGCGGCGAATCTCGGCCGGGTCGATAATCGCCATGTCGAAGCCGATGATCTTCGAATAGCCCTCAATATACTTGAACCAGGCCAGTTCGCGCTCGTTGGTGGCAAGCCTGATACCGCCGGACTTGTGCCAGCTGACATACTGCCCCGTCAGCCCTTCCAGCCGCGGATAGAGATCGTTGCTGTAGGCGTGGATCTTGGCGAGATTATAACTCCCGGTGATGCTCGGGCACTGGCCAGCGGCGTGCCATGTCGAGCCGGACGTCAGCTCATCTTTTTCAATGAGGATGCTGTCCGTCCAGCCAAGCTCGGCCAGATGGTAGAGCAGGCTTGCGCCCATGATGCCGCCGCCAATGATCACGACCCTGGCATTTGTCTTCATGGCAGCTACTTGTCTCCGGTCGGCAAGTGGCCACAGTAAAGGCGGCCGTTGCCTCGGCGCAAATGAGCAGATAGATGGGTTTGACCCTAATTTTTTTATGGATGCTTGATGGAACGTCGCGCAATCACCGGCCTGCCGCCGCTGACCTGGCTGCGAGCCTTTGAGGCCGCCGCCCGCACCGAAAGCTTCACGGCAGCGGCACAGGAGCTTCACCTGACGCAGGCGGCCATCAGCTACCAGGTGCGGGCGCTGGAGGACTGCCTCGGCTGCGAGATGTTCGAGCGGCTGCCGCGCGGCGTGCGGCTGACGGCGATGGGCATCGCCTATCTCGTGCCGGTCCGGAAGGCCTTTGATGATCTGGCGATCTCGACGCTCGGGCTGTTCGGCGCCAATGACAAGGTGAGCATTTCCGTGTTGGCACCCGTATCGTTCGGCTGCCTGTGGCTGGCGCCGCGGTTACCTGATTTTCTGGCGCGCTACTCGGATATCGAAGTGCGGCTTGCCACGACCATTTGGGGCAACACCAGCGCCAGCGCGGCGATGGACCTGGAGGTGCGCTACGGGGATGGCCAGTGGAATGGCCATGTCAGCGAACCGCTCATGCATCAGAATCTGGTGATCGCCTGCAGCCCGGAGTGCCTGCTGAAGGCTGATTGTGATGGGGACATGGCAGCACTGGTGCAGCACCGCATGATCCACATCATGGGCCATGAGAACCACTGGCTTAAGCTCGCTGCCGGGTTGGGCATGGCGGACATGAGCGCGGCGCCCGGACCAATTGTGGACACGACCATCGGCGCACTCGAACTCGCGGCGAGCGGCGCGGGCTGTGTCGTCACGCACCCGCTGTTTCTGGCCAGCTACCTTGCTACCGGCCGGCTGGTTCTGCCCACGACAGCCGCCTATCTCGACGAGCAGGGCTTTCATGTCGTCACGCCTGAGCGCCCACAACGCACCCGGCGCGAGGTGCATGTCTTCCGCGAATGGCTGAAGGAAGCGGCAGCAGACGCCGGGCAGCCATCTGCATCCTGACCGGGCTTTTTCAAGAAAATTTGGCAATAGTCTGAAAATTTTCATTTGTGGCCGCGCGCCGGCTTCTCTTTAATTTGTGAGCATGGGGGTATGCGTTTTTCTCATGCCCTCAAGATGATGCGGCACATTTGAAGGACCGGAGGCCGCGCTCGGCACCGGCGGACAGGATGATATGAAGATCGGTTTCATCGGGCTGGGGAATGTCGGCGGCAAGCTTGCCGGCAGCTTGATCCGCAACGGTCACGACGTGACGGTCCGCGATCTGGACGAAGCTTTGGTCGCCAGTTTCGTCGCGCGCGGCGCAACGGCCGCAAATTCTCCGGAGGCGCTGGGCCGCAAGGTCGATCTCATCATCACCTGCCTGCCATCCCCAGCCTCCAGCGCGGCGGTGGCGGAAGGCCCGGATGGCTTCCTGAAGGAGATGGGGCCAGGGAAGGTCTGGCTGGAGATGAGCACCACCGATCATGCAGAAGTGCTGCGGCTGGGCGCGCTCGTGGAAGCGCGTGGCGCCATGTTCATGGAATGCCCGGTCTCAGGGGGCTGCCACCGTGCCGACACCGGCAATATCGCCATCTTTGCCGGCGGGCCACGCGCCGCATTTGAATTCGTGCTGCCCGTGCTCACCACGCTGGGGCGCCGCATTTTGCACACGGGAGAGCTCGGCACAGCGTCGCAGCTCAAGGTGCTGACCAACTACCTCTGCACCGTGCACCTCGCCGCGCTTGCCGAGGCGCTGACCACGGCCAAGGTTGTCGGGCTGGACATGAACACGGCCTATGAGGCGATCCGCATCTCCTCGGGCAATTCCTTTGTCCACGAGACGGAATCGCAGGTCATCCTCAATGGCAGCCGCGACATCAATTTCACCATGGACCTAGTGATCAAGGACGTCGGCCTGTTCGACAAGCTGGCGCGCGATCATGGCGTGCCACTAGAGATTTCGCCGCTGGTGCTCGACATCTTCAAGGATGGCCAGCGCCGCTACGGGCCGCGCGAACACTCACCCAACATTATCCGCCGCATCGAAGAGCAGATGGGCGTCAAGGTGCTCGGCACCGGCTTTCCGCCCGAGATGGTCGATGATGAGCCCGAGGAGCCAGGCTACGAAGTGGTGCCGCGGCGCTGATGCCCGCCAAGGTTCCCACGACCCAGGCCGAATGGCAGACCCGCGCCGCCGCACTGCGGATCGAGACGGGCCTCTACATCGATGGCCGTTTCCATGATTCCGGTGCGCGCATCGCCGTCCTCAACCCGGCCGATGGCGCGCTCGTCTGCGAAGTCAGCTGCGGCGGCGCAGCGGATATCGATCGCGCCGTCGCGTCGGCAAAAGCGGCGTGGCAAGACGGGCGCTGGCGGCACATGGCACCGCGTGATCGCATGGCCGTATTCCGCCGTTTTGCCGATCTGATCGAAGCCAACGCCACCGAATTGGCGCTGCTCGAGACACTGTCCATGGGCAAGCCGATCACCGATGCGCTGACCATCGACCTGCCCGAGACAGTGGTTACGTTCCGCTATTTCGGTGAGTGCATCGACAAGGTTTCCGGCAGTGTCACCAACAGCGCCCACAGCGCGCTGCATATTGTCTCACGCGAGCCGATCGGCGTTGTCGGTGCGATTTCCCCCTGGAACTATCCGCTGCTGATGGCGGCTTGGAAGATCGCGCCGGCGCTGGCTGCGGGCAATTGCGTTGTCCTGAAGCCCTCCGAGCGAGCGCCGCTATCCTGCCTGAAGCTGGCGGCGCTGTTTGTGGAGGCCGGTGGCCCACCGGGTGTGTTCAATGTCGTCAATGGCCTTGGCCATCAGGCCGGCCGAGCCCTGGCGCTGCACCCGGATGTCGCAAAGATCAGCTTCACCGGTTCCACCCAGACCGGCAAGCAACTGATGATCGCCGCCGGCGAATCCAACCTGAAACGCGTCTCGCTCGAAACGGGCGGCAAGAGCCCACAGCTGTTCATGGATGATCTTGCTGACATGGAGGCCGCTGTCGACGCCGCGGTGCGCGGAATTTTCGACAATGCCGGGCAAGTCTGCAACGCCGGCTCGCGGCTGCTGGTGCATGCGGCAATCCATGATGAATTCGTCGAGCGCTTCACAGCACACGCCGCTGCACTCTACACCCCCGGGGCACCGCTCGATCCCGCCACGACACTCGGCCCGATGGTCGATCGCGCTCACCAGCAGAGCGTGCTGACGTGGATCGGAAGCGGCCGCGCAGAGGGCGCCCGGCTGGCCTTTGGCGGCAGCGCCGATGCAACCCAGCCTAAGGGTGCCTTTGTGCTGCCAACACTGTTCACCGGCGTCACACCCGCCATGGCCATAGGCCGTGAGGAGGTCTTCGGCCCTGTAGCCTGCCTGTTCAAAGTGGCGGATGAAGCCGAGGCAATCGCGCTGGCCAATGATTCCATCTACGGCCTTGCTGCCAGCGTCTGGACGCAGGATGTCAAGCGTGCGCACCGCATGATCAAGGCGCTGGAAGCTGGCGTCGTCTGGGTCAATTGCTTCGGCGATGGCGACATGACCCAGCCGTTTGGTGGCTTCAAGCAATCCGGTAACACGCGCGACAAGTCTCTCGAATGTATAGCCGGCTACATGCAGTCCAAATCGGCGTGGCTTACGCTGGAATAAGCACTGTCTCGGCGGCGTTGCGCGTAACCCAGTCCATGAAGGTCCGCACGCGCAGGTTGTCCTGCATGTCCTTGCGGCAGATCAGGCCCCAGCCGCCAGGGCAGCGTGTACTGTGCAGCACCGGCTTGACCAGACGCCCGGCCGCCAAATCATGGCTGACAAACGGGCCGTTTATGAGAGCTATGGCTTCGCCATCCAGCGCCATTTCCAACGCCACCGCCAGCGTATCGACCACCAGATAGGAAGAGGCCGGATCAAAGGCGACGCCGGCAGATTCGAACCAGGTGTTCCAGTTGCGCACCTCGGTATAGACTGCGGCAAGCGGCTGCTTGAGGATATCCTCGACACTCGGCGTCGGGCCCAGCCTGGCACGCAGCGCCGGGCTGCAGACGGTGGACAGAGCGTAGTCAAACAGTGGAATCCAGTGATACCTCGCCGGATCAGGCAGGGATTCGCAGTAGACTAGCCCGACATCGGCATGGATATCATCGAACTCCCATTCGACAGCGCAGGTACTCAGCGTCAGCTTGATATTGGGATGCTCGGCGAGGAAATGCGGCATGCGCCGGGCCAGCCAGCGGATAGACGCCGTCACGTAGGTTTGCACGCGCAGCGCCTTGTCCGGCGCATTGCGATGCACCGCCTCCACGCCCTCGATCAGTGATTCAAAGGCCGCGCGCACATAGGGGTAAAAGATGCGACCCTGCTCGGTCGAGACAATGTGCCGACCCTCTTGCGCGAACAGGTTGACCCCCAGGGCATCCTCGATGAGTTGCACCTGATGGCTGACGGCCGGATGGGTAAGGCAAAGCTCATCTGCCGCATCGCGTATGCTCTGGCGGCGCGTCGCCGCCTCAAAGCCCTTCAGCGCCTTGAGCGGCGGCAGTTTGTGCAGATCGATCTTGCCGTGCACGGCGCCGCCCTCCGGTTTCGGAAACCGTGACTGTATGAGCGATGGCTACAGAGGCAATCGGTAAATAATTCTAACCCTATCGCAAAAAATCAAACCGACTGTCTTCGATAATCATGGCTGCAGCCTTTTCCGCCACCATCACCGTCGGCGCATTGGTGTTCCCCGAGGTAAGATTGGGGAAGACCGAAGCATCGGCGACGCGCAGGCCTGTCACGCCATGCACACGCAACCGGGCGTCGACAACCGAAGTCGCTGGATCCGGCCCCATCATGCAGGTGCTGGTCGGGTGATAAACCGTATCGGCGCGCTGGCGGAAATCCTCCAAAAGCTCCGCTTCGGTGGCAAGATGATGGCCGGGTACCAGTTCATCGATGATGATGTCCGCCAGCGGCGCGGTCGCAGCGATGCTGCGGAGCAGGCGAATACCGGTGCGCGCCTGGCCCACATCATGCTCGGTTGAAAGATAATTGGGCTGGATGGCAGGCGCCGCGAACGGGTCTGCCGAAGCGATCTGGAGATGCCCCCGGCTGCTTGGCCGGCACGCGTTGAAGGACAGCAGAAAGGCCGAAAATGGGTCCGGATTGAGCAGCTTACGCTCGGAGAGCGGTGAGCCCGTATAGCTGACCGGACTGAAATACAGCTGCAGATCGGCCCGCTCCGATTCGGGGCCGCTACGGACGAAGCCGCCGCCCTGGTTGACGCTCATCGAGAGCGGGCCCCCGCGATCAACAAGATAGCGCAAAGCTGCCTTCACCTTGCCTGCGAGCGGGCGAAGCGTATCATTGAGGGTCGGCACCGAGGATTTGTAAAAGTAGCTGACAGCCAGATGATCCTGCAAATTCTGGCCCACGGCTGCTGCATCAATCAGCGGTGTGATGCCCAGCGATTGCAGCAGCGCCGCATCGCCGATGCCTGACAATTGCAGCAACTGCGGCGAGTTGATCGAGCCGCCGGAGAGGATGATCTCACGGCTCGCCCTCGCTTCAAGGCTCTGGCCCCCGCGCGTGTAGGCGACACCGACTGCACGAACGCCCTCGAAGACAATGCGCGTTGCATGTGCCTTTGAGCGCAGGACCAGGTTGCCGCGCCTGAGCGCCGGGCGAAGATAAGCGTTGGCCGTGGATGCGCGCCGACCATTGCGCGTGTTGATCTGGTAAGTGCCGACGCCTTCGGCCTGTGCGCCGTTGAGATCGGGCGAATAGGAAAAACCCAGTGCCTGGCCGGTGCGGACAAAGGTCTGGCACAGCGGATGCGCGACTGCGGAAATGTCCGTCACATGCTGCGGCCCGCCGGAGCCATGCCAATCGTTGGCGCCATGGTCATGGTCCTCTGCCTTGATGAACCAGGGCAGCACATCGTCCCAGCCCCAGCCGGGGTTGCCGGCGGCGGCCCAATCATCGAAATCACCGCGCTGGCCGCGAACATGCACCATGGCGTTGATAGACCCAGAGCCACCGACGACCTTGCCGCGCGGCCAATAGCTGGTGCGGCCACCCAGCCCCGGCACCGGCAGCGTGTCGTACATCCAGTTGATGCGGGCATCGAAGAAGGTGCGGCCATAGCCGATCGGAAGCTGGATATAGAGTGTACGATCCGAGCCCCCGGCTTCAAGCAGCAGCACACGAGTCTTGCCATCGGCCGAGAGGCGCGCTGCGAGGACGCAACCTGCGGTGCCGGCACCGACGATGATATAATCGAACGCGTCCATCAACTGACCGGATGCTGGGTCATCTCAAGATGGAGCATCGTGCCTGTATAGGGATTGGCAGCGGCAACCGCCTCATCAAGCTCGACACCGAGACCGGGCTCGGTTGGGGGAATCACATGCCCCTCCTCGAACCTGATCGGGGTCTTGAGGATCTCGGAATGAAAGCCGCCCCACGTCTCGATGCTCTCAAGGACAAGGAAGTTCGGCGAGCAGGTGGCGATCTGGATGTTCGCCGCGCCTACCACTGGCCCGCAATAGAGGTGCGGCGCGATCTGGGCGTGGTGCACCTCTGCCATGCCGGCAATCTTCTTGGCCTCAAGAATGCCGCCGACGCGCCCGAGGTTCATCTGCAGGATGGCGGCGGCACCGGCCTTGAGCAGCCTGGCAAAATCATACTTCGTCGTGAGCCGCTCGCCTGTGGCGATGGGGATGCTTGTGGCGCGCGCCACCTTGGCCATTTCATCCGGCGCATCTGGTGGTACCGGCTCTTCCAGCCATAGCGGATGAAAAGGCTCCAGCCGCCTCGCCAACCTGATCGCGCCAGCAGCTGTCATCTGGCCATGCGTGCCAAAGAGCAGGTCCGCACGATTGCCTACGGCCTCGCGCAGCTGCCGGGCGAAGCGCTCGCACAAATCCAGAGCTTCGAGCGAGAGCTGGCGACCGTCAAAGGCGGAATAAGGCCCTGCCGGATCGAACTTCAGGGCCGTGAAGCCCTGAGCAAGATATTCGACGGCCCGTTCGGCAGCGAGATCGGGATCATGATAGACATCGCTGGCATCGGCGGGACGTGGATAGATGTAGGTATAGGCGCGCAGCCGCTCATGCACCTGACCGCCGAGCAGCTTGTAGACCGGCTTGTTCGCCTCCTTGCCTATGATGTCCCAACAGGCCATTTCCAGCGCGCTGAGAACGCCCATCAGCGTCAGGTCTGGATGCTGGGTAAAGCCGCTGGAATAAACCCTGCGCCACATCGTCTCGATATCATGCGGATCATGACCACGGACATAGCGATCGAAAACATCCTCGATCATCTGCGCCACGAGATGCGGCGCAAAGGGCACGCAATAGGCCTCGCCGATGCCCGAAACATTGCCGTCCGTCGTCAGCTTGACGAACACGAAGTAGCGACCGCCGAAATGCGGCGGCGGATTGCCGACCACGAATGTCTTGATATCAGTGAGCTTCATCGCGCCGCGCCCTCAATCATGGAAGCCGTTGACGACCTTGAGTTCAAGATAATCGAGCAGCCCGAAGACGCCCCATTCGCGGCCATTGCCGGACTGTTTGAAGCCGCCAAAGGGCGAGCCGTAATCCTGGCCAGCGCCGTTCAGATGCACACTGCCGGCGCGGATGCGGCGTGCCACACGCCGGGCGCGCTCCTTGTCCGCGCTCTGCACATAGGCAGCAAGGCCGTAGGGCGAATCATTGGCGATGGCGACTGCCTCGGCTTCATCCCGGAAGGGGATCATCACCAGCACCGGGCCGAAAATCTCCTCCTGTGCGACCGTCATGCCGTTGTGCACACCAGCAAAGATCGTCGGCCGCACATAATGACCGCGTGCAAAGCCCTCGGGCTTGCCGGGACCGCCGATGACAGGCATCGCGCCTTCATCGATACCAGCCTGGATCAGCCGCTGGATCTTCTCGAAATGCGCCCTGGTGACCACCGGCCCGAGATGCGAGCCCTGCTGCGCCGGGTCTCCCACCTGGACCGCAGCGCCCACTCGCGCCGCGATCGCAACCGCCTCATCATAGACCGAAGCCTCGACCAGCATCCGTGTCGGCGCGTTGCAGGATTGGCCGCTGTTGTTGAAGCAGTGCAGCACGCCGCGTGTGACCGCAGCCTCCAGATCGACATCGGCGAACACGATGTTGGCGGATTTTCCGCCGAGTTCCTGCGAGACGCGCTTGACCGTGTCCGCCGCCGATTTGGCCACCCGAATGCCGGCAGCAGTCGAACCCGTGAAGGAGACCATGTCAACGCCCGGGTGGCCGGTGAGGGCATCACCTATCATCGCGCCGGTGCCATGCACCATGTTGAACACACCGGCCGGAAATCCCGCCTCATCAATGAATTCCGCGAAGAGCTGGGCGGACAGCGGCGCAACTTCGCTAGGCTTGAGCACGATGGTGCAGCCCGCCACCAGCGCAGGGCCGATCTTGGCGGCGAGCTGGTTGATCGGCCAGTTCCAGGGGGTGATGAGTACACAAACGCCTACCGGCTCATGGACGAGGCTGCTGCTGCCACCAATGCGGCGCTCCCACTCCAGCGCCAGGGCTGCCTTGACGGTTTCCTTGAGATGCCCCGGCCCACACTCGGCCTGCGAAGCGTATGACAAATCGAACGGCGCACCCATCTCGACGGTGATTGCCGCCACCATTTCATCATAGCGTCGCTCGAACACGGCGATCAGCGTTTCGGTGAGCGCCAGCCGCCGCTCCAGCGGCGTGTCGCCCCAACCGGCAAACGCGCGTTGTGCAGCAGCAACGGCGAGATCGACATCCTCGGGACCGCACAGCGCCACGCGCGCCGCCAGTTCCTCTGTGGCCGGATTGATGGCGTCGAGCGTGCCTCCGGAGCACTGCGGCAGCACCCAATGGCCATCGATATAGGAATGCAGCGGCGCTGCAGCGGCATCAGACATAACCGACGGCAATCTTCTGATCCTCGATAATCGTCCGCGAGGCAGCCCAATAGTGCCAGGCAGCCCAGAAACCGGTTGGTGCAAGGAACAGCAGCGCGGTGCGCAGCGAGGCGGCATCCGGCCCGGCCGGCCCGGCGAAATAATCGCTCAGCCAACCGACTGCCTGCGGCGCCACGATGAGATTGAGCACATTTGCCGCGACCAGCGAGACGGCAATGGCCATGGCCCGCATCTTGGGCGGCGCCAGGTTTTGCACCAGCGCCATGGCCGGGCCGATGTAAAAATAGATTGCCGGGATGAACGCCCAGAACATCAGCGTCGCCATGGAAAGCGAGTTCGTCCAATAGGCCAGGATAGACGGCACGGTCGAGATGGCCGTGACCGAGCCGAGCAACCAGACGATACGGCGCGGATCGACAAACGCCGGGCGCGACAGCAGCCATGCCGTGAACAGCGATGCGGCGATGCCGGCAATGAGGTGAATAGGCCCGACAACGGCGCCAGCCGCGCCGACATCAAGACCGTAGGTACGCTGCAGGAACGTGGGTGTGAACCACATCAGCCCCCAACCCCAGAGGGCCGAAACGCCGCCGCCCATCATGACATGGAAGGAGGCCTTGCGCTCGCGAATGTAGCGCAGCGTCTCCATGATGCTGGGCGCGACACCCGTTGAAACCGCATCAAGCCGGCCACGACCCGGTTCCTTGATAGTGAAGTACACAACCGCGCCCATGATCACGCCAGGCACGCCAAGCGCGAGGAATGCCGCCCGCCAGCCATAGGCATTTGCCACCATTCCGGCCATGTCCGCGCCCAGCCAGGCGCCGATGGGAGCGCCAAGCGCAAACACTGTCATCGCCATCGGGCGGCGATCGGCTGGAAAATAATCAGCAACAATCGTGTTGCAGGCGGGCGTCCCGCCGGCCTCGCCAACGCCCACACCGATGCGCGCCAGCAGCAGCTGCCAATAGCCCTGCGAGAGACCGCAAAGCGCTGTCATCGCCGACCATGCAATAAGTGCCGCGGCGAGCAAGTTGCGGCGATTATAGCGGTCTGCCACCCAGGAGAGCGGGATGCCGAGTGAAACGTAAAACAGCGCCAGTGACACACCGGTGAGAAAGGCGACGCCGCTGTCCGTCAGCTGCAGCTCCAGCCGGATAGGCTCAAGCACCGTGGACATGACATAGCGATCGGCAATGTTAATCGTGTAGACCAGCATCATGATGCCGAGCACATACCAGCGCCCGCTCATCGCAGAATCCTTTTCGTCAATCGCCACGCTTGCTGGTGTCATGGCTATGCGTCCCCCCCTGCGGATCATGCGGCACTCGCCGGTGCGAGCGCCGCCCGAAGCGGCGCTAGCCAAGGCTCGAAATTTTCCCATTGGTCGAGACCGCCGCGGAAGATCGGCTGCCGCACCTGCTCCGAACTGGCGGTCCGGACGGCACGCTCGGTCTGGTGAAAATTGATGCAGGCGTCTTCGAATGGTAGGTCGCAGAAATCCAGCAGGCGACGCACCTGCGTATCGAGATCGGCTACGACATCTTCATACCGGACCCGCAACACCTTGCCGGGCAGCACCTCATCCCAATGCTGCATCAGGCCGAGGTAACTGCTGTAGTATCGGCCAATCTCGGTGAGGCCGTATGTGAAGTCCTGCCCCTCGGCGAACAACTGCTTGAAGCCGCTGAAGCAGCAGCCCATCGCATCGCGCCGTGCATCGATGATCCGGGCGCTGGGCAGGATCAAGTGAATGAGCCCGATATGCCGAAAATTATTCGGCATCTTGTCTATGAAAAAGGGCTTCCCGGTGCGGTAAATGGCCGTATCGCGCAGATACGCCTCGCCGAAGCTGGTCAGTTCCTCCCGGCTCAGCTCTCCCAGATTGGCGGGATAGCGCGCCTCCTCATCCACTCGCCGTCGCCCGTTGAGCCGGTGCGCCAGCGCGAGGATGTTGGGCAATTCTGTGGTGCCCTCAACCTGGGAGTGCGACGCGAGGATCTGCTCGAGCAGGGTGGAGCCGGCGCGCGGCAGGCCGACGATGAAGATCGGGTCGGGCGCAGCCGCACCGCTTCCGCGCAAGTGCGCAAAAAGATCCGGCACGCACGCCTGCTTTTGCGCGGCCATCTCGTCATCGATGCGCTGCGGATCATAGCGCAGCTCCTCGCGCTTGAGCCTGTTTCCAGTATCGTAGTAGGCGAATGATGCTGCGTAATCGCCGCGGTCCTCCAGCGCCTTGCCGAGCGCGAAGCAGAGATGATAGCGATCCACCGTAGCAACGGAGCGCTGCGCCTCCGCGGCCTGCATGCGGGTGATCTCGTCATCGGTGAAGCGGTACGTCTTGAGGTTGGCAAGGCTCCAATAGGCATCGCCGAAATCCGGCTTGCTGCCGTAGGCCTGCCTGTACGCCTGCACTGCATCGGCCTGGCGACCGAGCGTCTTGAGCGCATGGCCGCGGGTCAGGCTGACTTGGTGATTGTCCGGTTTGTCAGCGGCCAGTGCGTCATAGATCTCCAGCGCTTCTTCAAAGCTGCCAACGGCCAGTTTCTGGTTGGCATAGAGCATGTCAAAATGCGGAATTCCGGGGGCGTTCTCCCGCAGGATCGCCGCCTGCTCAAGCGCCTTGGCGAACTTCTGGCGCTTGTGCAGGACATTCACATAATCAAAGCGGCCGGGGTGGAAGCCCGGCTCCATCTCCATGCAGGATTCGAGAATGAACTCGGCTTCATCTAGCGCCTGGAAGCGGGTCCCAAGCTCAGCCAGCATCCGCATTGCTTCGAGATGATGGCCGTTCTTCTGCAGGAAATGTCGGCAAAGCCTCTCGGCCTTGAACAGCTTGCCCTCGTGCATGAAACTGGAAACGCTCACCAGTTCGAGAGGTAGGTTTGTCAGCCAGTCATGATGGCTACGGGCCAACGCCTCGGCCTCGGGCCTGCCGGCGGCGGCATTGAGTTCCACCAGCGCGCGCCAGCTGGCCGGCAACGCTGGGTTGGATGCGACGGCGCGATCGAAAGCCTGGATGGCCAGTTCGGTCTCGCCGCGGGCGCGGTGGCAATGCCCCGTTTCCTGAAAGGCACGGGCATGTGCGGGTTCGGCTTCGAGCAGCCGCGCCAAAATGGTCTGCGCACCACCGATGTTGCCGGAGTAGCGTAATGCTACCGCGCAAATATACAGCGCATCGGCATGGCCGGGCTCGGTGGACAGCAAGGCTTCCATGGCGGCAGCCGCCTGGGCGAAGGCGCCGCGCTGCAGCAGTCGCTTTGCTTCATCGATGGCGGCCTCGGTGGCAGCCGTGCGTTGATCCCTGACGTCCATGGCTCTGGTCTAGCCTCAACTCTGGCGGAATGAAAAGAAAGGGGGGTGAGTTGCCACGCAATCCACCCCCCGATCCGCCATCAAGCTGCTTTGCTTCAGTATTTGTAGGACACGCGCAGGCCGATGGTGCGCGGCCGGATCGTGGTGGTGCGGGCAACGCGGTCCGAAGCGTTGATGTAGATCGCCGGGCGAGAGTCGGTCAGGTTCTCGACGAACAGCTGGGCACCCCATTCCGGCGCGTCGACACCCAGCGCGGCATCGGCTGTGGTGTACGATGGCAGCGGATAATCGGCGCCGACATTGATCGAGGTATGGCTGCTGCCGACAAAGTGAACGCCGGCCTGGCCGAACGCCTTGAGACCGCTGCCATATTCATGCTCGTAGCGAATACGGGCGTTGCCCTGGAACTTGGGGCTGAGCGCCAACTGGCTGCCCAGCGGCACGATGCCACCCAGAGCCTGGCCGCCAACGGCAGCACGTGTGAGCTTGGAGCGGTTGTAGGCAGCGGCAGCATTGAAGGTCAGGCCGGGGATCGGCTGCACCGTCAGGTCACCCTCAACGCCGTTGATAGTCGCATCGCAACAATTCGCCGCAAAGGTCAGGAAGAACAGCTGCGGATCATAAACCGAGACCTGAATGTCCTTCCAGTCGATGTGATAGGCTGCGATATTGAAGACAACGCGGTTGTCGGCCAGCGACAGCTTGGCGCCTGCCTCATAGTTAGTGACGGTGTCGGTATCGTAACCGAACGGGATGGGAGTCCGCGGATCCTGCGGGGTGCCGCTGGCCCGACCGATACGGTTGAACCCGCCTGGACGGAAGCCTTCCGAATAGGTGGCGTAGAACAGCATGTCGTCATTGGGCTTGAAGGTCAGGTTGCCCTTGAGAATGACACCCTTTTCCTTGCGTGGCGCGGTGTGGATGGCATCGAGATTGTAGCCGGAATTCCCGTCTACGCCCTTGTTTCCGAAGTTGGCCGAACCCGCGATCGTTGCCTTCTGATCATAGTAGCGCAAACCGCCGGTCAGGATCAGCTTCTCGGGAATGATATCAAAGGCGACTTCACCAAATGCCGCGATCTGGCGATCCGTGCGCGTGATGTCGTTGAAGAAAGTCACACCTGGACCGCGCGGATTTGGATTGATCGCTGTTGCCCCGGCGATCGGCGCATTGGGCACGAAGCCCTGCTCGATCGAGCCTTCATAGTTGAACTCGCCGATATCGAAGATCTTGGCGCGGTCGAAATAGGCGCCGGCAATAACGCGGATACGTTTGTCCGCAGGGGTCGAGACGCGCACTTCCTGCGAAATACGGGTGTTGCCATTGTCCCCTTGGAACGACATGCGCGGTGTGGCGCAGGTCGCATAGCCTGGATACTTGCAGATATAGTAGGCAGCGAACGGGCCGGCGTTGGAATAGGCCGTGTAATCGACCTTCTGGATCGCCTGGCGATCGAGGTAGGCGCCGGTGTAGATCACATCCAACTCACCGAGGCGACCTTCGAGGGTCCATGCGGTCTGGTTGAACTTGTCGGTCAGCTCATCGGGGTTGTAACGCTGGACCTTCAGGTCACCGATCAGCGGATCATAATCGAACACGCCATCGACTTCGAGGGTCTGGCGCATGTGCTGGACGTTGATCGACCAATCTTCGTTGATGTTGTACTTCGCCGAGACGCGGAAGCCTTGGTAGCTGGCGTCGTTGAAGTTATCCTCGACGAACTGGGAATTGGTTATCGTCGGACGCACGGCATTCGGCGACCCGCCAAGGCCGTTGTTGGGGTTGCTCTGCATGCGGAAGCTGCCGAGCACGTTGTCGATATAGCCGCCGCGGGTATCATTATAGACGACCAGTCGAACGGCCAGCTTGTCCTTGATGATCGGGACGTTGATGAAGCCCTCGACCGAGTTGCTGGAATCGCCACCCTTGGTGAAGGAGATGCCGCCCTTGAAGCCGGCGTGGAAGGCGCTCGTGTCCGGCTTGTTGGTGATATAGCGCACCGCGCCGCCCATCGCACTGGCGCCGAACAACGTGCCCTGCGGGCCGCCGAGCACTTCAACGCGATTGAGATCGGCCGTGTAGACATCGAGGTTACGAGCCGGGATCGAGACCGAGGCATCATCAATGTAGAGGGCCACGTTGGGGTTCACACCCGCGGAGCCGGCGACAAGGATCGACTGGGTATCGGTGGAAAGGCCGCGAATGTAGATCTGCGACTGGCCGGGGCCGCGGCCGCCGGTGCGAACGTTTGGCAGATATTCGATCAGCTTGTCGAAGTTGACAACGCCGAGTTCGCTCAGCGTATCACCACTGAGCGCCTGCACTGAGATCGGCACGTCCTGGAGGTTTTCCGAGCGGCGTGTCGCCGTCACGACGATATCGGCAATTCCAGTCTCCACCGCAGCGGCAGTCTGCGCTGCGACCGGGCTGGCACCCGATCCGAACATCGCAATAACGGCCAGCGCGGCCGAACTCTTCCAGGCATTCTTCATCAAGCTTCCCCCGACTTTTTCGTCCGAACCCAGTATTTTCAGTAATTTATATTATGTTTGGGTCGATACAGTGACGAAGCCTCTCCGCAACGATGCCGCGCGGCAATTGAAGGTTTTTGCGGAATCGATAAGAAAAATTTCCGCGCGGAAGTTCGCAAAGCCGGTCCGGGCGAAGCTGAAAACAAGCAACACATTGGAAAATAAGGAGTAAACTTACTAAGAAGCCTTACCCCCGTATTTCCCCAATTCCTCAAAAGTGCCGCCAAAGGCGCTACGCGCTGCTGTTGACAAGCGCGCGAAGCATGCACCATTCAACCTCCGCTCCGGCGATGCGCATGATCTGGGGAAACAGTTGTGAATATCGAGCATTATATCCTGACATTTTCTTGCCAGGATGTTCCTGGAATTGTTTCTCAAGTTTCGAGCCATATATTCACAAATGGCGGCAACATAACTGAATCACATCAGTATAATGATGCCGAGAACAACCTCTTCTTCATGAGAACGACATTCAAGTTCGCGGATGGCGATGCGATCGACGCCTTCAAGGCGGGGTTTTCCACGATCGCGACCCGCTACGGCATGGATTGGCATATCCATGCCCGCAGCGAGCGTCAGAAGGTACTCATCCTCGCCTCGAAGAACGACCATTGCCTGGTGGACCTGCTCTACAGGCGTCGCACCGGTGAACTCGCCATGGAAATCAGCGGCATCATCTCAAATCACCCGCGCGAGACATACCAGGCCGCCGATCTGGAGGACCTGCCCTTCCACTATCTCCCTATCACGCCGGCAACAAAGGCCGAGCAGGAAGCGCGCATCTGGGAGTTCTTCACCAGCACCGGTTCCGACCTCGCCGTGCTGGCGCGCTACATGCAGATCCTTTCAGCCGATCTCGTCGAGAAGTTGCGCGGCCGCTGCATCAATATTCACCACAGCTTCCTGCCCGGGTTCAAAGGCGCCAAACCGTATCATCAGGCCCATGGCCGCGGCGTCAAGCTGATCGGCGCGACTGCGCATTACGTTACCGGCGACCTCGATGAAGGCCCGATTATCGAACAGGATGTCGAGCGGATCAGCCATTCCGACACACCAGACGATCTGGTGCGCAAGGGCCGTGATATCGAGCGTCGCGTGCTCGCCCGCGCCGTCGGCCTGCACCTCGATGGTCGGGTCATTCCCAATGGTTCAAAAACAATCGTCTTCCGCGACTGAGCGGCACTTTGTGAAAGGGGCGACGATGATAATGCGAACAATCCTGGCGAGCTTTTCGCTCCTTGCGGCCACTGCCGAGGCCTCAGCGGCCCCGCCCAGCATTCCCGCCGCTGATGCGCCGGAACTCGCCGCGCTCGGCGCCAGCAGTGTTGGGTTCCGCACGGTGGAATTCGTCCACAAGGCCCAGCCGGACCTTCTCGCCGCCAATCTTGAAACCGGCAAGGTGCCGCTGCATGATCGCAAGTTGGTTGTGGACATCTGGTATCCTGCAACAGCCCCTGTTGCAGCACCGCGCGTTACCTATTCCGCTGCGTTCTGGGGCGAGCCACCGCGACCCGCCGTCAGCTTCACCGTACCCGGCATCGCCGTGCGGGATGCTGCGGCCAGTGGCAAGGCGCTGCCGCTCGTCATCCTCTCACACGGTTACAGCAACGCGCCGGCAGCGATGACCTGGCTCACCGAAAATCTCGCCTCCAAGGGTTATGTCGTCGCCGGCATCCGCCATGAGGATGCCAATCCCTATATCGCCCGTCCGGCAGACCGCGCTGCACCATCCTTGCGCAGGCCGCTCGATATCGCCTTTGTTGCCCGCCAGCTCAAGGCGCTGCTCGGTACGCAGGTGGATCCCGCCGCCGTGGCACTGATCGGCTATTCCATGGGTGGCTATGGCGTTGTCACGGCTGGCGGCGCCTCGCTCGATCCACAGGGGCCGGCCATGCAGGTTGTGCCAGGCGGCTGGATGAAGCGCATCGCCCGCGGCGCGCCAGGGGCAGTCGAGATCACCGTGCCGGGGCTGAAGGCGATCGTGGCCATGGCACCGGCCGGCGGCGGCGAACCGGGCGCCTGGGGCAAGGTCGGGCTGGCCGACATCACGGCGCCGATGCTGCTCATCGCCGGCAATCGCGACCCGGTGGTGGACTATGCCAGCGGTGCAAAGGCGATCTTTGCCGATGCCGTGAACAGCGAGCGCTACTTCCTCACCTATCGCGAGGCAGGGCACTCCGTGGCACTCAACCCGGCGCCGGCGGAGATGCGCAGCTCGGTTTGGGACATGGACTGGTTCGAGGATTCCGTCTGGCGGCAGGACCGGATCAACGCCATCAACCTGCACTTCATCACGGCGTTTCTGGCCCGCCATTTGCGAGGCGATGCGGCAAGTGCCAGCTATCTCGATGTTGCCGTCAGCAACTCGGATGATGGAGTATGGAACGCGCCTGCCACCACCGGCTGGGGCGCTTACAGCCCTGGCGGCGAAGGCGTGACGCTTTGGAAGGGCTTCCAGAGGCGGCATGCACGCGGCATGGACTTGCTGCGCGCCCAGCCCCCACGCTGAGCCTGCCCGACTGAAGGCCTCAATCGAGGCGGGCGAGCGCTTCCCGGACCATTTGCACCATCGTATCGATCTGCTCGCGCTCGACGATCAGTGGCGGCGAAAGCGCGATGATATCCCCGGTCACGCGGATCAGCAGCCCGCGCTCGAAGCAATCAACAAACGCTTCATAGGCCCGCGCGCCCGGCGCATCCTTGCGCGATGCCAACTCGATGCCGGCCACTAGGCCGATGGTGCGGATGTCGATGACATGGTTCGCATCTCGCAGGCTGAGCAACGCCGCCTGCCAATAAGCGGCAAGCTCGGCACCGCGCGTCAGCAGGCCTTCCCGGGCATAGATGTCCAGCGTCGCCATGCCAGCGGCACAGGCCACAGGGTGCGCCGAATACGTATAGCCGTGGAACAACTCGATGGCGTTGCCTGGCCCGTGCATCAACGCATCATGGACATGGCGGCCGCAGAACACCGCACCCATCGGCAGCGAGCCATTGGTGAGACCCTTGGCAGCCGTGACGATATCGGGCGTCACGCCGAAATATTCTGTCGCGAACGGCGTGCCGAGCCGGCCGAAACCGGTGATGACTTCATCGAAGATCAGCAGGATGCCATGCTGTGTCGCGATCTTGCGGAGCCGCTCAAGATATCCCACGGGCGGCAACAGCACACCTGTGGAACCCGCCACCGGCTCGACGATGACAGCCGCGATGGTCTCGGCGCCATGCAAGGCCACCAGCCGTTCAAGATCATCGGCCAGTTCGGCGCCGTGTTGCGGCAATCCCTCGCAGAAGCTGTTCCGCGCCAGATCATGGGTGTGGCGCAAATGATCGACACCGGGGAGTGTGGTGAAGACACGGCGGTTGTTGACCAGCCCGCCAACCGAGATGCCGCCAAAGCCGACGCCGTGATAGCCGCGCTCGCGTCCGATGAAACGGGTGCGCGTGCCCTGGCCAATGGCGCGCTGATAGGCCAGCGCGATCTTCAGCGCCGTATCCACCGATTCCGAGCCCGAGCCGGTAAAGAACACCCTGTCGAGCCCGCCCGGTGCAATTTCGGCCAGCCGCTCGGCGAAGCGAAAAGCCAGCGGATGGCCCATCTGGAAGCTGGGCGCAAAATCCAGCGTGCGCAGTTGCTCGCCAACGGCATCGGCAATCTCGCGCCGGCCATGGCCAGCGTTGACGCACCACAGCCCGGCCGTGCCATCGAGCACACGGCGGCCATCGTCGCTGGTGTAATACATGCCCTGCGCCGAGGCGAGCATGCGCGGCGCTGCCTTGAACTGGCGGTTGGCCGTGAACGGCATCCAATAGGCATCGAGCGATTGGGCATTGGAAATGGCAGTCATGGTCGGCTCCCGGTCAGCACAGGCAGGGACAGGCTTTGCAGCGATGCGTAAGCCACGCAGGCGCGGCATCCAATGCCATTTCGGCATAGCCGCCGCCGATATGTCATGCCGTCAACCCGGCGCGGGCGATGCCGCAGCACGCGCCGAGGCTTGGGCGGCGAAGCGCGCAATCACCCAGGAGCGCAGCAGGGCGATGGCAGGATCGGACAGATCCTCGGCGTGGAGCTTGAGGTAATAGCCATAGCCATCCTCGTGCACGGCGTCATAGGGGGCCACCAGTCGCCCGCTGGCGATGTCCTCGGCAAACATGTCGACATCGGCGAGCGCCACACCTTCGCCAGCGATGGCATAATGCACGGCGGCGATGGCAGTATCGAATGCCAGCCCCCGCGCCGTATCGGCAAAGAAGCCGCACTGGCGGCTGAACCCGGACCAGAGCAGGCCGCGCGGCTGACCCTCCAGCTTGACGTGGAGAAGCTCATTGGCGGCGACGAAATCAGCAAGCCCGAGCCCGGCATGGCGCGCCGCGAGCGCAGGGGAGCACACCGGCGTCACCCGGACCATCCACAGCAGATCGGTAATCTTGTCATCGACGCTGGGCCTGTCGAACACGATCGCCATGTCGATGTCGCTGGGCGGCAGGCCTGTGCCATGGGTGCTGAATACATCGACGAGAATCTCGGGAAATTCGCGGCGAAAATCCCGCAGGATCGGCAAGACTTGCTGCTGCAGCAGCGAGGGCGGCACGTGCAGGCGCAGCGTCCGGCCCACGCTCTCGCCTGTCTGGATTTCGTTGAGCACCGCCTCGATGCGATCGAACGACTTGCGCACCACGGGCAGCAGCGCGGCACCCGCCTCGGTGAGCACCACACCATGCGGCCGCCGCTCGAGCAGCTTGCGACCAAGCAGCGCCTCCAGGCTGATGACATGGCGGCTGAGCGCGCTTTGCGAGACGTGCAGCGCCTGCGCCCCCGACGTAAAACTGAGATTTTGTGCCACCGCATCGAACGCGCGAAGCGCATTCAGCGGCAACCAGCGCCGGTTGATCATGCCCATGACTGTCGCAGAACAATGGCGCCGTGCAAGCACGCTTATTCGCCACCTTTCGTGATAGGGGTATGCGGAAATGCGATTGTCCGCCAGCGCGGCATCCGTGCGACTGATTTGCGATGACGGATGCTAGCATTGCAGACCCGGTTCGCACCGGCCACGACCGCATAAGGCGCCTGCTGGCCGAGCGCCGCAGCGGCCACAGCCTGCCGCAGGCTTTCTACAGCGACCCTGAGATCTTCGAATTCGACCTTGCCGCCATCTTTGGCACCTCCTGGATCATGGCCGGCTTCGAAGTGGAGCTACCCAAGCGCAATTCCACCCTGTCGCTCATGCTCGGCCGCTGGCCAGTGCTCATCACCCGGGACCGGGATGGTGAACTCCATGCCTTTCACAACAGCTGCCGGCATCGCGGCGCGCAGATCTGCCCGCCAGGACGCGGCACCGGGCTGCGGCTGGTCTGCCCTTACCATCGCTGGACCTATGATCTTTCTGGTGAACTGGCGCATGCCGCGCGCATGCCCGAGGGTTTCAATCGCAGCGCACATGGCCTGCGGCCGATCCATCTCGAAAGCATGGCCGGTGTCATCTACATTTGCCTTGCCGAAACTCCACCGGATTTCGCACCGTTCCGCGCGGCCTTCGAGCCGCTGCTGGCCCCGCATGACCTGCTGAACGCCAAGGTGGCGTTCGAGAGCGTGCTGATCGACAAGGCCAATTGGAAGCTGGTGATGGAAAATGGCCGCGAGTGCTACCATTGCGCCGGCAGCCACCCCGAGCTTTCAAAAACCTTCCCTGTCGAAGCCTCCAAGCATTTTGACTATGGCGAGGATGCCGCGCGGGTCGAGGCCTTCAACCGCCGTCTCGCTGCGGCCGGCCTTGGCGTTGGACCTGTCGAGGGCAGCTGGTGGCAGGCGGCGCGCTTCCCGCTCAATCCAGGCAATGTCTCGATGACGATGGATGGCAGGCACGCCGTCAGCAAGTTCATGTGCGCCGCCGGCGATGGCGACATCGGCTCGCTACGCTGGGCGCTGGAGCCGCACAGCTTCTCTCACGCCACCGCAGACTTCACGTTCATGTTCAGCGCGCTTCCTGTCGCGCCGCAGGAGACCCATGTCTTTGCCAAATGGCTGGTTCACAAGGATGCGGTAGAGGGGGTCGACTACCATGTCGAACCGCTCGCCGAACTGCTGACCCGCACCAACCTGCAGGATCGAGAGCTGGCCGAGAACAACCAGCGCGGAATCGCGTCTCCCGGCTACATGCCAGGGCCCTATTCGCCGGATGCCGAGGCTCTGGTACTGCGGTTTGTCGATTGGTATTGCGACAAGGCACAGGATTATCTCGATGGCCGCTGACGCGCACGGGCTGAGCCCTGAAACCCAGGCGATCACGCTGGGCTATTCCTCCAGCATGGCGTTTGGCGCCGTGAAGCCGCCGGCGGTGATGACGACGACCTTCGCCTATGCCTCGGCCCAGCATGCCAAGGATGTGCACGAAGCGTTCTTTGAAGGCACCGGGCCCGCTGTGGGTGCCACCGACGCCTATATCTACACGCGCCTTGGCCACCCGAACCTGACCATGGTGGAAACCCGGCTGGCAGCGCTCGATGGCGCAGAGGCCTCGGCAGTCTTCTGCAGCGGCATGGCGGCGATTTCCACGACGCTTCTCGCCTTCCTGCGCCCCGGTGACACTGTTCTGTGCAGCCGCCCCTGCTACGGCGGCACCGATGGCTACCTCACGACCATCCTGCCCGAGTTCGGCGTCTCAACGTTCGGCATCATCGAGGGCTATAAAGACGCAAACATTCGCGCTGCTATGGAAGCAGCGATGGCGGCCGGCCCGCTGCGGCTGATTCATCTGGAATCCCCGGCCAACCCCACAGCCGCCATTGTCGACATCGCCGCTGTGACGCGCATCGCCGATGAGCTGGCACCACGCCAGGGCTTCCGGCCGCTTGTCGTGGTGGACAACACCTTTCTGGGACCGCTGCTTCAGTCCCCGCTCGCTCTGGGTGCGGACCTCAGCATGACCTCGCTGACCAAATATTGCGGCGGCCACTCCGACCTGATGGCTGGCGGCGTCAGTGGCTCGGCGGCTCTGGTGGCAAAGCTCAAGGCGCTGCGCACGCTTTCCGGCAATCATCTCGATCCGTTCAGTTCCTGGCTGCTGCTCCGCTCGTTCGAAACACTTGGCCTGCGCACCGATCGCGCCTGCGGCAGCGCCCGCGCCGTAGCGGAATTCCTGCGTGCGCACCCCAAGGTCGCCGCGGTCACCTATCTCGGCTTCATCGAGGGCGAAGCGCGGGAGGTGTTTGATCGCCAGTGCCGCGGCACCGGATCGACCTTCTCCTTCCGCCTCCACGGCGGCGAGGCCGAGGCCTTCCGCCTGCTCGATGCGCTGCGCGTACTGCGCCTCGCCGTCAGCCTTGGCGGCTCGGAAACCCTGATCTGCAACCCGGCGACCACCACCCATTACCAGGTGCCGCGCGAGCGCCGCGAGGCTGGCGGCATTTTCGATTCCACCCTGCGGCTTTCAGTCGGCCTTGAAGCCCCGGCCGATCTGATCGCCGATCTCGCCCAAGCCCTCGACGCCGCATGACCATCCGTGATGCCTATGCGCTGGATGGCAAGCTGCCGTCGCCCGATGCGCGGTTTGATCTTGTCGTCATTGGTGCCGGGCCAGCCGGAACCGAGGCTGCAATTGCGGGTGCGCGCGCCGGCAAGTCCGTTCTGCTGGTCGATGAAAACCCCGTCGCACCCGACCTCATGCGGACAGACGTGCCACTGTTCTACGGCCTGCGGATGACCGGCGCCGTTGAAACGCCGGAACGTATGTTGGAGACACTGCTCAGCACCAACCCGCTACTGGAAACAGCCTTTGAACTGGGCGTGGAGGTGCTGCTCGGCACCTCGGCCTGGGGACTTTATGCGCCACAGCCCGGCCTCGCCACCCTGCCAGGCCAGCTCGTCGGCCTCGCCGACGCGACGCGCTCGTGGCTCATCGGCTTCGATGAACTGGTTGTTGCCGCCGGCGCCCGTGATTTCGTGCTCGGCTTTCCCGGCTGGGACCAGCCCGGCGTGATGGGCGCAATGGCGCTGAAAATGCTGCTGGAGCGCTATGAGGCTTTCGCTGGCCGCCGCATTGTCATCCTCGGCTCGGGCGATCTCGCGTTGCGCACAGCCCTCGCCGCGCTACGCCACGGCATCGAGGTCGCTGGCCTGATAGAGGTCCGCGCCTGCGTTCAGGGCAACGCCGCGCTGGCGGCGCAGGTTGCGGCCGCCGGTGTGCCGCTGTTTGCCGGCAGCGTCGTCACCCGCGCCGATGGCGGTGCCGATGGCGTCAAACAAGTCGTGATCACCGGGCTTTCGGGTGAAACCAGCATAGCGTGCGACACGGTCTGCCTCGCCATCGCTGCCGTTCCTGCCATTGAACTCCTGGCCGCCGCTGGCGCCAGGCTGGCAGTCTCGGCCACCCGCGGCGGCCATGTTCCCATGATCGATGCGGCGGGCCTCACCTCGCTGGCCGGCGTCTCCGCGATCGGCGATTGCGCCGGCATCGTGAGCGCGCCAGACAGCCTTGCCTATCACGCCGAATGGCTGGCGGCACTGGCGCGCGGCAGCACCGGCGACACTATCGTCTGCCAGTGTGAGAGCGTGAGCCGTGCCGATCTGCTCGGCGTCCAGCCCCCTGCCTATCTCGGCGCACGCTCGGAGTGCATGGCGGCGCGCAATATCGACACGCTGCTGGCAGACGGCCCGCCGGATCAGGACCAGATCAAGCGCCTCACCCGCGCCGGGATGGGCCTGTGCCAGGGTCGCCGATGCCGCGATCAGGTTTCGCTGCTGCTCGCGGCGGAAGCCGGCCTGGCGCCAGACGCAGCGCCATTCACCGGCTATCGCGCCCCCGTCCGCCCCATTCCGCTCGGCATTCTTGCTGATTGGGCTGAGGCACCAGGGATGTCGGACGGCTGGGATGTGTGGTTCGGCGTGCCGGCGCAATGGACGCCTTATCGTGACATCGGCACCGAGCGCGAAGCCATGCACATCGCCATTCTCGGCGGCGGCCACATATGAGCGGCAGCAATGTCGTCGTCATCGGTGCCGGCGTCACCGGGCTGAGCACGGCCTGGTGGCTGGCTCGCTCGGGCGCCTCCGTCACGGTGCTCGACAAGGGCGTTGTCGGCTGGGAAGCCTCAAGCCGCAACGGCGGCGGCGCCTCGCATTATCACAGCCCGCTGTTCCAGGAGGAGCAGCGTCTCTGGCCGATGATGGACGAATTGCTCGGTTACCCCACGGAATATCAGCGTGGCCGTGTGATCGCCGCGATGACCGAGAAGCAGCTGACACACTATCACTACATGGCCGACATGTTCCTGGAGCTCGGCTATGCCGTGGACCGGATCGACCCGCACCAGGCTATCGCCTTCTCGCCGCTGCTCAGCGATGCAAACCTGGGTGGCATCCACCTGCATTTCGGCGGCCATGCCAATCCGCAGCGCACCGTGCAGGCCTATGCCTGGGCAACCCAGGACCTTGGTGGCCGTATCCTGCAGAACACCCCGGCGCTGCGGCTGGTGGCCGAAGGCGATCGTGTCACCGGGGTCGAGACCGCGCAGGGCCTTATCGGCTGCGATGCGGTTGTGGTCGCCGCCGGCCCGCAAACGGCAGTGCTGCTGGCCGGCATCGGCATTGACCTGCCGCTCTCCGCCGCTCGCGCCGAGATGATCATTACCGAGCCGGCGCCGCTGATGCCGGTGGGCGGCGTCGATGGCAACGGCCTTTATGGCCGCCAGACGCTGCGCGGCAACCTTGCCTATGGCGGCGGCCCTCATGAGTGGCTGGACACCGGCCCCGGCTCGCCGCCGCGTCCCACCTCGCCGCTGTCGCGCAATCTCGCACGTCGGGTGGCCGTGCTTTTCCCAAAGGCGGCAAAGCTGCGGGTCATTCGCAGTTGGGCCGGCGTTGTCGAGAACACCCCCGATGGTCGCCCGGTACTCGATCGTGTCCATGGCAATGTCACCATCGGCGTCATGTCCGGAGTCGGCTTCGGCCTGTCGCCGGCCAGCGGCCATGCGCTGCGAGACCTGGTGATGGACGGACAATGCTCCTTTGCCGAGATCGGCAAGCTCAAGCTCGATCGCTTCCAGGGACTTGCGCCGGACTGGCGCGAGCAGCGCGGCTGGTTCCCGGCGGCTCTGGCCTGATGCGCGGCTATTCAGCCTGGGCCCTGCTGCGCGGCGGGCTTGGCGGCCACAGGCATTGGCGGCCAGCGTGGCGCTCGCCCGAGCCCCGGAAGCAATATGATGTCATCATCATCGGTGGCGGCGGCCATGGGCTGGCGACGGCCTATTATCTCGCCAAGCACCACCGGGTCAGCGTCGCTGTGCTGGAGCGGGCGTGGCTCGGCGGTGGCAATACCGGCCGCAACACCACCATCGTGCGCTCCAATTATCGGCTGCCGGCCTATCAAGCGCTGCTCGAGCATTCGCTCAAGCTATGGGAGGGCCTGTCGGACGAGCTCAACTATAATGTCATGTTCAGCCAGCGCGGCGCGCTGTTCCTGGGCCATTCGGATTCAGACATGACCCGTCTGGCCGAGCGCGGTGATGCGCTGCGCTGCGCCGGCATCGATGCGGAGTTGATGACGCGCGAGGCTGTGGCGAAGCTGGTGCCCCTGCTCGATATGTCGGACAAGGCGCGCTTCCCCATCGCCGGTGGCATGATCCAGCGGCGCGGCGGCACCGCCCGGCATGATGCCGTGGCCTGGGGTTATGCCCGTGCCGCTGATGCGCTCGGTGTCGATATCATCCAGCAATGCGAAGTGACCGGCTTTGCGATCAGCGGCGGACGTGTAACCGGTGTGGAAACCTCGCGCGGCGCCATCGAGGCGGACCGCGTCGGCATCGTGGTTGCCGGCAACAGCGGCCATGTCGCGGGCCTCGCAGGGCTGCGGCTGCCAGTGGAGTCGCAGTTGCTCCAGGCGTTCGTCACCGAGCCGGTAAAGCCGATGATCGACACGGTGATCATGTCGCAATCCGTACATTGCTACATCAGTCAGTCCGACAAGGGTGAGATCGTGCTTGGCGGTGATCCGGACCAATATCCAACCTATTCCCAGCGCGGGGTGCCGATGCGGATCGAGGAAGTCGCAGGCCAGGCCATCGGCCTCGTGCCCGCGCTCTCCAAGCTGCGGATGCTGCGCAGCTGGGCCGGCACAACCGACATGACCTGCGACGGCGGCCCGATCATCGATGAAACACCCATCGCCAACCTGCATATCAATGGCGGCTGGTGCTACGGCGGCTTCAAGGCCACTTGCGGTTCGGGCTGGGTGTTCGCCGAGCAATTGGCGACAGGGGATGTCCACCCGCTGGCGCGGCCCTTCAGCCTTGATCGCTTTGCCACAGGCGCGATGCAGGATGAGGCTGCCGTTGGCCCCATGCCGAACCACCGCTGATGTTGCTGATAAACTGCCCCCTTTGCGGCCCACGCGCGCAGGCGGAGTTCAACTTCGAGCGCCCGGTCGAGACCATCATCGGCGTCGATGTGCCGACAGCCGAACTGGTCGAGCGGCTCTATACCCGCACAAACGCGCGCGGACCGTCCGCCGAGCTGTGGCGCCACGCGCGTGGTTGCCGCGCCTGGCTGCGCATCGAACGGCACACAGTCACTCATGTCATCGCTTCGGTTGCGGTGTGGGAGCCTCAATCATGAGTGGCTTCCGCCTGCCAGACGGCGGCCGGATTGACCGCAGCCGCCCGATTGCTTTCAGCTTCGATGGCCGCGTCTATTCGGGTTTTGCCGGCGACACACTGGCGTCAGCGCTGCTCGCCAGCGGCGTCATGATCTTTGGCCGCAGCTTCAAATACCATCGCCCGCGCGGTGTGCTTGGCGCCGCTGTCGAGGAGCCGAACGCGCTTGTCACGGCGGGACAAGGCGGCCGAGCCGAGCCGAATACCCGCGCAACGGATCTGTTCATCAGCGAGGGCCTCAGCGTCACCAGCCAGAACCGCTGGCCATCGCTGGCCGTCGATCTTGGCGCCGCTATCGGCCTTGCCGCACCGTTCCTGCCGGCAGGTTTTTACTACAAGACCTTCTTCGGCGGCCCCAGACTCTGGCTGGCCTATGAGCATCTCATCCGCCGTGCCGCAGGCCTTGGCCCAGCCCCGAGCGAGCCAGACCCGGATCACTACGAGCATCGCGCCGCCTTTTGCGACGTGCTCGTCATCGGCAGCGGCCCGGCCGGGCTCGCCGCGGCGGATGCTGCATCGGCTGCCGGCAAGCGCGTGATGCTGGTGGAGCAGGATATCCTGCCCGGCGGCAGCCTGCTGCGCGACGCTGCGACGGTCAGCGGAATGCCCGGCACCGATTGGGCCGCCACCGTCTGCACTCGCATCCTGTCCCGGGGCGGCCGGGTTCTCACCCGCACAACGGCCACCGGCTACCATGATCACGACTTGCTGACGCTGATCGAACGCCTGGTTGAACCCGGCGCCGCGCCTAGCGCGATAGCGCAACGCCTGTGGCGCGTGCGCGCCGGGCAGGTCATCCTCGCTGTCGGCACCATCGAGCGGCCGATGCTCTTCACTGGCAACGACCGCCCGGGTGTGATGCTCTCCAGCGCCGTCCGAACCTATATCGAGCGCTTCGCAGTCGTGCCCGGCCGGCGCGTCATCGTGGCAGGCTGCACAGATGACATGACGCTGACTGCAGAGTCTCTTGCCCGTGCCGGCGCTGAAATCGCCGGGTTGATCGACACCCGCAAGGGGGATGCGCTGCTGGCAGCCCAAGGCGCGCCCGTCACCGCCGTCACCGCGATGATCGCCGGACGCAAGCAGCAGATTCGCTGTGATCTTGTCGCGATGTCCGGTGGCTTCACGCCATCCGTGCACCTCCACAGTCAGGCCGGCGGTGATCTGGCGTGGCATGACGGCTGCGGCGCCTTCATCCCCTCCACGAGCCGCCAATCGCAATTGACCATCGGCGCCGCTTCGGCCGCCGAAACGCTCGCCGATGTGCTGGCCCAAGGCTGGTGCGCCGGCGGCGGCAACGCTGGCGACGCACCGGTCACGAACGCTCCCGCCAGCAGCTGGCATGGCACAGCGGCACAGCCCGATGTCACACCTAGGAAGGCCTTTGTCGATTTTCAGAATGATGTGACCGCCTCCGATCTCGATCTCGCATGGCGCGAGGGCTACCGCTCCGTCGAGCATATGAAGCGCTACACAACGCTCGGCATGGCAACGGACCAGGGCAAGACCTCGAACATTCCCGGCCTGATGCGATTGAGCGCCAATGAGGCCAGGGCACCCGCCGAGGTTGGGCTGACAACCTTTCGGCCTCCCTATGTGCCTGTCACGCTTGGCGTCCTGGCCGGTGAAGACGGCGGCCACCATATGGCGCCGCGCCGGCGCATGGTTCTGCACGCCGAGCACGAGCGCCACGCGCCGCTCTGGCAGCCGCTGGGCTATTGGCATCGGCCGCGGGCCTATCCTCGCGCCGGCGAAACGCTGCACGCTTCTGCACATCGGGAAGCCCGCGCTGTCCGCACCACCATGGGGCTGACGGATGTGTCCACACTGGCAAAATTCGATATTTCCGGCCCTGATGCAGCGGAATTCCTTGAGATCGTCTGTGCCACCACTGTCGCGAAGCTGGGAATCGGTCGGGGCCGCTACACCTTCATGCTGCGCGAAGACGGCATGGTCATGGACGACGGAACCGTCTGGCGGCTGGGCGAAACCCACTTCTTGCTCACGAGTTCGACCGGCGGCTCCGATCGGATGGATGCCCACCTTTCTTATGCCCGCAGTATTCTGGCGCCGAAGCTCAGGGTTGCTGTCGTCAATGTGCAGGAGCATTGGGCAGCACTCGCTCTCGCAGGCCCACAGGCACGGTCAACCATCGAGGCGATGACGGGTGCCGCAGCCCCCCGCCACATGGGTGCCAGTGCCGTGACGATCGAAGGCGGGGCGGGCTGGTTGCTGGCGGCAAGCTATAGCGGCGAGCGCGCTTTTGAACTCTATTTGCCAGGAGACCGCATGGTTGCGGCATGGCGAGCAATTGAGACCGCGACGCTGGCAGCCGGCGGAGCGCTTTACGGTCTGGAGGCGCTGGAACTACTGCGGATCGAAAAGGGGCACATCGTTGTTGGCGCTGAAGCCAGCGGCAGGACAACACCGCAAGACCTAGGGCTGCGCAAAATGCTGCGCGGCAGGGGCTTCATCGGCGGCTCGGCGCTCGCAAGGCCGGCGCTGCAAAGCGTAGATCGCGAAGCCCTTGTCGGGCTGGAGGCCGATAGCGCCATCCCAGAAGGCGCGATGCTGCTGAGCGAAAGGGGCGGAACGCCCATCGGCCATGTCTCATCGGCGGGCGAGCGTATCATCGGCAGCGGCGGCATCGCTTTAGCGCTGCTTCAAGGCGGGATGCTGCGCATGGGCGAGCAATTGCTTGTATCGTCACCAACCCGTGGGATCGAAGTGCCGGTACGGGTCGTCACACCCGTCTTCTACGATGCTGCGGGGGATCGCTATCGTGACTGAGGTGGCGCTGACTCCGATCATTGGGAACACACTGTTCCGCCTCGCAATCTGGGATGAGAGCGGCCTGATCCGGCTTGCCAACGGCCTCGGCGCGGACCTTCCCTTGCCATGCCGTTCTTGCACCTTAGATGATGTGCGACTGCTCTGGCTGGAAGCCGACCATTGGCTCATCTCCTGCGCCAGCGAACTGTCATCGGACGTGAAACGTCGGTTCGCGGCTCTGGTCGGCGATGCAGGAACGATCGTCGAAGTCAGCGCTGCCCTCGTTGGCAGGCGGCTCAGCGGCCCCGGTTGGCGAGAGTTTTTGATGATCGGCGGCGTATTTGATGTCGAGGATATAGCCTTTTCCACTGGCTCGGTAGCGCGCACAGTGATGCACCACAGCGCCCTGCTTCTGGATGTTGTCACGGCCGATCAATGCGATGTTTATGTACCGGCAAGCTATTCAGCCGAGTTCTTTGCTTTCTGGGACTCTGCGCCAGTTATTCCCTGAGTTGGCTCTATTCGCTGCCATGACGCCCGAACGCACGAAATGCCCCACAGGTTTCCCTGTGGGGCTTTGTGTATTTGGTTGCGGGGACAG
Organism: Sphingomonadales bacterium UBA6157; assembly: GCA_002423025.1. GTDB lineage: Bacteria > Pseudomonadota > Alphaproteobacteria > Sphingomonadales > Sphingomonadaceae > Sandarakinorhabdus. The sequence continues at coordinate 55 of DIUN01000042.1, read as the reverse complement.
GATTTGAACCTGTGACCTTCAGGTTATGAGCCTGACGAGCTACCGGGCTGCTCCA
>DIUN01000036.1 GCA_002423025.1 Sphingomonadales bacterium UBA6157 | reverse complement strand
ATCTCAACACCTGCCCGGTGGGTGTTGCGACGCAGGACCCGGTGCTGCGCGCCCGCTTCACCGGCCAGCCCGAGCATGTCATCAACTACTTCTTCTTCGTGGCGGAAGAGCTGCGCGTCATCATGGCCCAGCTTGGCGTGCGGACGGTCAACGAGATGATCGGCCGCGTCGAGCTGCTGCATGCCCGCCCGGTGGTGGAGCAGTGGAAGGCCAAGGGCGTTGACCTCTCCAAGCTGCTCTACCAGCCCGATGTACCGGCGGACCTGCCGCGCTGGAACAGCGAGCGCCAGGAGCATGGCCTGGAGCGCGCGCTCGATCACAGCCTGATCGCGGCGGCCCGGCCGGCGCTGGAAAGCGGCACCCCGGTGGTGATCGAAAGCCCGGTCTGCAACGTCAACCGCAGCGTTGGCGCGATGCTCTCGGGCGAAGTCGCGCGGCGCTATGGCCACACCGGCCTGGCGCCGGACACCATCGCCATCACTCTCACCGGCACGGCCGGGCAGAGCTTTGCCGCCTTCCTCGCCCGCGGCATCACGCTGACGCTGGTGGGTGACGGCAATGACTATGTCGGCAAGGGCCTCTCCGGCGGCCGGGTGATCGTGCGGCAGCCCGATGGCCTCAGCCGTGACCCGACGCAGAACATCATCGTCGGCAACACGGTGCTTTACGGCGCCATTGCCGGGGAAGCCTATTTCTCCGGCGTGGCCGGCGAGCGCTTTGCGGTGCGCAACTCCGGCGCCATCGCCGTGGTGGAAGGCACCGGCGACCATGCCTGCGAATATATGACCGGAGGCGTCGTGGTCGTGCTCGGCAAGACCGGGCGCAACTTTGCCGCCGGCATGTCGGGCGGCATCGCCTATGTCTATGATCCGGACGGCGGTTTCGATGCGCTGTGCAACAAGGCCATGGTGGACTTGGAGCCGCTCGATGGCGCCGGCGGCACCAGCGGCGATGACAGCATCGTGCTCGACAACATGCTGCGCTTCGATACCGAGCGGTTGCGCATCCTCATCGAGCGCCACGCCGCCCACACCGGCAGCGCCCGCGCCCGCGCCATCCTCGCGGATTGGCAGGACAGCGTCCGCAAGTTCACCAAGGTCATGCCGAAGGACTATCGCCGGGCGCTGACGGACATGGAGGCTGCCAACGCAGCCGCCGCCGTCGCCGCCGAATAGCCCGAACCTTTCAAGAGAGATCGACACCATGGGCAAGCCCACCGGATTTCTGGAAATCGACCGCCACGACCGCAGCTATGTGAAGCCCGAGGTGCGGCTGAAGCATTGGCAGGAGTTCGTGGTGCCGCTGGAGAAGGCGGAGGTCGCCACCCAGGCGGCGCGCTGCATGGATTGCGGCATTCCATTTTGCCACACCGGCTGCCCGGTCAACAACCTGATCCCGGACTGGAATGACCTCGTTTACCAGGATGATTGGGAGAAGGCGCTGGAACAGCTGCATTCGACCAACAACTTCCCGGAGTTCACCGGCCGCGTCTGCCCGGCGCCCTGCGAGGCTGCCTGCACGCTCAACCTGCAGGACAGCCCTGTCACCATCAAGACCATCGAGTGCGAGATCGTCGATCGCGGCTGGAACGAGGGCTGGATCAAACCACACATCGCCGAGCGCGGCACCGGCAAGCGCATCGCCATCATCGGCTCCGGCCCCGCCGGCTTGGCCTGCGCGCAGGAACTGGCGCGCATGGGCCACAACCCCACGGTGTTCGAGAAGAACGACCGCATCGGTGGCCTGCTCCGCTACGGCATCCCCGATTTCAAGATGGAGAAGCACCTCATCGACCGCCGCGTGGCGCAGATGGAAAAGGAAGGCGTGCTGTTCCGCACCGAAGTCGAAGTCGGCGTCACCATCTCGGTGCAGCGCCTGCTCGATGATTATGACACGCTGGTGCTGGCCGGTGGCGCCGAGCGCCCGCGGAACCTGGAAGTGCCGGGCCGCGATGTCGAGGGCGTGCATTTCGCCATGGAGTTCCTTGGCCAGCAGAACCGCCGCGTCGCCGGCGATGCCGAGGAGGTTGCCGCCCCCACCGGCACGCTTTCCGCCGCGGGGAAGCATGTCGTCGTCATCGGCGGCGGTGATACCGGCTCGGATTGCATCGGCACTTCGAACCGCCAGGGCGCTGCCAGCGTCATCCAGCTGGAGGTGATGCCGCAGCCACCGGCGCATGAGAACAAGGCGCTGACCTGGCCGCACTGGCCGCTGAAGATGCGCACCTCCTCCTCGCAGGAAGAAGGCTGCGAGCGCGATTTCTCGGTGCTCACCAAGCAGGTGATCAGCGAGAACGGCAAGGTGACCGCCATCGAGTGCGTGCGCGCCGAATGGATGCAGGGGCCGAACGGCCACATGAGCATGCAGGAAGTGCCGGGCTCGGCGTTCCGCATCAAGGCGGACATGGTGCTGCTCGCCATGGGCTTCCTCGGGCCGCGCACCGATGGCCTGATTGCGCAGACCGGCGTCGACATGACAGCCCGCGGCGCGGTGAAGGCCGAGATGAAGCAGCACGCGACATCCGTGGACCGCATCTTCGCCTGTGGCGACATGCGGCGCGGCCAGTCGCTCGTGGTCTGGGCGATCCGCGAGGGCCGCGAATGCGCCCAGGCGGTGGATGCCTATCTGGCGGCCAACGCGACGCTGCGCTGAGAGTGTTGGCGGCGACCTAGGCCGGGTCGCCGCTCCACTTTGCCGGGCGCTTTTCAAGGAAGGCGGCAATGCCTTCCTTCGCGTCCGGGTGCGCGAGGTTGGCCAGCGCCGAACCCTGCGCGAACGCATAGGCCTCTGCCACCCCGAGCGACGCCTGGGCGTGATAGGCTTTCTTGCCGATTTCCAGCACGGCGCGCGACTTCGAGGCGATTTCCCCGGCCAGCGCCTCGACAGCGGCATCGAGCGCGTCCGGCTCATGGATTTCGTTGATGAGCCCGATCTGCAGGGCGTGCGCCGCCGGGAACAGCCGCCCCGTGGCCAGCATCATCATCCCCGGCTTTCGGCCGATGTTGCGGGCCAGCTGCACCTGCGGCGTGTGGCACCAGAAGCCGATATTGACCCCTGGCACGGCGAAGCGCGCCACCGACGACGCCAGCGCCAGATCGCACGCCGCGACCAGCTCGCAGCCCGCCGCCGTCGCCACGCCCTCGACCTTGGCGATGACGATCTGCGGCTGCGCCATGATCGCCTGCATCAGCGCTGCGATGCCGGCAAAATCCCGGGCGAGAAAATCCTGGTCCGGCTCACCGGCAAACTCGTTGAGGTCATGCCCGGCGCTGAAGATGCGGCCACCTGTGGCCGAGATGATGATGACCTTGATGTCCTGCCGCTCGGCCAGCGCCGCCAGCTCGGCCCGCAGTGCCGTGACCAGCGCCATGGAGAGGCTGTTGCCGGCGCGCGGGCGGTTCAGCACCAGCCGGGCAATGGGGCCATCAGTGGAAGCCAGCACCGGCGGTGCTTCAGCGGCGGAATTGGCAGCATCGGGATTGCTCATGGCGCTCACCTCAGTCTTTCAGCACCTTGGGGGCTGACTTGTTGGAAAAGGCTTCCAGCCGCTCTTTGGAGGCCGGCTGGGTGTTGGTGATGCCGGCAATGAAGGCCTCGGCGAAAAACGCGTCGCTGGCCGGCATGTTGCCGATATGGGCGATCGCCGAAGTGATGGCGAAGTTGGACAGCGGCGGGTTCTGCGCTGCCCGCCGGGCAATCTCGATGGCCTTGGGCAGGCACTCCTCCGCCGGCACCAGATATTGGCACAGGCCAACCGAAACGGCCTCTTCGCCGGCATAGACCCGGCCGGTGAGCATCATGTCCACCATGCGCGGCTCGCCAACCATCCGGGCGACCCGCACCGTGGCGCCGCCGCCGGTGAAGATGCCGCGCTGGCCCTCTGGCAGGGCGAAATAGGTGGTCGGATCGGCAATGCGGATGTGGAAGCTCGACGCCAGCTCCAGCCCGCCGCCGACAACAGCGCCCTTGAGCGCCCCGATAACCGGCACGCCGCAATGCTGGATACGCTCGAACGCCGCGTGCCAGCGCCGGCAGATATACATGAAATCGGTGGCGCTGCGGTCCTCACGGTGGTGCTCGACCAGATCGAGCCCGGCGCAGAAGTGATCGCCCGCCGCTGCCACCACGACGGCACGGACATCCGAGCCTTCAATGGCCTGGAACAGATCGAACAGCTCCTCGACGAACTGGCGATCGAGCGCGTTGCGCTTGGCAGCCCGGTCCAGCGTCACGATCAGCAGGCTGCCGTCGACAACCACACGGATATATTCGAGCGGCATGGCAGCGATCATCGCCGCTGTTTTCGTCTGCAATGGCATGTCTCGGGGTTCCTTCCCGTCGGCGCTCAGGAGGCCTTCAATTCGGCTTCCATGATCTTGCGCATCTCGAACTTCTGCGCCTTGCCCGTCACGGTCATGGCAAAGGCTTCAACCACGCGGATGTGGCGCGGCACCTTGTAGTGCGCGATCTGCCCCTTGCAGTGCGCAACGACATCGGCGGCCTCGATGCTGGCACCGGCCTTGGCGATCACCCAGCAGCAGACCTCCTCGCCGAACTTCTCGTCGGGCACGCCGAACACCTGGGCATCGGCGATGGCCGGGTGGGAGAGCAGGAACTCCTCGATCTCGCGCGGGTAGATGTTCTCGCCGCCGCGGATGATCATGTCCTTGATGCGGCCGGTGATGCGGACATAGCCGTTCTCGTCCATCGTCGCGAGATCGCCCGAGTGCATCCAGCCCTCGCTGTCGATGGCTTCCGCGGTCTTTTCCGGATCATCCCAATAGCCCAGCATCACGGCATAGCCGCGGGCGCAATATTCGCCCTGCTCGCCGCGCGGCAGGGTGTTGCCATCTGGGCCGACGATGCGCGCCTCGGCATGGGGATGCACCCGGCCGACGGTGGAGACGCGCTCCTCCAGCGGATCATCGGTGGCGGTTTGCGTGGTCAGCGGGCTGGTTTCCGTCATGCCATAGCCGATGGTGACTTCGCTCATGTTGAGCTTGGAGATGACCTCACGCATCGTCGTGATCGGGCAGGGCGAGCCCGCCATGATGCCGGTGCGCAGCGTCGAGACATTGAACCGCGCGAAGTCCGGGTGGTTGAGGATGGTGATGAACATCGTCGGCACGCCATAGAGCGCCGTGCAGCCCTCGGCCTCGACAGCTTCCAGCGCCAGCCGCGCATCGAACGCCTCGCCGGGAAAGACCATGGCGGCGCCCGAGGTGAGGCAGGCGAGGTTGCCCAGCACCATGCCGAAACAATGGTAGAGCGGCACCGGGATGCAAACGCGGTCCGCCGGGCTGAGCTTGATGGTGCGGCCGGTGAAATAGCCGTTGTTGAGGATATTGCGGTGGGTGAGCGCAGCACCCTTGGGGAAGCCGGTGGTGCCGCTGGTGAACTGGATGTTGATCGCGTCGTTGCGATCCAGCGTGGCGGCAACCTCCGCAAGCTTGCCTGCATCTGGCGCGATCGCGAGATCATCCCAGCGGACAAAGCCTTCATGCGCGGCCTCGCCCAGTGTCACCATCAACCGCAGGCTCGGCAGCCGCGCCGGCCCGAGCTCTCGCAGCATGCCGACATAATCGCTGGTCTTGAATGCCACAGCGGTGATCAGGCCGACGCAGCCGACCTTGTTGAGCGCATACTCCACTTCCGAGAGCCGATAGGCCGGGTTGATCGTCACGAGGATCAGCCCGGCCTTGGCAGTGGCGAACTGGGTGACCGCCCATTCAGCGCAATTGGGCGACCAGATGCCGATACGGTCCCCCTTCTGGAAGCCACGCGCCAGCAGCCCCGCAGCGATGCGGTTGGCCTGCGCGTTGAGCTCCGCCCAGGTCCAGCGGATGCCCTGGTGGCGCGAGACCAGAGCGAGGCTGTCCGGCCAGGCCGCCGCCGCCCGGTCCAGCGCCTCGCCGATGGTGTATTCGAGCAGCGGCGGCTCGGTGTCGCCAATGGAGTGGCTGAGGTTGGTGCTCATCGCGCTTCGTTGATGACCTGGATCTGGGTGAACTCGTTCAGCCCTTCCTCGGCAAACTCGACGCCGATGCCGGACTGCTTGGCACCGCCGAACGGAATGTTCGGCCCGAAATCGAGGTGCTTGTTGATCCACACCGTGCCCGAATCCATTTCGCAGGCCAGCGCATAGGCCTTGTCACGATCCTGGCCCCATACGGAACCACCAAGGCCCCAGGGCGACGCATTGGCCTTGGCCAGCGCGGCTTCAGGGTCACTGTACTTGATGATCGGCAGGATGGGGCCGAACTGCTCCTCATCGACGATGCGCGTGCCATCCTCGACATCGCGGACGATGGTGGGGCGGATGAAATAGCCAGGCCGATCCTCGACCTGGCCGCCGGCGATGATGTTGCCATGGGCGCGGGCGTCCTCGAGGAAGCCCTTCACCTTTTCATACTGCATCTTGTTCTGCAGCGGCCCGATCTGGGCGCCCTGCTTGAGGCCATCATCGACGATGGCGGCATCGGCAAGCTTGGCCAGCTCGGCGCACAGCGCGTCATAATGCGACTCGTGCGCATAGACGCGCTTGATGGCGAGGCAGACCTGCCCGGCGTTCATGGTGGCGGCCCCGAAGATGCCGGGGGCAACCGCCACCGGATCGGCATCGGGCATGACGATGGCGGCGTCATTGCCGCCCAGCTCCAGCGTGATGCGCTTGATGGTGGAGGCAGCACTGGCCATGACCTTCTTGCCGGTCTCGGTAGAGCCGGTGAAGGAGATCTTGGCGATATCCGGATGGCCGGTCATCACGCCGCCAAGGTCGTTCTGGTCGGTGACGATGTTGACGACGCCGGCCGGGAAGATCTCGGCGCAGAGCTCGCCGATGCGCAGCGTGGTGAGCGGCGTTGTCGGCGCTGGCTTGATGACCAGCGTGTTGCCGGCAATCAACGCCACCGGCGCCTTGAAGGCGACGATCAGCACCGGGAAGTTCCAGGGGATGATGCAGCCGACCACGCCCAGCGGCTTGCGCCGCAGCTCGACGCGGCGCGTCTCATTGTCCTCGATCATCCGGCCATGCAGATCGAGGCTGGCGAGATAGCGCAGGAACGCCGCCGTGTAGGTGATCTCGGCGGTGGATTCGCTGAGCGGCTTGCCCTGCTCTTGGGTGAGCAGCCGGGCGAGCTCGGTGGTGCGCGCCTCGATGGCATCGGCCAGCTTGCTGACGCAGGCGCGGCGGTCGTCGATCGGCGTCTTGGCCCAGCCCTTGAAGGCGGCCTTGGCGGCGGCGACCGCCGCGTTCATCTGCCGCTCGGAGCCGCGCGGGCAGACCGCCAGCACCTCCTCGGTGGCCGGGTTGATGACGTCCATGGTCGAATCACCGGCAACGAGCTGGCCGCCGATGAGCAGTTTATAGTCTGACATGATGGTCTCCCCAAGGAACGGCGTTTTCGCCGCTTCAGAATTTCGTGCCGACAGTAACGCCAAACGTCCGCGGCGCCGAGATATGGTTATAGTCGAAACCGAAGCCGGCGAGCAGGTCTACCCGCGAGGTGAAGTAGAATTTGTTGGTGAGGTTCTTGCCCCACACCGACGCATTCCAGCGGCCATTGGACGATTCCCAATCGATATGCCCGCTGAGCAGCGCATAGGCGCCCTGCTCCAGCCGCGGAATGTTGAGCACCTCGAAGAACTGCGCGCCGGCATAGGACAGGTCACCATGGAAGCTCAGCTTGCCGCTGTTGCCATCCATGACCGTGGCATCGAAGCCAAGGTTGAACGACAGTGCCGGGGCGTTGGCCAGCTTGTTGCCCGCGACGTTGTTGCCGCTGACGGTGCCCTGCTGGATCTCGCTGTCGAGCAGCCCCAGGCCGCCGCGCAGCGTCAGCTGGTCAGAGGCGCGGGCCACCAGCTCGGCCTCGGCGCCGAAGATGCGCGAGCGCGGGATGTTGAGCAGCGTCTGCGCCGCCGTTGCGGGATCGACGTTGATGAACTGCTGGTTGCTGTACTTGTAGTAGAAACCAGCGAGATTGAGCGTCACCCGCCTGTCGGCGAACTGGCTCTTCAGGCCGACTTCAAAGGCATCGATGGTCTCGGGCTTGGCGACCGAAAGCTCGGACGGATCGAAGAAGGCCTGGGCGTTGAAGCTGTTGGCACGATAGCCGCGGCTGTAGTTGGCATAGACCATCTGGCCGCTCTCGAACTTGTAATCGAGGCCGATCTTTCCCGAGAGATTGTCGGTCTTGTAGAACAGGTTGGACAGCGGGATGAGATTGGCGACAAGCACGCGATCCGGGCCAAGGGCATCGGCACGGAAGTCGGTCTGCTGGCCGGTATCATGGGTGAAGCGCAGGCCGCCGCGCAGGGTGAGGGCATCGGTGATGGCGAAGTTGGCGTCGGAATAGACGGCATAGCTCTTCTTCAGCTGGTCGAAGCTGTTGTCGAACAGGCAGCCGAGCGGCAGGCCGATGGCGCAGTCATTCGCCGTCACACCGGGCAGGCCGTCCGAATCCACGTCGGTGGCGATCTGGAAGGTCGTCTGGTTGAAGACGTTCTCGCGATGGAAGAAGCCGCCGAGGATGAAGTTGAACGGGCCATCGAAATCGCTGGTCAGCCGCAGATCCTGGGCAAACTGGGTGGCGCGGTCATTGTAGGGGATTTCGAGCAGCTCGATCGCCTGGCCATCGGTATCCTCGAAGAAGTTGAGGCTGCCCTTGTCCCACGCCGTGATGCTGGTGACGGTGAGGGCATCGGTGATGTCGACATTGGCGGTGAGGGACAGCGAGTAGGTCCGCGCCTTGCGCCGCGAGGTCACGTTGGCAGCGATTTCGCGCTCCTCCAGGCCGGGGCGGTTGACGGCCTCGGGCTGGGCATAAATGCCGTAGTTGCGCGGGTTCTGGTAGCTCGTCGAGCCGCGCAGGGTGATGTCGATGCCATCGGCAGGCTCGAAGCGCAGCGCGGCGCGGATGCCATATTCCCGCACGCTGGCGAGATCAGGCTGGCCGGGCACGACGTTCTTGAACCAGCCATCGGCGTTGGAATAGGTGGCGGCGATGCGCAGCGCCGCCTTGTCCCCGAGCGGCAGGTTGATCGCGGCATTGGCATCGATGCGGTTGTAGTTGCCATAGCCGACATTGACGTAACCGCTGGTCTCGCCAAGCTCCGGGGCCTTGCTGATCAGGTTGACCGCGCCGCCGGTGGTGTTCTTGCCATACAGCGTACCCTGCGGGCCGCGCAGCACTTCCACGCGCTCCAGATCGTACATGGCGACGCCGAGAAAGGCGAAATTGCCCTTGTAGACTTCGTCATAATAGGTCGCGACCGGGCTGGACTGGTTGAGGCTGTAATCGAACATCGAGACGCCGCGCAGCGAGAAGATCGGGGTGTTGTCACCCACGATCGAGGAGAGCTGCAGGTTGGGCGTGCGCGTCACCAGCTCATCCGTCTGCGTCACGCGCGACTTGGAGAGCGCATCGCCGGTGAGCGCCGAAACGGCGAGCGGAATGTCCTGGATGCTCTCGGCCCGCTTGGTGGCGGTGACGATGATCTCATTGGCATCGCTCTCCTCCACGGCAGCGGCCTGCGGCGCTGTCTGGGGCGCTGTCTGGGCTTGGGCGAGCGTCGCGGCGCTGCCGCAGAGCAGCAGCAGGGCGAGGTGGGAGATGCGTTTAACGGTAGTGGCCTGCATGATAGTGTCCCCTTTTTTGTTGCAGCCAGGCTTACTTCCCCGTCGCCTGGTTGGTTTTCATGGCGCGAACCAGCGTTTGCCGCATGGCCGCGGTTTCGGTGCGAAGCGGCGTCTTGCGCAGCTTGCCGATTTCGGTGGTGCCATAGGGCTTGAAGCCCGGCGGCACATGCGCGGCATCGAAGCGATACAGCGTCCAGTTGAGCAGCTCGGCCAGCTCGGCATCGCTCACCGCAGCGGTGGCGACACCCGGCACCCGGCCGAGGAATTCCCGGCCGCCGGGCACGGCGAGAAAGCGCGCCACCATATTGGCCATCGGCGGCGTGTTGGAGCGGTTGCCCTGCGCCTCCGGGCCATGGCAGCCCTGGCATTTGAGAATATAGTTCTGCCGGGCGCGCTCGGGCCGCTCGACACCGGGTATCATGCTGGCGGGCTGGCTCCCCGCTGCAACCGCCGGAACCGGCAGCATCAGCAAGGCAAGGGCCAGCCCGAGCCTCATTTCCCGCCTACCGTGGCGTGGAGCGCACCGACATTGGCGGCAGTCAGCCCCTCGCCGCTCTTGCGGGCGGCGGCGACTTCGGCCGGCGTGAAGGCGCGAAAGCCGCTGCCGGCCTTGGCGATGGTGCTGCCGACATGGTTGAGCACCGCCGCGATGCCGGCATCATCGAGCATCGATTGCGCCGGCATGGCGCTGCGATAGGCCTTGCCATCAATGGTCAGCGGGCCGGCGATGCCCTTGATGACCACCAGCGCCAGATAGCGCCGGCCGTCCGGCTTGCCGGCAAGCGTCACGAAATCGGTCTGCAGCGGTGGAAACGCCCCCGGCACGCCGGCGCCGCTGGGCAGGTGGCAGGCAGCGCAGCGCTTGTAGAGCGCCGCCCCATCCGGTGCCTGGGCAGCGACTGGCGCCGCCAGAAGCAGCGCCGTCAGCAAGGCGGCAACGCGCTTCACTTTGCTTCGCTGGCCACGCCGAGGATGACGGCGGTGGAGCAGCTGTAGACGCTGCTCTCCGTGCCGAGGCACCAGTTGACGTCGTTATTGGCCTGCGGCCGCACGATCGGGCGATCCCCTTCGTTGCGGTTGCACAGGCAACGGCCGCAGGAGGATTTACCGCAGCAGTCGTTATAGCTGATGATATAGGCTCGTCCGTCCGCCGGGTTGTTGCAGGTGCCGATCCAGGTGATCGGGGACATTTCGGTGCCGGGCGGGCAGACGTTCACCTTGCCGCCGCAGCAGCTGCACAGGAAGCCATCAATGGCGCAATACCGCCAATAATCGCACTGGGTGTTGTCACCGGGGTCCTGCGGATTGCTGGAGATTTGCGGCGGGATGCCGGCGGTGCCGCTATGCCCGCCGGTGCCGGCTGCCATGGCGCGGGACACCGGCAGCACCGGGATGACAGCAGCGCCGGTGATGGCACCACCCAACCAGGTGAGCAGGCTGCGGCGCGAGGTCTTGCGCGCCACGCCGCGGGTCATCTTTTCCGCGAACTTGTCGAAACTGGCCATGCTTATGCCTCCTCGCGGCGGGACAGATATTCCTGGATGGAGGCGACGCCGCGCTCCTTGGCCTCGAACAGGCTTTCCAGATGTTCACGGGTGTTGACGAGGCCGAGCGCCGCCACCTTGCCGGCTTCATCGATCAGCACGGCATAGGGCAGCTTGGCGACACCGAGCGAGCGGCCGAGGCTCTCGGAGAGCACGAACGGGATGCTGGAAAGGCCGTGCTGCATGATCATGCGGCGCTGCTTGCTCTCGTCCCCATCACTGGCGAGCACGGCATCGAGCCAATCTGATTCCGATGCGGCGGCGGATTTGAACACCGGCAGCAGGGACTTGCACACCGGGCAATCCGGCGAGACGAAGAACAGCAGCTGGCTGCGGCCGGCGCGGGTGCCGCCGATCGCCACGGACTGGCCATCCAGCGCCGTCAACTGCATCGGGGTGACAGCATCCCCGACATTCACCGATTGGTGCAGCGAGAGCGCCCCGGCCGGAGCGATCCGCTCGTGCAAAACGCCCACCTGGCGGGCCAGCGCGATGCCCAGCACGCCAAGCGCAATCACCGCGATCCAGATGAGGATCTGCGAGGTCAGGAGAATACCGGTCATCGTGCGGCCTTTCTGCGGAGCGGCGGCAGCGCGGCGATCTCGCCGGCGGCATGGTAGAGCGTGAAGAGGCCGAAGGCGGCGAACAGCGGCTCGATACCCGGAGCGGTGGCGCCGGCCAGCGCCGCGGCCAGCGTGAGGCCGGCGAGCGCGACCAGCCCGAAGGCCCTGGTGATCATGAAGCCATCGACAGGCTTGGTGCGGGCCGCGAGGCTGCAGCCGCAATCAAGGCTGTCCCCACGGCGGGCGGCAGCCACCAGCACCGCGCCATAGCCAAGCCACAGGCCGCCGGCGAGCACGGCGCCAAGGCTTTGCGTCGGCTGGAACAGCAGCGCCAGCGCCGCCATCGCCTCGATGGCGGCAGCAACAAGCGAGACGGGGCCGGCGACAGCAAGGTTGAGCCCCGTCAGCCGGGCCGTCGCCATGCCCATGCGGTCACGCTCAAGCAGCTTCTGCAGGCCGGAGGTGGCCAGCACCAGCGCCAGGAACCAGGCCAGGCCGGCCATTATTGCACAGCCGACATGGTGAAGGGGCTGATGGCGATGCTGCCGCCAAGCGTCTTGCGCAGGGTGCCGGCAGCGGCATCATAAACATCGAGCGCGCCATCGGGCCGGGCGACGACGAGGCCGGGCTTGGCTTCCCGCGTCGCCTCGATCGAGACGCCGGGGTTCTCCAGCTTGATCCGGCGCAGGCGCTGCTGCTTGACGGGATCGACAACCCAGACCTCGGTGCCGCCATCCTTATGGCTGCCTTCCTTGCCGGCCGGGTTCATCAGCACATAGAGCAGCCCGGCCGCATCAGAGGTGACAACCTGCCAGCCACCGGGGCGCCATTCCGTCACGGCGCCATCGGCCGTGCCGAGCGCGAACTTGGGCTTCGGGGTCGCGGTGGGTCCGGCGAGATCGACACCCTGGACGTTGCCGGCAAAGGTGACAAACCACGCCGTGTTGCCGACCATCGCCGGCATCATGAACATGGCGTCCTTGTCGATATCATTGAAGGCCTTGGTGGTGCGCGAGGCAGCCACTGTGCCATCAGCCGCCAGGTCGAGCGTCGTCATCGTGCCATCGGCGCACATCGTGGAGAAGCCGCGCGGGCCGGTGGGGTAAATCATCGAGCAGCCCGGCAGGTCCACTTCGCCAAGGATCTTGCGGCTGTCGAGATCAATCACCGAGACCGACGACGCCGGGGTGAAATTGAACAGCAGCGCCCATTTCTCGTCATTGGTCAGCTTGAAGCTGTTCTTGGTCGAGACGAACTGGCCACGCTTGCCGCCGGGCAGGACAATCTCGTCCTTCACCGCCAGCGTGCTGCGATCATATATCGTGATGACATCGGTGCGGGTGCCGCGTGTCAGCCGGGAGTGGAAGGTCTCGGCAACGTAAATCTCGGGCCGCGTGGTGGCGGCGGTGAAGATGGCGAACTGCGCGGCGGGCATCACGCCCTTGAGATTTTCGGTCTCAGCGGCGGTATCGACAACAACGACCCGGCCATCGAGCAGGCTGGTGAAGTTCATGTCGTGCACGAGCATCCAGCTTGCTGGGTAGGTGCCCGGCAGGGTGGCGACGGCCGGGATCGGCTCCTCCGCCAGCGGCTTGGGGTAATCGGCAGCGAATGACGGCGCTGCCGACAGCAACGCCAGCACCGCGACATCACGCAGAGTGCGCAACCGCATGGATGATTTGCTCATACCAGCCCCTTGATGTTGCTGCACGACTCTCCCAAGCCAGTGCAGTCTCCCTGTTCGAAAATTGGACGCGAAACAAAGGTTTGTCAAGCGTCAAAGTTTGCGCCATTCTGCGGTGTGCGTATGGGAGTGTTCAGCAAGTTTCCGGAGCGAGTGCGTGCCCCACCATTTTGTCCCTGATCTCAAGTTCAATGCGCGTGACGGCGGCTATGCGCGCGGCCAGGAAGGCTATGAGCTGATACTGCGCGCCGCACTCGACCTGCTGATCGAGCATGGCTACCGGGCGCTGAGCTTCCGCCGCATCGCCGAGGCCAGTGGCATGAAAGTAGGGCATATTTCCTATTACTTCCCCACCAAGGAGGAGCTGGCGCGGGCGCTTTTCGATGCCGTGATCAGCAGCTACCAGACCGAGTTCGACAAGCTCATGCACGTGCCCGGCACCACGCCGGAGCAGCGGCTGGAAGACCTGATCGTGCTGATTCTCGAGGACATCACCACCAAGAAAACGACGCACTTCTTCATGGAGCTCTGGGCGCTTTCGAACCACGACCAGTTTGTTTTTGATCGCGTGCATGAGCTTTATTGTCGCGCTCGCCAGCCGCTCAACGACATCATCGCCGAGATCAACCCGGCGCTTTCCGAGACCGAGCGCGAGACGCTGGCGCTGTTCATCTCGGCCTCGATGGAGGGAATGACGGTGTTTGCCGGCCACGAAAAGCCGTTCCGCAGCCGCATGCCGATGCTGGAGCGAATCGCCATCCAGTCCTTTGTCCGGCTGGTGCGGGACACGAAGCCGGGGGACATGCTCGGCGTGACGGACAAGGCCGCCTGAGCCGGGCAAGCCGCCGACAACCGCCAGACTTCTCAAAGAATTCATGGTAGCGCGCTTGCACGGGCGAAATAGCTTGTGTCATTTGAGCGCCTGTCCTTGGGGGGTTTGAATGTCGGCAACAGCCGAAAGCGCTCTTGCCGACTTCGACCAGTTCTCCTCCTGCCCACCAGCAGCAGACGAGCAGCTGCGCGCTGCGGCCTGCCACTTGCAGGGGCTGGGCATCAGGGCAGGTGGTGTGGTGCTGTTCAAGGCTCAGCAATCCGGCGAGGCCTTGCCGCTGTTCTGGGGCTGCATGGCGCTGGGCGCGATCTTTGCCCCCATTGATTGGCAATGGCCGGACTATCTGGTGGAAAAGGCCGCCGGCAGCCTGAAGCCGGCCGCGATCGTCACGCCCGCAGCGGAGCTTGCCGGGCTTGCCGCGCTGTTTCCGGGCGCCAGAGCCATCGCCCTGGAAGACGTTGCGGGCTGGCGCTGCGATGGCGGCACCCTGCCTGGCCCGCACGATCCGGGCCTGCCTGCTGCCTATCTGTTCACATCGGGCTCGACCGGCACGCCCAAGGCCGTTGTGCTCAGCCGTGGCGCGCTGGCCCATGGTGCCGCCGTCACGCTGTCCAGCTTCGGCTGGCGGGCGGGCGAACGCCTGCTCAACCTGCCCGAGCTGCACACCATGAGCGGGCTGCGCAACGCGCTGGTGGCGGCGCCCATCGGCGGCCTCGCATGGCTGGCCTCGCCGCCGGCGGAGCGCGGCAATATCTTTGCGCTAGTGGACCTCATCCGCACCAGTGGCTGTGATCATCTCGTCTCCGGGCCGGCGCTCATTAAGCAGCTGCTGCTAGTGGCCGAGCGTGTCGAGCCCGGCAGCCTTGACCGGCTGCAGGCGATCTATTGCACCGGCGCCGCGCTCAACCCGGCGGCTGTCGAGGCGTTCCACAGCCGCTTCGGCATCCCGATCATCAACTATTATGGCCTCACCGAAACCGGCGGCATCTGCATCAGCCAGAGCCGCGACGGCTGGACCGCGCAGGACCGCAGCCTGGGCCGCGCTGTCGGCTGCACCGCCCGGCTGGTGCCCGATGCGGACGAAGGGGAATTGCAGATCCGCAGCCCGCAGCTGATGAGCGGTTACCTTGCCGACCCCGAGCGCAGCCAGGCGCGCTTCGATGGCGAATGGCTGCGCACCGGCGACGTCATGCGCCGGGACAGCGACGGCAATTTTCATCTGCTGGGCCGGGCCGAGCTGTTCATCAAGACGGCCAGCACCGAGCGCGTCCACCCCGAGGAGATCGAAGCCGTGCTGGAGGCGCATCCCGATGTGCTCGAAGCCGCTGTCTGCGGTCGCGCCGATGCGGACCAGAGCGAGCGGCTGGTGGCGCTGGTGGTGCTGCGCGCGCCCGAGGCCGCGCCCGCCGGGCTCGATGCCAGGCTGGCGCGCTTTGTCGGCGAGCGGCTGGGCGCTGCCCGCCGCCCCGGTGAAATCCTGTTTGTCGAGGCCCTGCCCCGCCTGCCCGGCGGCAAGCTCGCCCGCTCTGCCCTGAAGGACCTGCTGACATGACCATGCCCATGGCCATTGAATCGCGCGCCGGCATCGCCGAGGCCGCCCGCGCCGGCAAGGTGTGGATCCGCGCGGAAAAGCGCGTCGTCAGCTATGCCGAACTGCAGAAGCGCATCGGAAGCATCGCCGCGCTGGCCGCCAGCCATGGCCTCGCCATCGGTGACCGCGTGGTGATGGCCACGCGGGATGATTGCGAGGCCGCGCTGCTGTTCTCGGCGCTGGTTCTCAACGGCCTGACTGCAGTGAATCTCGAGCCCGATGCCGGGGCCGAGCGCGCCGGCGCGCTGATTGCCCGCGCCGCTCCCGCGCTCGTCATCCTCGATCGCGATATTGCCGCCCGCTGGCCGCTTCCCGCCGGCACGCCGCTCATCGAGATCGTGCCGGCTGCCGCCGGCGGCGGCCTGCTCGGCGGCCTGCTCAAGGCGCGCGCCAAAGAGGGGCTGGCGGCGGAACTCGACAGGCTGGGCGAGGCCGTGCCGCCCGCGGTGATTCCGCCCGAAACGCTCGCCTATATTCTCTTCACATCGGGCACGACCCAGCAGCCCAAGGGCGTCTGCATCAGCCACCGCGCCCTGTTCAGCCATCTCGCCACGCTCAGCCGCGTGCAGGGCATCGGGCCACAAAGCGCCATTCTCAACACGCTCATGCTCTCGCACGCCGATGGCATGATTCAGGGCCCGGTGATGGCATTTCACGCCCAGGCGACGCTGCACCGGCCGCTGGCCTTCGCCATCAACACCATCGAGCAGCTGCTGGACTCGGTTTACCAGCTGCGCATCACGCACATGATTGCGGTGCCGACGATGCTGGCGCTGATCGTCCGGCTCTCGCGCAACCAGGACGACGCCTTCAAGGGCGGCGATTTCCAGCTGATGATTTCCTGCGGCGCGGCCCTGGAGGCGGCGCTGTGGGAGGCGGTGGAGGCCAAGTTCGGCATCAACCTCATCAACCTTTATGGGCTGACGGAAACCGTGGCCGGCGGCGTGTTTGCCGGAGCCACGCTCGGCACGCGCGTGCCCGGCAGCATCGGCCGCCCTGTCGATTGCGAGTTGCGCATCATCGATGCCGAGGGCCAGGACGTGCCGCAGGGCGGCGAGGGCGAACTGCTGATCCGCGGGGACCTGCTGATGTCCGGCTATTTCGGTGATGAGGCGCTGACCCGCGAGGCGATCGAGGCCGATGGCTGGTTCCATACCGGGGACATTGCCACCCTCTCCAGCGACGGCATCTACGCCATCTGCGGCCGCAAGAAGAACATCGTCATCCGCGGCGGCCTCAACATCCAGCCGGAGGAAGTCGCCGAGGTGCTGGCGCTGCATCCGGCGGTGCGCGATGCGCTGGCCTTTGGCCTGCCCGATGTCGATTGGGGCGAGCGGCTGGTGGCGCTGGTGGCCGCCGATGGCGTGAGCGAGGATGAGCTGCTGCGCTTCTGCGGCGAGAAGATCGAACCCCGCAAGGTGCCCAGCCGCATCGTGATCGCGGCAGAGCTGCCCAAGGGCCGCTCCGGCAAGATCATCATCGATGCCGCCAGGGCGCTGTTCGAAGTGGCGGCAGAGGCCGGCCCGAGCCAGCCGGCGGTGCAACGCAGCGCGGAGCGCGAACAGGCCGATGCCGAGGACCGGCTGCTCGCCCTGGCCGCCAGCCATTTCCGCACCGACCGGGCAAGGCTGACACTGGCCAGCGTCCCGGAGGACGTGATTGGCTGGGATTCGCTGGCGCACATGGAGTTCGTCATCGCCATCGAGCAGGCGTTTGGCGTGAGCCTCACGCCGCGCGAGGTCATTTCCATCGACAGCCTTGGCAAGGCGCTGGCGCTGGTGGCGCCGCGCTGAAATGGCAGACCCGGCCGAAGCCCCGCCGCAGCCGCCACTGTGGACCTGGGCTGCCGCTGCCGGCGTGGCGGCGGCCATCCTCGCCGGGCTGGTGCTGCTCGACAGGGCGCTGGCACCGGGCCAGCGCGCCGCATCGTTCAATGTAGCGCGGCTCGCCGATGCCACCGAGGGGCCGCGCACCATCGTCATTATCGGCACCTCCAAGACGCGCTGCGCCATCGAGACTGATCCGGTGTTCACAAGCCGCCTGCGCCGGCTCGGTGCCGATCTGCGGCTGGTGCGCGTGGTGCAGGATGGCGCCGCCGCCGAAGACCTGCCCGAAGTGTTCGATGCCGTGGTCCGGCTGAAGCCAAGGCTGGTGCTGCTCGAGACAGACATGATGGTGTATGAGACCTTCGTCTTCCGCGGCGACATGCCGGCGCGGCCCGGCTGGCGACAATCCGTGCGCAACACGCTTCGCGGCGTGCCTCGGCTCGACCGGCGCGGCGACGACAATCGCGCCGATGGCTTCGACCGCGCCTGCGACTATGGCACCAGCCGGATTGTCGACATGGACGCCTATGTGGCCAAGCGGATGCGCATCCTCGCGCTCAGGACCGCCAGCTCCGCCGCTGATCGGGCACCCTATCTGGCCTTCCTGCGGACGCTGAGGGCGCAAGGCACCGAGACGGCGCTGCTACGCTTGCCGCCTCGGCCGGACGCTGCCGGGCAGCTCCCGGCAAAGCTGCTGCGTGATGCGAACGCCGTGCGCGCCACGCTGACCCGCGATGAAGCGCTGGCCGAGCTGCGCGTGGCAGCGCCCGTCACGCCGGCGGACTATCATGACGCCGGACATATGACAGCCGAGGGCCGGCGCCGTACCTCGGCCTGGCTGGCGGCCCATCTGGCAACACGGCTGGGGCAGCCCGGCGCGTGATCGGCTCGCAGACCATCCTCATCCTGTCGCTCTGGCTGGCGGCCGCCGCCGTGCTGGGCTGGATCGTCCCCGAGCGCTGGCGGATGCCGGTGATGACGGGGTGCGGCATGGGGTTGGTCGGCAGCCTCTCGCCGCTGTCACTCGGCTTTCTGCTGCTTGGCACCGGAGCCAGCATGATGCTGGTGCAACGTCGCGCCGGGCCGCGCGCCACCGGGCTGTTCGTCGCCGCGGTCGCCACCATCTATGCCGTGTTCCTGCTGCGCGCCACCGCGCTGGATGGCTGGGGCCTGCCGGCGGCGGCGCTGCCGCTCGGCATGGCCTATTATGTGCTGCGGCTGGTGCATTATGCTCTGGAGGCGGATCGTGGCCGGCTGCGCGCCCATGGCTTGCAGGATGTGCTGGCCTACCAGTTCTTCCCGGCGGTGCTGTTCGTCGGGCCGATCAACCGCTTCGATGATTTCCTGCGGGATCTGCGCCGCCGCCGCTGGGACCCGGAGCTGGTCTCCACCGGCCTGGGCCGGGTGCTGGCCGGCGCCGTCAAGATCGTGCTGATCGCCAATTACCTGCTGGCGGAAAAGCTGGCGCCACTGGCCGGCCTGGCGCCGGGCACCGCTGGGCGCCTCTATGCGGACAGCGTGCTGATGTGGGCCAACCTTTACATGCAGTTCAGCGGCTACAGCGATATCGCCATCGGCCTTGGCGCGATCATGGGCTTCCGCCTGCCCGAGAACTTCCGCTGGCCGTTCCTGGCGCGGAACATCGGGGATTTCTGGCGGCGCTGGCACATCACGCTCTCAAGCTGGTGCCGGGACTATGTCCATATGCCGGCACTGGCGCGCTGGCGCAGCCCGCTGCTGGCCACAACCGCCTCGATGCTGGTGCTCGGCCTGTGGCACGAAGCCTCGATGCACTATCTGCTCTGGGGTGTGTACCATGCCATGGGGTTGACGATTTGGCGGCGCTTCGCAGCGCTGACGGCGCCGGCCTATGCGCGGCTGGGGCCGGCCGGGCAGCGCGGCTGGAACGTGTTGGCAGGGCTGCTGACGATCCACTTCGTCATGTTCTCCTACCCTGTCGTCGAAGCCATCGAGACATTTGCGAGGTCCGGCTGATGCTTTACGCTCTTATGGTCAAACGGCTCGGCGTGCGCGCCGCCAACCTCGGCACCGCCCTTGTGCGCGGCGTGCTGATCGCCCTGGTCGTGCTGTTTTCGGACAAGGGCTTTTCCGATTTCACCTATATGAATCTCTGACCATGCATCGCTCGCTGCTTGACCATCTTGCCTGCCCGGCCTGCCGCCACGGCCTGCGCCTCGATATCGCGGCGAGCGAGGGCGAGGAGGTGCTCGCCGGCACGCTGGCGTGCGAGCGCTGCGGCGTGCAGGTGCCGATCGCGCGGGGGTTCGCGCTGTTTACCGAGGCGGATATCGACCCGCCGGCCGCCGATGCCGAGAGCGCATGGTTCGGCAGCGCGGCGGACTATGCCGGCTATCGGCAGAGCAAGTTCAGCCGCGACCAGCTGGAAATCTACGCAGCCTTCCACCCGTTCAATGAATCGGTGCGGGCGGCGGAGGCCGTGCTGCCGCATTTCGCCGCCGGGCTGGCGCCGGGGGATGTTATCCTCGACCCCTGGGCCCGCACCGGCTGGAGCGGCTTCTGGCTGGCCGAGCGCTTTCCCGAGCAGCGCATCGTCATGCTGGTGGAGGGCAACCGCGATGTGCTGGGCTATCGCGGCGTCGCGCACTGGCTGGCGCACGGCCGGCGGCCCGCCAACCTCGATGTGCTGTTCGTGCATCCGGCGCGCGGCCTGCCGTTCCGGGATGCGGCGTTTGCCGGGGTGTGGAGCCATGATTGCCTGCACCGCTTCCCCATGGAAGCGCTGGCCGCCGAGCTTTTGCGGGTGAGCGCCGCCACAGCGCCGCTGGTGCTGGCGCATGTCCACCTCGCCAACAGTGAGCCGGACCCGTGGTTCGATCGCGGCTGCACCATCCGCCATGGCCGCAGCTACCGCCGCTGGCTCGACACCGTGTGCGGCGCCGGCCCGCGGCAGGGCCGGGTGTTCAGCGAGGCCGATCTGTTCCAGCAGCCGGGGCAGTTGCCGCCGGATTCCCCCGAGACCAGCCACTACAATGGCTTCATCCTCATCGCCGCGCCAGAAACGGTGGCGGCTCCCGAGCCCCAGGACACACGCTACCTGCTCAACCCGCTGTTCCGGCTGCATCTCGGCCATCTCTCGGCGCGCATCGAGGCAGCCAATCACAATGGCATGGTCGGCGAACTGCTCGATCGTCACCCGGTCTATCACCGCCGCCTTCCCGAGCGGCCGGTGGCGCTCTCCCCACTGCAACTGGCGCTGCTGGCGCTGGCGCTGGCCGGGCAGAGCCGCGCGGAACTCGGCACGCTGGCCGGCTCGGCCACAGAGGCCCAGCTGGCGCCGCTGCTGATGGCGGAATTGCTGTTGCCGGCCCCGGTTTCACTGGCCGGCCTGCAGATGCAGCGCTTCCACGCCAACCAGCTGCCGCCGGGGGATGCCGGGCTGGCGGGGCTGCTGGCCGGGCTGGCGAACGGCGGCGGTGCGCTGCGCGGCGGCGATGGCACGGCGATCAGCGGCAGCGACATGGGCGACGCCATCGATGGCCTGGCGGGAGCGCTGGCCGCACTGGGAGCCGCGCCGGGCATGACAGTGGGCCTCAGCCTGGCACCGCACCCGCTGGCGCTGCTGTTGCTGCTCGCCGGGCTCAAACTGGGCTGCGACATCGCGCCGGGCCGCGGCGGCGAAGGGCTGGACATGACCATCGCCGACACAGCGGATGGCAACCCCCGCCACATTGCGATGGGCTGGAACGGCGAGCCCGGCTCGGTGATCGCGGCGCTGGGTGCCGCCGCCGCCACCACGGATCAGCCGCCTGGGCGCATCCTCATGGCCATCGACGGTGCCAGCCTTGCCCTGCCGGCTGACCTGCTGTGCGAAGCGGCGCTCTCGCTGCGCCATGCCGCCGCGCCGCTGGCCGGCCTCGCCCTGCGCACCGACAGTTTCGAGGGGCTGCTGGCCTGCCTTGCCGGGCTGGGGCGCGGCGAAACCATCACCGTTTCGATCTGAGCCCACCGCAGGGCAATCTTGCGGTGATATGTTATGCTTTTACGATACGCTGCGTGCGTTGTTCGGTTGCCGGAGGCGGGCGACTCGAATAGGCTGGACTGATATCGTCCAGTATCGACAGAATGGGGGTTCTGAGCAGGCAGGTGGCTTGCGCGTGCCCGCAAACTGCCAATCCCCATCGGAGCACAATGCACCACAAACCTTCCATGTTTGGCTTCATCAAACAAGATTCGATCGCCGGCATTGTTGTCTTCCTGGTCGCCCTGCCGCTCTGCCTCGGCATCGCCGTGGCCTGTGGTGTTCCGCCGCTCTCGGGGCTGATCGCCGGCATCGTCGGTGGCATCGTGGTGCCCTTCATCAGCCGCGCGCCGCTCTCCGTCACTGGCCCGGCGGCAGGCCTCACCTCCATCGTGCTGATGGAAGTGCAGGCGCTCGGCGGCCTCGCGCCGTTCCTGTCCGCCGTCATCATCGCCGGCGCGCTGCAGTTCCTGCTCGGCGTGCTGCGCTCCGGGCGCTTTGCGGCGCTGGTGCCGTCTGCCGTCATCAAGGGCATGCTCGCGGCCATCGGCATCACCATCGTCTACAAGCAGCTGCCGGTGCTGGTGGGTGTGGACGGTGGCCTTGGCGATATCGCCAGCCAGTTCAATACCGGCGCTGCCTTGCTCGGCGCGGTGTCACTGGCAATCCTTTATGGCTGGAAATACACGCCATTCGGCCGGTTCAAGCTGGTCTCCCCGGCGCTCGTGGCCGTGATTGTCGCCAGCCTGCTGGCCGAACTGCCCTGGCTGGCGCTTCAGGCGCATCATTTCGTCGAGATCCCGACAGGCGGCGTTCAGTCCCTGTTCGCGGCCTTGCCCCGGCCTGATTTTGCCGCCTTCCTCGTGCCTGCCACCTGGATTGCCGGCGGCACCATCGCCATTGTCGCCAGCATAGAGACCTTGCTCTCGCTGCAGGCCGTAGACCGGCTCGACCCTTTGAAGCGCCACAGCCCACCGGACCGGGAGCTGCTGGCACAGGGCGCCGCCAATGCCGTCTCGGGCTTCCTCGGTGGCCTGCCGGTCACCTCTGTTATTGTCCGCAGCGGCGCCAATGTGGCCGCCGGAGGTCGCGAGCGCTTTTCGGCTCTGTTCCACGGTGTTCTGCTGCTGGTCGCCGTGCTGTTTGCCGCCACCTTGCTCAACCTGATCCCGCTGGCCTGCCTTGCCGCAGTGCTGGTGCAGGTGGGGCTCAACCTCTGCAAGCCGGCGCTGTTCACCACCCAGTACAAGCTCGGGCTTACACAGTTGCTGCCGTTTGCCATCACCATCGCTGCCGTGCTGGCGCTTGACCTGCTCAAGGGCGTCATCATCGGCATCGTCGTCGGCATCTGCTTCATCCTGTATGAGAACTCGCGCAAGGCAGTGGTGGCAAGCAAGGACGCGGCCGGCGTGTGGCAGATGCGCTTCCGGCGCGATGGCACCTTCCTCTCCAAGCCCGGCATCCTCTCGACACTCGACGAAGTGAAAGATGGCGACGAAGTCGTGATCGACGGCGGCGGCGAATATGTCGATCATGACATCAAGGAAGTCATCGCGACGTTCATCGAGGATGCGCACAACCGCAACATCAAGGTCTCGGTCATCGGTATCGACATGAGCGGCGCGAGCGCTGGCGGCGGCCACTAACATGTCCGCAAGCCACGCCGATGCGCTCCCGGCTGACCCTGTCGACCGGGCGCTTGCCCGTGCGCGCGGCGTGCTGCCGGACCAGGGGCCGATCGGCGTCTTCATCCACCACAATACCCTCCATGCCTTCCAGCACCTGCCGTTCCATGCCGGCGTGCAGGCTGGCGCGGCCGCATTGGGCGCGCGGCCCTATCTCACCCTGCCGCAGTTCCGCGCTGCACTGGCCTCGGGCCGGATTCTCGATGCCGATGTGCGGCTGGAGATTGCCCGCAGCCTGGGGGCGCAGGCCGATGAGCCGCTGCTGCCCGGCCTCAGCCGCGCCGGGCTGTGGCACGCGCTGATGGTGAGTGACAGTGATACGGACGATGCCGCCGGCCTCGCCTTTTCCATCGCTTCCGGCACCGCAGTGGAATGCCGGGACCTGCCGCTGTGGCAAGCCTGCCTGGCGCGCGCCGCCGCCGGCCCCGGCCTGACCCTGCCGGACACACGGCAGTTCCCCCGCCACCGGGATGTGCTGCTGGCGCTGGGCGCCGGCGATACCGATGTGGCGGTGCATGGCGAACTCATTCGTCTCGGCTCGGGCTTTCTCGACCAGGGCCAGGCGCACGCCGTGGTGCCGGGGCGCGAGCACGGCTTTCTCGCCGCCGCCACGCAGCTTTACGCCAACGGCGCCTCCGCCCCGCGGGATTGTCGCGGCGCCGAGGCAGACATGCGGCAGGCGGCCCAGAATGCCACGCCCGCCGGGGCCATCATCCGCAGCACATTGGCCGCGCTCGGCATCAAGGGCGATGCCATCGAGCCCTGGCTGTTTGCCGCCACGCTGGCGCTGCCCGGCTGGGCCGGCATGTTCTCGCGGCTGGAGCGCAACCCGGCGGACAATATCGGCGGGCCGCCGGTGGCGCTGGAGGAGTTCCTCGCCGTGCGGCTGCTGCTGGAGCGCCGCGCCATCGAGCGTGCCTGTGCCGAACTGGGCCTTGCCGGCAGCATTGCGGGTGACTGGACACAGTTGCGCGCCGCCGTGCCGCCGCTGCCGCCGCGCCCCGCCGTGCTCGATGCCGCGCTGCTCTGGCGGTTGGCACATGAGGCCGGAGTGGCTGGGGAACACATTGCAAGCCTGCCGGACGAGGCCTTGGCGGCGCTGTGGCGGGAATGTGCCGCCTGCACCGATCTGGCGCGCCGCGAGGTGTTCCAGAATGCCTATGAGCGCAGCTATCGCGAGATCATCCTCGATGCTGTGGCTGCCCGCCAGGGCCTGCCGGGCGACGCGCAGGCTGAGCGGCCACGGGCGCAGTTCGTGTTCTGCATGGACGAGCGCGAGGAGTCGATCCGCCGGGCGCTGGAGGAGCAGCACCCCGGCTACATCACCTTCGGCATGGCCGGCTTCTTTGGCGTCGCCATTGATTACATGGGGCTTTATGACAAGGAGCCGGCGGCGCACTGCCCGGTTGTCGTCACCCCGGCGCATGAGGTGCATGAGCAGCCGGTGTTCACCGCGCTCAAGCGCAGCCGCCTCACCACCAGCCTGCGCAATGCCTGGCTGAGCGGCGAGCGCCGGGCCAGAGCCGCCTCCCGCACGCTGGCCGGTGGTGCCGGCATTTCGCTGCTGCTCGGGCCTGTCTCGGTGGTCAAGACGCTGCTGCGCGTGGTGGCGCCGCGGCTCTCGCTGAAGCTGGGCGAGCAGGTCGCGGCCAGCGTTGCGCCGCGCCCGGCCACCAGGCTTTCCACCATCCGCATCGCCGATCAGGCCGTGATCAACGACAGCGGCAAGCCGCTGGGCTTCTCGCTGGCGGAATCGATCGACCGGGTGTGCACGGTGCTCAACAACATCGGCATGGTGCGCGATTTCGCGCCGATCATCGTCTTTCTCGGCCATGGCTCGACCAGCCTCAACAATCCGCATGAATCGGCGCATGATTGCGGCGCCTGCGGGGGCCGGCGCGGCGGCGCCAATGCCCGGCTGTTCGCCGACATGGCCAACCGGCCCGATGTGCGCGAAGGCGTGCGCCAGCGCGGCATCAGCATCCCGGCGGACACCTGGTTCGTCGGCGCGCTGCACGACACGGCTGACGACAGTGTGCGCTATTATGATCTCGAAGCCCTGCCCCCAGGCTCGGCAGCCCGCTTCGAGGAGGCCTATGCCGCGCTCGAGCGCGCCCGCCGCGAGAACGCCCGCGAGCGTAGCCGGCGCTACGAGAATGCCCCGCTCGATGTCTCCCCCGAGCAGGCGCTGCGGCATGTCGAGGGCCGCTCGGCGCATCTGGCGCAGCCGCGCCCGGAGTATGGCCATTGCACCAATTCGGTCGCGATCGTCGGCCGGCGGCGGCTGACCCGCGGGCTCCACCTTGATCGGCGCGCCTTCCTGATCAGCTATGATCCGACGATCGACCCGGAGAACGCCATCATCGAGCGCATCCTCGCCGCTGTCGGCCCGGTCGGCGCCGGCATCAACCTCGAATATTACTTCTCCTATGTGGACAATGAGACGTTCGGCTGCGGCACCAAGCTGCCCCACAACGTCACCGGGTTGATCGGCATCATGAACGGCCACCAGAGCGACCTGCGCACCGGGCTGCCGCTGCAGATGGTAGAGCTGCACGAGCCGATGCGGCTGCTGATGCTGGTGGACGCGACGCCCGAGGCGCTGCTTGCCGTGGCCGGCCGCCAGCCGGAAGTCGCAGAGCTGGTCGTCAACCAATGGGTGCAGCTGGTCTCGGTGCACCCGGAGACCGGCGCGATGGCGGTGTTCGACAACGGCGGCTTCGTTCCCTATGCGCCGCGCCCGACCCTGCTGCCGGTGGTGGAGAAATCCCCGGAATGGCACATGCGGACCCGCGCCCATGTGACACCGGCGCTGGTGCGCGCCGCCCTACCCGGTTCGGCCGTCGGGCCTGGGCACTTCGGGGAACCCGCGATGGTGGATGCAGGCGCGCTATGATCGAATTCCTGCGCTTCGCCCTTGTCGCGGCGGTGTTCGCGCCGCTGCTCGGCGTGCTCGTCATCGGCCTGATGGTGTTGCTGGGGGATGACCGCCCGACGGAATCGCGGGTGGCGCAGGTCACCGGCGCCGGGCTTGCCGTCTCAATCATCGCCAGCCTTGCCGTCATGGCCGGGCACCTCGGCCTCATCGGCGTGCCGCTGGCCGGTGACGTGGAGTTCGGCGCCTGGCTGCGTGTCGGGGATTTCGTCGTGCCGGCGGTGCTGCTGGTCGATGGCGTCTCGGTGTCGATCTCGCTGTTCGCGGCTTCGCTGACGGCGCTGATCGCCCGCTTCTCGCGCACCTATCTGCACAAGGAAGCCGGGTTCGTGCGCTTCTTCACGCTGCTCGGCATCTTTGCCACCGGCACGCAGCTGGTGGCGCTGGCCGGCACGCTGGAGATCTTCTTCGCCGGCTGGGAGCTGATCGGCATTTCGTCCGCCTTCTTCATCGGCTTCTTCCATGAGCGGGCCGAGCCGGTGCGCTCCTCGATCCGCGCCTTCGCCACCTATCGCTTCTCGGATGCCGGCCTGCTGATCGCCACGGTGGCGACGCTGCAGCTGCTCGATACGGCGCGCTTCTCGGCGCTGGAGAGCGCAGGCGGGCTGCCACCGCTGCAATCGACCGCCATCGCCCTGCTATTCCTGCTCTCGGCGATGGGGAAATCCGCCCAGCTGCCGTTCTCGGGCTGGCTGCCGCGCGCCATGGAGGGCCCGACGCCATCCAGCGCGCTGTTCTATGGCGCGGTCTCCATCCATGCCGGGCTGTTCCTGCTGCTGCGGGTGTGGCCGCTGCTCGAAGTGTCGCTCGTCGCCCGCACCTTCGGCGTCATCGTCGGGCTGGGCACGGCGCTTTACGCCACCGCCGTGGTGCGCGTGCATACCGATGCCAAGGGCACGCTGGCGCACGCCACGCTGGCGCAGGTGGGCCTGATCCTGGCCGAAATCTGCTTCGGCTGGGTAACCTTCGCGCTCATCCACCTGATCTGCCATGCCTTCCTGCGCCTCGGCCAGTATCTGAAGGCACCCAACACCATCCATGACAGCCACCGGCTGGGCCATGCCGAACACGCGCCCTCGGCGCTGGAACGCTGGTCCCCCCGCACGGCCTCCCGACTCTACGCCGCCTCCATCCACCGGCTGCGGCTTGATGATCGCATCGATGCCGCAATCGCCCCGATGCTGGCGCTGGCCGGCTGGCTGGACCGGCTGGACCGGCGCTGGCGCAAGGCCGCCTCCCTCGACACCGGGGCTATCGAGGCCACCGCCATCAAGCAGCTGCGCTCATGACCGATCTCGCCGTGCTGGCGGATGCCCCTTGGCCCGTCATCGGCCTCAGCCTGCTCCTGTTGGTGGCGCCGGCCTTTGCCGAGCCGCTGCGCCACCGCTGGCACCTGCCCAGCCTGATCGCCGCGCTGCTCGTGGCGCTGCTGGCCCCCACGCCGGCCATTGCCTATTCCGCCGTGGCGGTGGGCGCCCTTGTCCATGCCCGCGCCGCCTGGCCGGCCAGCCGCACCGGCGCCGCGATGCTGGCCATCTCCGCCGGCCTGGCGCTGGCCGTGGCCGCTGCACTGGCGGCCGGAGAACTCACACTGGCCTTCGCGCTCTCCTGCCTCACCATCGCCATGCGCGCCGGGGTGATGCCCTTCCACAGCGGCGTCGCCAGCCTGTGTGACAGGATTCCGGTCGTGCAGACCCAGCAGCTCGCCTCCGGCATTGCGCTGGTGTTCGTCCACCTGCGCTTTGCCGACAACCACGCCATGGCAGCCGCCGGCCCGATGCTGGAGCGCTACGGTGCCGCCGCCGCCCTCATCGCTGCCCTGATCACGCTGGCGCAAAAGGACCTGCGCGGCTTTTATCGCGGCACCACGACCATGCACGCCGGAGTGCTCATCGCCGCCATCGGTGCGGCCGCCATCGGCGATTATGGCGCGGCGCTGATGGTGACGGCCACCATGGGGCTCGCACTGGTCGGGCTGGGCATGATGGTCACTTCGCTGGAAGAGCGGGTCGGCCCCACGCCCTTCAGCGGGCCAGGCGGGCGAGTCGGCACTTTCCCAAAGCTGGCGCTGGCCTTTGCGTTGTTCGGCGGCGCCGGAGTCGGCTTGCCGGGCACCGCCGGCTTCATCGCCGATGATCTGCTGCTGCACGCCCTGTGGATGAACAGCCCCGCCAGCGCCATAGCGCTCATCCTGGCCGCAGCGCTGCTGGCCGTGACCACGCTCATTGCCTTCTCCCGCGTGTTCCTCGGCCGCACCACGCCATCACGCGCTCCAGACCTTTACCCGCGCGAGCGGATCGTGGCGGCGACGCTGCTGCTGCTGCTCATCCTGCTCGGCTTTGCGCCGGGGCTGCTGCTGGAACCCTCGGGCGCGCTGCTGGAGTGACGTGACAGGCGTTGACAAGGCGCGGCGCCACAGCCTCTCTGTGCAGATGACCAGCCAATCAGCCAGAACACGCCCTGCCGAGGCGCACGTCACGGCCGGGCGGCGCGGATGACGGCCAAGGTTCCGGCCACATCGCCGCCTGCCGCCGCGCCGCGCCGCAGCCTGGGCCTCGCCACCTGCCTGGCGCTGGTGGTGGGCAACATGATCGGCTCGGGCGTGTTCCTGCTGCCCGCCAGCCTGGCGCCCTATGGCTGGAGCGCGCTGGGCGGCTGGGTCATCACCATCGCCGGCACGCTCTGCCTCGCCGCGGCCTTTTCGGCGCTGGCCCGGGCCTTTCCGCGCGCCGGCGGGCCCTATGCCTATGTCGAGGAGGCCTTTGGCAGCGAGGCGGCGTTCATCGTCGCCTGGAGCTACTGGGTCGGGCTATGGGTTGGCAATGCGGCGCTGGCGGTGGCCTTTGTCAGCAATCTCAGCACGCTGGTGCCTGCCATCGCCGAGCAGGCCGGGCTCGGTGCCGGGCTGGCGCTGGCCACGGTCTGGCTGCTCACCTTCATCAACATGCGCGGCGTCCGGGCCGGCGGGCTGGTGGCACTGGTGACGACTGTGCTCAAGCTGCTGCCGCTCATCGCTGTCATCCTCATCGCCGCCGTGGTGCTGTGCAAGGGCGGCTCGGCCGCTGTCGTCACGCCGCCCACGGGGCTGAACCTGTCCGCCGTCACCGCCACTGTCACGCTCACCATGTGGGCCATGCTCGGCTTTGAAGCCGCGACACTGCCGGCAGACAAGGTGCGTGACCCGGAGCGCACCATCCCGCGCGCCACCATGGTCGGCACCGCCGCCACCGGGCTGGTCTATATCGTCGTCTGCGCCGCCATGCTGCTGCTGGTGCCTGCCGGGTCGCTTGCCGCCTCCAACTCGCCGTTCGCGGATTTCGCCCGGCCCTTTGTTGGCCCGGTCGCCGCCTCGGCTATCGCCCTGTTCGCCGCCATCGCCGCACTCGGCGCGCTCAATGGCTGGATCCTGGTACAGGCGGAGATGCCCCGGGCCATGGCCGAAGGCGGGGTCTTCCCGCGCTGGTTCGCCAGGCTCGCCGCCAATGGCACTCCCACCAACGCGCTCATCGTCTCCTCCGGCCTGATGACCGTGCTGGTGCTGGCCAACTTCTCCAAATCGATGAACGCGCTGTTCGTCTTCACCATCCTGATTTCCACCGCCGCGATGCTCGTCGCCTATCTGGCCGTCGCGCTGGCCGCGCTGAAGCTGCGCTACGCTGGCCGCCTGCCCGGCCCAGCCTGGCTGGTGCCGGTGGCCGGGCTCGGCGCGGCCTATTCCGCCTTCGCCATTCTCGCCGCCGGGCGTGAGGCCGTTGGCTGGGGCGCGGTGCTGCTGGCTGCGGGCGTGCCTATCCTGTGGGCCGTGCGAAAGAAAACCTAAGCCCGCCGCAACATCCGCCCGAAAAACGACCGGTCCTTCAGGATTTCATGCGCCGCATTGTGCCCCGGCGCGCCGGTGACGCCGCCGCCCGGATGGGTGCCGGAGCCGCACATATAGAGCCCGGCAACCGGGCTGCGATAATCGCCATGGCCCAGAATCGGCCGCGCCGCCCACAGCTGGTCCAGGCTCATCCGGCCATGGAAGATGTCCCCGCCGATGAGGCCGAACTTGCGCTCCAGATCGAGCGGCGAGTGGATCTGCCGCGCCACCACCGAAGCCTTGAAGTTGGGCGCGTGCTGCGTGACGCAATCGATGATGTGGTCCGCCACCTCGTCGCGCACATCGTCCCAGCTCTTGCCGTCCGGCAACTCGGGGGCAAACTGCTGGCAGAACAGACTGGCGATGTGCATGCCCGGCGGCGCCAGGCTGTCGTCCACCGTTGTCGGCAGCTTCATCTCGACGATCGGCTGCCTGGACCAGCCGCTGACCTTCGCTTCGGTGAAAGCGCGGTCCATGTAATCCAGCGTCGGCGCGATGATGATGCCGGCCGTGTGGTGCTCGGCCTTGTCCTTGCCGGGCAGCACGCTGAAGTCCGGCAGCTCCGAGAGCGCGACATTCATGCGGAAGGTGCCCGAGCCGGTGCGGAAGGTCGCCATGCGGCGCACGAAATCCGCCGGCAGGTCGCTGTTGTCCACCATGCCGCGGTAGAGCACGGCGGGGCCGACATTGGCCGCAACGATATCGGCGGCAATCTCCTCGCCGCTGGCCAGCTTGACGCCAACGGCCTTGCCGCCGCTCACCAGCACCTTGGCCACCGGCGATTCCAGGCTGATCTCGACACTGGCGAGAACACAGGCCTTGGCCATCGCCTGGGTAATGCCGCCCATGCCGCCGACGCTGTGGCCCCACATGCCCTTCTTGCCGTTCACCTCGCCAAAGACATGGTGGAGCAGCACATAGGCCGAGCCGGGCGTATCCGGACTGGCATAGTTGCCAACCACGGCATCAAAGCCAAACGCCGCCTTGACCGTGTCACTCTCATACCAGCCATCGAGGAAATCCCGCGCCGACTTGACGAACAGGTCGAGCACGTCTCGCTGGGCCTCCAGGTCCATGCCCATCAACGGCCGGCCCTGCGCCGCGGCTGCCAGCAGCGCCCGCACGCCGCCGCCGGCGTTGGGCGGCGTCTTCAGCGCGATGTCCCGCAGCACTTCCGCCACGCCTTCCAGCGCCGCTTCATAGGCCGGGAAGGTCTCGGCATCCTTGGTCGAGAAGCGCGCGAACTCGGCCTGGGTGCGGGCGGTGCCGCCGCCGAGCTTGAGGTAATCATTCTCCAGCGGAAAGAAGTTGGAGATCGTCCGCTCGATGATGCGATAGCCATGGTCGTGCAGCCGCATGTCCGCGATCACCTTGGGCCGCAGCAGGCTGACGGTGTAGCTGGCAGTGGAGTTGCGGAAGCCGGGCGCGAACTCCTCGGTCACGCAGGCGCCGCCGATCACGTCGCGGCTCTCCAGCACGCGCACCTTCAGCCCGGCCCGCGCCAGGTAAAAGGCGCAGACAAGGCCATTGTGGCCACCGCCGATGATGATGGCATCATATTTGCTGGTCATGCGGGCACCGTCTGCAAATGGCGGCGGCTCCAGCCGGGCGCCGGGGGGGTGTGAAGCCTGGCTTCGGGAACAAGGGCGCGGACCTTGGCGGCAAAACTGCGCAGGCAAACCTCGGTGTCGCTGAGCGGCCCTACGCTGAAGCTGGCGGACGCCATGCCATCCTGAACCCGGCCGACAAGCACCGTATCCTCGGCGTTGACGAGGCGGTTGATGCGGCCGTTGAGGTAGCGCGCCGCGCGCATCGCCCTCCGGCCATCCGGCAGCGCATAGCTTGTCTCGCGCAGCCGCGTCGTGCCGGGGCCGGAGGGGATGAACTGCATGAAATCGATCTGGTCCGGATAGATATCAAAGGCGATGTTCGGCCACATCTTGATGTACCACCAATGCTGCTGGCGCTCGGCGGGCAGGTGCGCCACCTCCGGCAGCAGCCGGGCATAGGCGCGCTCGGACCAGCTGCCGGCGCTCGCCACTTCGAGCAGTGGCCCGCCCAGCCGGTCAGCCCAGCCGACCGCCTCGGTGGTGTAATTGGCGCCGAACAGCCGCTTCAACCCCGGATGCGCCGGCATGATGTGCAGATTGTCGCTGTAGTTGTCGCAGAGGTTCTTCCAGTTGACGCTGCGCGGCCGCTCCCGCACCGGGCCGAGCGGCTGCATCGCCTCGAAGCGATAGGGCGCCACCGCAGCATCGAACGGCGCCAGCATTTCGGCCACCGGCGGCAGGCCGGGGGCGAGCCGCACGAAAATGAAGCCGCGCCAGATCTCCAGATCGACCTTCGCCAGCCCGTGCTCGGCGAGCGCGAAATCCGGATAGCTCGACTTCAACGGCACCCCCGTCAGCCGGCCATCCAGCTCATAGACCCAGGCATGATAGGGGCAGACCAGCTTTTTCGCGCAGCCGCGGTCGCCATCCACCAGCCGCGAGCCACGATGCCGACAGACATTGGTGAAGGCCCGGCAGGCACCATCCTCGCCGCGAACCACGATGATGCTCTCGCCGATGAAGTCCAGCGTGTGCCAATCCCCCGGCTGCGGCAACTCGCTCTCGTGGCAGACAATCTGCCATGAGGGCCGCATGATGAGGGCACGCTCGACAGCGAACCACTCCGGATCGTGATAAAGCCAGGCCGGCAGCGACCAGCCGGCATCCGGATCTGCCTGCGCTGCTGCCAGGATTTGTGCCGCGTTCACTATCGCCCACCCTTGTTATACGATCGTATAACGTGGTCGCATCGCGGCTGCAACGCTGCTATCCTTAACGCTATGACCGCCGCCAGCCCTGCCCGCGCGTCCTTCGTCCGCGCCCCCGATGCGCGGCGGCAATCGCTGATCGAGGCCTGCGCCGCCGGACTTGCCGTGCGCGGCGTCGCCGGGCTGTCCGTGCGCAGCATCTGCGCCGATGCCGGCGTTTCGCCGGGGCTGCTACGGCACTATTTCGCCGGGATCGATGCGCTCGTTGCCGCCACCTATGGCCATGTCGGCGAGCAGGTCAGCGCCGCTCTGGCCGCCGCGGTGGCCGAGGCCGGCGCCAGCCCCCGCGCCCGGCTCCATGCCTATGTCACCGCCAGCTTCCGCCCGCCGATCGCCGCGCCGGAGCTGCTGGCCACATGGCTGGCGTTCTGGAGCCTCGTCAAGACTGACCCGGAGATCGCCCGGCTGCATGGCGAGATCTACGCCGCTTACCGTGTCGAGCTTGAGCAACTGCTTGCCGATGCCGGGGTGGCAGCCGCGGACATCCGCCTCGCCGCCATCGCCGTCACCGCGCTGGTCGATGGCCTGTGGCTGGAACTGTCGCTCGACGCCCAGGTGTTCACGGCCGCCGAAGCTGGCGCCATGGCCGAGCGCTGGCTGGCGGCATGGCTGCCGCCCAGCGCCTGAGCGCGGCAACGGTCGATTGACCCAATGAACCAATTTGGTTATCATGGTGAGCCGCTTGCTCTTTGACATCCTCAATTCGTGAATTCGTTTCGGCCCTTGCCGAAAATCATCCCAAGAGCGTGAGCGTGTAACCTTTGTAACCTTCCAGGTTCGGCCCGATTCGAAAAAGCTGCACGCGACCCTGCCCGGAACATCCGCCGCAGCGCCCGACCAGCGCCCTGCGACCTCCCTGGCAGTGCCCACGCCCCGCCTGCCGGAGCCCGCGCCACGCCCGCATTCCACCCCGAAACGCCCCGCCATGAGGCAGCCAGCGAACAGGGTGAAAGGCAGGTGTCTGGTCGCTCAACGCTAGTCACTTCGTTAGCCCCATAGCGATATGTGACACTTTTTTGGCGGGATCGTCTTTCTACCGCGTCTGTACGGGGGCAGTTCGGCATGGTGCCGGCAGAAGGGGTCACTTTAATGCGCTTCGGGGGACGATATTCTGGGCTCGGTTTGAGCTCGTTGGCGGTTTTGGCAATCGCGTTGGCGGCGACGCCGGCGGCAGCGGAGCAGCAGGTCCGCAAGTTTGACATCTCGGGCGATGAACTGGCGTCGGCGCTCAATACCTTCGCGCGGCAGGCCAACCAGGAGATCATCTTCTCAAGCCAGCTGGTTGCTGGCAAGCGCACGCGCGGCGTGCGTGGTGACCTCGCACCCAACGCCGCGCTCGCAGCGCTGCTGCAGGGCACCGGCCTGCGCGCCGAGGGTGACACGATCATCACCCTGCGCCCGATCGCTGCGGCACCCGTTGCGGTCCGCCCGGTCAGCTATCAGGCCGCAATGGAGCAGAATGCAGCCCCGGCGCCAGCCCAGGCCCGCGCACCTGTCGCCGATTCCGGCGTGCCTGCCGAAGCACAGGCGGCAGCAGAAGAGGCACCGCAGGAACTGATCGTCACGGGATCGCGCATCATTCGCGACGGCGCCGAGGCACCGGTGCCGACCACCGTGCTTTCGGTGCAGGACATCCTGGAGCGCAGCCCGACCAACATCGCCGACTACATCAACCAGCTGCCCTCGATCGGCCAGGGCCAGTCGCCGCGCAACACCACGCTGTTCGCCAACGCCAATGGCGGCGCCAACCAGATCAGCGCCCGCGGCCTCGGCATCAACCGCACGCTCGTTCTGCTCGATGGCCGCCGCGTCGTCGGCTCGGGGCTGCTGCCGGCGGTCGATATCAACCTGCTGCCGCAGAACCTGGTGCAGCGTGTTGATGTCGTCACCGGCGGTGCATCGGCGGCTTATGGCTCGGATGCCGTGGCCGGCGTGGTGAACTTCATCCTCGATACCAAGTTCACTGGCCTCAAGGGCAGCTTCACCTTCGGCCAGACCGACGAGGGTGATGGCCGCACCATCAATGGTGACCTCGCCTATGGCTCGTCCTTTGCAGGCGGCCGCGGCCACGTGCTGCTCAGCGGCAACTATTACAAGGGCGACCGGATCGACTTCTTCAACAACCAGCGGGACTGGTTCCAGCCGGGGCTTCGCCTGCTCAACAACCCGACCTGGACTTCGACCAACGGACAGGCCGGCCAGATCGTGCGCACCGATGCGGGCTATAACAGCACCCCCGGCGGCGTGATCACCAACGGGCCACTGCGCGGCACGGCCTTTGGGCCCGGCGGCACGATCGGCAGCTTCATTTTCGGCCCGATCCAGCAGGGCCAGGTACAGGCCGGCGGCACGGTGGAATCGCTGCCGATCCGCGGTGCGCTGCTGCCTGACGACAAGCACTGGAGTGTCTATGGCCGCCTCAGCTATGAGCTGACCGACAACATCAACGCCATCCTCGAAGCCAGCTATGCCGGCAACGACACGATCAACTGGTCGGCCGTTTACAACCGCCAGGGCGCAGGCGGCCTGACGATCACCCGCGACAACCCCTTCATCCCGCTGCAGACGCAGGCGGCCATGGACGCGAACGGCATCACCTCGTTCCAGATGAACCGTCTGTTCTACGACCTGATCAACCGGCCGGGCGAGCACATCGGCGAGGCCGGCTACAACCGCCGCCAGGACCGTATCCTGCTGGCGCTTGAGGGCAGCTTCCTCGATAGCGGCAAGTGGCGCGCCTATTACCAGCGCGGCCACAGCAAGGTCTGGTACACCCGCGACAACAACGTCATCATCGATCGCTTCAACCGGGCCATCGACGTGACCGGCAATCCGGCGGTGGGTGGCGTGGCAGGCGTAGCAGCAGGCGCACCGATCTGCCGCTCGACGCTGACCGACCCGACCAACGGCTGCGTGCCGTTGAACGTGTTCGGCGAAGGCTCCCTGGGTGCAGGCGGAATCGCTTACGCCACGGGCGAAGACAGCGGCTACCGGACGCGCCAGGATCTGGATATCAACCAGGATGTCTGGTCGATCGACGCCCAGTACAACCCCTTCTCCACATGGGCAGGCCCGGTTTCGATCGCGGCGGGCTTCGAGTATCGCAAGGAGTCCTTCTCGGCGACCTCCGACGAGATCTCGCAGGCTTCGCGCTGGTTCGTCGGCAACCCCAAGCCCGGCGGCAGCGGCTACAACGTCAAGGAGTTCTTCGGCGAAGTGCTTGTGCCGCTGCTGGATGATACCGCTGTCGGCAGCCTGGAAGCCAACGGCGCCATCCGCCGCACCGATTATTCGACCAGCGGTGCGGTAACGACCTGGAAGCTCGGCGCCACCTACGGCATCGGCGGCCTGCGCCTGCGCGGCACCCGCTCGCGTGACATTCGGGCGCCCAACCTGAACGATCTGTTTGCGCCCGCCAGCCAGTTCGTCAACGCGTTCCTCGATCGCAGCCAGCCGGGCAGCCCGCAGGTGCCCAACATCACGCTGAGCGGCGGCAACCCGAACCTCACGCCGGAAATCGCCGACACCTGGACTGTCGGCGGCGTCTATCAGCCGAGCTGGCTGCCAGGCCTGACCGCGTCGGTTGACTGGTACAAGATCGACATCAAGGACGCGATCTTCGGCGTCGGCGGACAGCTGCTCATCGATCTTTGCTATGGCTTCAACCGGCCGGTGAACCCTGCCGCTTGCGAGTCGATTGTTCCGGTTCCGGGTGCTGTCGGCCTTGCTGGCGCAACACTCTTCACCAGCGGCATCAACGCCCAGAATGTTGCCGTGGAGGGGATCGACTACGAGCTCAGCTACCGCGCCGATCTGAGCGACATCTCCCAGAAGCTGCCGGGCTCGCTCAACATGCGGCTGCTGGTCTCGCAGCGCCTGAAGGACCAGACGAACCTGCCCGGCGACAGCCAGCCGCCGACGCTCGGCACGCTGGACAGCCTGAAGTGGCGCGGGTTCCTGACCACGACCTATTCGGTCGGGCGGAGCCGCACGACACTGACGACGCGCTACATCGGCGCGGGCAAGATCACCAACCAGCCCGAAACCAGCCGCACCGGCATCCCCGCCGCGCTCAACCGCGTCGATCCGGTCTGGTATTTCGAACTGGCGCAGAACTACGATCTCAATATCGCCGGCCGCACGGTCACGGTATTCGGCGTCGTGGAGAATCTGTTCGATCGCAAGCCCGAACCGGTCCCCAGCAGCGGCACGTCTTTCGGCACCTCGCCGATTTATGACCTGCTCGGCCGCAGCTATCGGGTGGGCTTCCGCTTCAAGATGTAACGACCGGCCAGGCCATGCCGGGTGTGCAACACACCCGGCATGGCCTGCGCAGTGACAAACAAAAAAGGCCCGTGCCGGGTAATTCCGGCACGGGCCTTTTCATATTCTTGGTGTCAAGCCGGCCAGCCGGCCCCGGTCACTAGGGGCGGCGGGGTGCGCGACCGCCGAACGTAACGATGCTTTCCGCCCCGCCCTGCGAAAGCGCGGAAACGCCGACGAACGTGTCATCAACGATGATGTTGCTCAGCACGGTTTCAGTCGCCGAGGCAGGCACATCGCGATGCTGCTGCCAATCCTGCGCATCGTTGCGCCGCCAGTGGACGCGGTAGCCGCCAGCGCCCGGCACCGGAGTCCAGGTAACCTTGGTGTCGCTGCCCAAAGCCCCCTGCAACGCTACAGCGGCGGGCGCGGCAGGTGCAGCGGCGAGCCGCTTGATTGCCGCGACGTTGATCGCGGTGACCTTGGCAAGATAGGCAAAATCCATCTTGTCGGCGGTATCACCGAATTCGACGCCCTTTTCGGTGCGCAGGTCCTGGTGCTGCTGGTTGTAGTTCTCGATCCCGACGGAAAAGCGCACGGCAGGAAAGCCGAGCCGCAGGAAAGGCTCATGGTCACCGCCACGCCCGAACCGGTCAGGTCGGCGATCGACGAAGACATCGAGACCGCCTGGAATGTCCTTTGCAGTATGGTCGATCGCCTTGGCCAGCGCGCGGCTCGGGCCATCGTCCTCACCACCATTGCCGCGCCGCAGCAGCTGTTCAGGCACCGCCTCAGAGGCGCGAATGCCTTCCGAGAACACGCGCACACGGTCGGCTACACGCTGGCCGTTCTGGCCGAGCGTGTTACCGACGATATCGTTGTTGAGCACGGCGCTGACGACCCAGCCACGGTCCCTGGCGGTTTCGGCAAGCAATGTGCCACCGAGCAGCCCCTGCTCCTCGCCAGACAGAGCAGCATAAATGATCGTGGCATCGAACGTCTGCTTCGAGAGCAGACGCGCGGCTTCGATCACCAGTGCCACGCCAGAGGCGTCATCATTGGCGCCGGGCGCATCGCTGGTGAAATTCATCACGTCGGAAACACGGCTGTCGATATGGCCCTGCACAATCACGACGCGATTGGGGTCCCGGCCGCGCTGGATGCCCAGCACATCGACCACACGGGCACCGTTCGGGGTGCGCTCATTGGTAAACACGCGCTCGATCGTCGAGGTGGTGATGCAGCCGCCGCAGCCGGCGCCGATCTTGTCCATCTCGCTTGCATACCAATTGCGTGCGGCGCCGATGCCGCGCTTGGGATTGTGCTGCTCCGACAAGGTGTGCCGGGTGCCAAAGCTTACAAGCTTCTCTACGTCAGCCTTCAGCCGGCCGGCGTCAGGCGCCTCCTGCGCCGCGACCGCAACAGGCAACAGGCACGTCGCAAGGGCGAGGTAGGTCAGGTTCTTTCGCATCAATGTGTCTCTTCAATTGCGTTATCGTGAAGTGTGCCGGCTCATCAGCCAGCGCAGCGATCCGCGCCGGTCCTGCCCGCGCGCTGGTGGAGCCCCCCTTGGCCGCGCTACATGGCGGCGGTCCGCAGCTCAGGCGCTTTGCCACCGGCCGGTCGCGAGACGACCAACCGACCACGAGCATCGCGGCGGACATCAACCGGCAACGCCATCTTCAGCGCCTCGATGAATTCTGCCTGGTTGCTGATCCTGAACATGCCGTTGATCCGCAGCTCTGCCACCGCCGGGTCGACGACCATCTTGAGATCGGCGTGCCTGTTGATCTCCTCGATCGCGCTGGCGAGCGGTTCGTCCTCAAAGAAAAACTGCCAGTCTGCCCAGGCGAGCGCGTTATCGACATCGACAGTGCGCAACATGGGGGCCTCGGCGCCTGCGACAGCCACGAGTTGCTGTCGCGGCTTCAAAACCTGTTGCGCCACGCCTCGGCCGACAGCGAGCCGCCGTACAGCAACCGATCCTTCTGCCAGCGTGACACGCAATTCCCGTGGCGAGACGCGAACATCGAACACTGTCCCAAGCGCAGTGATAGTACGGTTGCCAGCCTTGACGATGAAAGGCCGCTGGCGATCCTTGGCAACAGTGAACAGGGCTCGCCCGCTCAGCAGCGTAACGTCGCGCCGTTCGCGGCTGAGCCGCACTGCCATCTGCGTACCCGCATCGAGCGTTACCAGCGAACCATCAGCCAAGGTGACACGAGTCCGCTCATAGGGCATTGTCGTATAGATTTCCTCACCTTGCAGCTCAGCGAGGACCCTGCCGCCGCGCTCGGTCCGCGGCAAAGCGACAGCCATCAGAATAAAAATGGCAAGGCCGGCAGCGACTGACAGCATCGAGGCGATACGACGCCGCCGGCTCTGGTGGACGGTGTTTCGCGCCTCGTCACGAAGTGCGCTCAGCTCGGGCAAATCGGCATGCGCGCGCAGCATTTTAAGCGCCATTTGCAATCGGTCATGTGCAAGCTGGTGCTCAACATCCTCCTGCAACCAAGCTTGGAACTCGGCATGGTCGCGATGCGTCGCCGCCGCGCCGCGCAGCCGCGCGTCCCACGCGGCCGCAGCTTCATCAACATCGTTGAGGAGCCGGCTCATCGTGCGTTCCGCAAGCGGTGGAGGAGATGGGCGTTGGCCTTTGCCATGTGCTTCTCGACAGTACTCAGCGACAAACCCATGTGACGCGCAATCTGAACCTGGGCAACGCCGTCGAAATGATATTGGCTGAACACGATGCGTATCTGCTCGGGCAATTCGTACATCGCCGCGACCATGATCTGCAATACTTCCTTGCTCTGCAGAATACGCTCTGGCGAAAAGCCAGCTTCGTCTTCGATGTCGAGATCTTCCGGCGCCTGCGTCATGATACGGCGAACGCCGGCGCGACGGGCTTTGTCACGCACGACATTGGCGGCAGTCTGGAACACATAGCCCTGGACGTTTTCGATAGCGGCGAGGTCTTTCGCCGCCAGGCGGCTGAAGACATCCTGCACCAGGTCATCAGCGTCTTCACCGGGACCGACCCTACGCTGAAAGAAACGCAGCAGCGGCAGTCGATACTGCGCTACCATCTCCCCCAAGCGTGAATGCCTTGCGGCATTTGACATACGTGGTCCTTCCGACCCCTAGGACGCGATACCGTCACGATCCCGTACGAAAAATCTCCGATTCGCGCACATCAGATGTTTGGCGGCAGACGACAAACCGATATGCCGCAAATGTTTCACAGCATCGAACCCCTGCCCGCCAAGACCTATGCCATGTGGGACGATTGACGCTTAAAGGGCAAAGCGCCTCTGAAAAATAGTTGAAACGCCACACCCACAACCACCCACGGACAGAATCTTTAGCAGCTAACCTTCGCAGATGTAGAAAATTCAGCCTGTATCAGGAGCAGCAGCGGCGTGTGACGTCAGGTTTCAGTGCATGTCCGGCGCTCGCCCATGGTTGGCCCTCGCGTCGACCAGAAACAGGAAGCAAGACACGTTCGGACAGGCATTGCGGATTGAGGCGCTCAAGCGGCCACCGGCATATCCTGATCAAGGGCCTGCAAAGGCGATGCGACCCGCCGGTCCCGAATTTTATCTTGCTGATTTTTTTGATTTTTCAAACATTCGCGGGCGTTGGCGAACGGGAAAATGGTGCCGCTTAGGTGACTCGAACACCTGACCCCATCATTACGAATGATGTGCTCTACCGGCTGAGCTAAAGCGGCAACGCGAGGGGGCATAACAGGCGCTGGGCGGGACGGCAAGCGGCTCTCTGGCGGTTCCGGACGGGAGCCAGGTCGGAACCCAGCGGGACTCAACCGGGAGGCTGGCGGGCCGTTACGGGATACTGCCAAGCACGGCATCGTTTTTGGGCAAGGAGGGCCGGGCCATGCGCGTTGAATCGGCCGCCGAATGGCCGGACAGCCGGTTCGAGCTGCCGCCGCGCTTTGCGATGGCGGAGCGCCGCATGTCGGGCCGGGCGATCGACGCCTGGGCCGCCGGAGGGCAAGGCCCGGTCCGCGGCTTCGAGGCCAACAGCATCCTTATCCTGGAGCCGGGCGGCATGGCCCGCATCGAGAGCCTGGGGGATGAGGTCGCTGCCACGTTCGCACTGGCCGCCGGCATGGCGCTGGAGGGCCGGGACGGGCTGGGCGCCGAGCTTCGCGCCGCCTGCGATCTCATCGCGCTTTACGGCCGGCCGGTGCCGTTCGAGGCCAGCCTTGCAGCGCCGGGGCGGGCCTGTGTGCTGGCACGCGGCGTGGCGCTGCCGATTGCAGAGACGCCACCCGAGCCGGCCCCGCATCGCCCCCCGGCCATAGAGCGGGTGCAGGTGATCCTGAGCTGGCGAGAGGTGCTCGACCGCGCCGCCACCGCCCGGCTGAAGCGCGAGTTGACCGCGGCCCTGCGCGAGGCACGGCCACAGCCTTTGACAACCGACCCGTTCCTGCCGAAACAAAGGTGATAACCCAATCATGACCTTGCATGATGTTAGCTTTATAACGCATAAGCAGCGTCTGTTAGGCGAGCGGAGTGCGCGTGTGTCCAATCCCCCCAAGGCTGGCGGCAAGCGACAGGCACTGATGGCGCCCGATATTGCGGAGGCCTTGCTCGGCCCGCTGTTCGAGACGGCCCTGCCCGGCGAGACCGAGGCGCTCGATGCCGCGGGCCGCGCCGCCATCGCCGCTTTCGTGGCGGATGCCGCCTTCCGGCGCCCGCCCGGCAAGGCGCTGGTGCAGCTGGCGCCGCTGGGTGGTGATGAAGCCCGCAGCGGTGGCCGTCGCATGGCACTGGCGATCATCGGCGATGACAAGCCTTTCCTGGTGGATTCCACCGCCGCCGCGATCACCGCTGCGGGGCTGGATATCGAGCGGCTGCTGCATCCGGTGCTTGATGTGCGCCGCGATGCCGAGGGCCGGCTGGGCGAGATCATCGGCCTGGTCACCGGGCCGCGCGTGCCGGGGCTGAGCCGAGAGTCGATCATCTATTTCGAGCTGGAGCGCACCAACGCCCGGGGCCGCGCCGCACTGGTGGCAACGCTGGAATCCGTGCTCGCCGATGTCGATGCCGCCGTGGCAGACTGGCCGGCGATGCTGGCTGCGCTGAAGGACAGTGTCCGCGCGCTGGCGGAAAACCCGCCGCCGGTGGCGCCGCACCGCGCGGCCGAGGCGATGGCCTTTCTGGAATGGCTGGCCGCCGACAATTTCACCCTGCTCGGCGTGCGCCGCCATGCGCTTGATGGGGAATTGTTCACGCCGGAGGACGGCCTCGGCCTGCTCCGCAACCCGGATTACCCACTTTGGGGCGACACTGCCGCCGCACCGCCGGGGCTGGCGGCACAGTTGGCCGCGCCCGAGCCGCTGCTCGTCACCAAGGCCGGCGCCGTCTCCACCGTGCACCGCCGCGCCCATGCCGACCTGGTGTGCGTGAAGGGCTATGACCGGCAGGGCCGGGTGGTGAGCGAAACCCGCTTCCTCGGGCTCTACACCTCGGCAGCGCTCGGCACCTCGCCGCGCCAGGTGCCGTTGCTGCGCCGCAAGGTGGCGGAGGTGATCGACAGCCTTGGCTTTGCCGCCTCCGGGCATACCGGCAAGGCGCTGGTGCATGTGCTGGAAACCTTCCCGCGCGAAGAGCTGTTCGAGGCCAGCCCCGAGCGGCTCAAGACCATGGCGCTGGGACTGCTCTCGTTGCTGGACAGGCCGCGGCCGCGGCTGT
Source organism: Sphingomonadales bacterium UBA6157 (assembly GCA_002423025.1). GTDB lineage: Bacteria > Pseudomonadota > Alphaproteobacteria > Sphingomonadales > Sphingomonadaceae > Sandarakinorhabdus. Next base: position 34,074 of record DIUN01000036.1, on the reverse strand, counting down.
TCGCCCGCGCAGATCCGTTCGGCCGCTTTCTCTCGGTGCTCGTCTATGTGCCGCGGGACAGCTACACCAGCGGCGTGCGCGAGAGCGTGGGGCGGATGCTGGCCGAGGCCACCGGTGGCCAGCTCTCCCGCTTTGACGTGGAACTGCGCGCCGAAGGGCTGGCGCGGGTGCATTATGTGCTGTCACTGGCCGACGGTCATGATGCCACCGCCTTTGACGATACGGCGGAAGCCGAACTGGACCGCAAGCTGCGCCAGCTGGTGCGCGGCTGGGACGAAGACCTTGAGACAGCGCTGGCCGGCGCCGCCGGCGCCACCCGCGCCGCGCGGCTTACGCTGAACCACGGCCGCGCCTTTTCCGCCAGCTACCGCGCCCAGCACAACGCCGAAGAGGCTGCGGCGGATATCCTGGCGCTGGCCACGCTCAGTGACGAGCAGGGCCGCGCCGTGCGGCTGATGCGCGGCGAGATGCCCGGCCAACTGCGGCTGAAGATCTACCGGCTCGGCAAGATCATCCCGCTCTCCGATGCCGTGCCGGTGCTGGAAAACTTCGGCCTGCGGGTCATCGAGGAGTTCCCTTTCGATCTCGCAGGTGGCCGGCTCGGCTGGATCCATGATTTCCTGCTGGAAGCCAGCGATGCCACGGTGCTCGATGATTGGGAGGCCTTGCGCGCCCGTGTGGAGCCGGCGCTGGCCGCCGTGCTCACCGGCGCACAGGAGAATGACGGGTTCAACGCGCTGATCACCGCCACCGGGCTCGAGGCCGAGGCCGCCAACTGGCTGCGTGCCTATTTCCGCTACACGCGGCAGACCGGCGTCACTTATGGGCTGATGACCGTGGTGGATGCGCTGCGGCGCTACCCGGCCATCACGCGATCACTGGTAGCGCTGTTCTCGGCGCGCTTCGGGCTGGAGGTGGCGGCGCGGGCAGAGGCTGAGGCCGGGCATCTTGCCGCCATCGAGGCCGGGCTGGCCGACGTTGGCTCAATTGATGATGATCGCATCCTGCGGCTGTATCGCTCGGTGATGCTGGCGACGCTGCGCACCAACGCCTTTGTACCCGGCGGGCCGGAAGCCCTGGCCTTCAAGCTCGACAGCCATGCCGTGCCGAACCTGCCGCCGCCGGTGCCCTATCGGGAAATCTGGATCTATTCGCCGCGCGTGGAGGGCATCCACCTGCGCGGCGGGCCAATCGCGCGCGGCGGCCTGCGCTGGTCTGACCGGCGGGATGATTTCCGCACCGAAGTGCTGGGGCTGGTCAAGGCCCAGAAGGTCAAGAACACCGTGATCGTGCCGACAGGCGCCAAGGGCGGCTTCTTCCCCAAGCAGCTGCCGGCGGCGGGCAACCGCGAGGCCTGGCTGGCGGAGGGCACCGAGAGCTACCGCGTCTATATCCGCGCCCTGCTCTCGCTCACGGACAATCTGGCGGCGGATGGCGCCAACATCCCGCCGGCCGGGGTGGTGTGTCACGATGCGCCGGACCCCTATCTGGTCGTGGCGGCAGACAAGGGCACCGCCAGCTTCTCCGATACCGCCAATGCCATTGCCGTGGCGCAGGGCTTCTGGCTGGGCGATGCCTTCGCGAGCGGCGGGCGCAATGGTTATGACCACAAGGCCATGGCGATCACGGCACGCGGTGCCTGGATTTCCGTACAGCGCCACTTTCGCGAGCTGGGCGTGGATGTGCAGACCCAGCCGATCCGCGTGGTCGGCGTGGGGGACATGTCGGGCGATGTGTTCGGCAACGGCATGCTGCTCAGCCCGGCCATTCGGCTGGTGGCGGCCTTCGACCATCGGCATTTCTTTTTCGATCCGGCGCCCGAGGCCGCCACGAGCTTTGCCGAGCGCCAGCGGCTGTTCGCCCTGCCCCGCTCCTCCTGGGATGATTATGACCGGGCGCAACTTTCCGCCGGCGGCGGCGTGTTCCCGCGCAGCCTCAAGGCCGTGCCGCTCAGCCCCGAGGTCCGCACCATGCTGGGTGTGGAAGCCGAGACGCTCAGCCCCTCGGAGTTGATCAGCGCCATCTTGCGCATGCCATCCGACCTGCTGTGGTTCGGCGGCATCGGCACCTATGTGAAGGCGGCGAGCGAGAGCAACGCCGATGCCGGGGACCGGGCCAATGATGCCCACCGCATCAATGGCGGCGACGTGGGCGCGCGGGTGATCGGTGAAGGCGCCAACCTTGGCGTGACCCAGGCCGGGCGGATCGAGTTTGCCGGCTTCGGCAAGCCCGGCGGCGGGCGGATCAACACCGATTTCATCGACAACAGCGCCGGGGTCGATTGCTCGGACAATGAAGTGAACATCAAGATCGCGCTCGGCGCCGAAGTGACGGCCGGGCGGCTGAAGCCCGAGGACCGGGACGAGCTGCTGACCGAAATGACCGACGATGTGGCGGCGCTGGTGCTGGCCGATAACCGGCTGCAAACCCAGGCGCTCAGCATCGCCGAGCGCGGCGGCGCGGCGGCGCTGCCGGGCCATGTGCGGCTGATCCAGGCGCTGGAGGCCAGCAGCGCCGGGCTCGACCGCAAGGTGGAGGGCCTGCCGGCCGATGATGTGCTGGCGCAGCGCGCCGGGCAGGGCGCCGGGCTGGCGCGGCCGGAGCTGGCGGTGGTGATGGCCTATGCCAAGATGGCGATCTACGAGGCGCTGGTGGCCGCACCGCTGGTCGATGATGCGCTGCTGACGCCTGATCTGCTCGCGGCGTTTCCGGCAGCGATGCAGCAGGACTTTGCCGCCGCGATCCATGGCCACAAGCTGCGCCGCGAGATCATCGCCACCAAGCTGGCCAATGAGCTGGTCAACCGTGGCGGGCTTGGGCTGGCGTTCGAGCTGGCCGAGGAGCTGGGTGCCGCGCTGGCCGATGTGGCGAGTGCCTTTGTGACGGCGCGCGAGCTGTTCGGTTTCCGGGCGCTGTGGGACGCCATCGATACCGCGGCGATTTCACCGGCGACGCAGCTGGACCTGCACATTGCGGCGGGCAAGGCGCTGCGCACGCAGATGGCGGACCTTGTGCGCGCGGCGCCCGGCGCGGCGCCGGCGAGCCTGCTGGGCCGGCTGGCGCCATCGCTGGCGCGGCTTGGGGACCAGCTGGAGACGATCCTGCGGCCCGAGCCGCGCGCTGCCATGCAACGCCAGACGGAGGCACTGGCGGCAATGGGCGCGCCAGCGGAGATCGCGGCTGTGCTGGTGCGCATCGAGGCGCTTGATGGCGCGGTGGGCGTGGGCCTGCTGGCCGCCGGGCTCGGCGCGGACGAAGCGGCGCTGGCCAATGCCTATGCCGCGCTGGGCGAGGCAACCGGACTCGACTGGGCCCGCAACGCCGCGGCCGGGCTGGAGCCGAGCGACCCCTGGGAACGGCTGCTCAAGGCCGGGTTGGTGCGCGATTTCGAGCAGATGCGGCTCGACCTGCTGGGCCGGATTGCCGGCACCGATCCAGCCGGAGCGATGCAGGGCTGGCTGGCAGACAATGCCGGCACAGTGCTGCGCATCAAGACCGGCATGGCAAGGGCGCGCGGCAGCGGCGGCATCACCACGGCGATGCTGGCGCATCTGGCGGGGCAGGCACGGAGCGCGCTGGAGGGCTAGCACCGGGCAAGCGTCGGGCAAGAGTCGGCTTCGGGAGGGGTGCCGGCCCCGGCATCCGCCAACGCCCATGTGGCAGTGCAGCAACGTCATGGAAACAGCACAAAGCTGTCACTGACGAGTCATGCAATTGAAAGGGTTACGTCATCATGGCTGTTTAGGGGGCCTCGCAAGCGTTCCGTCGATCCGGGCGCTAGCAAGGGGCCCTCACAATGACCAAAACCATTCTCGACCGTGACGCGGTGGCGTCCGCTCGCCGCATTTTCCTGCTTGGCAGCATCTGCCTTGCCGCGCTGACCAGCGCCACCGCCGCCCGCGCCGCCGATGAGGCTGCCGACGAAGCCAGCGCCGACGAGATCGTCGTGACGGTTTCGCGCCCGATTGCCGAATCGGAAGCCGCTGCGCTGGAAATCCAGAAGAAGTCCGATTCGCTGATTTCGGTCGCCGCGTCCGATGCTGTCGGTCGCCTGCCTGACCAGAACATCGCCCAGGCCGCCGGCCGCCTGCCGGGTGTTGCCGTGCAGCGCGACCAGGGCCAGGCGCGCTACATCAGCCTGCGCGGCGCGCCGATCAACTGGACGACACTGTCCTTCGATGGCGTCAACGTCATCAGCCCCGAGGGCCGCGATTCGCGTTATGACAGCATCCCCTCGGCGATCGCCTCGCAGATCATCGTGCGCAAGGCGGTGACGCCGGATCTCAACGGCGAGACGGTGGCCGGCCAGATCGACATCCGCACCCGCTCGGCGCTGGATTACAAGGGCTTCCATGTTGCCGCCAAGGCCGGCGGCGGCCATGTCGAATATGGCTCGCGTGAGGAGTTTGAAGGCTCGCTGGTGGTTGCCAACCGCTGGAGCACCGGCGCCGGCGAGATCGGCATCCTGCTCTCGGGCTCCTACTATCAGCGCAACATGATCACCGACAATTTCGAGATCGATTGGGAAACCGTATCGCAGGACCAGCAGCCCGGCGCTGCCGACCGCATCTGGGGCCGCGAGACCGAGAACAAGCTCTACCGGCTGACGCGCAAGAACTACAGCTACTCGGGCCGGCTCGACTGGGAGCCGAGCGCCGGCAACCGCTTCTTCTATTCGGCGATCTACAGCGCCTTCACCGATGATGAAGCCCGCGACAACTACATCTTCGATCTGGATGATCGCCAGGGCGACAACAACCGCGGCTCGGCGCCTTGCACCATCGCCACCAACACCAACCCGCTGAACACCGGCTATGCCGATGTCTGCATCGGCAACACGCCGCTCAAGGGCACGGTCTATGGCGTGGACATCAACCAGCGCGCCACGCTGCGCGAGGCCCGCCAATCGCTGCTCATCAACACGCTGGGTGGCGACCACAGCTTTGGCGAAGGCTGGAAGCTGGGCTGGCGGCTGAACTACAGCCGCTCCAAGGATGTCGGCAACACGGTTGGTGAAGCCCGCTTCGAAAGCCCCTCGACGCGCAACCTGCGCCCGACGGTCGCCTATGATTTCACCGACCCGCAGCTCGCCAAGGTGCAGCTGTTCCGCACGATCACCAACAGCAACCCGACCAGCTACCAGGCCGGCGCTGCGGTGACGAACATCGACGATTTCAGCCGCCCGCTGGTGTCGCTGACCGTGATAGACGCCGTCGACGTGACGGACGCCTACACGGGCAAGTTCCAGATCAGCAAGGATACCGACCTGCTGGGCGGGGACACGACCTTCGCCATCGGCGGCCAGTTCGACCAGCGCACCAAGGAAGCGAACGAGAGCCGGCTGGTGCTGAACAACGGCACCCAGTTTGCCGCCGCCGGCATCCCGACGACGTTCAATTCCGATTGGTCGATCGACGATGCCTTCAAGGGCAAGATTCCGCTGGGCTATAACTTCAATTACTTCGATGTCGACGCGATGCGCGGCTACTCGGATGCGGCGCGCGGCGTCGGCACCTTCGCCCCGCAGACGGGCAATTTCTACAAGGTCCGCGAGCAGGTGTTCGCCGGCTATGCGATGGCGACGGCGCGCTTCGATTGGGGCAACATCCTCGGCGGCGTGCGGCTTGAGCATGTGAAGAACAGCGGCCAGGCCTTTGTGACGCTCGCCGGCACCACTGCGCTGGTCAACACCGAGAGCAGCAGCACGCTGGCCTTCCCCAGCCTGCACATCAACTACAATGTCGATGATACCAAGAAGCTGCGCATCGGCTTCACCTCCGGCGCGTCGCGGGCCGATTATGACCAGCTGCGCCCGAACTTCTCCGTCAACGACCCGAACCAGACCATCTCGGGCGGCAACCCCGATGCCAAGGCCGAGCGTGCCTATGGTGTCGATGCCTATTTCGAATGGTATGTGCAGCCGCAGGGCTATGTGATGGTTGGCGCTTTCTACAAGCGCATCCAGGACGTGCTGTTCGATGATTCCCGCACCTTCAACAGCGATGTGCTGGACTCGGGCGGTGTCGATCGCTCGCAGTACACACTCAACACGCTGATCAATGGTGGCAGCGGCTATATCTACGGCGTTGAAGCGGCGTTCCAGCAGCAGCTCGAGCCGTTCACCGAGAGCCTTGGCCTCCCGGCCTGGCTCGGCGGCTTTGGCGTGACGACCAACATCACGCTCAACCGCAGTGAGGCAACCACCCCGACCGGCGCCAAGGTGCTGTTGCCGGGCACCTCGGACACGGTGTTCAACATCGGCGGCTATTATGAAAAATACGGCCTCTCGCTGCGCCTGCAGTATCAGGTCCGCACCAACTGGCTCGACAGCCTTGGCGCGCCGGCCGATGGCGGCAACGTGTTCTGGGCCACCGACAACGAGATGGACTTCTCGGCCCGCTACGCCGTGACGCCCAATTTCGAGGTCTATTTCGACGCCTCCAACCTGCTCAACCAGGCCGGTCGTCGCTTCGTGCGGGAATCGCTCTACACCATCGAGAATGAGCGCTTCGGGCGTCGCTTCACCGGCGGCATTCGCCTGAACTTCTGATCGCAGCGCAGCCCACCCGATGCGCTACGGCGCGTCGGGTGGGCCCGCCTGGGAGACCAACGTTGAAACTGCACCTCGCCGCGCTGCTGCTCGCCCTGCCTCTGGCTGCCCACGCCCATGGTGGCCATGGCGCTCTCAAGGCCGGAGCAGCCGGCGCCCGGGCTGGCGCCAGCGCCGCAGGCCGCAGCTGGCTGGCTGGGGACCACCACATCCACAGCGAATTCAGCGCTGATTACGAGCCCGATCCGGCCAACCCTGGCCTGCCGCCGCTGCCGCTGCTCGGCAAGGACGGGCGCTATTCCATCACCCGGAACGCCGAGATGGCGCGCAGCTTCGGCCTGCGCTGGATGGTGGCGACAGACCATGGTGGCCCGCTGCACTCCAAGCTCAACCATGACCAGGCTTGGCCAGCGCTACAGCAATCCCGCGCCGCGGTGCCGGAGGTCCTGCAGTTCTTCGGCATGGAATTCGATACGCCGGCCGGGGACCACAGCAGCCTGATCGTGCCGCGCACCTCCGCCGAGCGCGAGCAGCTGCGGACCATCGAGAGCGGCCTTTCCAAGCGCGAGGCCTGGCCCAGCGACAAGGCGCGCGACACCGAGCCGAAAATGATCGAGGCGCTCGGAGTGATGAAGACCCAGGCCTCGCCACCGGTCGTCATCGCCAACCACCCCTCCCGCTCCGCCAGCGCCATGGGCGTCTATGGCCAATACACGCCGCAGGAGTTCCGCAACTGGAACGACACCGCGCCGCAAGTGGCGGTGGGCATGGAAGGGGCTCCCGGCCACCAGGCCGGCGCCCTCAAGCCCGATGGCAGCAACGACCCGGAGGGCGCGCGCGGCGGCTATCGCAATGCCCCAACGCTCGGCGGATTCGACCAGATGAGCGCCCGGCTCGGCGGCTTCTGGGATTCGATGCTCGGTGAAGGCCGGCGCTGGTGGGTCACCGCCACGTCTGATTCGCATTCCAACTGGCGCGACGGCGGCAATGATTTCTGGCCCGGCGAATATTCCAAGACCTATGTCCATGCCCGCGCCGACCAGGCCGATATTCTGGATGGCATCCGCCACGGCCGGATTTTCGTCACCACCGGTGATCTCGTCTCGGCGCTGGACGTGACGGCCAAGGTGCCCGGCCGCAAGGCCCGCGCCGGCATCGGCGGCACGCTCGCCGTGCCCGCAGGCCGCAATGTGACAGTGACCATCCGCCTGCGCGACCCGGCAGCCGCCAATGCCGCCGGGCGCACCCCGGAGGTGCAGCGTGTCGACCTCATCCTCGGGGACATCACCGGCCCCGCCGCCGACCGCGCAACTGACAGCAACCCGACAACCCGCATCGCCCGCCGCTTCACCGCTGCCGACTGGACGCGCGACGGCGAGACAATCACCATCACCCACACGCTCTCCAACGTGCGGGCACCGCTCTACCTGCGCGTGCGCGGCACCAGCACAGCCGAACTTGAGCCGCAGCCGGACCCCAAGGGAGAAGACCCGTGGGGTGACCTGTGGTTCTATGGCAACCCGATCTTCCTGGAGATCATCCGCCGGGGCCAATAGCCGCAGCGTTGCGCACTTTCACCAGTTTGACCAAGGCCGCCGCCTCCCCCAGTATGGATGTGCAAGGGAGGCTCCGATGGCGCTTGATGGATATAGTCGCTTCACCTTTTCCCGCGAGGGCCGGGTGCTCACTGCCACCATCACCGGCAACAATCCGGTCAATGGTGTCGATGCCCTGATGCATGACGAACTGGCGCGGGTGTTCACCGATCTCCAGCACGACAGGGAGAGTGACATAATCGTGCTGACCGGCGCCGGCCGGGCCTTTTGCGCCGGCGGGGATTTTGACTGGTTTGCCGAGCAGATCGCCGAGCCGGCCAAGTTCCGGGATATCGGCTGGGATGCCAAGCGCATCGTCACCTCGCTGCTCGATATCGAAAAGCCGGTCATCTGCCGGCTGAACGGCGCGGCGGCCGGCCTCGGCGCCACCATCGCGCTGCTGTGCGACATCATCATCGCCGATGAGAACGCCGTGATCGGAGACCCGCATGTCAAGGTCGGGCTGGTAGCTGGGGATGGCGGAGCGGTGATCTGGCCACAGCTGATCGGCTATGCCCGGGCCAAGGAGTTCCTGATGACCGGGGACATGATCAAGGCGCCGCGCGCCGCCGAGATGGGCCTGATCAACTACGCCGTGCCCACTGCCGAGCTCGATGCCAAGGTGGCGGCGATGGCAGCCAAGCTGCAGGCCTCGCCGCGCTGGGCCGTGCGCTGGACCAAGACGGTGACCAACACGCCGCTGAAAGCGCTGATGGCGCAAATGATGGACACGTCCGTTGCCTATGAAATGATGTCCAACATGGCGGCCGACCGGGCAGAAGCCGTAGCGGCCTCCCGCGAACGGCGCCCGGCGAAATTGACCGGCGAATGAGCTTCCAGAGCTTCTCCGACGAGCCGGAGCATGTGCGCGAACTCCGCGCCACCATCGAGCGCTTCGTGGCGGCGCACGCCCCGCGCGAGGCGCGCATCGCCTGGGACAAGGCGCACGCCTGGCCGCGTGACGTCTACGCCGAGCTGAACAAGCTGGGGCTGACAGCACTGACTGTGCCGGAGGAATATGGCGGCGCCGGGCAGGATATCGTCGCCGCCATCGCCGTGATCGAGGAGCTGGCGCGCTCCGGGCCATGCCTGCCGGGGCCGTTCATTCACACCGCCTTTTACGGCGGGCTCAACCTGTCCGAGAACGGCTCGCCCGAGCAAAAGGCCCATTATCTGCCCAAGCTGGCGCGCGGCGAGCTGTTCTTCGCCTATGGCCTCTCCGAGCCGGATGTTGGCGGCGATCTGGCCAGCGTCTCCACCCGCGCCCGGCTGGAGGGGGATGACGTCATCATCACAGGTGCCAAGCGCTGGTGCTCGGGAGCGGACTGGGCGGATGTGATCTATTGCCTCGTCCGCAGCGGCCCGGCGGAGGATCGCTACAGGAACCTCAGCTTCATCCTCATCCCCACCGACACGCCCGGCATCGCGATGCAGGACATCCACCACGCCAACCTGCGCTACACGGCGAGCCAGGACGTATATTTCGATGAAGTGCGGGTGCCGGCGGCCAACATCGTCGGCGGGCCGGGAAACTGGAACAAGGGCTGGAAGCTGCTGGCTGGCCGCGCGCTCGATGTGGAGAAGCTGGAGATCAGCGCCGTGGCGCTCGGCATCGCCCGCGCTGCGCTCGATGAGGCCTGGGATTATGCCCAGTCGCGCGTGCAGTTCGGCAAGCCGATCTCCCAGCACCAGTCCGTACGGCACAAGCTGGTGACGGCGCGCACCAAGCTTCAGGCAGCGCGGCACATGCTCTACCACGCCGCCTGGCTGGCCAATGAGGGACGGCCCTGCTCGATCGAGACCAGCATGGCCAAGCTGTTCGTAGCCGATACCGGCGTGGAGATTGCACTCACCTGCCAGCAGGTGCTCGGCGCCTATGGCCTGTCCGATGCGTTCGACATGGAGCGCCATGTCCGGGACCTGCTGGGGATGCCGATCGTTGGTGGCTCCTCGGACATGCAGCGCAACAACCTTGCCAGCCTGATGAAGCTGTGAGCACGCCGGCCATTCTCGATGCGGCGCGGGACATGGCGCCGCAAGTTGCTGCCCGGGCCGTGGAGACGGAAGCTGCGCGGCGGTTGCCGGCGGACCTTGCCGCGGCACTGGCCGAGGCCGGGCTGTTCCGCATGACCGTGCCGCGCCAGTTCGGCGGCGGCGAGACAACGCCGGCGGGCTTTTATGGCGCGCTGGAAATCCTGGGGCAGGCCGATGCCGCCACGGCATGGTGTGCGATGATCGCCAGCACCACGGCGCTGGGCGCGGCCTGGCTGCCGGAGGCTCATGCGCAGGAGATTTTTGGTGATCCGCTGACCATCTCCGGCGGCGTCTTCGCGCCGATGGGCAAGGCGCAGGCCCAGGGCGGGGACTATGTGGTTTCGGGCCAATGGGCCTGGGCCTCGGGCTCGGCAAACTGCCACTGGCTGATCGGCGGCAGCCTGATCTTTGACGATGGCGTGATGCGCACACTGCCCGGCGGCGGCCCGGACCATCGCATGATGTTCTTCCGCCGCGCCGATGTGACGTTGATCGACACCTGGGATTCGAGCGGCCTGCGCGGCACCGGCTCGGGGGACATGGCGGTGAACGGCGCCGTTGTGCCGCAAGGGCGCTCGGTTTCATTCCTTACCGATGCGCCGCGCGCCACGGGGCCGCTTTATGCCTTCCCACCCTTCGGGCTGCTGGCACTGGGCATTGCGGCCGTCGCCAGCGGCAATGCGCTGGGCGCGCTGGCGGATTTCAAGACGCTGGCCACCACCAAGAAGGGCGCGGGCTCCTCCCGCACGCTGGCCGAGCGTGGCACCGTGCAGGCCGAATATGCCAAGGCCGAGGCGGCGCTGGAGGCAGCACGGGCGCTGGCCGCCGCCAGCATCGAAGCGGCCTGGGTGCGCGCGCAGGCTGGTGCCGGGCTCGACACACCGACCCGCGCCCGGCTGCGGCTGGCCGCCACGCACCTGACCCGCACTGCGGCAGACGTGGTGCGGATGGCCTATGACATGGCGGGCGGCACCGCTGTCTACAGCAAGCATCCGCTGCAGCGCCGCTTCCGGGATGCGCATGTGGCGACCCAGCACATGATGATCGCGCCGCCGACCTATGAACTGGCCGGGCGTGTGGGGCTTGGCTTGCCGACGGACGCGACGGCGCTTTAAGCCAGCCGCGCTTTAGCCCAGCTGCCCTTCGCCGATGGCTTTGCCCGCCGCCCAGCCGCTCGCCCAGGCCCATTGGAAGTTATAACCGCCGAGCCAACCCGTAACATCCACCGCCTCGCCGATGGCGAACAGGCCCGGCACGGCCTTGGCGGCCATGGTTTGCGACGAGAGTCCGGCGGTGGCGATGCCGCCCACCGTCACTTCCGCCTTGGCGAAGCCCTCGCTGCCATTGGGCTTGAACTGCCAATCCCGCAGCCGGCGCTCGACATCGGAGAGCAGATTGTCCGAGGCGTGGTGCAGATCACCCCAGGCGCCGGAGCGCTCGGCGAGCATGTCCGCCAGCCGCTCGGGAAGCAGCGCGGCCAGCTGGGCGCGCAGGCTGGAACGCGGGCGGGCGCGCTTGGCCTCCACCAGCCAGCCGCGCGGCGCATCGGGGAGGAAATCGATGCCCACGGCCTCACCGTGCCGCCAATAGGAAGAGACCTGCAGGATTGCCGGGCCGGACAGGCCGCGATGCGTGAACAGCGCTGCCTCGCGGAAGGTGGCCTTGCCGCAGCGCGCCACCACCTCCGCCGCAACGCCGGCAAGCTCGCGGAACAGCAACTGGTCCCCCGCCAGGGTCAGCGGCACCAGCGCCGGGCGCGGCTCGATGATGGACAGGCCGAAACGCCGGGCCAGGCCATAGGCAAAGTCCGTCGCGCCGAGCTTGGGGATGGAGGGGCCGCCGGTGGCGATTACCAGCGCCGGGGCCGAGGCGGTGCGGTTGCCAAAGCGCACCGTGTAGCGGCCGGCAGCATGGTCGATCTCGCCAATGGCGGCGCCAAGCGCCAGCTCGACACCGCCGGCCTCGCACTCATCGAGCAGCAGCGCCACGATGGCCTTGGCGGAGCCATCGCAAAACAGCTGGCCGAGCGTCTTCTCGTGATAGGCGATGCCGTGCTTTTCCACGAGCGCGATGAAATCCGCCGGCTGGTAGCGCCGCATCGCGGACTTGGCGAAGTGCGGATTGGCCGAGATGTAGCGCTCGGGCACGGCCCCGACATTGGTGAAGTTGCAGCGGCCGCCGCCCGAGATGAGGATCTTCTTGCCCGGCTCATCGGCGTGATCGATGAGCAGCACGCGCTTGCCCGCCTGCCCGGCAGTGGCGGCGCACATCAGCCCGGCACCACCGGCGCCGAGAATTATGGCATCATATTCGTTCATGCGGCGACCTCGAGAATGCGGATGCTCCCCTGCACTGCTTGTCAGAGCTTGACCAGCCGCCGCCCGAAGCTGGCGCCGGTGAACAGGCCACAAAAGGCCTCGGGAAGGCTGGCCAGCCCTTCGAAAATCTCCTCGCGATACTGCAGCGTGCCGGCCTCGATGAGCGCCGCCATCTCGGCCTGCGCGGCTGCAAAGCCCGGCAGGTCATCAAACACCAGCAGCCCTTCCATGCGCAGCCGCTTGCCGATGAACTCGCGGGTATTGACGATGCCGGGCACTGCGCCCTCGGGGGTGCTGTAGTCCGCCACCTGGCCGGACATGACGATGCGGCCACGCAGCTTCATGAACAGCAGCGCCCGGTCGATCATGGCGTTGCCGACATTGTCGAACATCACGTCAAAACCCGGAGCAGCGGCCGCTGCGAACTGCGCTTCGAAATCCGCGGCCTTGTAATCAACCGCATGGTCAAAGCCGATGCTGCGCAGCCAGGCACATTTTTCCGCGCCGCCGGCGATACCGACAACTTCAGATGCACCCCAAAGCTTGGCAAGCTGCCCCGCTGTTGCTCCGACCGGGCCGGCGGCCGATGTGATGAGCACGCGCTCGCCTGCCGCCAGTGCCGCGACGCGCTTGAGGCCGAACCACGCTGTCATCCCCGGCACGCCGAGCAGCCCGATCCACAGGCTCTCCGGAACAGCGAGCGCCGGCAGCTTGAGCACATAGCCGCGGCCATTGCTGATGACGTGCGTGGACCAGCCGGTGGCTGTCACCCTGTCACCCACCGCAAAGCGCGGGTTGCGGCTTTCCACCACCGTGCCCACGCAAAAGCCATCCACCGGCGCGCCGGGCGCCAGCGGCGGCGCATAGCTGGCGCCCGGCGAGAGCCGCGAACGGGTGCCGGGATCACAGGAGACAAAGCTGTTGCGAATGAGCAGCTGCCCCTCCTCCAGCGCCGGGATGGGTAGGCGCTCAAGGCGGAAATCCGCCGGAGTCGGCAGGCCGGCGATGTGCCGCGCCAGAACGATCCGTTCCATTTCCCCCGCCGCCATGCGACCATCTCCGTATCGTTTCAGGAGTGCGCACCATGGACCAACGCATCAGCATCGTCACTCTGGGAACCGACGATCTGCCGCGCGCCGTGCGGTTCTGGGAGGCAATGGGCTGGCAGCGGCGGATGCGCGAGACCGAGGGAATCGCCTTCTTCCAGGCCGGCGGCATGGCGCTGGCGCTCTATCCATTCGCAGCACTCGCCGAGGATTGCAGCATGGCAGACCGCGGCCCGGGCTTTGGCGGCTTCACGCTGGCGCACAATGTTGCGAGCCGCGCCGCCGTGGACGCGGTGCTGGCGGAGGCCGTGGCCAACGGCGCGAGCCTGCAAAAGCCGGCCTCCGAGGCGTTCTGGGGCGGCTATTCGGGCTATTTCTGTGATCCGGACGGGCACCCATGGGAGGTGGCGCACAACCCGTTCATCGCACTGGGGCCGGATGGCAGCCTGATATTGCCGGAATGACCGCCCTCGATTCAATCCGCCTCAATGAAAGTCCCGTGGTGGCGGCAGGATGCGGACATCGCGCGGATGGCGGGCGCGGCTGCCGGGGTGCTGGCTTGGCTGGTCCGGGTGGAGGAACTCGTCACTGCGGGACAGTTGGGGCCGGCTCTCATGGCCCTCCGAGAGCCGGTCGAGCAGGGCGCTGCGATCCGTGATGCGGCTGGCCATCAGGTGCACCACGCCTTCCGGGCTACGCTGCACCTCGCCTTCCACCAGCATCAGCCGCGCCGCCATAATGGGGCGGCGATAAACTTCAAACAGCCGCGCCCAGATAACGACATTTGCCACACCAGTTTCGTCCTCCAGGGTCACGAAAATGGCATTGCCGTTGCCCGGCCGCTGACGGACCAGCACGACGCCGGCCACCTGCACCCGCGCGCCAGCCCTTGCCACGCTGAAGCCTTCGCAGCTCAGCACCCGCTCTCCAGCCAGAGCCTCACGCACCAGCGCCATCGGGTGCGCCTTGAGCGAGAGCCGCAGCGTCTGATAATCAGCCGCCACCTGCTCGCCGGGAGTGAGCAACGGCAGGTCTGCCGCCGCCTCCTGACCAAGCTCGCGCGCATCGGCCGCAGCGAACAGTGGCAGGCTGGCGCCCGGCGTGCGCTGCGCCTCCCAGGCCGCAGCGCGGCGGTCAAGCCCCAGCGAGCCACAGGCATCGGCATCCGCCAGCAGCCGCAGCGCGCGCGGCGGAAGCGCAGCATGACGGGCCAGTGCCTCCATCGAATCAAAGGGTCGCGCCGCCTCGATGCTGCCGGCCCATATCTCTCGAAATCCGGTGATCTGGCGAAAGCCCAGCCGCAGCGCGGCGCCCTCGAGCGCATTGTCCCAGCCGCTGTGGTTCACATCGACAGGGCGCACCTCGACGCCATGCTCGCGGGCATCACGCACGATCTGGGCGGGAGCATAAAAGCCCATCGGCTGCGAGTTGAGCAGCGCTGCAGCAAAGACCGCCGGGTAGCGGCACTTGAGATAGGACGAGACCCACACCAACCGGGCAAAGGCCAGCGCATGGCTCTCGGGGAAGCCATAGCTGCCAAAGCCCTGGATCTGACGGAAGCAGCGCTCGGCGAACTCACGCTCATAGCCGCGCGCCACCATGCCCTCCACCAGCTTGCGCTCGAAAGTGCCCATGGTGCCGAGGTTGCGGAAGGTCGCCATGGCGCGGCGCAACTGGTTGGCCTCGGAGGGCGTGAAATTGGCGGCGGTGATCGCCAGCTTCATCGCTTGCTCCTGGAACAGCGGCACGCCTAGCGTCTTGCCGAGCACCTGGCGAAGCTCATCGGCCGGGTGCGGCGGCGCCGGCGCCGGAAAATGCACGGCCTCGCGGCCTTGGCGGCGGCGCAGATAGGGGTGCACCATGTCTCCCTGGATAGGGCCGGGACGAACGATCGCCACCTGGATGACGAGATCGTAGAATTCTCGTGGGCGCAGGCGCGGCAGCATGTTGATCTGCGCCCGGCTCTCCACCTGGAAGACGCCGATACTGTCCCCCCGGCACAGCATGTCGAACACGTCGGGTGCTTCATCGGGCACATTGTCCAGCGTATATTGCTTGCCGATGTGCGTTGCGATGAGCGCAAAGGCCTTGCGGATGCAGCTGAGCATGCCAAGCGCCAGCACATCGACCTTCATCAGGCCAAGCGCGTCGATATCGTCCTTGTCCCATTCGATGAAAGTGCGGTCCGGCATGGCGGCATTATGGATCGGCACAGTCTCGTCCAGCCTGTCCTGTGTCAGCACAAAGCCGCCGACGTGCTGGGAGAGGTGGCGCGGGAACCCCATGATCTGCCCGACCAACTCGCCCAGCCGGGCAATCTCGCGGCTCTCCGGATCAAGCCCGGCTTCAGCAAAGCGGCGCTTTTCCATATGGCTGGCAAAGCTCCCCCACACCGTGCCGGTGAGCCGCGCCGTCATGTCCTCCGACAGGCCGAGGACCTTGCCGACCTCACGCACCGCGCTGCGCGGACGGTAGTGGATGACAGTGGCGGCAATGCCCGCGCGCTCACGGCCATAGCGGGCATAGATGTACTGCATCACCTCCTCGCGGCGCTCATGCTCGAAATCGACATCGATGTCGGGCGGCTCGCGGCGCTCCTCCGAGATGAAGCGCGAGAACAGCAGGTTGTGCTTTGCCGGATCGACAGCGGTGATGCCAAGCACGTAGCACACTGCCGAATTGGCCGCCGAGCCACGCCCCTGGCACAGGATTCCGCGCCCCTGCGCAAACTGCACGATATCGTGCACGGTGAGGAAGTAGGGCGCATAGCCGGCCTTGGCGATGATGCGGAATTCCTCGGTGAGCAGCGCTTGCACGGCTGGCGGGATGCCGCCGGGCCAGCGCTCCCCGGCCTTTTGCATGGTGAGGGTTTCCAGCCAGCCTTGCGGGCTATGGCCAGCGGGCACCGGCTCATGCGGATATTCATAACGCAACTGATCGAGCGAAAAATGCACGCGCGCCAGCAGCCGCTGCGTCTCGGCCAGCGCCTCGGGGCAATCGGCGAACAGCCTGGCCATTTCCGCAGGCGCCTTCAGGTACCGCTCGGCATTGGGCGCGAGGCGTCGGCCAGCCTCGGCCAGCGTGGTCTTTTCCGCAATGCAGGTGAGCACATCATGCAAGCGTCGCTGCTCGGGACCGGCATAAAGCGCATCGTTGATGGCGATCAGTGGCACCGCGCCACCCGCCTTGCGCAGCATGGCAAGGCGGCGCCGGTCCCGCCCGTTGCGCGGCATGGCAGTGCCCAGCCAGAGCCGATGGGGCGCGGCGGCGGCAAGCTCCACAAGGCCGGGCAACAGCAGGGCAAGGGCCTCGGGCGGCACCATGATGAGCAGCAGATCCTCCAGATGTGCCAGCAGATCGGCAAGGTGGAGGATGCAGCTGCCCTTTTCGGCGCGGCGATTGCCCAGAGTCAGCAGGCGGCAGAGCCGGCCCCAGCCATGCCGGGTGGCCGGATAGGCAATGACATCAGGCGTGCCATCGGCAAACACCAGCCGGGCGCCCACCACGAGTTTGAAGGACAGCGCTGCGTCCTGCGCTTCCGCCACTGCCTCGCGCAAAGCGACATGGGCGCGGACAACGCCGGCCACGCTGTTCCTGTCCGCAATGCCGATGCCTGTATGGCCGAGCGCCAGCGCCGCCGCCACCATCGCTTCGGGCGAGGATGCACCGCGCAGGAATGTGAAGTGCGTAGCAGCGGCAAGCTCGGCATAGGCCGGCATCATGCGAACAGCCCATGCAGATACCAGCCGGGGCTGGGCTTCTCCGTGCCATAAAGACCATGGCGGAACAGCCAGAAGCGATGGCCGGCAGCGTCTTCCACGCGGTAATAATCGCGAGTGAGCCCCGCGCCATCGGCACGCCGCCACCATTGCGCCGCGATGCGCTCCGGACCTTCCTGGCGCACCACATCATGCACCTGACGCCGCCAACGGAAGCGGCGCGGCGGGCCATCGGGCACCTCCGCCAGCACCTCGATGGACTGCGGCGGATCGAACAGCTTGAGCGGGCGCGACGGCGGCTCCCCGGAAAGCAGTGAAGGCCAGAATGCGCTGCCGGCACTGGCTCCAGCACTGGCGAACGGCAGCTCGAAGGCCGCTTGCTCGGGAATATGACTGTCTCCGGCGCAGAGGCGGCGTATCCGGCCGGTGCCAAGCCGTACACCGAGCCGGTCCACCAGTGCCATCAACTCGGCATCGGCAAGGCTACCGCCTTCAAGCTGCAACTGACTGGCGGCAAGCGGCGCGACCTCGGGTACTTCCAGCCGGATGAGATCATAACCGAAGCCGGGATCGAGTGGATCCGCCAGCGCGCCGATGCGCTCGCGCAGCAGCCGGATAAGCAACTTTGGGTCCCGTACCGGGGCCGCCGTGCTGACAGCGAGGTGCGCGACATGGCCATCGGCACGGAACAGCGCGGCGGCAAAGCGCCGGCCGCCCTGCCCGCGCTCGGCAAGCGTGACGGAACAGCGAAGCGCCAGGGCCTCGATGGCCGCGAGGGCCGCCTCGCTGTGGACCAACGGTGCGGCGAAGCGCTGCTCCGCGGCGACACTGGCGATGTGGCGGCGCGGGGTGATGCGACTGTCCACTTGCCCGAGCAGCCGCGCCAGCCGCTCGACCAAGGCAGCACCAAAGCGCGCGGCTAGCGCCGGCGATGGCTGACGCGCGACATCCGTCAGGCTGCGCAGACCGGCGCGGCGCAACGCCAGCTCAGTGGCCGGCTCGGCGGCAAGGGCGGCGAGCGGCAGCAGCCCAGCCTCGGCAACGCCGAATTCCGCCAGCGCCAGCGCCGCTTCCGGGGTGCCGGCCAGCGCCGTGCGAGCGGTAAGGCCGAGCCGGGCCAGGCGAGCTTCTGCATCCCTGGCAAGCGCAGCGGCGCTGGCATAACTATGGCAACAGCCAGTGATGTCGAGGAGCAGGCCCTGCGGTGGAGCGGTAGCCACCATGGGCGTGTAGCGATCGCAGGCCTCGGCCAGCCAGTCCAGCAAGGCGGCATCCTGTGCCGGCGCACAGGGCAGCGCGGCCAACTCCGGCACGCGAGCCCTTGCATCGGCAAGGCGCAGGCCGGGCGCAAGACCGAGCGCGATAGCCCGCGCATCGACCGCGGCGAGAACCATGCTCCCGCGCTGCTTCTCCACCAATGCGAACGGTACATCAGGCGACGCGGCGCCGGCCCGCAAAACCCGCTCGCTCGGCAGCAGCGGCAGGAACAGCGCCAGAAAACACCGGTCCAAAGGCTCTGCGCTCACGGTTCCACTCCAGTTGCAGGCTGAACGCGGCAAGGCCGCCACGGTGCCTGAGCAGGCCGATCTCGAAAGCCGGCAGCCCCGGCGCATTGGCTGCCAGCGCTGTGGATGGTGCCGCTGCCACCTGCCATCGGCTCTGCGCGGCGCTGGGCAGCGGCGTACCGGCGCGAACCAGCAGGGTGAACACGCCCGAGCGCGCCACCGCCAGCGCCAGCCGCCGCGATGCAGTAAGGTCGAGCGCCGCCGGCTTGCTGCACGGGGCGATGATGACAGCGCATGCGGCTGAACAGGCAACCGCTTCGGCAGCAGCGCGAAGCAGCGCCAGCGTATCGGGCGCCTGCACCAGCAGAAGCCGCGCCGGATCGCAGCCCAGTTCAGCAAGCCCGGCCCCGTGCAGCCGGCCCTCCAGCCGCTCCCTGTCCTCCCCTAGCCACAGGATTGGGCCAGGGCGTTCACAGCGCAGCGCCAGCATCAAGGCCAGCGCCGCTGCCGCAGCGCCATCGGCAGGGCTGGCAGCATAAAACTCATGCAGCGCAGCCACGACCAGGCCACCTTCCAGCCGAGCATCGAGCGCAGCATGGCCGAACCCGAGCCGCGCCATTGCGGCGGGGCTGACAGGCCGTGCCGCAAGGGCAGGCGCAAAGGCGACGTCACGACTCATGTGTTCTTGTTATGTTCTATTTCAGATGCGACCCGTGAAGAGTCAAGCCAAGGGCGCATTGCCGCCCCATTCCTGCGCCAGACTGAGTGACGATCGGGGAAATACAGTGACTGTAATGCAAGCGCTCATTGCCTTTATCCTGGCGGCCTCCGTGCTCACTGTCACGCCGGGGGTGGATACGGCCATGGTGCTGCGCACGGCAGCGGCAAACGGAGCACGATCCGCCAGCTTTGCCGCGCTGGGCATCGGACTAGGCTGCCTCACCTGGGGCGCGGCGGTTTCATTGGGGCTGGCGGCAGTCCTGGCTGCTTCGCCACTGGCCTTCAGGCTGCTGACATGGGCGGGAGCAGCCTATCTGTTATGGATTGGTGTCTGGCTGCTGCTGCGGCCGAGAACAGTGCTGCCGGACGAGAGTGAAGCCGCGCAGGCCGATGCCATCACGGCATTCCGGCGCGGGCTGCTGACCAATCTGCTCAACCCCAAGATCGGTGTATTCTACATCACCTTCCTGCCGCAATTCGTGCCGGCGGGGCAGAGTGTCGCCAGTTTCTCTTTCCTGCTCGCCGCCATCCATGTCGGGCTGAGCGCGCTTTGGTTCGCGGGGCTGATCGCCGCCACCGTGCCGATGGGCCAGCTGCTGCGCCGGCCCGGTGTGGTGACCGTGATGGACCGGCTGACCGGCGGCGTATTCCTTGCCTTCGGCCTGCGGCTGGCGATGACGCGAGCTTAGCTGGCCGGCATTTCCCAGCCGCCACCCAGCGCCTTGAAGACCGCGATCTGCGCCGTTGTGAGGGCGGCATCGCTCGCCGCAAGCTGCGCATCTGCCGTTGCCATCGTCCGCTCGGCATCCAGCACGGCGAGAAAGCCCTCGGCCCCTGCCGCGTAGCGCAGCCGCACGATGCGCGCCGCCTCGGCGCTCTCGTCCCGCGCGGCACGCAGCGCAGTGTTGCTGTTAAGCCCGCCGGCATAGTTGCTCAGCGCGGTTTCCGTCTCCTGCAGCGCTGCCAGCACGCTGCCATCAAACTGTGCCAACGCCGCCTCTGCGCCAGCGCGGGACTGGACGATGCGGGCGCGGGTGGCGAGGATGTTGGGGAAACTCCAGCTGATCAACGGCCCGATGCTGAAGGCAAAACCGCGGTTGCTCAGCGCCGCGCCGGGTGTGACGCCCTGCCCCGAGACCGAGCCGCCAAGGCTGATGCGCGGGAAAAGATCGGCGATGGCGACATTGATCCGCGCTGTGGCGGCCGCCAGCTGGCGTTCGGCGCGGCGCACATCGGGCCGGCGCTTCAGCAGCGCGGCGCCATCACCGGCCGGGATCGGCTGGCGCAGCTGCGGCGGCGCGGTGCAGGCGGCGGCGCGGGCATCCACTTCGGCCGGCGGCTTGCCGGTGAGCAGCGCCAGGCGGAACAGTGCAGCTTGCCGGCTGGCGGCGAAACCCGGAAGCGTGGCGCGTGTCGCCTCCAGCTGGGCGCGGGCTCGGGCGGCATCGAGTGGTGAATCGCGCCCCGCTGCCACCCGGCGCTCGGTGAGGGCAAAGCCGTCCGATTGCAGCTTGAGGCTGCGCTCGGCCACGGCAAGCTGACGCGCACCGGAGCAGGCATCGGCATAGGCCCGCGCAGTCTCGGCAGCGACGCTGATCAGCACAGTGTCGCGTGTTCCGGCTTCCGCCTCTGCATCGGCACGTGCGGCGGCGATACTGCTGCCGACCCGGCCGTACAGGTCGATCTCATAACTGGCATCAAGGCCCAGCCTGTAGAATTCACTCTCGAACGCCACGGGCCCGGTGGGGGTCGCCACGGCCTGTCGGGCTTCCACAGCGCTGCCGCTGATATCCGTGCTCGGCAGCCGGGCGCCGCGCGCTTCCGACAGCACGCCCCTGGCGCGGCGGAGATTGGCCGTGGCAACGCGCAACTCGGTGTTGGCGGCGAAAGCCTGACCGATCAGCTCATCAAGCAGCGGATCATTATAGAGCCGCCACCAGGCCTCCGGAACGGCGGCATTGCTGGTCGCGGCGCTGGTTGAAACAAAGGGCGCGGCGGCGGATGCCGGCAGCGGCGCCGGGCGATAGGCCGGGCCCACCGTGCAGCCGGCCAGCGCCAGTGCGGCAAGCGGGGCGAGGCGCCGGATCATGCCTTGGCCTCAGGAGCCGCAGGCTCGGCAGCGGTGCCAGGCTTTGCCCGCCCGACAGGCCGGCCCAGCCGCTGCGCCGCCCAGCTGGCGATGACATAAAACACGGGCGTGAAGATCAGCCCGAAGATGGTGACGCCGATCATTCCGAAGAACACCGCCGTGCCCAGCGCCTGGCGCATCTCGGCACCAGGCCCCGAGGCAATCACCAGCGGCATCACGCCGAGAATGAAAGCAAAGCTTGTCATAAGAATCGGCCGCAGGCGCGTGCGGGCGGCCTCGGCCGCAGCAGCAAAGCGATCACGCCCGGCCTCCTCCGCCTGCTTGGCGAACTCGACAATGAGGATGGCGTTCTTGGCGGCCAGACCGACCAGCACAACCAGCCCGATCTGGGTGAGGATGTTGTTGTCCATGCCGCGCAAATTGATGCCGAGCATGGCAGCGAGCAGGCACATCGGCACGATGAGGATGACCGCGAGCGGCAGCACCAGCGACTCATATTGCGCCGCCAGCAGCAGGAAGACGAACAGCACGGCGAGCACGAACACCGCTGCCGCCGTGTTGCCCTGCGTCTTCTCCTGATAGGCCAGCTCGGTCCACTCATAGGCAAAGCCTTCCGGCAGCAGCTTGCCGGCCAGTTCTTCCATGCTGCCGAGCGCCTCGCCGGAGGAGGTGCCGGGCAGCCGGTCCCCCTGCAGCTCGGCGGCCGGGAAGAGATTGTGCCGCACAACGCGGTAAGGTCCGCTGGCATCCTGGAGTGTGGCCACCGAGCCGAGCGGCACCATGGTGCCGGAGGCGGAGCGGACCTTGAGATTGGTGATGTCCGTCGGATCATCGCGGAACGGCGCATCGGCCTGCGCCGTCACCCGGTAGGTTCGGCCGAACAGGTTGAAGTCATTCACATAGTTGGAGCCGAGATAGGTCTGCAGGGTGCTGAACACTGCCTCCGGAGCCACGCCGAGCAGCTGTGCCTTCTCGCGATCGACGTCGGCGAACACGCGCGGCGTGCCGGTGTTGAACAATGTAAAGACGCTGGTCAGCCCAGGCGTCTGGTTGCCGGCCATCATCATGCCGAAAGTCGCCTGCTCAAGCGCCGGATAACCCTGGCCGGAACGATCCTGCACCATCATCTTGAAGCCGCCGCCCGTGCCGATGCCGCGCACCGGAGGCGGCTGCACGACAAGAATGTTGCCGGCGGTTTCCTGGCCCAGGCCCTTGCGCAGCGACGCGAGGATGGCCTCGCCGCTCAGGCCCTTTTCGGCCCGCACCGGAAAATCGTCCATCTGGATGAACAGGGTGCCGGCGTTGGGCGCATTGGAGAAGCTGGCGCCATCAAGGCCGGTAAAAGCGACGATATGATCGACGCCCTCGATCTTGCGGGCCCGCTCCACGGTGCGCAGCACGACTTCGTCGGTCCGCTCCAGCGAGGAGCCGGGCGGCATCTGCACAACCGCCACGAAATACCCCTGGTCCTGCGCCGGGATGAAGCCGGTGGGCGTGGCAAGGAAGCGCCAGCCAGCCAGCGCCAGCAGCCCGGCATAGACCACGAGCATGATGGCAAGGCTGCGGATGGCACGCGCCGTGAGCCGGCCATAGCGCTGCGAAAGCCAGTCAAAGCCGGAATTGAAGCCGTCGGCAAAGCGCCGCGGATAGCGCCGCCAGCCGCTGACCTCATGCGCTCCGCCATCGGCAACATGCGGCTTGAGCAGCATGGCAGCCAGCGCCGGCGAGAGCGTGAGCGAAACCACGCAGGAGATGAGCGTGGCAGCCGAGATGGTAAGCGCGAACTGCTTGTAGAACTGCCCCGAGATGCCGCTGATGAACGCCGTGGGCACAAACACCGCGCACAGTGTGAGTGCGATGGCGACCAGCGCACCGCCGACTTCGTCCATGGTGCGCCGCGCCGCATCACGCGGGGAATAGCCGAGCCTCAGTTCGCGCTCGACATTCTCCACCACCACGATCGCATCATCGACGACGATACCGATGGCCAGCACCAGCCCGAACAGCGAGAGATTGTTGAGCGAATAGCCAAAGCCCGCCATCACCGCGAAAGTGCCGATGAGCGACACCGGAATGGCCAGCACCGGGATGATCGCGGCGCGCCAGCTCTGCAGGAACAGCAGCACCACCAGCACCACCAACAGCACCGCCTCGATCAGCGTTGTCTCGACGCTCTCGATTGAGGCACGCACATATTCGGTAGGGTTGTAGGGCACAGTGTAGATCAGCCCGGGCGGAAAGTCCTTCTTGGCTTCCTCCATGGTGGCGATGATCGCATCGGCAGTGGCCAGGGCGTTCGAGCCCGGCCGCTGGGTGATGCCGAAGCCGATGCCCTGCTTGCCGTTGACATAGGCATTGGTGCCATAATCCTGCGCGCCGATCTCGATGCGTGCCACATCGCTCACCCGGGTGATGCGCGGACCATCAGCCTTGATGACGACAGCGCCAAACTCCTCGGGCGTCGAAAGCCGGCCCTTGGCCTGGATGTTGAGCTCGAAGCCGGAGCCGCCGCGGCCGAACGGCGGCGCACCGATGCTGCCGGCCGCAACCTGGACATTCTGGCCCCGCAACGCCGCAACGATCTCGGCGGCGTTCAGCCCGCGCGAGGCGGCTTTCTCCGGGTCAATCCAGATGCGCATGGCATAATCGCGCACGCCAAAGGCATTGATGCCGCCAACACCATCGATGCGGGCCAGCTTGTCCTTGAGCTGGAGCGTCGCGTAGTTCGAGACATAATCGGTGGAATAGGCGCCATCGGGCGAGCTGATGAACACAACGAGCAGGATGTCGGGCGAGTTCTTGCGCGTCGTCACACCCAGCGCGCGGACTGAATCCGGCAAGCGCGGCTCGGCGGAGGCGACGCGATTCTGCACCAGAACCTGGGCGTTATCGAGATCGGTGCCGAGCTTGAACACCACATTGAGCGTCATCCGGCCATCACCGGTGGATGACGACGTGAGATACAGCATGTCGTCGACGCCGTTGATCTCCTGCTCCAGCGGCGCCGCCACCGTATCGGCCAGCACCTCTGCCGAAGCGCCGGGATAGCTCGCTGTCACCGTGATGGTGGGCGGCGCGATCTCGGGATATTGGCCGACAGGCAGGCTCGGATAAGCCACGAGCCCCAGCAGCACGATGACCACCGAGATGACCCCGGCGAAGATCGGCCTGTCGATGAAGAAATGCGAAAAGCGCATGGCTAGCGGCGGGCCGGAAGCGCGGCCGTGGCGGCTGCGGCTGGCGGCGTCACCACCTCGGGCATCGCCGGGCCTGTGCCCGGTGCCGGCGGCACGATCTTGCCAGGCTTGGGGTTGACCTTGGTGCCGGGCCGAGCGCGCTGCACGCCCTCGATGATCACACGATCATCGGTCTTCAGCCCGGCGCGGACAACACGCAGGCCTTCGATCAAGGGACCAAGCTGCAGGACGCGCGGGCTGACCATGCCATCGGCGGCCACGACCAACGCCACCTTGCGGGTCTGGTCCGTCACGACAGCGGCCTCGGGGATCAACATGCCATCATAGCTGCCCGAACCGAGCAGGCGCATATGACCGAACATGCCGGGCGTGAGAAATCCATCAGGATTGCGCACAACGGCACGGCCGCGGATCGTGCCCGAGCCAAGGTCGATGGCGTTATCAACGAAATCCATGCGGCCGCGCCAGCGATAGTCGGTCTCGTCTGCCAATCGAATCTCGATCGGATTGGGCGCGACGCGTGACGAGGGGCGGGTGCCGGCGCGGTTGGCGCGCTGATATTTGAGGTAGACCGCCTCGGAGCCAGTGAAGGAGAAGTGGATGGGGTCGAGCGTCACCACCGTCGTCAGCACTGTCTCTCCAGCGCTCACAAAAGCCCCGACATCGGCCCGGCGATCGGAAAGGCGCCCGGAGATGGGGGCAGTGACGCGAGTGAACGACAGGTCGAGCGCCTTTGCATCGGCAGCGGCGCGGGCGGCGGATACAGCGGCGCGCGCCTCGCCGAGCTTGGCGCGGGCAGTCTCGAACTCCTCGCGGGAGACGGCGTTGTCCTTGAGCAGGGCCTCGGTGCGGGCAAAGCTGGTGCGGGCAAGTTCGGCGCTGGCCTCAGCCCGGGCCTGCTCGGCGCGAGCCTGGGCCAAAGCCGCTGCGAACGGGCGCGGATCGATGATGAACAGCAGGTCTCCGGCCCGGGCGAACTCGCCATCGCGGAAAGCCAGTTGCTGAACATAGCCCGAAACACGCGGCCGCACTTCCACCTGCTGGCGCGCCTCGAATCGCCCGACATAGTCATCCCAGTCGACAATCGGCTTGATCAGCGGATTGGCAACCGTGACGGTGGGCGGCGCGCCGCCAGGGCCACCGGGGCCGGCAGCACCATCATCCTTGCTGCCGCAGGCGGCCAGACCAAGCGCCAGCATCGCCACCATTGCCCATGCTGCGCGCATGCCGAGCTCCCTTTGAGTTGCACTCGGAACTAGCGACATTGTAAGGGCGCGTCCATGGTGAGGCTGCGATTGTATTCGCGCTGCAACAATTCCTGTTGGCCCGCGTCTTCGAGATGCACCTATGCATCTGCCGGCTTGGCAAGCGCTTTCGTCTCCCCCATCAGGGATGGATGCCGACTGCCATTCCCAGACGCGAATTTGCCGTGCTGTTCGCCGTGCTGCTCACCGTGGCAGCTGGCAACACCGCCATGCAGACCGTGTTGCCCGGCATCGCCCGCGTCATCGGCATTCCGGACATGCTGGTGGCGATCATCTTCTCCTTCTCGGCACTGCTCTGGACATTCACCGCGCCTTATTGGGCCCGACAGTCCGACATCCGGGGCCGACGGCGGCTCATGGAAGTCGGCATCATCGGCTTTTTCACTTCGATGCTCGGCTGCGCCATCATCATCTACGCCGGCATCCGCGGGATGTTGATTCCCTTCGCCACCTTTGCGCTCTTTGCGGCGTTGCGATCACTGTTCGGCATCTTCGGCTCGGCATCCAACCCGGCGGCGCAGGCCTATGTGGCAGCGCGGACCAACGAAACCGAGCGCACAGGCGCGCTGTCCACCCTGTCCTCGGCCTTTGGGCTCGGCACCATCGTCGGGCCTGCGTTGGCACCGCTGTTCGTTATCGGTATCTTCGGGCTCTCCGGGCCGCTGTTTGCCTTTGCCTTTATTTCGTTGCTGGTCTGGGTGGCCGTACGCCGCTGGCTGCCTGATGACGACCCGACACATTTTGCCGCCGTCTCGTCCAGCAACCTCGCCCATGGCGCCCCGGCAAGCGAACCAAGCGTTTCCGGCGGCGCGACAGGCGGCAGCCTGCAGGCGGCAGCGGCCGGGCGGTCGCAGCGGCTCTCCTGGCGGGATCCGCGCATCCTGCCATTCATGATCTTCGGTTTCTGCTCGGGCTCGGTACAGGCCGCCACCGGCCAGGCACTGGGCTTTCTCATCATCGACCGGTTGGGCGGCAGTGCACTTGAGGCCCAGGACGAGATCGCCATTGTCTTCATGGGCGGCGCGGCGGCTACGTTGCTGGCGCAATGGGGGCTCATCCCGATGCTACGCATGACGCCGCCGATGCTTCTACGCGGCGGCACGCTCATCGCTGCCATCGGCACCGCCGGCGTGGCGCTGGCGAGCGATTTCTATGCTGTGGTCGTGGCTTTTGCCCTCGCCTCGCTGGGCTATGGCCTGGCCCGGCCTGGCTTCACCGCCGGCGCCAGCCTGGCCGTGGGCCGCAGCGAGCAAGGCGGCGTTGCCGGCGCGGTAACCTCGGTCAACGGCTCGTGCTTCGTGCTGGCACCGGCGATCGGCATCGGCCTTTACCAGTTCGCACCGCACCTTCCCTATTCATTGGGCGCTGGCGCACTCACGCTTCTGTTCATCTACTGCCTGACCAACAAGGGACTGCGCACCGAGCCGGCGGGCCGCGACGAATAGCGGGCCTTGCGCACTCCATAGCATTCTATATAACGCGTTATGTTGTTTAGGGGCACGCAACATGACAGCCGACATCATCGCCGACCTGGGGCCATTGTTTCTGGGAAGTCGGCTGAAGCGGCTGGCCGAGCGATTGCAGGCCGGCGCCAGCAAGGCGTTCCGAGATGCCGGCCATGACGTGCAGCCTGCCCACATGCCGCTGCTCGCGGCGCTCGATAAATTCGGACCGATGACAGTCGGTGCGATGGTCGAAACGCTGGGAGTCAGCCAGCCGGCGGTAACGCGCAACCTGTCGGCACTGGTCGGGCTGGGGCTGGTCGCCACCATCATCGGCGCCAAGGACCGGCGACAGAAAACCATCGCGCTGACGCCAGCAGGTGCCGCTTTGCTGGCGACGGTCAAGCAGACGATCTGGACGCAGACTCATCAGGCTGTCGAAGCCCTATGTGCGCCACTGACGGGACCGTTGCTGGATCAGGTGACAGCGCTGGAAGCGGCGCTGGCCGTGACACCGCTCGAAACGCGCATTGCAGCAGTGCCCCCGTCGCTCGAGATCGTGCCGTTCAGCGATGCCCTCGCTACGCACTTCGAGCGGATCAACACCGAATGGATCACCGCAATGTACACGCTGGAAGCGACTGACCGCGACGTACTCGGCAACCCGCGCGCCCGCATCATCGACCGTGGCGGCGACATCCTGTTCGCGCGGGCCGGCGACCTCGGCATTGTCGGCGCCGGCGCCCTGATGCCGTCGGGAGATGGTGCCTTCGAACTGACCAAGATGGGCGTTCTGGCGGCGGCACGCGGCCGCAAGGTGGGCGAATTCCTGCTCGCCGGCGTGATTGCACGGGCCCGCAGGATGGCGGCGTCGGGCACGCTGCGCGAGCTTTACCTGCTGACCAACACCAAGTCAGAGGCCGCGATCCATCTCTATGAAAAGCTGGGATTCACACATTCCGCCAACATCATGGCGCGGTTCGGCAGCCGCTATGAACGCTGCAACGTCGCAATGGCCTTTGCGCTCTAGCGCCATGTGATGGCGGCTGGATGCCGGACTCAGAAAAAGGGCCGCCCGTTTCCGGACGGCCCAATTTCACGTTGCCAATAGCTCAGGCCTGCGGGGCAGGCTCACCGAAGCCGCCGCGACGACCGGCCTTGGGAATAGCCGAAACGCCGCTGGAGGGCCGGGCCGCCGGTGTGCCGGTGGTGGCCGAACGGTCGATGGTTTCCCCGGCAAGCACCTTCTTGATTTCGTCACCCGAAAGCGTTTCGAGCTCCAGCAAGGCAGCGGCAAGGGCGTGGAGCTGGTCGATATTTTCGGTCAGCACATGCTTGGCGCGATCATAACCGGCGTTAACGATCTGGCGGATTTCGCTGTCGATGATCTGCGCCGTCTGCTCGGAGATGTTCTGGGTGCGCGTAACACTGTGCCCGAGGAACACTTCCTCCTGGTTGTCGGCATATTTCAGCGGCCCGAGCTTGTCGCTCATGCCCCATTGCGTGACCATTGATCGTGCCAGATCAGTAGCATAGCTGATATCCGAAGACGCACCCGACGAGACCTTGTCATGGCCGAAGATCACTTCTTCCGCCACTCGGCCACCCATGGAGACGGCGAGGTTCGCGTACATCTTGTCACGGTGATAGCTGTACTGGTCCCGCTCCGGCAGGCGCATGACCATGCCCAGGGCGCGACCGCGCGGGATGATGGTGGCCTTGTGGATTGGATCGGACGCTGCCTCGTGCATCGAGACGACGGCATGGCCAGCCTCGTGATACGCCGTCATTTTCTTCTCGTCGTCGGTCATCACCATGGACTTGCGCTCGACGCCCATGAGCACCTTGTCCTTGGCGTCCTCGAAGTCCTTCATCGATACGAGGCGCTTGGAACGGCGAGCGGCCAGCAGCGCCGCCTCGTTGACGAGATTGGCAAGATCGGCGCCCGAGAAGCCCGGCGTGCCACGCGCAATGGTGCGGGCATTGACGTCCGGCGCCAGCGGGACCTTCCGCATGTGGACGGCGAGAATCTTCTCGCGGCCCTCAATGTCCGGACGGCCGACAACAACCTGGCGATCGAAACGGCCAGGACGCAGCAGCGCCGGATCGAGCACATCGGGCCGGTTGGTGGCGGCGACGATGATGATACCCTCGTTGGCGTCAAAGCCATCCATCTCGACGAGAAGCTGATTCAGCGTCTGCTCGCGCTCGTCATTGCCGCCACCNNTCGATTTCGTCGATGAAGATGATGCACGGGGCCGACTTTTTGCCCTGTTCGAACATGTCGCGCACACGGCTGGCGCCGACGCCGACAAACATTTCAACAAAGTCCGAGCCGGAAATATTGAAAAATGGCACATTGGCTTCGCCGGCGATGGCGCGCGCGAGCAGCGTCTTGCCGGTGCCCGGAGGTCCGACGAGCAGCGCTCCCTTGGGAATCTTGCCGCCGAGGCGATGGAATCGAGCCGGATCCTTCAAGAAATCGACGATTTCCTGCAACTCCTCGCGGGCTTCATCGATGCCGGCGACATCATCGAACGTGACGCGGCCTTCCTTGGCGACGAGCAACTTGGCGCGCGACTTGCCGAAGCCCATGGCGCCACGGCCGGCACCGTTCTGCATCTGGCGCATGATGAAGATCCAGATGCCGATCATCAGCACGAACGGCAGCATGTTGAAGAACAGCTGCGCGATGACAGACCGGCTCTCTTCCGGCTTGGCATCGAAGCGGACATTCTTGTCGCGCAGGCGCTGGATGAGTGCGGTGTCACCGGGGTTGAAGGTACGATAATCTTCATCGGCCGAAGTCTTGCCGACGATCTCATCGCCGCGAATCTCAGCCGAACGGATGGCGCCTTCGTCCACCTTGGTGAGGAAGTCCGAATAGGCCATGGCATCGCTGCTGGCGCGCGACGCAGAGGGGCCCTGCATGACATTGACGACCACGACCAAGCCAAGAAGAATGACGAACCACAAACCGAGGTTCTTCATCCAGGGGCTGGGCGGTCGCTTGTTGTTTTCTGCCATGGACGCGGCTTTCACTGATGAGTCGAATAACCAAGATAAGCGTCTTGCGCGCCGTTGCAATTGGCCTGCGCGATTCTGCCTCGCCTACGCCACGTTCCAGCGTTGCTGGCCAGATGGTTACGGCCTGTCACCGGGCTTCTGAAGCCGACGCTGAGGAGCGGGCCGCAAGTGCCAGAATGGCCCACCACTGGCCTTGATGCCCAGCAGGGTTCCACTGCCCCGCACCATGAGCCGCGCCACATCGGCGCCGCGTGGGCGAGCTTGGGGTGCCAGAGCCAGCAATGCGCGGAGGAGCAAGCGGCGTGCCAGTTCGGCGGGAAGACCCTCTGTATCGAGGGTGATTTCCTGCGGAGACACTGTAGCGCGGCCGGCCCAGGCGCGATCGGCGGCCCATTCCAGTGCCGCCTCCGCTTCGGCGAGGTGGGCGGCAGCCTCGGCGATGCGGCGGACCGGCAGCGCTGGCGTGGCGGCGAGCAGCGAGCGCATGCGGACGCGGTCGTAGCGCTCATCGATGTTGGAGGGGTCCTGGATGGGCTTCCAGCCGGCGTTGGTGGCGATTTCAGCGAGGGCGGCGCGGCGAAGGGACAGGAGGGGGCGTACGAGCGTGACGCCTAACTGGAGGGGCCTTGCGGCGCGGATGCCGGCGAGGCCGGAGAGGCCGCTGCCGCGGGCGAGGCGCATGAGCAGGGTTTCGGCCTGGTCGTCGGCGTGGTGGGCGGTGAGGAGAAGTGGCGTGGCGTTGGCAGCGCACCAGTTGCCCATCAGTTTGTAGCGGGCCGCGCGGGCTTCGGCCTGGATGTTGGCGCTGGGATGGGGGCCGGCCCAGCGCAGGGTCACGTGCGGAATTCCGCGCTCAAGACACTGTTCTGCAACACTTTTTGCTTCTTCCGCCGCCGCCTTGCGCAGGCCGTGATCGACGGTGATTGCGGTGATTCTGCCTGGCCAGTCGGTGGCGGCGAGGTGGATCAGGGCGAGGCTGTCCGGGCCGCCGGAGACGGCGATGGCGAGGCGCGTGTCAGGGCTGGGCGGTGTGCCCAGCGCCGTGGCGAGGAGCGCGGCCAGATCGGGATATGGCATCGTCGCTCATCGGGTCAGCACTTGCCGCGGGTGCGCAGGGTCTTCACCTCGGTGGCCTGTGCCGGGGTGATCTTGGCGGCGTAGAACTCGTTTTCCAGCTCGCCGAGAACCCGGCAGGCCTCTGCGGGTTTCTTCAACCCGATCAACGCGGTAGCCAGCCCGATGAGGCTCGGATGGGCCGAATCACTGCGCGGTGCGGTCTGGTAGACATCGAGGAACGCCTTGGCGGCCTCGGCGTGCTGGGCGCGCTCGGCGTGGCTGCGGCCGAGCCAGTATTTGGCCTGCGGAATGCGCGTCGATTTCGGCCAATCGGCGATGTAATCGGTCATCGCCGTCTGCGTGGCCGGCCACTTCTTGGCCAGCACCAAATCATAGGCGGCCTGCCAGGCGAGGACTGCCGTGGCGGCTTTTTTGGGAGATTGCGGGGCCGCGGCCGGCACCGGAGCGGACCGGCCAGGGAGCGCGGCAGGAGCCGCTCCGGCACTGGACGGGAGCGCGCCGGGCTCGGCCGGGGCGCCTTGCGGATCCGCCTGTGGCAGCACCTGTTTTTCAAGCGCGCCAAGCCGGAATTCGACATCGCCGCGCAGGCGCGTCTGCGCCTCCTCCAGCTGGCGGGCCTTGAACTGCGCCGCCTCGACCTGGCCGGTGAGGGTGCGCAGCTGGCGCTCCAGCTCGCCAACACGCGTGGCGAGATCGACCAGCGGCTGCGAGGCCGGGGTGCCGGCAACATCTGCCGGAGCCTGGACCGGCGCGGTGATCTCGGGCTCGAAATAGCGCGAACTGCCGCCTGGGAAGACCTTGCGCTGCACCGCCTTCATCTCGGACTCGAGCTTGCCGACACGGCGGTCCACCGCCGTCACATCGGCCTTGGTGGCGGGCGCCACGACCTGTGCCAGCGCCGGCAGCGGCAGCACGGCAACCAAGGCGAACAGCGGCGCGATGAACGGGCGGAACGTCATATGCAGCAACACTCTTGCGACGGAACGAAAGGCTAAAAGGCTCAGGCCGGCGGCGCGGCGGCAGGGGCCGCGGCAGCCGAGCGCGCCAGCAGGTCTGCAGGGGCGAGGCTGACGTTGCGCACCGTCTCGACCATGCCGCCGAGCGGCGGCAACTGGCGGCCCGCCACGCTGATGGAGAGGGCGCCGGCCTTGCCGGTCCACAGCATCAGGCCGGGGCGGTCGGCAGGCACCTGGAAACGCTCGCCGGCCTTCATGATGCCGATCTTGTCGCTCGGGCTGCCGGCGGCATCATAGATCTTCACCCACACATCCTCGCGGGCAGTGATGATGACCGGGCCACCGGCGGTGCTGGCGGCAACCGCGCCGGGAACAGCCGCGGCGGGCACGGCGGCATCTGCGGCGGACATGGAATCAGGGGACATGGCATCTGGCGCCGCAGCAACGGCTGCCGGCACTTCGGCAGGCGCCTCCTCGATCGCATCGATGGTCTCGGTGGCGACGACGTCTGCGGCGGGCGCAGCCGGATCAAAAGCGCCCGAGCCCCAGGCCGAAAGCCCGGCGATGATGGCGACGACCAGCGCGATGCTGCCCACCACCAGGCCGCGTGTCGGCAGGCGGCGCTCGTCAAGCGGCTCGAGGCTGCGCGGCGTCGGCACGTGCGGCAGCTTGGAGGTTTCCGAGCGGAACTGGTTGGCCACCGTCTCGGGGTCCAGCCCCACGGCACGGGCATAGGCTTTCACAAAGCCCAGCGCATAGGGCAGCGCCGGCAGCGCATCGTGACTGTCCGATTCGATTGCCTTCAGGTGGCGCAGCGGCACCCTGGTTTCGCGCGCCACATCGGCAAGCTGCAAGCCCGCAGCCTCCCGCGCATTGGCAAGGGTGGCGCCTGTGCGGCTGTTATCGCGCTGGCCATGTTGCTGGCCGCCGGCATCCTGCAGGTCCACGCCGACAATTTCCTCATCTTGCGACCCCGGCAAGGGGCCGTTGCAGTGCTGCGCCCGGCTGCCGGGCAACCGGGCTGCGGCTGCACCTTGGATGCCGGGGGCGAAGGCTTGAGTCAATGCAAGGCCCGGGCTTGCCAGGGGATGAACACGGCGGGTGGAGCAACATGGCGGTTAGGTTGCCCAAAGCCTGTTGCCCAAAAGCCTGTTGCCCAAAGCTTGTTGCCCAAAAGCTTGTTGCATCGCCGCAAAGCGTCTATGGGGCCGCGCTTGACCGGACCGGCATCTGCGCCGGATTCCCCTGCCCCTAGGACGACCCAACACATGGCCTTGCGTAATATCGCGATCATCGCGCACGTCGATCATGGCAAGACCACGCTTGTCGACCAGCTCTTCCGCCAGTCCGGCACCTTCCGCGACAATCAGCGGGTTGCCGAGCGCGCCATGGATTCGAACGATCTCGAAAAAGAGCGCGGCATCACCATTCTTGCCAAGTGCACCAGCATCGAGTGGACCGACCAGTCCACCAACACCACGACTCACATCAACATCGTCGACACGCCAGGCCACGCCGATTTCGGCGGCGAGGT
>DIUN01000038.1 GCA_002423025.1 Sphingomonadales bacterium UBA6157 | reverse complement strand
TGAGCATCCTGGGCGCCATGCAGGTGAGCGCCAAAGGCGATCTGGCCAACTGGATGATCCCGGGCAAGATGGTCAAGGGCATGGGCGGCGCCATGGACCTTGTGGCCGGCGTCAAGCGCATCATCGTGCTGATGGAGCACAACTCCAAGAGCGGCGAGGCCAAGTTCAAGCAGGCTTGCACCCTGCCGCTGACCGGCAAGGGCGTCGTCGATATGGTGATAAGCGATCTCGCCGTGCTGGCGCGGCCGGTGCGCGGCGAAGCTTTCCGGCTGGTCGAGCTGGCCCCCGGCGTGACGCTGGAGGCGCTGAAGGCCCGTACCGAGGGCCATTTCATCGCAGAATAACGGCTGCCGGGGCAGGCAGCTTGCCTGCCCCGGAGCGCGCGATGACTAGAAGCGGAAGTTGAGGCCCGCAGTCACGGCGTGGCGGCGATAGTTCAGTTCGGCCGTGTCATTCGGCAGGCCGACGGTGCTGAACTTGTCCTTGCCGAAATCGGAGTAGTTATACTCGATCCGGGCCGAGGCATTGCGGCCGAGCATCTGCTCGTAGCCGGCGCCGACAGTGTAGCCATCACGGTCTTCGCTGGCTTCGAACGGCGCATCCTTCAGCGTGTAGCGGGCGTTGGCATAGCCGCCGCGCGCATAGAGCAGGCCGTCCTGCGTGGCGAGGAAGCCGAGGCGAGCCGTGGCAGCAACGGTGCGGCCCTGGCGCAGCTCATAGCTGTCAAAGCCATCGTTGAGCGTGGTTTCGCCGGTGCGGCCGGTGAGCGACACTTCGGCGCCGAGCACGGTGCTGGGGCTGAGGCGGAAATCATAACCGACTTGGCCACCATAGGTGACGCCATCGGACTTGAGGGTGCCGCTGGTCAGTGCGCTGCCGGTTTCGAGCTTCTGGCGATCCTGCTGCCAGCCACCCTGGATACCGACGAACGGGCCGTTGAAGCTTTCAGGAGCGCCCTGCGCGAAAGCGGGGGCTGCAACAAGCGCCACGGCCGCGATGAGAACAGACTTGAACATAGAAACTCCACTAGAAACTCCCAGCCGAACAAAGGCTGGGCAGCAAAGCTAGGATTGGAGTTTGTCCGTTTCAACAGCACAAGCGATGAATTTTTATTATATCGCCACGAATTGTTTGATTATGGCGAAAGTTATTTCACATTGTGGCGAAATTTTGTTTTGTAAGACCTACTTATTTACTTCTGATTTTTAACGGCCAATGAACATCGCAGTGCTGCCCGCATTCCAAATGCGACTGGGGGCGTGGCCGCGGCGGAATCCGCGCCTGCTGTTGCGCTTTTGCAGCACTGGCGCGACTCGGGCGCACAGCAAAACGCCGCGCTGGCCTGTTGGCCAGCGCGGCGTTGTGTGCCGGCATGATGCCGGAGGCTTATGCCGCCTTTTTCAGGTGCCGGCGGCCGAGCAGTTCGGCGATCTGCACGGCGTTGAGCGCGGCGCCCTTGCGCAGGTTGTCCGAGACGCACCACAGCACCAGGCCGTTCGGCACGGTCGGGTCCTTGCGGACGCGGCTGATGTAGGTGGCATATTCGCCCACGCACTCGATGGGGGTGATGTAGCCGCCGTCCTCACGCTTGTCGAAGAGCATGATGCCGGGGGCCTCGCGCAGGATGCTCTGGGCTTCCTTGACCGAGATCGGCCGCTCGAACTCGATGTTGATCGCTTCCGAATGGCCGACGAACACTGGCACGCGCACGCAGGTGGCGGTGACGAGAATGTCCGGCGAGAGGATCTTGTTGGTCTCCTGCGCCATCTTCAGCTCTTCCTTCGTATAGCCGTCATAGCCGCTGTCCGGGCCGACGAAGCTATCGATGTGCGGGATGACGTTGAAGGCGATCTGCTTGGTGAACTTGCGCGGGGCGAGCGCATCACCAACGAAAATGGCGCGCGATTCCTCGAACAGCTCGTCCATGCCTTCCTTGCCGGCGCCGCTCACCGATTGATAGGTGGAGACGACAACGCGCTTGATGCCGGCGGCGTCGTGCAGCGGCTTGAGCGCCACCACCATCTGCGCGGTGGAGCAGTTCGGGTTGGCGATGATGTTGCGGCGCGTGTAGCGGTCGATCGCCTCCGGGTTCACTTCCGGCACGATCAGCGGCACGTCCGGATCCATGCGGAACAGCGAGCTGTTGTCGATGACGGTGCAGCCGGCGGCGGCGGCCTTGGGGGCGTAGATTTTCGTCGGGCCGGAGCCGGCGGCGAACAGCGCGATATCCCAGCCGGCGAAATCGAAATGCTCGAGGTTCTGCACCTTGAGGGTGCGGCCGTTCTCGCCGAAATCGATGACATCGCCGGTGGAGCGCGGGCTGGCCACGGCGGCAATATCCGCCAGCGGGAATTCACGCTCGGCAAGGATGTTCAGCATTTCGCGACCGACATTGCCGGTCGCGCCGACGACAACGACTCTATAACCCATGACACTCTCCTGAGGAGCGCGCCTTTAGCGGATCAGGCGGGATTGTCCAAGGCCTCGTGCTGAGCAGGTGCCTTGCGGCCGAGCACGCCGGTCACCGCCACATCGGCAGTGACATTGCCGATGGTGCGGAAAATATCAGGCACCACCTCCACCGCGAGCAGCAGCGGCAGCAGCTCGGTGGGCACGCCCATGGCCGCGGCGATCGGCACGCAGGCGAGGAAGAAGCTGGTGCCACCGGGCAGTCCGGCGCTGGCCACGGCCACGGCCAGCGCCACCGCGATGCCGCCGGCATATTGGGAAAGGCCGAGCGGCACGCCATGCACCGAGGCGAGATAGACGATCACCGCGAGATTGGCGCAGGGGCTGGTGATCTTGAACAGCGAGACAGCGAGCGGCAGCGCCAGGCGGCGCGGCGCCTCGGGAATGCCGAGCTTGTCCGAGGCTTCCACCATGGTCGGCAGGCAGGCGATGGACGATTGCGTGCTGATGGCGACCAGCTGCACCGGCGCCAGCGCACGGGTGAAGGCGCCGAGCGGCAGGCCGCCAACCACCTTGGCGAACGGATAAAGGATGATGATGAGCAGCACCTGCACTGCCACCAGAAGCGCGATATAATGGCCGAGCAGCCCGAAGGCGCCACCACCCAGCGTGGCGCCGACGCCCACTGCCAGGCCGAAGACGCCGGCCGGCGCCGCCCAGAGCACCCAGCCGATGATGACCAGCATGGCCTGCACCACGGCATCGAACAGTCCGGTGAGCGCGGCGCGCGGCGCCTCTGGCAGCTTGGTGGCGGCGAGGCCGAAGACCAGCGCGAACACCACCAGCGGCACCATGGCGCCGCTGGCCGCGGCACCCACCGGGTTGGTCGGCACGAAGCTGCGCAGCCACTCCGCGAACGGCGGCGCGGCGGGAATCGCCTCGCCGGTGCCGCCGCGCGCCAGCAGTTCCGCGGTTTCAGCGCTGCCCACCGGCCAGATCTGCAGGAACAGCGGCGAGACCAGCACCGAGAACACCGCGGACGCCAGCATCAGCCCGAAGAACCAGGCCAGCGCCCGCGCCGCCAGCCCGCCGCCGCCGGCCGCTTCCGCCGCCTGTGTCACGCCGGTGAAGAGCATGGCGAACACCAGCGGCACCACGGTCATCTTCAGCGCATCGAGCCACAGCCCGCCAACTGGCTCGGCGATGGCGCGCAGCGTGGTGCCAGCCTGGCCGTCGCCCAGCGCCGCGCCCAGCCCGAGGCCGATGATGAGCGCTGCCAGCACCCAGAGCGTCCGTGCCATGCTGAGGTTCATCGCCGGGGCCTCATGATGCTGCGGGTTTCGTGGGCGTGCTCATGCCTGCGGGCGCGATTGTGCCCATCGAGACATAGAATTTGGCAAGATCATCGACACCCAGGCTTGGCACATGGCGGACGCGGCTGGCCTCGATGAACAGCAGCGCACCGCCCACCGGCACCGGCGCTGTCGGCAGCATGACGAGATAGCGCGGGCCATCGCCGATATCGAACAGTTGCGGTGCGGCAAGCAGCCCCAGGATCTCGGTGCCGGCGCCAAAGCTGACGGAAACCACCGCCATGCCCTCCATGCCGCCGCCGGGGGTGCCGCCGATCATGCGGATCATCTGCGCCATCGGCCGGTAGAAGCTGCCGATGATGGGCAGGCGGCCGAGCAGCGTATCCAGCCCGCCCTCCAGCCGCGCCCGCGCCTGCGTCTGGACCAGCAGGCCGAGCGCCCAGACGATCAGCACCGCCACGCCGATGCCGGTGATGAAGGCCAGCTCGGGGGTGCGGGTGACCAGCATGCCGGCGCGGGCCAGTGCGCCGCCGATCAGCGTGTTGGGCCCGAGCGCGGCTGTTACATAGCCGGCCAGCCATTGCAGCAGGATGATGGTGAGGATGACAGGGGCGAGGAACACCAGCCCGGTGACGAACGGCCCGGCCAGACGCTTCATCATCGGCTGCGGGCCCGCAGCGTCACCCCAGATGCGCCAGCACGGCATCGCCCATGGCGGCGGTGGTCAGGTTGCCGCCAAGGTCTGCCGTGCGGGCGCCGGCATCGAGCGCGGCTTCCACGGCGGCTTCCACCCGGTCTGCCAGTTCCGGTGCGCCGAGGCTGTAGCGCAGCGCCATGGCGAAGCTGAGGATCGAGGCGCAGGGGTTGGCGACGCCGCGCCCGGCGATATCGGGCGCCGAGCCATGGATCGGCTCATACAGCCCCGGCGCGCCGGCCTCGCCGATGGCGGCGGAGGGCAGCATGCCTAGCGAGCCGGTGAGCATTGCGGCTTCATCGGAGAGCATGTCCCCGAACAGATTGTCGGTGAGGATCACGTCGAACTGCTTTGGCGCCTTCACCAGTTGCATCGCCATGTTGTCGGCGAGCATGTGGCTGAGCTTGATGTCCGGATATTCGGCGTCGCGCAGTGCCTGCACTTCCTCGCGCCAGAGCAGCCCGGCTTCCATCACATTGGACTTTTCCGCCGAGACGACTTCACCCTTGCGGCCGCGTGCCAGCTCAAAGGCGACGCGCGCCACGCGGATGATCTCCGAGGACGTATAGACGTGCGTGTTGACGCCGCGGCGCTCGCCATTGGCCAGTGCCTCGATGCCGCGTGGCTCGCCGAAATAGACGCCGCCGGTGAGCTCGCGGACGAAGAGAATATCCAGCCCATCGACAAAGATGCGCTTGAGCGACGAGGCTTCGGCCAGCGCTGAGAAGCAGCGCGCCGGGCGCAGGTTGGCATAGACGTTCATGCCGGCACGCAGCGCCAGCAGGCCGGCCTCGGGGCGGTTGTTATAGGGCTGGTCAGCCCATTGCGGGCCACCGACAGCGCCCATCAGCACAGCATCGGCGGCCTTGGCGGCAGCCAGGGTTTCAGCGGTGAGCGGCGAGCCGTCCGCATCGATGCCGATGCCGCCGAAGCGCGCTTCACTGACATCGAGCGCCAGCCCCTGCGAGATCAGCCGCCCGGCGATACGCCGCGAAACTGCCGTGACTTCGGGGCCGATGCCATCACCGGGGAGGAGGAGAAGTTTTTTCGTCATTCAGCCGCCTTAGAGGCGATTCGGCGCCAAGCCAATGGCCTGCGGCGCCAGCCCGCTCCCCCACCCGGCCATCCATCCAACGATAGCCTGTGGGTGGCCGGGTGGGGGAGCGGGCTGGCGCCGCTCAGCCAAAATTCAGGCAGCGGCGCCGGTGCCGGAGGCGGCACCGCTGATCCATGGGCGGTTGCCGGCGATACGCTGCTCATAGGTGCCGATGTCGTCGCCCATCGCCATGCTCAGGCCGATCTCGTCGAGGCCATTGACGAGGCAATGCTTGCGGAACGGGTCCATCGGGAAGCTGAAGCGGTCCTGATAGGGCGTGGTGACGACCTGGTTCTCGAGATCGATGGTAATCGGGTCCGTTGCCGCCACTTCCATCAGCCGGTCGATCTGCTCTTGCGGCAGCACCACCAGCAGCATGCCGTTCTTGAAGGCGTTGCCCGAGAAGATGTCGGCAAAGCTCGGCGCGATGATGGCGCGCATGCCCATGTCCGCCAGCGCCCAGGGGGCGTGCTCGCGGCTGGAGCCGCAGCCGAAATTGTCCCCGGCGATCAGGATGGGCGCGCCCTTGTTGCGCTCGGTGTCGAAGATGTTCTCCGGGTCCTTGCGGATCGCGGTGAAGGCCACCTTGCCAAGCCCGGTGCGGGTGATGGTCTTGAGGAACTGGCCAGGGATGATGACATCGGTATCGATGTTCTCAGCGCCGAAGGGGATGGCTGTGCCGGTGAGGGTCTTGAAGGCTTGCATGCGGCGTCTGATGCCAGAGCCGGCGGGATAAATCTACCGTCTGCGTGGCAGGCCTGTTAAGCCATGCGGCATGAGCAAACAGCACCTCTACCTTGTCGACGGCTCGGGCTATATTTTCCGCGCCTACCACCGGCTGCCGCCGCTGACGAACCCGGAGGGCACACCCGTCGGCGCGGTCTATGGCTTCACCGCGATGATCTGGAAGCTGATCGGCGAGCTCAACCGCGCCGAGGCACCGACGCACCTTGCCGTGGTGCTCGATGCCGGCAGCCACACCTTCCGCAACGATATGTATGATGGCTACAAAGCCAATCGTCCGCCGGCACCCGAAGACCTGGTGCCGCAGTTTCCGCTCATCCGCGATGCGGT
This sequence comes from Sphingomonadales bacterium UBA6157, assembly GCA_002423025.1. Lineage (GTDB taxonomy): Bacteria > Pseudomonadota > Alphaproteobacteria > Sphingomonadales > Sphingomonadaceae > Sandarakinorhabdus. The sequence goes on along the minus strand of DIUN01000038.1, from coordinate 64,991 downwards.
GCGGGCCTTTTCGGTGCCGTGCTTCGAGCAGGATGGCGTGGAGGCGGATGACATCATCGCCAGCTATGCGCTGGCAGCGCTCCGGGCCGGCTTTGACGTGACGATCGTCAGTTCCGACAAGGACCTGATGCAGCTGGTGCAGCCGGGGCTCGACCTGCTCGATACCATGAAGAACGTCCGGATCGACCGCGATGGCGTGATCGAGAAGTTCGGCGTGCCGCCCGAGCAGGTGGGCGATGTGCTGGCACTGATGGGCGACACCGCGGACAATATTCCCGGCGTGCGCGGCGTCGGCCCCAAGACGGCCGCCGAGCTGATCCAGCAGTTCGGCACGGTGGAAGGCGTGATCGCCAATATCGATGGCATCAAGAAGCCCAAGCTCAAGGAGACGCTGGCCGCCTCGATCGCCGAGGCGCGGCTGAGCCGCGAGCTCGTGCGGCTCAAGGATGACTTGCCGCTGCCCGCGCCGCTGGATTCGCTCACCCTGCGGGAGCCGGCGCACCCGCCGCTGGCGGCGTTCCTGGCCAAGCACGGCTTTCGCGCCATGCTCGCCAAGCTGGGCCGCGAGGCCGAGGCGAACCATGCCGTCGCGCCATCCACGACCGAGGATGCAGTCGCCTTTGTCCATGCCGACTACGAGACGGTGACGACGCTGGAGCGGCTCGATGCCTGGATTGCGGAGTGCTTCCGCCTCGGCAAGCTGGCGGTGGATACCGAGACGGACAGCCTCGATCCGGTGCGGGCGCGGCTGGTCGGCGTGTCGCTCGCCACGGCGCCGGGCAAGGCCTGCTATATTCCGGTGGCGCACCAATCCGGCGAGGGGCTGCTCGCCGAGCCGGTGGACCAGCTGGGCGTGGCGGCGGTGATCGAGCGCCTGAAGCCGCTGCTGGCGGACCCCGGCGTGCTCAAGATCGGCCAGAATCTCAAATACGACATGGTGGTGCTGCGCCAGCACGGCATCGAGACGCTGGCGCCCTATGATGACACCATGTTGCTCAGCTACGCGCTTGATGCCGGGCGCTGGCACCATGGCATGGACGAACTTTCCACCAAGCACCTCGGCCACACCCCGATCAGCTTCAAGGAAGTGACCGGCGGGGCGAAGGGCAAATATGATTTCGCCCAGGTGCCGCTGCGCGCCGCCACTGATTATGCCGCTGAAGATGCCGATGTGACGCTGCGGCTGCACGAGTTCTTCCGGCGCCGGCTCTGGGCCGAGCAGGTGACGACGATCTATGAGCTGGTCGACAGGCCGCTGCTGCCGGTGATCGCCAGCATGGAGCTGGCCGGCATCCGGGTGGACCGGCAGGAGCTGTCCGGGCTTTCGGCCGCCTATGAAGTCGAGATCAGCCGGCTGGAGGGCGAGATCCATGCGCTGGCCGGCGGGCCGTTCACCATCGGCAGCCCCAAGCAGCTTGGCGAGATCCTGTTCGAGAAGATGGGCCACAAGGCCGGGCGCAAGAGCGGCAAGACCGGGGCCTATGCCACCGATGTGACCGAGCTTGAGCGGCTTGCCGAGGATGGCGTGGAAATTGCCGCCAAGGTGCTCGAATGGCGGCAGCTGACCAAGCTGAAATCCACCTACACCGATGCCCTGCAGGCGCAGATCAACCCGAAGACAGACCGGGTGCACACCAATTTCGCACTGGCCGCCACCTCCACCGGGCGGCTCTCCTCGAACGATCCGAACCTGCAGAACATCCCCATCCGCACGCCGCTGGGGCGGCGCATCCGCCATGCCTTTGTCGCCAGCCCCGGCCACCAGCTGATAGCGGCGGATTACAACCAGATCGAGCTGCGGCTGGTGGCGCATATTGCCGATGTTCCCGAGCTGAAGGCGGTGTACGCTCAGGGCGGCGATGTCCATGCGCTCACTGCGCAGGAGGTGTTCGGCGAGGTAACGCGGGACACGCGGGCGAGAGCCAAGACCATCAATTTCTCGATCATCTATGGCATTTCGGCGTTCGGCCTGGCGCAGCGCCTCGGCATCGATCGGGGCGAGGCGGCGCGCTATATCGAGCTGTATTTCAGCCGCTTCCCCGGCATCCGCAACTATATGGGCGAGACGATTGCCGCAGCGAAGGATGCCGGTTTTGTCACGACGCTGTTCGGCCGCCGTTGCCATGTGCCGCTGATCTTCTCCAAGAACCAGAGTGAGCGCCAGTTCGCCGAGCGGGCCGCGGTCAACGCCCGGGTGCAGGGCACGGCGGCAGACATCATCAAGCGTGCCATGGCGCAGATGCCGGCAGCGCTGGCACAGGCCGGGCTGCATGGCACGCGCATGCTGCTGCAGGTGCACGATGAACTGGTGTTCGAAGTGCCGGATGGTGAAGTGGAGGCTGCGCGCGCGGTGGTGGAGCGTGTCATGGCCAATGCCCATCGCCCGCTCATCGATCTCTCGGTGCCGCTCGGCGTGGAAATCGGCACCGGCCCGAGCTGGGGCGATGCCCATTAGCGCCGTGGCTCCGGTGCCACTGGCCTTCCCGCGCGGCCCCGGCTAGCCTTGCAGCCAAGCAAGATCGTCTGGGGAGGCGCTGGTGCGATTGTTTCTGGGGCTGGTGCTGCTCGCGGTACCCGGCGTGGCCGAGGCTGCGGCGCGGGTGGCGGCGTCCGGCCGCTACATCTGTGCCGATGGCAGCCTCGCCGCGCTCTCCGTGCGGGCCTATGGCCCGGTGTTGCAACGCGGCGGCCGCGAGGTGCGGCTCGGCCAGCGCTGGGCGTTCAGTGGTTTTCGCTTCACCGGTGAGGGGCTGACCCTGCGCGGCCGCGGCACGGAGGGCGCCAAGACGCTGCGCATCACGCAGCGCGGCCAGCCGGAGGTGATGTGCCGCGCCGTGCCGGCCGTCGCGACGCCGGGCGTGGTGACAGGCGTTGCCACCTACAGCCAGCGTATCGCCCTGCCGCCCGGCGTGCGGCTGCGGGTGGAGCTGCGCGATGTCTCGCGTGCCGATGCCGCCGCGCCGCTGCTGGCAGCCAGCGAAGTGCTGCCGGCGGGCAACCAGGTGCCGCTGCACTGGCGGCTGGATTATGCCGCCGGCAAGGTCACGCCCGGTGCCCGGCTGTCGCTCTCCGCGCGGATTACCGATGCAGCGGGACAGCTGCTCTGGGTGAGCGACACGTTCACCCCCGTGCCGGTGGGCGCGGGGCGGCAGCACGCAGAGGCCGAGATCCGGCTGGTGCCGATTCCACTGGACGGAATGCGCCGCTAGCTCAGGCTGCTTCGGCGTAGATCTGCGCTTCCTCGGCGATCAGCAGATTGGCGAGAAACCAATAGGCCTCGCCCCAGGCGCCGAGGGTCTTTTCGTCGATGGCATCGCCCAGCACATCCTTGATCGCGGGCAGCAGCGCGCCGGCGACGATCGGGTAGTGCGCGGCCTGTACGCCGCATTCGGCATGGCGCTTGGTCATCTTGTGGATCGCCGGGGCGAGGACGCTGAGCCGATCGACATTCTGCGAGAAGGCGAGGATGGCGCCGGCGAGGCGGCGCGGCTGCTCGCCCGAAGTCTGCGCGGCTTGATCGAACATGCCCTTGACCGCCGGATCCACAAACAGCCGCTCATACATCCGGGTGGTGATGGCAACGCCGTGCACCTGCATGGCGCCGGCCGTGGACTTCACAATGGCGATCGTTTCCGAAGACAGTTCGGTCATGGCTTGGTCCTGTGCCTGGGGGTAGTGGAGGAATGATGTATTTAAGATATGTGTATTATCCCCCGCAAAGATGCAATACCAATACTTGTATCAGGAGGCGCTGCTGAACGGGCGCCTCTGCCCGAGCGCCACGGAGAGGCTCAATGCGGCTGACGCGCTACACCGATTATGCCTTGCGCGTGCTGCTGTATCTGGGCGCCCGCCCCGATGCCGTGTGCTCGATCGCCGAGATCGCCGCCGCCTATGGCGTCTCCAAGAATCACCTGATGAAGGTGGTGCAGGACCTTGGTACCGCCGGCTATGTGGTTGGCGTGCGGGGGCGGCTGGGCGGCATCCGGCTGGCGCGGGTCCCCGCCGAAATCAATGTCGGCAGCGTGGTGCGCCATACGGAAGGCCATATCGAGCTGGTCGAGTGCGGCAGCTGCCTCATCGCGCCGGCCTGCGGCCTAACCGGTGTGCTGGGCGAGGCGCTTGCGGCGTTTCTCGCCGTGCTGGACCGCCATACGCTGGAGGACCTGCTCGGCCAGCGCGACGCCCTGCGCGCGCTGTTCGGCATCGCACCGCCTATAACAGGGCCTTCGCCGTCCAGTAGGTGATGCCGGCCGCCACATAGGCTGCGGCAAACAGATAGGTGAACATGAAGGTCGGCCAGGCCCAGCCACCGGTTTCGCGTCGGGTTACCGCCAGCGTGCTGATGCACTGCGGCGCGAACACGAACCAGGCCAGAAAGGCCAGCGCCGTCGGCAGTTCCCAGCGGCTGCGCAGTGTTTCGATCAGGCCGCCGGTGTTCGTCTCGTCGGCGCCTTCCAGCGAATAGACCGTGCCGAGCGCCGAGACGGCGACTTCGCGGGCGGCCATGCCGGGCACCAGCGCTAGCGCGATCTCCTTGTTGAAGCCGATCGGGCGGAAGATCGGCTCCAGTGCCGCGCCGATGCGGCCGGCGAAGCTGTATTCGAGCGCCGGGCGGCTCCAGTCCGCCGGCGGCTTGGGCCAGGTGGCCAGTGCCCAGAGTGCGATGGTGGAGAGCAGGATGATCGTGCCGGCACGGGCCAGAAACGCCCAGGCGCGCTGGTATAGGCCGATGAAGATGTCGCGCGGCACCGGCCACTGGTACTTCGGCATTTCCATCAGGAAGGTCGGGCTCGGGCCCTTGGTGACGGTGCGGCGCAGCGCCCAGGCCGCCACCAGCGCGCCGATGACGCCGGCGATGTAGAGCCCGAACAGCACCAGGCCCTGCAGCCCCAGCACGCCGGCCACGGGCCGCGCCGGGATGAAGGCGCCGATGATGACGGCATAGACCGGCAGCCGCGCCGAGCAGGTCATCAGCGGTGCGATGAGGATGGTGGTCAGCCTGTCCTTGGGCGAATCGATGGTGCGGGTCGCCATGATGCCGGGGATGGCGCAGGCAAAGCTGGAGATGAGCGGAATGAACGCCCGGCCATTGAGGCCGACACTGGCCATGATCCTGTCCATCAGGAACGCCGCGCGGACCATATAGCCCGATTGCTCCAGCAGCAGGATGAAGAAGAACAGGATGAGGATCTGCGGCAGGAAGACGATAACGGCGCCCACGCCGCCCAGCACGCCATCCGCGAGCAGGGAGCGGAGAAGCCCTTCGCCGAGATTGGCCGCTATCAGCCCCTGTGCGGCGCCGATCAGGCTCTCGATCCAGCCCATCGGCGCTTCGGCCCAGGCAAACACCGCCTGGAACATGAAGAAGATCAGCGCGGCGAGGAGCAGTGGCCCGGCCACCGGGTGGAGCGCCACGCCATCGAGCCGTTGCGACCAGCGCCGCTGCGCGCCCTGCGCCAGGGTGACGGTGCTGGCGATCATCCGTGCCTCACGCTGGAGCAGCTGGATATCGGCGTTGGCGGTTTCGGGCGGCCGGGGCGTGTGATCGAGCAGGGTGGCCGCAACGCTGGCGCCAAGCTCGGCCAGCCCGCGCCGCCGCACCGCGACCGTGGCGATGACCGGCAGGCCAAGAATGGTCGAGAGCTGCTCGGTGTCGATTCTGGTGCCGTCTCGCTCGGCAAGGTCGATCATGTTGAGCGCCACAACCATCGGCAGCCCGAGGCGGCGCAACTCCAGCACGAAGCGCAGGTGGTTGCGCAGGTTGGTGGCATCGATGACGGCAATGATCGCGTCGAGCCGCTTCTCGCCGGGCAGGGTGCCGAGTACGGCATCACGGGTCACGGCTTCATCGGGGCTGCGCGGGGTGAGGCTGTAGGTGCCAGGCAGGTCGATCAGTTCGGCGGTGCGGCCATCCGGCAGCGCCAGCCGGCCGGATTTGCGCTCGACGGTGACGCCAGGATAATTCCCCACCTTCTGCCGTGAGCCGGTGAGCGAATTGAAAAGGCTGGTTTTTCCGGCATTTGGATTGCCGACCAGCGCCACGACGGGCGCGGTGAGTGGGGCGTTCATCTCAGGCGGCCGGTGCGTTCGCGGGCCGGATCTCGATCAGCCGGGCCATGGCGCGGCGCAGCGCCACCACCATGTTGCCGACCCGCACGGCCATCGGGTCCCCACCAAAGGGCGCGCTGTGCAGCAGCTCGACATCAACGCCTTCGTCAAAGCCCAGCTCATGCAGGCGCTGGGCGGTGATCGGATCAAGCCCGGCACGATCGATGGCGGCGATGGTGGCCACCACGCCGGGGCTGAGTCGCTCAAGGAGCAGAGGGGTTGTCATGAAGAATGGGCGACCTTCGCGGACGATATTGCGAACGGTTATCATGTTGGTGCAGGCAGCGCCAGAGAAGACTCCGGCCTCAGGACACCGGATAGCGCAGCCGGCCGAGGAAGCGCGCCGGGTCCGGCAGCCAGGACAATGCTTCCTTTGCCTGAACCTTGGCCTTTTCGAACTGCATGACATTGTCGATGCGGCGGTCGATGAAGTCCCAGGTTGCTGCATGGTCCTCGCTTTCATCATCGAGCCAGTAGAGCAGGCTGGCGGAATAGACGCCGCCGAGGATGACGCGCTTGGAATAATGGTTGAAGTCGGTTGCGGTGTCTCCGGCGGCGCGCCACATGGCGTCGGCGGTGCGCCACAGGGTGCGGGCGGCCAGGCCGGCGTTGCTGGGCTGGGTCATCACCGACAAAGCCCGGCGCACGGCCTCGCGATCCGGCCCGGCCTGTTCGAGGCGGGTGCGCAGGGCGAGGCGGATGCGATCGCGGATCTTCATGGTCCCGACGCCGGCGGCGACCATCGCCTCCGTCATCCGCGCATCGGCGCGCAGTGTGTAGGCGTCCGTCATGGCGGCGGCATCGGGCAGCGCCATGGCGGCGATATCCTTGTCGATGCCGGCCGAATCGGCTGCGGCATCGCGGCACGCCGCCGTCCAGCCATCGAACGGCACATCGGGCAACATCGCCTCGATCAGGCGGGGGCGAAGCTCGGAAAGCGGAATATCTGTGCTCATGGGGTGACAATAGGCGTTGCGCAGCGTCGGGGATAGGGCAAGCTGCCGGCGCGACCTTGTTTCGCAATCCGGGCTCTGCTATGCGGCGCGTTCGCTCTGGAAGGCACGCCTTTCGGAATCGCCCTTTATTTGGATCGCATCCAGATATTTTAGACAAGCGTCGGCGCTGTGCCAGCTCCGACGACGTGAATGGAGAGAACGGCTGCATGCAAATCGTGGTTCGCGACAACAATGTCGATCAGGCGCTGCGCGCGCTCAAGAAGAAGCTGCAGCGCGAGGGCGTTTACCGCGAGATGAAGCTGCGCCGTCATTATGAAAAGCCGAGCGAGAAGCGCGCCCGTGAAAAGGCTGCCGCTGTCCGCCGTGCCCGCAAGCTCGAGCGCAAGCGCGCCGAACGCGATGGTGTGAAGTAAGCCGCATCCGCGGCCTGCTTTTCCTGCCCAACTTGCTGACCATATTGCTGAAAGTCTGAGATTCATGGCGACCGCCAGCTCCGAAAAATCCCCCGCCGGCATGACCCGCTGGGTGATGGGCGCTGTCATCGTCGTGTTTCTCGCTGGCCTCGGCATCTGGGCCGGCACCCAGACGCAGGTGGCTGCGGTCCGCACGGCGGACATGAAGTTCCTTGCGGAAAACGGAAAGAAGCCTGGCGTGATCACCACTGAAAGCGGCCTGCAATATCAGGTCATCACCGAAGGCACCGGCCCCAAGCCGGGCCGGACCGATACTGTTCTTGTGCATTACGAGGGCAAGCTGCTCGATGGCACCAAGTTCGATTCGAGCTATGATCGCGGCCAGCCGGCAGCTTTCCCGCTCGACCAGGTGATTCCCGGCTGGACCGAAGGCGTGCAGCTGATGGCCACCGGTTCCAAGTATCACTTCGTCGTGCCGCCGGAGCTGGCCTATGGCGCCCGCGGCGCCGGCGGCGTGATCCCCCCCGGCGCGGTGCTCGAATTCGATATCGAGTTGCTGGCAGTTCGCCCGGCCTGATTGGGCGAGGCTTCGGCCTCAGGACAATCGATTCGGAATGACCCTCGCTTGCTAAAAGCGGGGGTTTTTCTTGCGTGGCGCCCCGCTCAGACGATCCCGGGCGGGCCATCGATCCGGGCGGCCGCCGGCTCGCTATCGTCGCGCCGCACCAGCGCCACCTTGAGCAGCGCTACGAGCGGATCAGCCAGCGCCACGCCCAAGATGCCGAACAGTACCCCGAACAGCAGCTGGGCGCCGAGCACCACGGCCGGCGCAATGTCCACGGCGCGCTTCTCGATCTGCGGGGTGAGGATGTTGCCCTCCACCTGCTGCACCAGCAGGAACAGCCCGAGCGCCCAGAAGCCTTCGACATTGCCGACCGTGAAGGCGACCGTGACAAGAATGACACCCGAGATCATCGCGCCGATGGTGGGGATGAAGGCCAGCAGCGCCGCGATGAGCGCCAGCAAGCCGGCGAGCGGTACGCCGATGATGAGCAGGCCGATGAACACCATGGTGCCTTCGATGCTCATGCTGAGCAACCGGCCTACAACCCAGCGCCGCAGCGTGTTGCCCATCACCCCAAGCGTGCCACGCACCTGCTGCCGGGACCGTGCCGGGGTGAGCCACTCGATGCCGCGCTCATAAAGCCGCGGGTCGGCTGCGATATAGATGCCCAGCGTCATCACCAGCACCGCGCCGGCCAGGCTGCCGGCGGCCGTGCCGAGCAGGGACATGATGTTGCCGATCTGCCCGCCCAGAGCGCCTTTCACAGCGTCCATGGCGTCGGCGCCTGGCGTGGAGAGCCCGAAGCTTTCGGCCAGCAGCGCCAGCCTCGAGAGCTGTTCGCGCAAGGTCTCGGCGAGTTGCTCCGCCTGTTCAGCCAGGGTGAGCCCGGCAAAGGCGAGAAAGCCGATCAGCCCGCCGACGACGCAAATCACGACGATCGCCAGCCGCAGCGCATAGGGGCCCTTCATCCAGCGGCCGAGCAGCTTTTCCCCGGCCTGCAAGCCGGCTGCGAAGATGACGCCGGCAAAGATCAGCAGCAGCGCCTCTGCCAGCTTCCAGGCGATGAACAGCAGTGCCGCGCCGCCAAGCCAGATGACCGCCGATTCCGCCGTGCCGCGGGCGCGCTCGGTGCGTGGTTCCAGCGGGCTCCGGGGCAGGCGCGGCGGCTGGCTCACCCGGCCGGTTTCTCCGCCGCGTGCCCGTTCGCCTCAAGATTGATGAAGAAGCGATCCGGGCGCAGCGCGCTCAGCCAGGTCAGCGGGTTCCAGTCCGTCGAGCCATCGAGCGAGAAGGTGATGAACTCGGCGCGGCCAACCAGGTTCTCGATCGGCAGCATGCCAAGGCCATCACGGATCACCTCGAAGCGGCTGTCCTGGCTGTTGTCGCGGTTGTCACCCATCAGGAAGATATGGCCCTCGGGCACGATCTGCGGCTCGGTATTGTCCTGCGGCATCTGCGCCAGATCGAGCGTCAGGTAGCTGCGGCCGCCGGGGAGCGTTTCGCGATAGGCCGGGTAGCGGCACACCGGCTGGCCGGCGGCGTTGGTGGTGCGATACACGGCATCGATGAACGACAGGCAATCGCTGTTGGGGCTGACCGGAATCTCGTAATCCGCCATCCGCTCGCGCTGCACCGGGGCGCCGTTGAGCCACAGCGCGCCGTCCTTCATCTGCACCGTGTCACCCGGCAGCGCGATGACGCGCTTGATGAAGTCCACCTTGTCCCGCGGGGACTTGATGACGGCGATGTCGCCGCGCTCCGGCATGCGGCCGAGCAGCCGGCCGGGCATCTCGGGCAGGATGTTGAGCGAGGGCGAGAGATAGGAGAAGCCATAGGGGTATTTGGTGACGATCAGCCGGTCCCCGATGTGCAGGGTCGGCAGCATCGAGCCTGACGGGATGAAGAACGGCTTGGCGACAAAGCTGTGCACGGCCAGCACGGCCAGCACGAGCAGGAACAGTTGCCAGACTTCGCTGGCCCAGTTGGTGGGCTTCTTCACGGTGGCTGCGGGCGTCGGCGCCTCGGTCATAGGGGACTCGCTGTGATGAGCACGATGGCCTGCGCCCATGGATGGTCGTCAGTGATCGTCAGATGAATGTGCGCCTTATGCCCGTTGGGGGTGATTTGCGCCAGCCTTGCCGCAGCCCCGCCGGCCAGCGCCAACGTGGGGGCGCCGGACGGCAGATTGACGACGCCCATGTCCCGCATGAACACGCCATCCCGAAAGCCGGTGCCGAGCGCCTTGGAGCACGCCTCCTTGGCGGCAAAGCGCTTGGCGAAAGTGGCGGTGCGGGTGAGCACCCGGCGGTCTGCCTTGGCGCGCTCGATATCGGTGAAGACGCGGGCAAGAAAGCGATCTCCGAAGCGGGCGATGCTGTTCTCGATACGCTCGATGTTGCAAAGGTCCGAGCCGAGCCCGAGCACGAACAGGCCGGGCGGGATGATCACTGGCTGCCAGCTCGCGCGGCGTCCATCTCCGCGCGCATCCGCCTGATCGCCGGGCCAAGGCCGGTGAACACCGCCTCGCCGATGAGGAAATGGCCGATATTGAGCTCGGCCAGCTGCGGCAGCGCCGCCACAGGGCGCACATTGTCAAAAGTCAGGCCGTGCCCGGCGTGCATCTCCAGCCCGAGCGAGGCGCCATGGTCCGCCGCCTTGACCAGCCGGGCCAGTTCGGTCGCAATCTCCTCCTCGGTGATGGCATGGGCATAGGGGCCGGTGTGCAGCTCCACGACCGGCGCGCCAAGCCGGGCAGCGGCTTCCAGCTGGTGCGCCTCGGGCGCGATGAACAGGCTGACGCGGATGCCGGCATCCTGCAGGCGGCTGACGATGGGGGCGAGCACATTGTGCTGGCCGGCGGCGTCCAGCCCGCCTTCCGTGGTGCGCTCGGCGCGGCGCTCGGGCACGATGCAGGCAGCGTGCGGCTTGTGGGAGAGCGCAATCGCCAGCATCTCGTCTGTTGCGGCCATCTCCAGGTTGAGCGGCAGGCTGATGCTGCCCACCAGCCGGTCAAGATCGGCATCGGTGATGTGGCGCCGGTCCTCGCGCAGGTGCGCGGTGATGCCATCGGCGCCGGCCTCGGCGGCCATCAGCGCGGCGCGCACCGGGTCCGGATGCAGGCCGCCGCGGGCGTTGCGGATGGTGGCGACATGATCGATGTTGACGCCAAGCCTCAGGTGCCCGCTCATGCCGCACGGCTTCCGGGCTTGATGGCGGGGATGGCGGCGAGCTCGGGTGGCAGCGCATCGGGCGCGTAGCTCGGCACATCGAGGCGCAGCAGCGGCGTGAACGGCACGCCAAGATCAGCGGTGCCATTGGAGCGATCGACCAGCGAGGCGGCATGGATGACATTGCCGCCCGCCGCGTTCACCGCTGCAATCGCCTCGCGGGAGGAGAGGCCGGTGGTCACCACATCCTCCATCAGCAGCACCTTCTGGCCCGGCTCCAACCGGAAGCCGCGGCGCAGCTCGAAGGTGCCGGTGGGCCGCTCGACGAACATCGAGAGCACGCCCAGCGCCCGCGCCAGCTCATGGCCGCAGATCAGCCCGCCCATCGCCGGGGCGATGACGGCGGTGACTTGCGCCTTCACTTCGGCGGGGATCTTCTCGGCCAGCGCCTCGGCCAGCCGGGTCGCCCGCGCCGGGTCCATCAGCACCCGCGCGCACTGCAGGTAGCGCGAGGAGCGCAACCCCGACGAAAGGATGAAATGGCCTTCGAGCAGGGCTTCGGCGGCGCGGAATTCAGCAAGGATTTCGGCTTCGGTCATCATGGGGGCGCGCCTAGCAGGGTTGGGGGCGGGATGCGACTCTCTCGGCCTGCGCCTTAGCCGCGCATCCGCTCGGCGGAGACAATGGCATTCACGTTGCGCAGCGCCGCGAGAATGCCGGTGAGGTGCTTCAGGTCCTCCACTTCGATGTCGATGACATCGGTGTGGAACTCGCGGTCCCGGTGCTTCAGCGCCAGGTTGACGATGTTGGCATTGTGCGCGGCCAGCGAGGCGGTGAGCGAGGCCAGCGCGCCGGTCTGGTTGTGCACCACCACGGCGATGCGCGCGATGGCGCCGTCGGTCTCCTCGCCCCAGGAGACTTCCAGCCACTCGCCGGACTCATCGGCCAGCACCGCACAATCGATGGTGTGCACCGTGATCGGCTGGCCGGCATGGCGGATGCCGACAATCCTGTCCCCCGGGATGGGGTGGCAGCAGGGGGCGAGATCGAACGCCACGCCCGGTGTCAGGCCATGGATGGAGACGGCCGCCGGCCCAGGCTTGCCGCGCTTGCGGCGCGGCTTCTGGCCCGCGGTCGAGCCGGGCACCAGCGCTTCGGACACTTGCGCATCGCTCAGGTTGCCGCGTGCCATGGCCAGCTCCAGCGCCGCCCGGTCCGCCAGCTTCAGCCGGCCCAGCGCCGGCCCGAGCACATCCTCGCCGAGCGCGATCTTGAGCCGGATGGCCAGCGAATCGAGCAGCTTGTGGCCCATCGCATGGCTCTCCTGCAGCGCCTTGTTGCGCACATGGCGGCGGATTGCCGAGCGGGCCTTGGCCGAGGCGACAAAGCCTTCCCACGCCGGATCGGGCGCGGCCTGCTTGGAGCGCAAGATCTCGACCTGGTCGCCGTTGGAGAGCCGGGTGCGCAGCGGCACCACCCGGCCATTCACCTTGGCGCCCACGCAGCTGTCCCCAAGGTCCGAGTGCACGGCATAGGCGAAGTCCACCGGCGTGGAATCGCGCGGCAGCTGGTAGAGCGCGCCCTTGGGGGTGAACACGAACACCTGGTCCTGGAACATCGCCATCCGGGCGTTCTCCAGCAGCTCCTCGGGCGTGGCGGCATCGTGCAGGATCTCGAGCAGGTCATCGAGCCAGGGGTAGGCCTCGCGCGCCGAGGCGCCATCGCCGCCCTGCTTGTAGGCCCAGTGCGCGGCCAGGCCGTTCTCGGCCTCCTCGTGCATGCGCTGGGTGCGGATCTGCACCTCGATGCGGGCATTCTCATTGTGCATCACCGTGGTGTGGATGCTCTTGTAGCCGTTGCGCTTGGTCGCCGAGATGAAATCCTTGAAGCGGCCGAAGACCATCGGCCAGCGGCCGTGCACCACGCCGAGCGCCCGGTAGCACTCCGCCTCGTCATCCACGATAACGCGAAAGGCCATCACGTCGGACAGCGCCTCGAAGGTCATCTGCCGGCCCTGCATCTTGCGCCAGATGGAATAGGGGCGCTTCTCGCGGCCCATCACCTCGGCATCGATGCCCTTCTGGCTCAGCACCAGCTTGATGCCCGAGGCGATGCGCGCCACCGTGTCGCCACCGCTGGTCCGCAGCTTTTCCAGCCGCGAGGTGATCATCTCGTGCGCTTCCGGCTCCAGCTCGGCAAAGGCCAGCTCCTGCAGCTCGTCCATGAAGCCGTACATGCCGATGCGCTCGGCCAGCGGCGCATAGATATCCATGGTTTCGCGCGCGATGCGGCGGCGCTTCTCCTCGGATTTGATGTGCCGCAGCGTCCGCATATTGTGCAGCCGGTCCGCCAGCTTGACCAGCAGCACCCGGATATCGGTGGACATGGCGAGCAGGAACTTGCGCAGGTTCTCGGCCTGGCGCTCGCTGTCGGTCTGCGCCTCGATGCGGCTGAGCTTGGTGACGCCATCCACCAGCCGGCCGACACTCGGCCCGAACAGCCGGTTGATCTCCTCCTGCGTCGCCACCGTGTCCTCGATGGTATCGTGCAGGATGCCGGTGGCGATGGTCTCGTCATCCAGCTTCAGGCCGGTAAGAATACCTGCCACTTCAATGGGATGGCTGAAATACGGGTCGCCGCTGGCGCGCAGCTGGCTGCCATGGGCGCGCATGGAGAACACATAGGCGCGGTTCAGCAGATCCTCATTGGCATCAGGATCATAGGCTTTTACGCGCTCAACGAGTTCATACTGCCGCAACATGCTGGGATATTGGGGTGTGCGGGGGGCATACGCAACCTGTGATACGCAGCTTGACGAAAGGCGCGCGCGGGGCCTCTGCTGGCGCGGCGTGTTGTGTGGGGAGTGACGATGCTGGGTCTGGCGCTGATGATGCTGGCCGGGGCGCAAATGCCGGTGGTGGTGGCGCGGCAGCGGGCGCCTGCGCCGGCGGCCGAGGCCGAAGCGCCGCAAGCCGGGGTGGCAGCCGAAGTTGCTCCTGAAGCCCCGCCGAAGCGCTTGCTGCCGCCAGTCTCGCCGGCGCGGATGCTGGGGGATTGGCAGCTCGGGCTGGCGGCCGGCGGGCGGGCCTGCGAGGTGACGCTGCGGGACCATGCCTGGAGCGGCGGGCTGCGCAGCGCAACCGTGGGCGCGACGTGCCCGGAGGGGTTTTTCACCGCGACGCGCTGGCGGCTGCTGGGGGAGGAGGTGCTGCTGGCGGACCGGGGCGGCCGGGTGCTGGCGCGGTTCGTGCGGGATGAGGATGGCGCGTGGCAGGGGCGGCGCGAGGCGGACGGGGTGGCGCTCAAGTTCGTGAAGCGGCGCTAGGGCGTTTCAGCGCGCAAAAAAAGCGCGGGCAAAGCCCGCGCTGACGTCAGACGAGTTCGGTTGGCCAGGCCAACCGCCTCGCTGGCCGGAATAGCCGCGAGTCGGCGCCCAAGGCGAGCCTTGGGCGCTGCCGCGACTATTCGTAATCCGGACCCAGGTTCTGGTTCCGCGGCGGCTGTGCAGCCGTGATCCGCAGGGCTTCAGCCGAGGCCGAGAGCGAACCGATGGCATCCGGCGTGTCATCCTCATTGGCGACAACGCGCTGCATCGAGGTGACAAGCGCCTCGCGCAGGAACTCGGGAGCCACCGTCTCTTCAGCGATCTCGCGCAGGGCGACGACCGGGTTTTTGTCCCGATCGCGATCAACGGTGAGTTCGGAACCGCTGGAGATGGCACGGGCGCGGGTTGCAGCCAGCAGCACCAGGTCGAAGCGGTTCGGGATCTTGTCGACGCAATCCTCGACTGTAACGCGCGCCATGGCGGTAATCTCCGGGTCTTTGGGAAGCGCGGCACATGGCGGATGGGGCCGGCAGAGTCAAGCTTTCCGGCACCGCCGCCGGTGCCAGAGCTTGACGGATGCGCCGGCTTGGTCTAGCCCCCGCCGCTTCGCAATTGGCCCTGCACCCCCGGTGAAGCAGTGGCCGCGCCCGACCTTTGCGTCAGGCGGTGCGAGGCCGGGGATCACGGTTCGTCAGAACCTGAAGGTGCTTGCAGGCCTCGCGGCTGGCAGGTGCCGGACAGCAGCAAGTTGAAAGCGAGTTATCATGAGCAAGCGTCATAACGCAAAGTACAAGCTTGATCGCCGTATGGGCGAGAACATCTGGGGCCGTCCCAAGTCCCCGGTCAACAAGCGTGAATATGGCCCAGGCCAGCACGGCCAGCGCCGCAAGAGCAAGATCTCGGACTTCGGCATCCAGCTGAAGGCCAAGCAGAAGCTCAAGGGCTATTACGGTGATGTCACCGAGAAGCAGTTCCGCAAGGTTTATGACGAAGCCGTCCGCATGAAGGGCGATACCTCGCAGAACCTCATCGGCCTGCTCGAGCAGCGCCTCGACATGGTGGTCTATCGCGCCAAGTTCGCGCCGACCATCTTCTCGGCCCGCCAGATCGTCAACCACGGCCACATCCTGGTCAACGGCCGCCGTTGCAACATCGGCTCCGCCAAGGTGAAGCCGGGTGATGTCGTCGAGCTCGGCGCCAAGGCCAAGGAAATGGCGCTGGTCATGGAAGCCCAGGGCCTCACCGAGCGTGATGTGCCGGAATATGTCACCATGGACGGCCCCAAGGCCACCTACATCCGCGTCCCGACGCTGGATGAAGTGCCCTATCCGGTGAAGATGGAACCGAACCTCGTCGTCGAATTCTATTCGCGCTAAGGTTTATTCTATTCGCGCTAAGCTTTCGGAACGAACATCAGGCGCTGGCTGCCCAAGGGGCGGCCAGCGCCTTTTTCGTGCGCGCGCCGCAGCGCCGCCGTCATGTGCCAACATCTCGCCCGCACTTGCCGCACCGGCCATGCGCTGCTACCTGTAGCGTAACAGTGGCTTGGCCGCTGTCATTTCCGGGCCTTTCGTCCTGTTGCCTGCAAAGGCGATGTTTGGCGCAAGGCCTTGAGAACACGCACTCCCGGCCGGGGTCGAGGCCGGGCATAGATTTGAAAGTCAGGGGCCGGATGAGCGCAGCATGTCATCGTCGATCGGGAGCCGCCTTGCAGGCGCTTCCGGCCTTGGCGGTGTCGTGGCCTGCGCCGGCTCCCATTCTCACAGTCCTGCAACAATCCGCCCAGCCCGTAGCGCGACCGTCCGGTCGGCGCGGCGCTGGCAGTCATATGCGCCGCCGCCTCCACCCGGTTTCGGGCCGGGGCCGCCGCGCCATGGAGCATAATAATGTCACTACGCATGCTGATCGACGCCCGCCACCCGGAGGAGACCCGGGTTGCGGTGGTCAACGGACAAAGAATCGAAGAGTTTGATTTCGAAGCTGCCGACAGGAAGCAGCTCAAGGGCAACATCTATCTCGCCAAGGTAACGCGCGTCGAGCCGTCGCTGCAGGCGGCCTTTGTCGAATATGGCGGCAACCGCCACGGCTTCCTGGCCTTTTCCGAAATCCACCCGGATTATTACCAGATTCCCCGTGAGGATCGCGAAGCCCTGCTGCGCGAGGAGGCCGAGCTGGCCGCCGAGCAGGACAACCATGGTGATGACCATCACCATGAGGACGAGGATGGCGAGGAAGTCGCTGAAACCGGTGGCCAGCATGACGAGCCGACCGATGCTCTGCGCCGCAAGCGCCAGTCGCTGCGCCGCCGCTACAAGATCCAGGAAGTCATCCGCCGCCGCCAGGTGCTGCTGATCCAGGTCGTGAAGGAGGAGCGCGGCTCCAAGGGCGCGGCGCTCACCACCTATCTCAGCCTCGCCGGCCGCTATTGCGTGCTGATGCCCAACACCGCCCATGGCGGCGGCATCTCGCGCAAGATCTCCAACCTGGCCGATCGCAAGCGCCTCAAGTCGATCATGTCGGAACTGAAGCTGCCGCAGGGCATGGGCGCCATCGTCCGCACTGCCGGCCTCAAGCGCAGCTCCGAGGATATCCGCCGCGATTTCGATTATCTCACCCGCCTGTGGGACGAGATCCGTGAGCGCACCCTGTCATCATCGGCGCCGGCGCTGATCCATCAGGATTCGGACCTCATCAAGCGCGCCATCCGCGATATCTACCATCGCGACATCGAGCAGGTGCTGGTGGAAGGCCCCGAGGGCTATGAGGCCGCTTCGCGCTTCATGTCGATGCTGATGCCCGGGCACACGCCCAAGGTGGTGGAATATTCCGACAATGTGCCGCTGTTCCAGCGCTTCGGCGTCGAGGCGCAGCTTGAGGGCATGTACCAGCCGGTCGTGCAGCTGAAGTCCGGCGGCTATATCGTCATCAACCCGACCGAGGCGCTGGTCTCCATCGATATCAACTCCGGGCGTTCCACCCGCGAATATGGCATCGAGGAAACCGCCACCAAGACCAACCTGGAGGCTGCCGAGGAGATCGGCCGCCAGCTGCGCCTGCGCGACATGGCCGGCCTCGTGGTCATCGATTTCATCGACATGGAGAACACCGGCAACATCCGCCGCGTGGAAAAGGCCATGAAGGACGCGATGCGCAACGACCGCGCCCGCGTGCAGATCGGCCGCATCTCTGCCTTCGGCCTGCTCGAGATGAGCCGCCAGCGCCTGCGCACCGGCGTGCTGGAAGCCTCCACCCATATCTGCCCGATGTGCGAGGGCACCGGCATGGTGCGCTCGGTCGCATCGGCGGCGCTGGCCGCCCTGCGCGCGCTGGAAGCCGAGGCCCTGCGCGGCCGCGCCAGCGAGTTCACGCTGCGCGCCGGCGATGAAGTGGCTGTCTACATCCTCAACCGCAAGCGCATCGAGCTTGCCGAGCTTGAGGAGCTTTACGGCGTCACCATCGTCACCGTGCCGGATGAGTCGCTCATCGGCCCGAACTTCGCCATCGATGCCGGCGGCCCGCCGCCCACCAAGAAGGTGGACATGCGCGCCCTGCCGGTACCGGTGCGGATCGAGGATGATCCCGATGATTTCGTCTCCGAAGAAGGCGACGAGGACGAGACCGACGAGGAGCGGGCCGAGCGCGGCGAACGCGGCGAGCGGGACCGTGGTGGCCGCAACGGCAAGCGCCGTCGCCGTCGTGGCGGTGGCCGTGACCGCGAGCCCGGCAAGGACGAAGCTGCCGAAGCGACAACACCCGCGGAAGAGGGCGCCGAGCCTGTTGAAGCCGCGGATGCTGGCGAGGAAGCCGATACCGGCACCGAGCGCGAGCGCGGTGATCGCAAGCGCCGTCGTCGTGGCCGCCGTGGCAAGCGTGAAGGCGCGCCGCGTGATGGCGAAGCCGTGGCCGAAGCTGGTGAAACCGAAGCCGTGGCTGCTGCTGCCGCCCCGGCTGCGGAAGGCGCCGGGGAAGCCGGTGCCAAGCCGCGCCGTCCGCGCCGCCGCAAGCCAGGTGCCGCAACGGAAGCCGAAGCCGTGATCGAGGCCGTGGAAGCGGCACCGGTGATTGCTGCAGCGCCCGAGCCCGAAGCTGCACCGGCCAAGCCGTCGCGCCGCCGTGGTGGCAAGGCCAAGGTGGAAGCAACTGCCGAAGTCGTGGCCGAGCCAGTTGTGGAAGCCCCTGCGGAGGCTGCCGCCGAGCCCGCCGCAAAGGCGATTCGCAAGCGCCCCTCCAAGGCCGCTGCCAAGCCCGCAGCCAAGCCTGCGGCTGCCAAGGCGGTTGCCGCAAAGCCCGCTGCTGCAAAGCCGGTCGCCGTAGCGGCGCCCGAGCCGGTCGCCGAAGCCGCGCCCGAGGCTGCCAAGCCCAAGCGTGCGCCGCGCAAGCCCAAGGCCGCCGCGGAGGCCGCAGCGCCTGAGCCCCAGGTGGAAGCCGCTGCCGCAACCGAGGCCCCGGCCACGGCTGAGGCAGAGGGCGCGCCCGCCGCTCCGGCTCGCAAGGGCTGGTGGCAGCGCACGTTCGGTTGATCTGGCGGTTGATCTGACTCCGCCCCCTGCCGCGCCCGCGGCAGGGGGCAAGTCTTCCCCCACGCCTCAGGTGGGGAAACATTCCTAGGCCATGCCATAGAATCCGTTGCGCCCCGGCATCTGGCGCAACCACCCCCGGGCGGCGTACATCGCCGCCATGGAAAACCGCGATAATCCTGGCCGTGTGGTGCTCATTGGCGCCGGCCCCGGCGCTGCCGATCTGCTGACCGTGCGGGCCGTCCGGGCGCTGGCGCTCGCTGATGTGGTGGTGCACGATGGCCTTGTCGGCGCCGATGTGATGGCGCTGGTGCCGCCGGCCGCCCGGCTTGTTTCCGTTGCCAAGCGCCGCGCCCGCCACACCATGCAGCAGGAGGATATCGGCCAGCTGCTCGTCCGAGAGGCGCTTGCCGGCCACACTGTCGTGCGCCTCAAGGGTGGGGATCCGTTCATCTTCGGCCGCGGCGGCGAGGAGGTCGAAGCCTGCAATGCTGGCGGCGTGCCGGTTGAAGTCATCCCCGGCGTCTCCGCCGCGCTCGGCGGTGCCGCTGCCGCGCAGATGCCGCTGACCCATCGTGACCATGCCTCCATCGTCAGCTTTGTAGCCGGCGAGTGCCGCGGCCTGGCCGAGCAGAACTGGGTCGGCCTGGCCGGCAAGGGCCGCACCCTTGTCATCTACATGGGCGTGTCCGGCGCCGATCGCATTGCCGAGAAGCTCATCGGCGATGGCCTCGCTCCCGATACGCCGGTGGCCGTGCTCGAGCGCGCCACTCTCCCCACCATGCGCGTGCTGCGGTCCCTGCTTGCCGATCTCGGCGGGCTGGTGACGCGGGAAGCCGTGCAATCCCCGGCGCTGATCGTGGTGGGTGATGTTGCCCGCCTCGGCGCCGATTCCGCCATCTCTGAAACGCTGAAGGCCCTGCCATGCCCCGTATCCTGACTGGAAATCGCCTCGAAACCGGCGACGTGCTGTGGTGGAACGGCTCTGACTGGAGCCGCCACATCCGCGATGCCGTCGCCATCGGCGAGGAAGGCGAGGCGCTGGTTGCCGAGCTGGTCGCTGCCGAGCGCATCAACGATCCGGTGCTGATCGAAGTCGAAGCCGTTGCCGATGGCTGGCTGCCCAAGACCACCCGCGAGCGCGTCCGCGCCATCGGGCCGAGCGTTCGCCCCGATTTTGCCCTGCCCAGCCTCACTGTGGATGTCATCTGATGTACCGTTACGACCAATATGACCAGGCGATCGTTGATGCCCGGGTGGCCGAGTTCAAGGAGCAGGTCGGCCGCCGCATGCGCAACGAGATCACCGAGGACCAGTTCAAGCCGCTGCGGCTGATGAACGGCCTCTATCTCCAGCTGCACGCCTATATGCTGCGCGTCGCCATTCCCTATGGCACGCTCTCCGGCACCCAGATGCGCATGCTGGCGCACATCGCCCGCAAATATGATCGGGATTACGGCCACTTCACCACGCGCCAGAACATCCAGTACAACTGGATCAAGCTGGAGCAGTTTGCCGATCTGCTGGACGATCTCTCCAAGGTCGAGATGCATGCCTTCCAGACCAGCGGCAACTGCATCCGCAACATCAGCTCCGATCAGTTCGCCGGCGCTGCTGCCGATGAGCTTGCCGATCCGCGCCCCTATGCCGAGCTGCTGCGCCAATGGTCGACGCTGCACCCCGAGTTCAGCTTCCTGCCGCGCAAGTTCAAGATCGCCGTCATCGCCTCGGATACTGATCGCGCCGCCATCCAGCTGCACGATATCGGCCTCCAGCTTATCAAGAACGAGGCCGGTGATCTCGGCTTCCGTGTCTATGTCGGCGGCGGCATGGGCCGCACCCCCGTCATCGGCAGCATCGTCCGCGAGTTCATCCCGGTCGGCCAGTTCCTGAGCTATTCGGAAGCGATCCTGCGCGTCTACAATCGCTACGGCCGCCGCGACAACATCTACAAGGCCCGCATCAAGATCCTCGTCAACGAGCTCGGCATCGCCGAGTTCACCCGCCAGGTGGAAGCCGAATGGGCGCTGCTCGAGCCGCTCGGGCTCGATGCCCCGCAGGCCGAATATGCCCGCATCATCGCCCAGTTCCCCGAGCCGGCCTATGATCTGGCGGCGCCTGACACGCTCGATCTGTCGGATCCGGATTTCGCCGTGTGGGTGAAGCAGAACGTCCATGCCCACAAGCAGCCGGGCTATGCCATCGCCACCATCAGCCTCAAGCCCAAGGGCGGCATCCCCGGCGATGCCTCCTCGGCACAGATGGACCTGATCGCCGACTTGGCGGAAAAGTACGCGCAGGACGAGATCCGCGTCACCCACAGCCAGAACCTTGTGCTCGCCCATGTCCGCAAGGCCGATCTTTACGCCCTGTGGAGCGCGCTGGCCGAGGCCGATCTCGCCACACCGAACCTCGATCTGGTCAGCGACATCATCGCCTGCCCCGGCATGGATTATTGCACGCTGGCCAACGCCCGCTCGATCCCCATTGCCCAGAAGATCGCTGCCAAGTTCGAGGATCTCGAAACCCAGCGGGATATCGGCGAGCTGAAGATCAAGGTGAGCGGCTGCATCAATGGCTGCGGCCATCACCATGCCGGCCACATCGGCATCCTTGGCGTCGACAAGAAGGGCGAGGAATCCTACCAGCTGCTGCTCGGCGGCTCCGGCGCTGAAGACACGTCGCTGGCCAAGATCCTCGGCCCCGGCTTTGACGAGAACGGCATTGTCGATGCCGTGGACAAGCTCGTTGCCTTTTACCGCACCGTGCGCACCGGCCCTTCGGAGCGGTTTCTCGATACCTATCGCCGGCTCGGCGCCGCGCCGTTCAAGGAAGCTGTTTATGCTTGATAATCAGGATCAGCAGGCCGTTGGCGCTGCCGTGCCGCCGCCGCTCAGCGATGCCCCGGCGCCGCTGCGCTTCCGCACCGATACGCCGGACGATGGCCCGATCGCGCCGCTGGCGGATTTCCTCGCCAACAGCAATTTCGCCGCCGTCCGCCTCGATCCGGCTGATGATGCGCGGGCGCTGGTGCCGCACCTCGGCCGGCTCAAGCTGATCGAAGTGGCGTTTCCCAAGTTCCGCGATGGCCGTGGCTATTCTGCGGCCCGCATCCTGCGCGAAGCCGGCTTCAAGGGCGAGATCCGCGCTGCGGGCGACGTGCTGGTCGATCAGATCGGCTTCATGCGCCGCGTCGGGTTTGACAGCTTTGCGCCCGCCAAGCCGCTCGACCCCACCGTGGTCAAGCTCACGCTCGAGCGCTACCCCTATGTCTATATGAAGGCGGCAGACGGCAAGCAGCCAGTCTGGGCGCTGCGGCATGGCTAGCGCCTCGCGGGCCATCGACAGCATTGATACCGCGCCGGCCTTCACCCCGGCGGATATCGAGCGGCTGACGGCAAAATATGCCGGTATGGCCACCGAGGCGATGCTGGCGGACCTGCTGGCCGGCGAGCTCAAGGGGCGCATTGCCGCCGTGTCGTCCTTCGGCACGGAATCGGCGATCCTGCTCGATCTGGTGGCCTCCGTGGACAAGGACGTCCCGGTGATCTTCATCAACACCCAGAAGATCTTCGGGGAAACCCTGGCCTATCGTGACGCGCTGTCCGAGCAGCTCGGCCTGACAGACCTGCGCGAGTTCCGCCCCGATCCGCGCCTGCTGGCGGAAAAGGACGGCACCAGCCTGCGCTGGAGCTACGATCCCGATGGCTGCTGCGACCTGCGCAAGGTCGAGCCGCTGCGCCGCGCGCTGGCGCCGTTCGATGCCTGGATTTCCGGCCGCAAAGGCTTCCAGAGCGGCCGCGCCGCGCTGCCGCGCTTTGAAATCGACGAGGGCCGCCTCAAGATCAACCCGCTGGCGGATTGGGACAAGGCCACGCTCGACGCCCGCTTCACCGAGCGCAAGCTGCCCCGCCACCCGCTCGAATCCCAGGGCTACCCCAGCATCGGCTGCGTGCCTTGCACCAGCCAGGTCCAACCCGGCGAAGACCCCCGCGCCGGCCGCTGGCGCGGCTGGGACAAGACGGAATGCGGCATCCACGATCCGGTATTCTGAAGCCTCAACCCCCGCTGTCATCCCGGCGAACGCCGGAACCCAGCTTCTGCTCAAATAGTGGCCGCTCTCCCCGCGCGGGCCAAGGGCAACACGCCTCACAACAAAATCGTCACCCCCGCGAAGGCGGGGGCCCATCTCCTGCACGATTTGGAGATGGGCCCCCGCCTTCGCGGGGGTGACGTTGTGTTTGAATGCGACTTAAAACAGCACAGGCTGTGAACCCAACGGCGCCGCAGCCTTCGCTTGAATAACAGGCGGCGTTTCCGGCTCCGCCGCACCAAGCTCCGGCACGCCGCACGCTGCCAGCCACGCATCCACAGCATCATACTCCGCCGGCGGCCGCGTCCCGTCCGCCGCATCACCGCGCGGCACAAAGATCACCATCCCCTGCCGGGCGCGCGTCAGCAGCACGCGATACGCATTGCGCACATAGTCGGCGCGCCCTAGCGCCTCGCCGGCATCGCGAATTGCAGTCCATTTCGTGCCGCGAAACTCGCGTGCTTCCCAGGTTTCGCTGCGTCGCAGGTTCAAGTCCCACGCGACACAGGTCCAGTCCAGCTCAAGACCCTGCACGCCAAATTCGGTGGCCGCGTCCTCCAGAGAATTGGATGAGCGCACATCCTCGGTCGCGTTGAGGAACCAGTTGCACACATCGATATCGGCTTTGACGTAAATGCCCTCTGGCTTGAGCCGCAGGGCGTTGGAGGAGGCGAGCAGCCCCGCTCGTTCGCCGGCGCGGCGCTTGTCACGCAGCCAGGCGCGCGCGGCGGCAAGGTTGCGGGTGCGCAGAATCGGGAAGCGCAGCGGCTCCGGGCGCGCCGCTGCGGCCTGCCCGGCATCAGCGCCGAGCATGGCCGCGACATAGGCAGACACGGTTTCGGCCCGAAAGGAGCGGACAGACACGGCAAGATGCAGCGCCGGGTCAGGTGGCTGCGCCCGGTGGGACAGGTGCTGGCCCAGGCCTGCATCCAGCCCGGACTCCGCCGCCAGCAGGTGCGGCGGCAGGTGGACTTGCCAATGCGGCAGCTCGCCTTGCAGCGCCCGTATCCACTCCGCAATGCCGGCTTCGCCGCGGTTGATCTCCTGGCCTTCGCCGATCAGGCAGACGACCACGCACCAATCCGGCCGGCGGTCCATAACGGAGAGCAGGAAGGCCGGCTCGGACTGGCTGAAGCCGGCCTGGCCGCGCTTCTTGCGCATGAAATCCGTCGTCATTGCCGCGTTCCAGGCGCGTTGGGCTTCATCGAACACCACGACATGCTCGGAGGGCACTTGCGCCGGGTCGATATACTCGTCCCGGAAGTGGTGAACATTCTGGATGAACTTGTCGGGCGAGCGGCTGGCCAGATGGGCCGCCTCGCTCGCGGCCGGGCCGGGCCGTCCCTTGCGCGTGCGGAGGTCCCGCTTCAGCGCCTCCCGCAGCACATCGACCAGCGGGCCGTTGCCGGACAGGAATGTCGCGTCTTCGCCAATGTCCTGCGCCATGCGCCCGCAGGCGATGTTCAGCCCGGCCAGCGTCTTGCCGGCGCCTGGCACACCGGTGACAAAGCAGATCGCCTTGCCGCTGATGGCCTTCATGCGGGAAACAACGGCCTCGATGGCGGCGGCCGTGCGCGTCAGATTCTCGGCGCCAGCCTCGGAGCGCGAGATCTCCGCCACGTCATGGCCGCGATACAGGGCTTCGGCAGCCTCGATGATGCTCGGTGTCGGGCGATAGGCGCCTTCGGCCCAGGCCATTGCGTCGATTGATGCTGTCGCGTCCATTGCCAGCATCTGGCGAATGGTCGGCAGCACATCGCCAGCGCTCAGCTTGAGCGGCGTGTGCACGCGGTCTGCTGCCCAGAAGCCGAAATCGAGCTGGCGCGGCGGCGCTTCCGTGCAGATCAACAGCGGCACAATGGCCTTGTCATGGCTGGTAGCGTGAAAGTTCTTCAGGTCCAGCGCATAGCCGTGCACCTGCTCGATGGCATGGCGTGGAAACTCGCGCTCGCCGACCTTGTATTCGAGCACAAACACCAGCCCGCCCGCCACGATCACCGCATCGGCGCGGCGGCCCATCCGCGGAATGGCGAACTCCAGGAAAATCTGGGCCTCGGGCAGCGCCGCGCCGATCGCCTGAAGATGGAGGATCTCATATTGCCAGGCTGCGCGCTGGGCCGGCTCGACAGGGAAGGGCAGGGACCTGGCCAGCGCTCCAAGCAGTTGGTCAACATGGGTGGCGGCGAAATCGCGGCCCTTTGCATGATGATAGGCCCGCTGCATCGGCAGAGCGTGCCAGGTTCAGGCGGCACCAACAAGCCGATGCTGCCGGATTGGACGTGCTTTGCCCCAACAAGAAACCGGGGCCAGCATTTCTGCTGGCCCCGGCTGTTTTGCTTGGGTCTTGCGTTCAGGCTCAGAAGAAGTTCGGAAGCTGAACCTTGGCGCCCATGAAGAAGTAGCGGCCAATGGCGCTGACCGGGATGTTCGAGGACAGGTCAGGCTGCTGGTTGGTGAAGTTGTTGATGCCGCCGTACAGGGTGAAACGGTCACCGACATTGTACGAAACCTGGACGTCGTGCTCCCAGCGCTCCTTGTAGTTGAAGTACTTCGGATCGGTGATGTCCGGGTTGGCGGCGAGCTGGATCGTGGTGAAGCGCTGGGTCTTGCCCTGCCACGCGAGGCCGTAGTTGATGGTCAGCGGGCCACGGTTCCAGGTCAGGTCGAGGTTGCCGAGGTAGTTCGGACGATAGGTCCGGTTGCGCTGCTGCTCCGGCGTGCCGCCGATGGTGGCAACGAAGGTCAGGTCGTTCAGATAGCCACCGACGAGGCGGACGTTGAACGTGCCGATGTCGGCCCGCGGACGCAGCGTGTAGTTGAGGCTGACTTCAAGACCCGAGGTGGTGAAGGCGGCGACGTTCTGGGCCGAGACCACGAAGTTCTGCAGGAAGCCGGTGCCGGGGGCACGCGAGAAGCTGCCGCAGAACGGGTTGTCGAGGCTCTGGGCATCGACGCAGAACTTGAACACCTCGTTGATGTCCGGGGTGTTGATCGCGTTCTTGATCTTGATGTCATACCAATCGGCAGTGATCGCCAGGCCCGGGATGAAGCTCGGGCGCAGCACGACACCGGCAGTCCAGGTCTTGGCGGTTTCTTCCGCCAGGTTCGGGTTGCCGCCGGAGAGGCCGGGCTGGCTGGTGCTCTGCTCGGCATTGGAGCCGGGGCTGAAGGCGGCGATCTGCGCCGGCGTCAGGCCGGCAGCGGTGAGTGCAGCCGTGCAGTTGGCAACGCGGAAGGACGTGCCTTCGCCGATGTTGAGCGGATCGCACGGATCGTCGAGGAACTCGAACGTGCCCTGAGCCGGGCTGAAGAGCTCGGTGATGTTCGGGGCGCGCACCGCCTGCGAGTAGGTGGCGCGGAAGGCGATGTCCTTGATCGGTGCGTAGGTGCCGTCAACCTTCCAGGTCGTCGTCGAACCGATGGTGGAGTAATCCGAGTAACGGATGGCACCGCCGAAGGAGAGCGTTTCGGCCATCGGCACGCCCGAGAGCAGCGGCACGTTCACTTCGCCGAAGACTTCCTTGACGTTGAAGGAGCCACCGCTGGTCAGGATCTGCGAGCTGTCGAGATAGTTGCCGGCCTGCTGGAAGGCGTCAGGAGTCGAAGTGGTCGATTCCTTGCGATACTCGGCGCCGACAGCAAAGCCGATCGGGCCGCCCGGCAGGTTGAACAGGAAGCCGAGATCACCCGAGACCGAGCCCGAGACGACATGCTGCTCGCTCTTGGCGCGCACGATCGAGTCGACATAGACGAAATCGACGGCCGCAGCGCTGTTGACGTTCTCGCCGAGCAGGTTGAGCGGCACGCACTCGCCGGGACGGAAGGTCACCGGTGCGCCATTGAAGAACGTGTTGTTGAAGTTGGGATCAACGTCGGTTTCGCCCGGCAGGTTGATGCGGCATGTGATCTGGCCATTGGCCGGGTTCACCACGGCATCGAGCGCGGCGGCATAGCGATCGGCAACGCGGGTGTTGCTGCCCACCACCGTCGAGGAGGCGCGGCCATACACATACGACATTTCGTAGCGGAGGTTGCCGCTGCCATCGCCTTCGGTGAGCGTGCCGTCAAAGCCGATGACGCCGCGATAGGTGTCACGCTTGGCGGTGTCGCGGCTGACGCCGAAATCGAAGTTGTCACGGCTGACCAGTGCGCCGTCCGGAGCCAAGGCGCCGAACTGACGGTTGAGGAAAGCGTTGTCCGCACCAAGGTAGGTGTAGAAATCGAACGAAGGCTGCGATTCCGAGAAGGCGTTGACGCGCACATACTTGGCTTCAGCAAAGAAGCGCACAGCCGGGCTGAACTCATAGCTGGTCAGCACGTTGACGTTGTGGCGCTCCAGCGACGGCGCGAGATCGCCGAAGTAGCCGGCGGTCGGCGTGTTGGAGGTGCTGTTGACAGCACGGCCACCGGTGCCGGACAGGAAGCCCGAACCCAGGTCATACGGACGGCCATTGCCCTCGAAATCAGGCACGCCATCGAGCGTCACGTCCACGGCGCCGTTGCGGGCGCTGTCTGCCCAGCTGACGTTGTTGACAAGCACGCGGTCGAACACGGTGGGGTTGTCGGGGAAGTCGTTCGGGTCACGCAGCAGCTGGAAGTTCTTGGCAGGGTCACCAAGATAGTCGCGCTGGCGCTCGTTGAAGCGGTCCGACTTGTTGTACTCGTAGCCGACGGTGATGTTGCCCTTGCCGCCGCCGAAGTTCTTGCCGACGAGCACCGAGCCGAAGCGGTTGCCGTTGTCACCCTTGGCGGAGATGCCGATCTGGCCGCGGGCCTTGACGCCCTCGAAGTCACGCTTGAGCACGAAGTTGACAACGCCGGTCACGGCATCGGCACCGTAAATCGCCGAGACGCCGCCGGTCAGCACGTCAACGCGCTCGATCAGGTCAATCGGGATGGTGTTGGTGTCGACGCCGTTTTCGCCGGGATAAGCGTTGACGTGGCGGCGACCGTTCACCAGCACCAGCGTGCGCTGGGTGCCGAGGTTGCGCAGGTTCAGCAGGTTGAGGCCGACCGTCTGGAAGGCGAGGTTCGAACCGGAGTTCTGCTGGTTGGAGAGCGAGCCGACAAGCGCCGGCGAATCGAGCAGGAACTCGGTGATGTTGGTGTCACCCGAGCGCTCGATGGTCTCGGCGGTCAGCGACTGGACAGGATTCGGGAAATCGATTTCCGGGCGCGAAACGCGCGAACCGGTGACGATGATGGACTCTTCCTCAACCGTCTCGTCGACAGCAGCGGTGGTCTGGGCCTGGGCGGCACCGGCCATGGCGAGCAGGGAAAGCGCGGAAACGCTGCCGAGAATGGCGAGCCTTGTCTGGATGTTCATGGTGGATCCCTCGAATGTGATGAGGGACGCCTTAAGCGATGGCGATGTTAGAAAGAACCCTCGCGGGGCAGGAAATGTTATTTCAATCGCCTTATTTGTTACGGTGTTGTGTCAAAGGCACATACAGTGCCGATTTCTGCGACAAATGGCGCAAAACTACGGCAAAATGCCGGGTTTCAGGCCAAAATAAGGCAAGAAACCCGGCAATTCCTCACGCCGCCTTGGGTGCGCTCTCCATCACACCGGCGTCCACATGGTCCGCAAACTGCGCGAAGTTGGCGATGAACATGCCGACAAGCGCCTTGGCCTTTTCATCATAGGCGGCCTTGTCGCTCCAGGTCTGGCGCGGATCGAGCAGGGTCGAATCGACGCCCGGCACGCTCACCGGCACCTGGAAGCCGAAGTTCTCGTCGGTGCGGAAGTCCGCCGTCTTGAGGCTGCCGTCGAGCGCTGCATTGAGCAGCGCGCGCGTCACCTTGATCGGCATGCGGCTGCCGGTGCCGCCGGTGCCGGCGCCGCCGCCGGTCCAGCCGGTGTTGACCAGCCACACATCCACGCCGCCCTTGGCGATGCGCTCCTTGAGGAGGTTGCCATAGACGCTGGGGTGGCGCGGCATGAACGGCGCGCCAAAGCAGGTGGAGAAGGTGGCATCCGGCTCGGTCACGCCGATCTCGGTGCCGGCAACGCGCGCGGTATAGCCCGAGAGGAAGTGGTACATCGCCTGGTCCGGCGTCAGCTTGCTGATCGGGGGCAGGATGCCGAAGGCGTCCGCTGTCAGCATGATGATGTTCTGCGGCACCGGGCCGAGGTTGTCGGCGCTGGCGTTGGGGATGAATTCGATCGGGTAGGAGCCGCGGCTGTTCTCGGCCAGGCTGTTGTCATCCAGGTCGATCTCGCGCGTCACGGCGTCGATCACGACATTCTCCAGCACCGTGCCGAAGCGCTGGGTGGTGGCGAAAATCTCGGGCTCGGCTTCAGCCGAAAGCCGGATCATCTTGGCGTAGCAGCCGCCCTCGAAGTTGAAGACCGCGGTATCGGACCAGCCATGCTCGTCATCACCGATCAGGGTGCGCGAGGCATCGGCGGAGAGCGTGGTCTTGCCGGTGCCGGACAGGCCGAAGAACACCGCGGTATCGCCATTGGGGCCGATGTTGGCCGAGCAATGCATCGGCATCACGCCCTTGAGCGGCAGCAGGTAGTTGAGAATGGAGAAGACGCTCTTCTTCATCTCGCCGGCATAGGCCGTGCCGCCGATGAGGATGGTCTTGCCCTCGAAATCCACGGCCACGATGGTCTCGCTGCGGCAGCCATGGCGGGCCGGATCGGCCTTGAAGCTGGGCAGGTCGACGATGGTGTATTCCGGCAGGAAATCGGCGAGGTCAGCCGCTTCCGGGCGGACCAGCAGCGTGCGGATGAACAGGCTGTGCCAGGCGTGCTCGGTGATGACGCGCACCTTCACCCGGTTCTCGGCCTGCGAGCCGCCGAACAGGTCCTGCACGAACAGCGTGTCCTTGCCGGCCAGTGCGGTGTTGAAATCTTCGCGGATGGCAGCGAACTGCGCGGGCGTGATGGACTTGTTGGTCTTGCCCCACCAGATCGCATCTTCGGTCACGGCATCGCGCACGATGAACTTGTCATTGGCCGAGCGGCCGGTGTGCTTGCCGGTTTCCACCACAAAGGCGCCGTGCTTGGAGAGCAGGCCTTCGCCGCGCTGCACGGCCATTTCCACCAGTGGTGCAGTGCCGAGGTTCCAATGCTGGGTGGCGCTTTCCGGCCAGCCCTGGGCACCAAGGCCATGACGTGAAGCGATACCCGAGACAGTAACTGACGACACGCGCCAAATCCTTCCGAAGCTGGCGCCCGTAGCCGCCATCATTGCCAAAATGGGCTGTCGTTGCAGCCGCGATCTCCCCGTGGGGTGGCGCATAACGGAGCGACCGGCGTTCGTCAAAACTCCTGTTGTCACGATGTTGTATAAGGCCGGAGGGCGGATTTTTGCCCGTTTTCATTGTTAGCGTTCACATCGGCTGGAAGGCGCGCCGATGCGCCATCAAAGCCTCGCATCTTGCCTTGCGGGCCACATGGGGCGACAAGCTTGGCCCATGAATACCGCCGCCGCCCCCGTGATCGCGCTTGTTGATGATGATCGCAATATTCTCACATCGGTTTCCATCGCGCTCCAGGCCGAGGGTTTCACGGTGCGACTCTATTCCGATGGTGACACGGCGCTGAAGGCGCTGCTCGACAATCCGCCCGATCTGGCCGTGCTCGATATCAAGATGCCGCGCATGGATGGCATGGAGGTGCTGCGCCGCCTGCGGGAAAAATCCGAAGTGCCGGTGATCTTCCTGACCAGCAAGGACACCGAGATCGACGAGGCGCTGGGCCTGGCGATGGGTGCCGATGATTATATCGGCAAGCCGTTCAGCCAGCGCCTGCTCATCGAGCGCATTCGCGCCGTGCTGCGCCGGGTGGCGAACCGCAAGGCGCCGCCCGAGGCCGAGCCGAGCGAGCCCGCCGCCGAGCCGATCATCCGTGGCCGGCTGACCATGGACCCGGCGCGCCACCGCGTCACCTGGGATGCCGGCGAGGGGCGGCGCGGCGATGTGGCGCTCACCGTCACGGAGTTCATGATCCTGG
Organism: Sphingomonadales bacterium UBA6157; assembly: GCA_002423025.1. Taxonomy (GTDB): domain Bacteria; phylum Pseudomonadota; class Alphaproteobacteria; order Sphingomonadales; family Sphingomonadaceae; genus Sandarakinorhabdus. Next base: position 33,878 of record DIUN01000038.1, on the reverse strand, counting down.
AGACGCTGGCGGCGCGGCCGGGCTTTGTAAAATCCCGCGACCAGCTGATGGATGCCGCCTATCAGGACGACGTCTATGTCGATGATCGCACCATCGACAGCCACATCAAGCGGCTGCGCAAGAAGTTCCGCGCCGTGGACCATGATTTCAAGGGAATCGAGACGCTCTACGGTGTCGGCTACCGCTTCAATGAGGAATAGCGCCGGCGGCACGCCGCCGGAGGAAGCCGCCGATGGCGGCCGCAACGAGCCGGCGCGCTCGGCGGCCGAGGTGCAGGAGTGGCGGCGCGGGCTGGGCTTCGGCTCGCTGCGGGCGCGGATTTTCGCGGTCAACATCGTCGCTGTCATCGTGCTGGCGATCATGCTGCTGTATCTCGATACGGTGCGGGCCCGGCTGCTCGATGAGCGCAGCGGCGAGCTGGCGCGCCAGGCTGCCACCATCGCCGCGCTGGCGGGCGAGCTGCCGGCGCAGCAGCGTGTGCCGGCGCTGGAACGGCGCACGTTCGAACGCGGCACCCGGCTGCGGCTCTACGCGGCTGATGGCGCGCTGTTGGCGGACAATTGGCGCCAGCCCGGCACGGCGCAGTTCCTGCTCGATGATCCGCAGACGCAAAGCTGGCGCCGCCGCTCGGCGCGCTTCATCGATCGCGCGCTGGAAGCTGTCGGCACGACCCGGCCGATCCTGCCCTATGAGGAAGCACGGACGGACAGCGGCGGCCAATGGCCGGAGGTGCGCGAGACCCAGCGCGCGCGCGTGCCCTCGACGCTGCTGCGCCGCGCTGCGGATGGCAATTTCGTGCTCGGCGCCGCAGCGGTGCTGCCGGGCGGCGAAGGCGTGGTGCACCTGACGGACAGCGCCGCCGATGTCACGCGCATCCTGCGCGCCGAGCGGCTGACGAGCTTCTGGCTGCTGCTCGGCGTCACCGCCATAACGCTGTCCCTCTCGCTCTATCTGGCCCGCACCATCGTCCGCCCGCTGCGGATGCTGGCGATAGCGGCGCACCGGGTGCGGCTTGGCCGCTCGCGGGAGGTGGTGGTGCCACGCCTGCCCGAGCGGCGGGACGAAATCGGCGCGCTGGCCCGCGCCATCTCGGACATGTCGATTGCGCTGCGCGGCCAGATCGACGCCACCGAGGCATTCGCGGCGGATGTGGCGCATGAATTGAAGAACCCGCTGGCCTCGCTGCGCAGCGCCGTCGACACGCTGGAGCAGGTGGCGGCGCCCGATCTGCGCGCCCGGCTGCTGGAAGTGATTCGGGATGACGTGGCGCGGCTCGACCGGCTGATCACCGATATCTCCGATGCCAGCCGGCTCGATGCCGAGCTGTCACGCTCGCGCTTCGAGCTGGTGGATGCCGCCGGCCTCGCCGCCGGGCTGGTCTCGGCCTATGATGTTTCGGGCCTGCCGGCGGGGCTGACAGTGAGTTTCGAGGCGCCGGACGCTGCCAGCGCCGAGGTGCTGGGGGATCCGGTGCGGCTGGCGCAGGTGCTGCGCAACCTCATCGACAACGCCATCTCCTTTTCTCCGAGCCCTGGCCATGTGCGGGTGCGCGCCGAGCGGCTGCCGCGCCGGGTGCGGCTGAGCGTGGAAGACCAAGGCCCCGGCGTGCCGGCGGAAAACCGCGCCGATGTGTTCAAGCGCTTCTATTCGCAGCGCCCCGAGGCCGAGGATTTTGGCCGCCATTCCGGGCTGGGCCTGTCCATCGCCGCCTCGATCGTCGAGGCGCATGGCGGCAGCATCCGCGTCGATGCGCCGGAATCGGGGCAGGGTGCCGCCTTCATCGTCGAACTGCCGGCGGCCTGAGGCCATGGCCGTGCCGCCGACCATCCATGCCACGGCTGTGGCGCTGGGCGGGCAGGCGGTGCTGCTGCTCGGGCCATCGGGCGCCGGCAAGTCCGATCTGGCGCTGCGGCTGATCGATCGCGGCTGGCGGCTGGTGGCGGATGACCGGGTGGTGCTGGAGGCGCGGGAGGGCCGGCTGTGGGCCAGCGCGCCGCCGGTGCTGGCCGGGCTGCTGGAGGTGCGCGGCGTCGGCATCGTGCCCGAGCCGGCGGTCAGCGCGCCCGTGGCGCTGGCCGTGGATATTCTGGGCCCGGATGCGCCTTTGCCCGAAAGATTGCCCGAACCGGGGCGTTTTTCCCATGAAACGCTCTCTGTTCCGCGCGTTTCGCTGGCAGGCGGGGCCGAATCGGCGCCGTTGAAGCTCGAACGGGCTTTGCGGCTGCTTGGGGAAGGCGTAGCATCAGCCTCTGTGTCCTCTCCCACCCCATCCACCGATTCCATGCTGCCGATGCTGATCGTCACCGGCATGTCCGGCGCCGGCAAATCGACAGCGCTCAAGGCGCTGGAAGACCTGGGCTATGAAGCGGTGGACAACTTGCCGCTCGGGCTGGTGGAAACGCTGCTCGCCTCCACTGAGGGCCAGGACGATGCGCCGCCGCGGCCGCTGGCCTTTGGCATCGATACGCGCACCCGCGCCTTTCAGCCGGAAGCGCTGGTCGAGCGGCTGCGGGCGCTGCGCAATGACGGCATCGATATCCGGCTGCTGTATCTGGATTGCACCGATGACGAACTGGCCCGGCGCTTTTCCGAGACCCGCCGCCGCCACCCGCTGGCGGCAGACCGCCCGGCCGCCGATGGCATCGGCCGTGAGCGCGAGCTGACAGCGCCGCTGAAGCGCTGGGCGGACATGGTGATCGACACCACCGATCTTTCCGCCACGGATCTGCGCCGCCGCATCTCCGAGCGGCTGGGCCGCGGCGGGCGCCACCCGCTCACCGTCACCATCCAGTCCTTCGGCTTTGCCCATGGCCTGCCGCGCAATGCCGATCTGGTGTTCGATATGCGCTTCCTGGCCAATCCGCACTGGGATGTGCGGCTCCGCCCGCTCACCGGGGAAAACCCGGAAGTGGCGGCCTATGTCATGGCTGATCCGGCCTATGCCCCGGCAGTGGACCGCATTGCCGATCTGCTGCTGACGCTGCTTCCGGGCTATGGCCGGGAGGGCAAGGCCTATCTCACCATTGCCGTGGGTTGCACCGGCGGGCGGCACCGCTCGGTGGCGGTGTCGCGGGCGCTGGAGGCCCGGCTGGCGGAGGCTGGATGGCCGGCGCTGCTCACCCACCGTGATGTCGGCAAGCACGGCAATGATGCTGCGATATTGACAGCACCCCCCTCGCCGCGCGAACGGGGCGATGCATGATCGGTCTCGTTCTCGTTACACATGGCCATCTGGCCGCGGAATTCCTCGCTGCGACAGAGCATGTCGTGGGGCCGCAGCCGCGCGTTGAGGCCATCTGCATCGCCGCCGATGACGATATGGAGGTGCGCCGCGCCGATATCGCCGCCGCCATCAAGCGCTGCGATGCCGGCCAGGGCGTCATCATGCTGACCGACATGTTCGGCGGCACGCCCTCCAATCTCGCCATTTCGCTGATGGGGCCGGGCATCGAGGTGATCGCCGGGGTCAACCTTCCGATGCTCATCAAGCTGGCCAGCGTCCGCAAGACCATGAATGTCGCCGATGCCGTGGCGGCGGCGCAGGAGGCCGGGCGCAAATATATCGCCGTCGCCTCCAAGATGCTGGGCGAAGCCGCTTGAGCGACGCGCCGGTGTCTGTCGTGGGGCCGGTGAAGGTCGAGATCATCAACAAGCGGGGGCTGCACGCCCGCGCCAGCGCCAAGTTCGTCACCCTGGCCAGCGGCTTCGATGCCGAAGTGACCGTCAGCCATGATGGCGGCAGCGTGACCGGCACCTCGATCATGGGCCTGATGATGCTCGCAGCTGCTTTGGGCGACGAGATCGAGATTTCCGCCAAAGGCCCCGAGGCCGAAGCGGCGGTGTGCAAGCTTGTCGGGCTGGTGATGGACAAGTTCGGCGAAGACTGAGCTTGCCAGCGCGGCTGCGCTACGCTCTGCTGCGGGCATGAAAAGCGCCGCTCTCACTCTCCTGCTCCTCGCTGCTCCTGCGCTCGCCGCGCCGCCCAAGATGGACGGGCCGACCCGCGCCTGGTGGGCCACCACCAGCTTCCTCTCCAGCGATGCGATGCAGGGCCGGGACACTGGCTCCTCCGGCCATGCCGCCGCCGTTGCGCATGTCGTCGAGCGTTTCCGCGCCGCAAAGCTGCAGCCGGCGGGCGAGGCCGGCGGCTTCACCCAGCGCGTGGCGCTGCGCGAGGTGAAGGTGGAGTCGGCGGGCACCAGCTTCGCCATCCTGCCGCCGGGCGCCGCGCCGCAGCCGCTGCGCTTCCTCCACGAAATTTCCGTCCGCCCCGATGCCGCGCTGCCGCCGAGCCTTGAGGCCGGCATGCGCTTTGGCGGCTATTGCAGCCCCGCCGAGCTTGGCGATGTGCGCGGCAAGATTGCGGTGTGCTTCGGCAACCGCCGCGCCGGGCTGCCGATGGCCGGGGAGCGCCTGGCCGCTGCCACCGCCGCCGGCGCCGTCGGGCTGCTCAATGTCGATGACATGGGCTTCACCGTCGAGCCGCCGCGCTGGCCCGAGGCCTATGCCCGCAGCCTGCGCGCCGCAGAGGCGCCGCTGCCGCCCGCCACCATCCCGCTGATGCGCCTGAGCGCGGCTTCGTTCGAGGCGCTCATCGCCGGCAGCGGCCACCTTGGCGCCGCGCTGCTCACCGATGGCGGCAAGGGCCGGCCGCTGCCGGCGTTCGATCTGCCGGCCCGGCTCTCCGCCCGCTTCACCACCTCGCAGCGGAAGCTGGCCGGGGACAATGTGCTGGCGCTGCTGCCCGGCACCGACCCGAAGCGCGCGGCGGAAATCGTCGTGCTCTCCGCGCATCTCGATGGCTATGGCGAAGGCGAGGCGGTGAAGGGTGACAGCCTCTACAACGGCACCTTTGACGATGCCGCCTATGTCGCCACCCTCATCCAGGTCGCCGAGGCGCGGCGCGGCAAGGGCTTTGCCCGGCCGGTGCTGTTCGCGGTGTTCACCGGCGAGGAGAAGGGCCTGCTCGGCGCCCGGGCGTTCCTGCGCGCTCCCACCGTGCCGCGCGCCAGCCTAGCGGCCAACATCAATCTCGATGGCATCCGGCCGCTGTTCCCGCTGCGCAGCCTCACCATGCTCGGCATGGAGGATTCCAGCCTCGCCACCACGGTGCAGGCCGTCGGCGCCAGCCTCAAGATCAGCATCCATGGCGATCGCGAGCCCGAGCGCGGCATGAACCGCCGCACCGATCATTGGCCGTTCCTGGAGGCCGGCATCCCCGCCACCGCCTTCATGTTCGGCTTCGTGCCGCGCAGCCAGGACGAGGCGATCTACCGCAACTGGGTCAACACCCGCTACCACCGCCCGCAGGACGATGCCGACCAGCCCTTTGACGGCACCGCCGCGCGGGATTTCAACCGGTTTGCGGCAAAGCTGGTGGAAGCCGTGGCGCAGGCCCCGGACGCGCCGCGGATGACCCCGCCGCCACCGGGCCGCTGAGTTACTCCCCCGGGCGGTACACCCGCTCGGTGTGTCCCTTCAGCGCCTCTGGCGTGAAGTACACGCTGCGGAAATCGTGGCTGGCATAACGCTGCGCCTGGTCGCCGAAGTGCGGTGAGGCCGGGTCGCCGCTCTGGCCACCGGCGGAAATCGCCCGGGCGTTCACACTCGGGCCGAATTCCACCACCGCGACAAAGCTGTTGCCATAGCTGCCATAGCCCGCCTTGGTGGTCCGCACGCCGCGCACCCCGAAGGAGGCCAGGCTGCCCCATGTCGCTGACGAGAAGCCCACGGGAATGCTCGGCTTGTCATCGCTGAACGGCTGCACCAAGTCACCATTGATGCGCTGGTAGCGGTTGATCTTGCCGAACGGCGTCTCCCAGGTGCCGAAGTCTCGCGCCAGCGTGTCCGCCGCCTCGGTCAGCGCCGCCAGCCGCGCCGTGTCTGCCGGCGCGGTCATCAGGTAAGGCACCAGCGGCTCGCGGTTGGCCCGCGCCGCCTCGCCGAACTTGGCCATCAGTGCATCGCCCCAGCGCGTCGCCAGCGCCGCCGGCACCGAATCCTCGCCCGAGCGGAAATCCCAGCCGCGCAGCGCCGCGATCGGCCCGGCCAGCCCGGCCTTGCGCGCATCGCCTGCCGGCAGCCTGTCATAGGCTGCCAGAAGGGTCGGGACCAGTTCGGCAAAGGCCGGCAGATACGGGTCATACGCCGCTTCGAGCAGCGTTTCGGGCGTGAAGTCCTTGCGCGCTGTCAGCACCCGCACGGCGTTCGGTCCGCGCGGATTCTCCCCGGCGCTGTCCATATAGGCCGGATAGTCCGCCTGCCTTGGGCTGTCCGCGCCTGCCGCCGTCCATGGCCAGTTGTTGGTGTTCATCGCCCAGCCGGATTTCGGGTTGAGCACGTTGGGCAGCTCGGAAACCTTGTGCTCGCCCTTCCAGGCCGTCGCCGGGTCGCTGCCATCCACCGGCCGCGTGTAATCGAAGCGCGCATCGCGCACCGGCACGAACTGCGGGTGCAGATAGGCGATCTCGCCCTTGTGGCTGGCAAACAGCGTGGCGTTGGAGGAGTTGGCCTTCAGCTCGGCCACCTTCAGGTAGCTGGCGAGGTCGCTGGTCTTGGTGCGCAGCCAGCTCTGCTGCAGCGCCGCCAGCGGCTTGTGCATCAGCGCCACGGCAATCCACTGGCCGCCCTCGGAGCGCACCACTGGCCCATGGCGGGTGCGGAAGGTGGTGATGGTGCGGTTCGCCATGCCGCCGGCGGCGGTGCGGTAGGGGATGGTGATGTCGGTCTTTTGCAGCGGCTCCCAGTTGCCGCCAAAGCTGTGGCCCGGCACGCCGTTGCGCGTCTCCACCGTCACCGCGAACTCGTCGATCACGTCCACGCCGCTGGAGGTGTGCATCCAGCCGGCCTTGGAATTGAAGCCCTGGTAGGTAAAGAACTGCCCCCAGGTGCTGGCGCCATAAACGTTCAGCCCCTCGCCCGAGGTCACCTGCGCCTCGGAGCGGAAGAAGAAGCTGGTGTGCGGGTTGATGACAAGCAGTGCCTTGCCGTTTTTCGTGTTGGCGGGCGCGATGGCAAAGCCGTTCGAGCCGGCGGGCTCCACCGGCACGATGCCGCGCTCCTCCGGCGTCAGCGCCGCCACCATGGTGCCCTTGCCGCCATAAAAGCGCTCGAGCTGGCCCAGCGAGATGCTCTCGATATCGCCGCCGATGCTGCCTTCCGAAAAGCTCAGCGCCATCCATGGCTCGAAGCGGGTGATGACGCGCGGCTTCACCTGCGGATGGGTGGCGAGATAATAGTTGAGGCCATCGGCCCAGGCGTTCATCAGCGCCTTCAGCCAGGCCGGGCTGGCGGCATAATCCGCCTTGAGCGCCTCGGGCTGGATGAACAGCTTCATCCGCAGGTCCTGCCAGATCGCCTTCTCGCCCTCGGCTTCGGCCAGCCGGCCCTGGGCGTTGATGAAGTTGGTCTCCACCCGGTTGAAGTCATCCTCGCCCTGCGCGAACATCATGCCGAACACCGCATCGGCGTCGGTCTTGCCGCGCACATGCGCGATGCCGAAATCATCGCGGGTGATGGTGACGCGGGCGGCCTGCTTCTTCCAGCCGGCCAGCTCCTGCGGGCTGGGCGCCGCCAGCGCCGGGGCGGCAAGCGCGGTGGAGAGGAGCAGGGCGAGGGAGAGGGTGCGGATCATCCGCAAACTTTGGCCGCTGCTTGCGGAATCGGCAAGGCTCTCCTTTTCACAGGTTTTCGGCTGCCGTTCTGCAGCGCTTGCGGCGCTGGCAGCGCTTTGCCATAACGGGCATTCGACGGACCTGATCTTGCAGGTGGCTCAACCCGGCGCCGATCCCCGGGACAATCCGACCATTTCTTGGTCGCTGTAAGACCCTGGACCCCTTCATGACATTCTCCGCCTCGCTTCACCGCGACTGGCTCTCAAACCCGCGTGCCGATGTGCTCGCCGGCATCGTCGTCGCGCTGGCGCTGATTCCCGAGGCCATCGGCTTCTCGATCATCGCCGGGGTCGATCCCCGTGTCGGCCTGTATGCCTCGGTCGCCATCGCGATCATCATTTCCTTCACCGGCGGGCGCCCCGGCATGATCTCAGCCGCCACCGCCGCCGTTGCGGTTCTGGTGGTGCCGCTGGTGCGCGACCATGGCGTGGAATATCTGTTTGCCGCGACCATCCTGATGGGCATCTTCCAGATCGTCGCCGGGCTGTTGCGGCTCGATCTGCTCATGCAGTTCGTCTCGCGCTCGGTGATCACCGGCTTCGTCAACGCCCTGGCGATCCTGATCTTCATGGCGCAGCTGCCACAGCTGACGAATGTGACATGGCAGGCCTATGCGATGGTCGCCGCCGGCCTCGCCATCATCTACGGCTTCCCGCGGCTGACCCGCGCCGTGCCGTCGCCGCTCGTGGCGATCCTCGTCCTGACGGGTGCGAGCCTTGCCTTCGGCTTTCCGGTCAATACCGTCGGTGACATGGGCAAGCTGCCCGAGGGCCTGCCATCGCTGGTGCTGCCCGATGTGCCGCTGACTCTGGCGACCTTGCAGATCATCCTGCCCTATTCGCTGACGATGGCCGCCGTCGGCCTGCTCGAATCCCTGCTCACCGCGCAGATCGTTGACGACATGACCGATACCGACAGCAACAAGCGCCGGGAATGCGGCGGGCAGGGCATCGCCAACATGGCTTCCGCGCTGGTTGGCGGCATGGGCGGCTGCGCGATGATCGGCCAGTCCGTCATCAACGTCACCTCCGGTGGTCGGGGGCGGCTTTCCACCTTCGTGGCGGGCGCGTTCCTGCTGTTCCTGCTCGCCGTGCTCGGGCCGTTCGTCGGGCGCGTGCCGATGCCGGCGCTGGTCGCGGTGATGATCATGGTGTCGATTGGCACCTTCAGCTGGAATTCGATTCCCAACCTGCGGCGCCATCCCTGGCCATCATCGGCTGTCATGCTGACGACCGTCACCGTGGTCGTGGTCACGCATGATCTGGCGCAGGGGGTTCTGGCCGGCGTGCTGCTGTCCGGCATTTTCTTTGCCGGCAAGGTGCAGCGGATGTTCGCGGTGGAACGCACTGTCTCGGCCGATGGCGCAACGGCGACGTATCGCGTTTCCGGGCAGATATTCTTTGCCTCGGTTGACCGCTTCACCCGCGCCTTCCAGGCCGAGGAGCCGGCAACGACCGTGCGCATCGACATGAAAGCCGCGCATTTCTGGGACATTTCATCCGTGGCAGCGCTCGACAAGATCGTGGCGCGGCTGCGGCGCGAAGGGCGCGAGGTCGAGCTGACCGGCTATAACCAGGCCAGTGCCGATATCGTCGACAAGTTTGCGCTGCACGACAAGACCGGGTTCGAGATCGGCGCGGTGCCGCATTGATGGCGGCACCGGCAGCGCATCGCCGGCGGTTTCAGTCCACCCGCTCTGGCCGCTTCAGCGCCAGCAGCGCCAGGCAACTGGCGCCGCACGCCACCGCCAGATACGCGCCCACCAGCCCCAGCCCGCCACGGTCCGCCAGCGCCTGCGCGATGATCGGGGCGAGCCCGCCGCCGACGATGCCGCCCATGTTGAACGCCATCGAGGCGCCGGTGTAGCGCACCCGCGCCGGGAACAGCCCCGGCAGCCAGGCCCCCAGCGGGCCATAGACAAAGCCCATCACGAACAGCGCCAGCGCCAGGAACACCCCCACCAGCAGCAGCGAGCCGCTGCCGAACAGCGGCGCCAGCACCAGCCCGGTGCCGACCCCGGCGATGCAGCCGGCAATCAGCACGCGCCGCGGATCGAACACATCCGAGAGCCAGCCGGCCAGCCCGATGCCGAGCGCCAGGAACAGGATGGCGCCGAGCTGCACGGCCAGGAAGGTTTCCCGCGCATAGCCCAGCGTCGTGGTGCCATAACCCAGCGCAAAGGCGGTGGAGAGATAGAACAGCGAGAAGCAGGCGATGACTCCCAGCGTGCCGCCCAGCGTCTCGCGCCAGTGCAGCCGCAGCAGCTCCGCCACCGGAATGGCCGGCGGCGGGCCGTGCTCCGCCATCGCGGCAAAGGCCGGCGTTTCGGTGAGCTTCAGCCGCACCCACAGGCCGACAGCAACGAGAATGGCACTGGCGAGGAACGGCAGCCGCCAGCCCCAGCTGCGGAAATCCGCATCGCTCAGCACGACGCCGAGCACCAGGAACAGGCCATTGGCGGCAATGAACCCGACCGGCGCGCCGAACTGCGGAAACATGCCGAAGCGGCCGCGCCAGCCCGGCGGGGCGTTCTCCACCGCCAGCAGCGCCGCGCCGCCCCATTCCCCGCCAAGCCCGAAGCCCTGGCCGAAACGCAGGGTGCAGAGCAGCAGCGGCGCCAGCCAGCCGGCGGTGCCGTAGGTCGGCAGCAGCGCGATGGCGAAGGTGCTGCCGCCCATGATCAGCAGCGAGGCGACCAGCGTGGATTTGCGGCCGATACGGTCGCCATAATGGCCGAACACCAGCGCCCCGATCGGCCGGGCGATAAACGCCACGGCAAAGCTGGCATAGGCCGCCAGCAGCTGCGCCGAGGCGCTCTCTGCCGGGAAGAACAGCGGCCCGAACACCAGCGAGGCCGCCGTGGCGTAAATGTAGAAATCATAGAATTCGACAGCCGTGCCGGCGAGGCTGGCGCCGAGCACGCGGCGGTTGCCGGCGGCGGTGATCTGGTTTGTCCCCATGTGCACGCGGTGCGGGCCGGCGGGGGTTTCTGTCAAGCGTTGCTGTTATCCAGCGCGGGCTTGCGGCGCGGCGGTGACGGGAAAACGCAGCAGCCGCTCGCCCTCCGCCACCAGCGCCGTGATCGGGCCGGGCAGGGCGGCGGCAAAGGCCGGGTCACTCACCTCCAGCCCGCCGGTGAAGGCGCCATAGGCCGGCAGCACCAGCTTGCTGGCGGTGAGCGCAAAGCAGCGGCGGCTGATGCGGCGGTGGCGGATGTGGATGCTGACCTTGGGGTGGAAATGCCCGGAAAGCTCGGGCGCATCATCCTCCGGCTCGGCCTCGTGGCGCAGCATCAGCGGGCCGATTCTGGCCTCGCGCATCACCCGGCCGCCCAGCGCCGCCGCGGCACTGTCATCATGGTTGCCGGTGATCCACAGCCAATCGAGGCTGCGGGTGAGTGCCTGCAATGTGGCACGCGCCGCCGTGCCCAGCCGCTCCGGGCCGCCGCCATCATGGAAGCTGTCCCCCAGGCAAAACACGCGGGTGGCGCCGGTGCGCTCGAGCGCATCGATCAGCCGGGCCAGCGTCTCCTCGCTGTCATAGGGCGGCAGCAGCCAGCCGCGCCGGGCAAAGGCGCTGGCCTTTTCAAAGTGCAGGTCTGCCACCAGCAGCGCGCCCTGCGCCGGCCAGTGCAGCGCTCCGCACGGCAGCGGCACCAGCGCTTCGCCAGCGAACGAAAGGGAAACAGCCATGGCCCGCTATGCGGCTTTTTGCCGGCGGGGTGAAGAGGCTTTGGCGCTTCAGCCCTCACCCCAGTGCGCGCCGATCCGCTCGGCGAGAATATGCCGCACTGTCGGCTGCATCCGGCTGTTGTAGCGCGCCAGCACCGGGTGCTCGCCGCCGGCGCCGAAATGGGTGATGAGATCCCGCCCGGTCCAGTAGTGCAGCGCAAAGCCGGGAGATTCCGCCACGATCATGTCGCGGCCATCCGGCGCATCCGGGTCCAGCTCGCGGAAATCGATCGCCACCTGCGGCGCGGAGGACGGGCAGACGGCGAGCGTCGTGCCGCCCCAGCTGGTGACAATGGCGCGGTGGAGATGGCCGGTGACGAGCCGCAGCACATGCGGCTTGCCGCTGACGACGCCGCGCAGCCGCTGCACCCATTCGGCATCGAGATCCTCGGTCATCCAGCCATTGCCACTTTCGATCGGCGGGTGGTGGAGCACGATGATCGTCGGCTTGTCGGAGGCGGCAAGCTGCGCCTCCAGCCAGGCGGCGCGGCCGGCATCGAAGTTGCCGCCGTGGCGGCCTTCATCGAGCGTATCGAGCACGATGATGCGCAGCGGCCCGGCCTCATGGGTGTATTGCACAAAGCCATCGGTGCAGTGCTCCTCGCCATAGACGGCGCGGAAATTCTTGCGGTCATCATGGTTGCCCAGCGCCGGCAGCACGGGGAAGGGCAGGCTCTCGCAGATCGCCCTCAGCGTCTTGTAGGAGGCGATGGCGCCATGCTCGGTCAGGTCGCCAGTGGCGAGCAGCAGGTCTGGCCGCGGGTTGAGCGCCAGCAACGTCTCGATGACATCATCGAAACGCTTCCGGTTGAGCTCGGCCGGATCGTCCGGCTGGAACCCGAGGTGAATATCCGTGACCTGCGCGATCAGCATCGGTCCTCAAGCCCCCTGCAAGCCCAAGATACGCAGGCTGCTGACAAAGTGACGCAACGGCCGGAGCCGCGCAAGATTAACGATGCACAATCTGTCGCAAATGGGTCGCAGGCGTGGTGCAAAACCAACACTATCCCGCATTATCCGCCAAAACGCCGGGCCAGCGCCGCTCCGGCACCGCCGGACGCCGAGGCAACGCCGGCCGGCATCCCGGCCAGTGCCGGGCCGGAACCGGGTTTCCCCGCTTTTGCCCCGGCGATCGTGGCCGGCTTGGGCTTGGCGGGGCCATAATCGCCGCCCTGGCCACCCTCGCCATAGTGGAAGCCATGGCAGGTGTTGCAGCTCGCCGCGACATTGGTCGAAACCTTGGGTGAGCCATGGCAATCCCGGCATTGCTCGACCTTGGGCAGCAGCACATCGGTTGAAGCCTTGGAGCCCGGAACACCCTTGTGGCAGGCCACGCAGGCCGCATCGCCGGTCTTGCCATCATAGCTATCATGCTGATTATGCGGGAATCTTCCCTTTGGTAGATAGTGATCAGCCAGGCTCACCGGCGCCACTTCATAGCGCCGCGCCGCATCACTGGCCCCAGTGCGGCGGATGACATGGCAATCAGCGCACACGCCATTTTTGGCGAAGATGCTGTCGATGGCGGCATCGGCCCGCACCCGCGCCTCGGCCGGGCTGGCAAAGCGCAGGCCGCTCAGCTCAAGCTCCGCCATCCGCCCCGGCTGCCGCCGCTCAAAGGCCAGCCGCTGCACCCCGGCGCGCGGGCTAAGTGCTTGGGAAAGATAGAAATCCCGGATGATGCCGGCAACCTGCTCGGGCTTGCCGTGCGGCAGCGTCCGCACGATCGGACCGTCCTTTGCAAAGGCCAGATCATGGCAAGCGCCGCACGCCTTCTCCATCTCGATCGGCTTGAAGCGCACCCCGTCGCTGTCGGACGTATGGCAATAGTTGCAGGACAGCGCGCCATTTTTGGCCGGAAGTCCTTGTTTCAGAACCATATTCGCTACGCTGTTGGTGCGCGACATATGCAGGTCATGCGGATAGAGCAGTCCGGATTGCTCGCTCGCCTTGCCGGCCAGCGACACGCGCTCGAACACCGGCGTCGTGGCAGACGCCGCCCGCACCACCGTCGCCTTGAACTGCGGATGATCTTCCCAATTGGAAACATTGGAGATTTTCGTGTCGCTTAGCCGCGCGGAGAGGCCGGTATGGCAATCCGTGCAGAAGCTCTGCGCCACCATCAGCGCGCCATCCGGCCCCTCATGCTCCTTGTGGCACGAAGCGCAGCGCCCCTCCGGAAGGTTGAAGGCATTGTGAATTCCCGCCTCCGCAGCCCCAAGCCCGGTCGGCACCAGCCGCCCCTTCGCCATCCGCTGCGCCGAAGCATGATCGGGCACCACCGAGGGCTTGTGGCAGGCAACGCAGGAAGAATCCGTAGTCGCAACAAAGGCTTGCTGGTGGCACGAGCCGCAGTTGCGGGACAGCCCGGCATGCGCTGTGGAGAGCGGTCCGCTGGTCCAGACCACATCGGGCTTGAAGGCGCCCCTGTGTGCTGCCTCCGCCTCGGCGCTCAGCGCCGGAGTGAGCTTGTTGCCCTTGCCGTCATTGGCGGGCCGCGCCGCCGCCGCCACCATGTCCGCCGGCAGCGTGGGAGAGCGCCCGATCATCTCCGTCAGCGGCCAGGCGAGGCCGATGATGAACACCAGCGCCACCAGCGCCCAGGCCATGGTCCGCTTGGTCGGCATGGCGCCGCGCAGCGAGAAGATGTCGGTTTCCGCCGCTGCGTCGGCCGCATCGCTGGCGGCGATGACACGCTCGGCGGTGATGGCAATGGCCCCCGGCGCCTCGCCCGGTGCCAGCGTCAGCCGGTGGCTGGCGATGTTGATTTCCGGCGTTTCGGCCACGGAGAGATCAGCGCGGTTGAGGAATTTCCCGGCGATTTCCAATGGGATGCCGCCTGTCGCCTCGATAGCGACAAGCCCGCTGGCCAATTGGGTGAGCTTGGCGTGGCGCAGCATGACGCCAAGGTCCGGCAGCTGGATATCGCAATCCGTGCCGCGGCCGATGGTGATCTCGGGCGCCTCCAGCGTGCGCGTGCGGATGATGTCACCCCCATCGGCGCGCTTGCTGATCTGGCGGACGACAAAGCTCATGGCACTACCAGTAGAGGAAGACGCTGAGGATATGCGCGATCAGCGCGGCGAGCAGCGCCATGGTCACTGGCACATGGATGTAGAGCCAGATCTCCAGCTGGGTCTTCATCCGGATGTGGCGCCGCGCCTGGGCCAGCGCCGCATCCTTGCGCTCGAGCAGGAACAGGATCTGCGTGAGCGCCGGGTCCGGCTTGCCCGAGCGCATCTGCTGGCTCACGATGTCCTGCACCGCGTCCCGGGCGCGCTTGTTGCCACACTTGGGATGGCGACCTGTCAGCCGCTCCCAAAGGTTGCCGCTCACTTCGCACTCCTCCAGGCTCATCCTCACCAGATCGGCGCTGGCCTTGTCGAGCGGCTGGGCAGCGGTATCGAGCTGGCGATCGAGCGTGCGTATGGCTTCCAGCATCTGCGGCTGGGTCGCCTCATTGCGGTTGGCACTGAGCTGGGCGGGCAGGCGCGCATAGACGATGATGCCGTAAAGCCCTGAAATAATGACGATCATCATCAGCACATAAGACAGGCTATGGACGTTCCAGCCGAGCTGAAACCCCGTGTGCAGGGTGCCGATGACAATGAGCGAGAGACCGAGATAGACATGCGCCGATGTCCAGGCCTTGAGTGAAAAAGGCTTGGTGGTGATGATGCGCTTGCGCAAGCCGATGAGGCTCAGCCAGACGATCATCAGTGCGCCTATGGTGCCGAGCAGATAGCCGGCGAAGCTGCCGCCATTGGGCCGCGGCGCAGGATCGGTAAGCACATAGACGGCAATTGCGAGGGCCGAGAGCCCAAGAGAAATCTTCAGCCAGCGGCTGCGGGCGTGGGTGAGAAAGCCTTCATGGGCGATGTCCCGCGGCGCTCGGGTTACGGCCCGGCCGCCGGGCTGGCTGCGTGAGGCCATTAATCACCGCCCCTGTCGAGAAGTGCCACGGACAGGAACTGCTCGGGTGAAACGCGGATCGCCGCCCCGGTGGGGCAGGCCCGCACACAGGCCGGGCCACCAGTCTGGCCGGAGCACATGTCGCACTTGATGGCTTTTTTGGGCGCCTCTACTCCGGCTTTGGACTTGGAATAGCTCCACTTCTTGTCGGGCTCCCCTGGTCCCGGGCCTTGGCCAAAGAGCAACCAGTTGATCAGCCATGGCTTTTTCGGCGGAACCTTGTCCATGCGGATGACGCCATAAGGGCAGTTGCGCTGGCAATTGCCGCAGCCAATGCAGGTCTCATCGATATACACTTCGCCGGTCGGACCGCGGTGGATGGCGTTGGGCGGGCAGTCAGCCATGCAGTGTGGATGCTCGCAATGCCGGCATGAGGTCGGAACATGCAGGTGCGCGTAGGTGCGCCCGGCCTCGCGATCGAGCCGGGAAAGGCCATCATGGGAATCGGCGCAGGCCTTCTCGCAATTGTCGCAACCGATGCAGAGCTTCTCGTCGATGAGCAGAACGTCGGTTGCCTCGCCGACGCCATTGTCCACGAGGAAGTTGGCTACTCCGGTGTACATCTCGACAACGCCGCTGAAGCTGTCCTTCTTTGATTCGATGAAGTTGTTGAGCTGGGTACGATTGGCCATCTCGTCTCGAAGCTTGGCGGAGAGGCCAGGCTTGGCATCGAGCAGCGCGCGGAATGACTCCCCAGAGATACGGATGACATCGGATTTGACCGCTGCCCGTACCGTCGCGGTGCGCGCCCCGCCGTCGATTACGGCCATCTCACCGACGTAGGAACCGGCCGGCACATAGCTCAGGAACACCGGCTTGCCGCCGATGGCCTTCTCCACGATCATCGAGCCGGAGCGGACGATGAAGATGTCATCCCCGGTCTCGCCTTCTTTGATGATCGTCTGGCCTGCCCTGATAGTCTCCACTTTAGCGGATGCGATGACATCGGTGAGGTCGGCAGGCGTAAGGCCCGACTTGAAGATCTGCAGCAGGCTGCGCTCGGTTGTGATGCGGGTCACTTCACGTTGCGCGGTGGGGACAGCCGACATCAGCTTGAGCGCGGCGGTGCGCGAAATCTCGACGAGGATGCAATCAGTGCCGGCGCGGATGGTCGCGCCGCGGCGGCGACCGGAGATGAGGCCGACTTCGCCGAAAATCGTGCCCTTGCCGAGCGGAACAGTAATCGCCGGATTGGTTGGGTTGATCTCCACCAGCACCTGGCCTTCTGCGATGCCGAACAGCGAGGAGCCGGGCGCATTGCGCTCGAAAATCACATCGCCGGCACGATAGGCGCGGGCTTCGCTGTCGAGCATGAATTCGCGCATCTGCAGCGCGCTCATCCCCTCCAGAATTGAGACGTTGGAGCGCAGGAACTCCAACCATTCGCCTACCGAGCGATTGCCCGGAAGGCTGCGGAATTTTGCTTCGAGGATAGGCTCATCTGCGGGCTTGAGATCGGTGTTGCCATTGATGAACTCAACGACATCATAGCCTTGGTTCATGCAATGCTTGATGAGCGGATAGCCGGCGAGCGCGCCCACCACGAAGATGCCCGGTGCAGTCGATTCAAACACTGCGGAGAGCTTCGGGAAAGCCAGCCGGTCATTGCTGGCGAACTCCACGCCGCACGCCTCGACGAAGCCGCGCGGCGGCGCCGAGCCCATGCGCGCGATCAAACGGTCACAACGGGCGCGAACTTCGCCATCCGGTGTGTCGAGCGTGACCCAACCTGTCTCGATGGTTCTGGTCGTGGTGCCGGTCATGATGCTGATACGCCCGGCATCGCGGGCGGCGAGCAGCGCCTTTACATTGGCGCCCTTGGCTGTGGAGAATTCTGCCGAGCGGTTTACCAGCGTTACCACGTTGCCCTGAGCCGCATCGGCAGCAAGGCCCAGCGCGTTCTCGATGCCGGCATCGCCGCCGCCGATCACGAAAATATGCTCGTCATTATACTCGGCCGGGTCGTCGAGCTGGTATTGTACATGGGGCAGGTCGCCGCCGGGGCAGCCCATCAGATTGGGGTTGCCCTGGGTCCCTATAGCAAAGATCACCGTGTCTGCGATGACTTCGTCACCATCGGTGAGCTTCAGCTTGTAGGGTGGAGCGAGGCGTTGCAACTCTTTGGTTTCGCTAGTGCCGTCGCGTTTGCGGCTGACGATTTTCTGGATGCTGCCTGGGATCTCCTCGCCGGTGCCGGTGATGGATTTGACCTCGGCATTGTAGCGAACCTTCACGCCTGCAGCCGCAGTCATGCTGTCCCATGTGCCAAGCACGGTCTCGCGCTTGCCGGCTTCGAAATCGAGATCGGCACGCAGGACCAACTGTGATGGCGTCGCCATCACATGCTTGCCCTTCTGGTATTTGAAGATCGTATCGGAGAGGTGGTCAGTCTTTTCGAGCAGAATGTGGCTAAGCCCGAGTTTCGCGGCATGCGCGGCGGCACTGAGCCCGGCGGGCCCAGATCCGACAATTGCGATACGAACTCGTTCGCCCACGCTTAATGTGCCCCCCAGCAACCCCTGCGACTGATATGCACTCTACCATCTGGCGCGCGGTCGGCTAGAGTAACTTTGAAGCTGCGTTCATTTAAGCGTTTGGCGTTGGGAGGACATTGCGCGTCATGTTGGCCGAAATCGGGCATTTTGCCCTGATCCTCGCCTTGCTCACGGCTGCCACCCAGGCGGTGCTGCCAATGCTGGGCGCTGTGCGTGGCGATGGCGCGCTCATGGCCTTCGGCCGCACGTCGGCACAGCTGCAGGCGCTGCTCATCACGCTTGCCTTCGGCATCCTCATGACCAGCTTCGGCCAGGCGGATTTCTCCGTGAAGCTGGTGGCCCAGCATGCCGCACTGAGCCAGCCGCTGCCGTATCGACTTGCCGCGACTTGGGGCAATCATGAAGGCTCGATGCTGCTCTGGGTCTTGATCCTTGCCATATTCGGCGCCGGCATCGCCCGTTTTGGGGACAATCTTCGCCCCAGCTTGCAGGCTCGGGTACTCTCTATCCAGGCGATGATCAGCGTTGCGTTCCTTGCCTTTGCCCTGTTCACGTCCAACCCCTTTGAGCGGCTGTTTCCGGCCCCGTTGGATGGAGCCGAACTGAATCCGCTGTTGCAGGATCCCGGCCTCGTCTTCCATCCGCCGCTGCTTTACCTCGGCTATGTAGGCTTTTCCGTGACATTCAGCTTCGCCGTAGCGGCACTGCTGGAAGGCCGGGCTGATGCCGCATGGGCGCGCTGGATGCGGCCCTGGGTTCTGGCGGCATGGGTTCCTCTCACATGTGGAATCGCGCTGGGCTCCTTCTGGGCCTATTATGAGCTTGGCTGGGGTGGCTGGTGGTTCTGGGATCCCGTTGAAAACGCCTCTTTCATGCCCTGGCTGCTGGGCACGGCACTGCTCCATTCCGCTATCGTGACAGAAAAGCGTCAGGCTCTTGCCGGCTGGACCATCCTGCTCGCCATTCTGGCGTTCTCGCTCAGCCTGATCGGTACGTTTCTGGTGCGCTCCGGCATTCTCACTTCGGTTCATGCCTTTGCTGTCGATCCGGCGCGCGGCGTGTTCATTCTGGCGATGATTGTTGGGGCAACGGGAACGGCGCTGGCGCTTTTTGCCTATCGTGCGCCGATGCTGCGCTCGGGCGCGTTGTTCGCCGGCGTCAGCCGTGAGGCAGGGCTGACGCTCAACAACCTGTTTCTTATGGCGGTAACGGCAGTGGTGTTCCTTGGCACCTTCTACCCTGTCATCATGGAGGCGGTGAGTGCTGAGAAGATCTCGGTCGGCCCACCATACTACAATCTGGTGTTCGTGCCGCTTTCAGTTCCGTTGTTGTTGCTGGTCACGGTTGGCCCGATGCTGGCCTGGAAGCGGGACAATCTTCGAACCGTTCTGGCCAAGCTGAAGTGGCCTGCGCTGGCCGCGGTCGCCATCTTCGCGGCGCTGCTCTTCGCGTTGGGCTTTGGCAAGGCGGCTTCCGCTTTCGGCTTCGCGCTCGGTTTCTGGTTGGCCATTGGTGGCGTCATGGTGTTGGCCAAGCGCTGGAAGGGTGCAGCTGGCTTCTCCATGCGGTTGGTGCGGACCACGCCGGCAGCGGTGCTCGGGATGGCACTGGCGCATGCTGGTCTTGGCGTCACAGTCGCCGGCATCTCCGCGATGAGCGGCTTTGCGGACTCAAAGATCCTGGTGATGCAGACTGGCCAGACCGTGGAACTAGGGCGCATGTCCGTCACGCTCAACAGCATCGGCCAGGTCCGTGGTCCGAACTACGAGGCAGTGCAGGCCCGGTTTTCCGTCAAGCAGGGCAGCAGCGTCCGAGAACTGTCCAGTGAGCGCCGTATCTATCCTGTAAGCCGTAACCAGACGACCGAGGCCGGTATCGGCACGGGCTTCCTTGGCAACAGCTACATTGCTATCGGAGACTCGCAAACTGGGCCGCAGGGCCCTGGTATTGTCGTCCGTATCTACAACCATCCGCTGGTCGGCTGGATATGGTTTGGCGGGCTGATGATGGCATTGGGTGGCGCCGCCAGCCTGGCGGACCGGCGCTTCCGCATTGGCGCTCCGCAGCGCCAGCCAGCGATAGCGCCATTGCGTGGCTCGCTGGTGCCGGCTGAATGAGGCAGGACAGATGAAGCGACTTGTTTTCATACTCCCCATCATCGGCTTTATTGGGCTGATTGCCGTTTTCGGGGTCGGACTTACCAAAGATCCGAAGGTGCTGCCCTCCCAGCTTATCGATCGGCCGCTGCCGGCCTTTGATCTGCCGGGTATTGCCGAGGCCCCCGGCGGTGGCCCCGGCTTTGCCAGCGCCAGCCTGAAGGGCGAGCCGATGCTGCTCAACATCTTTGCCAGCTGGTGTGCCGCTTGCCCGCAGGAGCACCCGGTGCTCACGCAGATCGCAGCAGAGGGCGTGCCGGTTTATGGCCTTGCCTGGAAGGACAAGCCTGCTGACTCGCGCGGCTGGCTGGAGCAATGGGGCAATCCTTATCGCGCTGTGGCGGCTGATGAGGCGGGTCGCACCGCCATCGATCTAGGTGTCACCGGCGTTCCTGAAACCTTCATTGTTGATCGCAATGGTCGGGTGCGCTTCAAGCAGATCGGCCCGATCTCGCCGGAGGATTGGGAAGTCCGCATCAAGCCGCTGATGGCGCAATTGCGAGCCGAGGCATGAGTTGGACGACGCTGAAAGCACTGGCTGCTCTGCTGCTTTTCGTAGCGGCTCCGGCCTTTGCCGTGCTGCCGGACGAGATGCTGGCAGATCCGGCGCTGGAAGCCCGGGCGCGTGTTATCTCGCAGGAGCTTCGCTGCGTCGTCTGCCAGAACCAGTCGATCGATGATTCCGATGCCCCGCTGGCGCGTGACCTGCGTATCGTGGTGCGCGAGCAGCTCAGCATGGGCAAGTCCGATGCGGAAACCATGGACTATGTCGTCCAGCGCTACGGCAGTTTCGTTTTGCTCAAACCCCCCGTTGATCCTGCCACCTGGGCTCTCTGGGCCGGGCCGTTCATCCTGTTGATCGGCGGAGGGCTGGCGTTGCTGGCTTGGAGCAGGAAGCGCCGGCCAGCGGAAGAGCCGCTGCCGCTGACCGAAGCCGAGGCCGCCGAAATCGCGGGATTGACGGACACCCCGCAGCAGCGTTGAGCCACAGCGCTCGACACGCCCGGCGCGATTGAAAAGAAAGCCAAGATGACACTCTGGATCATTCTCACCGTAATGGCGGCCGTTTCCGCCGCCGTGCTGACTGTGCCGCTGGTGCGCCGCCAGGAGGCCCGTGCTGATGCCCGGTCCGCCACGCTGGCCGTGCTCAAGGATCAACTGGCCGATGTGGATGTCCAGTTGGCTGCCGGCAGCATCCCGCCGGCTGATGCGGAAGGCCTTCGGGTCGAGATCAAGCGGCGCATGCTGGCGGCGGGCCATATCGCCGAGGATGCTGCCAATCCTGTCGGCTCCAAGGCGCTCGGATTTGTCGCCATCGGGCTTGCCGGTATGGTCGCACTGGCGGCCGGCGCGCTTTACACGAGCATGGGCAAGCCCGGCATGGGCACCGGCGCGCCTGCGGAAACCGCGAGCGCCCCGGCCGCGCCTGCCGAGGCGCAGGCTGCGGGTGAGATCGCTGCCTTGGTGGCGGGCCTTGAACGCAAGATGCAGGAAAATCCGGCTGATCCGGAAGGCTGGCGGATGCTTGGCTGGTCTTACTTCCAGACCCAGCGTTTTGCCGATGCGGCAGCGGCCTATGCCAAGGCCATCGAGCTCAATCCGGCGGGAGAGGGTTATCAATCCGCTTATGGCGAAGCGCTGGTGCAGGCCGCTGGCGGCACCGTGACGCCGCAGGCCGCCGAGGCCTTTGTGAAAGCCAATGCCCAGGATGGCGCAGATGCCCGGGCGCGCTATTTCCTTGGCGTCCAGAAGCAGCAAGCTGGTGACAATGCCGGCGCCATCGAGGATTGGCTCAAGCTGCTTGGGGAATCGGCTGCCGATGCGCCTTGGGTGCCGCAGTTGCGCGGCGTGATCGAGCGCACGGCGGCTGAAGCAAAAATCGACATTGCGCCCCGGCTTGCCGCGCTGCGCCAGCCGGCTTCGGGCGGCGCGAGCGTTGCCGTGCCGCCGATGCCGGGTGCTGCCGGCGCTCCTCCCGGCGTGCTGCCGGGGCCGACATCCGAGCAGGTCGCGCAGGCGCAGAGCATGCGGCCGGCCGACCAGCAGGCGATGATCCGCGGCATGGTCGATGGCCTGGCCAAGAAGCTGGAGCAGAACCCGCGTGACGAAGCCGGCTGGCTGCGCCTGATGCGGGCCCGCACGGTGCTGGGCGAATCGGCGGATGCCCGCAGTGCCCGCGAGAGCGCCCTGCGTGCCTTCGCCGGCGATGCGGCAGCGCAGGGCCGCATCCGTGCTGCTGCCACCGAGATGGGCATCAGCGGCTAGTTCCTCTTGCCCGGTGTGCCAAAAAAGCATTTGGCCTCAAATATGTAATCGCTCTATGTTGCACTGCAACAGAGTCGAAAGGTCCAGCCATGCCCAGCCTGGGCGAATCAGTTGCACGCCTTGCCGCATTTCGTGCGGGCAGGAGCGGTGCGGTCGGACCTGAGAGGCTGGTGCGGCTGGCCGATTTCGGCAGCAACCCCGGTGAGCTTGAGGCGTTTTGCCATGTTCCTGCCCGGCTTGGCAGTGGAGCGCCGCTTGTCGTGGTGCTGCATGGCTGCACCCAGACGGCAGCGGAGTATGATGCCGGCAGCGGCTGGTCGGCGCTGGCGGAGCGTGCCGGCTTTGCCGTGCTTTATGCCGAGCAGCGGCGGGCCAACAATCCCAATGTCTGCTTCAACTGGTTTGTGCCCGATGATGTGCGCCGCGGCAGCGGTGAAGTCGCGTCCATTGCCCAGATGGTGAGCGCCATGCAGGGGCTGCACGGGCTGGAGCCGCGCCGCACCTTTGTCACCGGCCTGTCTGCCGGCGGCGCCATGGCGATGGCGATGCTGGCGACCTATCCGGAGCGCTTTGCCGCCGGTGCGGTGCTGGCGGGGGTGCCTTTTGGCGCTGCCGGCACGGTGCAGGATGCGCTTGAGCGGATGCGCGGCAAGGGCCTCCCCGGCGCTGAACGACTGGCCGATGCTGTGCGTCGGGCCTCCCCGCATGAAGGGCCCTGGCCACGGCTTTCCGTATGGCAGGGCACATCGGACATGCGGGTCGATGCCGCCAATGCCGAGGCCATCGCTGCCAGTTGGGCCATGCTGCATGGCGCCAGCGCGGCGCCGCAGGAGGGCGTCAACGGCCATCACCGCCGCGTCTGGAGCGATGCCAGCGGCCGTGAGGTTGTAGAGGCGTTCAGCATCACGGGCATGGGCCATGGCTTGCCGCTCTCGGAATATGGTGCCGAGGCGTGGGGCCGGGCTGGCCCGCACATGCTGGAGGCCGGCATCTCCTCGACACGGCGAATCGCGGCGTTCTGGGGTCTGGCACCCCCGCTTCAGGATAGTGTGAGCGACCCTGCCAGAGCCTCCGCACCTGCCGGCAACGGTGCCGAGTTCTTCATCAACCAGGCGCTGCGCCAGGCTGGGCTGCTCCGCTAACCGCTGCTGCCCGGCCCTTTGAGTTCGACGATATTGCCGTCCAGGTCCTTGATATAGAGGGACGGGCCGCTGCCTCCCGCGCCGAAACGTGGCCCTGATTCGATGATCGCGACGCCGTGTGTAGCGAGATGTGCGCGCATGGCCTCCTCGTCAAAGGGCGCGATGGCGATGGCAAAATGATCGACATTGCGGGCTTCCGGTCCCGGCGCGGCGCCACCACGCTGGCCGAGCGGGCCACTTATGCTGATCAAGTCGATGAGCGACTGGCCGGCGCGCAGGTGCAGCAGACCCAGTGCCGGCTGCTCGTGCGCAATGCTGCAGCCCAGGACGTCGACATAGAAATCCCTGGCCCGATCCATGTCGCCAACGCGCAGCACGACATGATCGAGCCCGAGCATCTTGAACGGAGGGGGTGGCACGGGAGGCCTGCCTTTCAAGGACGGTGCTGCGCCCGAAACGGGGCTTGCCTGAAGAACGCCGGAATGGTCGGTTCCGTCAAGATCGGGAGATTTCGGGAGATTGGCGGGTGCTGGCCGGGGCATCGGCGGGATGCGTGCAGGCGCGCGGCGGGCGCTGGCCGGGCGGCCGCCGGCGGCCGGCCGGGCCGTGCGCGGGCGTGGTTTGCAGCCGAAGGTGCCGGTTTGTGCAATCTGGAAGGTTACAAAGGTTACACACCCACGCTCTTGCGGTGATTCCGGAACTTTACAATTCGGCGATGTCAAAGAGCGGCGTGCAGCTCAAAATAAATAACCAATAAGGTTCAATTGGTCAAGTTGGACGCCTTGGCTGCAGCGACGCCTTGTTCTGCATCAGCCAGCCGCGGAAAGCCGCCAGCCCCTCCGCCATGTTCGAGCGCCCGAAGCCGATGCGGAAATGCTCCGCCGGAACCGGGCCAAGATCGGAGCGATATATGCTCGACGGCAGCAGCAGCACGCCGGCCTCCTCGATCAGCCGCTGGGTGAAGCGCTCGACGCCGTCAGCGCCCTTGTAGCGAATGAAGGCGACACAGCTGCCATCCGGCGCGCGCCAATCGAACAGATCCGGAAACTCGGCAAAGAACCCGTCGAGCAGGCCAAGGTTGTGTTTCACGATGGCGCGGTTGCGCTCCAGAATCGGCTCGCGGGACTTGAGGGCGATCTCGGCGAGTAGCTCCGAAGGGGCCGAATTGCAGATCGAGAGATAATGCTTGTAGCGCTCGCACGCGAGCAGGACACCCCGATCCTGGCAGGCCAGCCAGCCGATGCGCAGCCCCGGCAGCCCATAGGATTTGGACATGACATTGAGCGAGAGCCCGCGCTCATACACATCGGCGACCTGGGGCAGGCGGATGGCAGGGTCACGCTCGATGAGGCGATAGACTTCGTCGCTGAACAGCCAGATGCCGCGGTCACGGCACAGCGTGACCAGGGCGTCAAAGGTCGCGCGGTCCGGGATCGCACCCGTGGGGTTGTTGGGAAAGTTGATCGAGATCAGCTTCGTGTTCGGCCTGAGCGCCGCCACGATGCGGCCCAGGTCGAGCGCCCAGTGGTTGTCGGCATCGAGCGCCACGCCGCTGACGGCGCAACGCCCCAGCGGGATGGTCTCGGCGGCCTGGTAGTTGGGGGTGATGACGATGCAATGGTCCTCGGGCTGCAACAGCACGCGCATGGCCACATAGATCGCCTCTTCGGCGCCGGCGAAGCAGAGCAATCCCTCGGTGTCGATGCGCTCGTAGGTCCCGGCGATTTCCGCGAGCAGCGGCTTCGCGCCGAAGGTTTCCGTATAGCCGAGATGCAGATGATCGAATCGCTCACGGTCTGCCGGCGAAGCGTAGGCGAGCAGCTGCGAGAGGCTGAGGCTCTGCGCATCCGACGCTGTCAGATGATGCTTCGCCGCGAATTCCCATTTCGAGAAAAACACTTCGAGCGCGAAGTTCCGCATCGGCTGTGGAATGGCAGGCCTCCTGCTGCTGGCTGGCTTGGCGCTTTTCAGGATGCGGCGGCGAGCAGGCCCTGCCAGCGGCGCACCTGCAACCGCACCTGCGCCGGTGCCGTGCCGCCGTAGGAGTTCCGGCTCGCGGCGGAAGCCTGGGCTGTCAGCACGCGGTAAACGTCCGATGTGATGCCCGGGTGCAGGCCCTGAAGCTGCTTCAAGGTCAGCTGCGGCAGGTCCACGCCGCGCGTCTCGGCCAGCTTCACGGCGGCGCCGGTGATGTGGTGCGCCTCGCGGAAGGGAATGTTCAGGCGCTGCACCAGCCAATCGGCAAGATCGGTGGCGGTGGCAAAGCCCGAGCCTGCCACCACGGCCATCCGGGCCTTGTCCGCCTTGAAATCCAGCACCATGCCGGTCATGGCGCGCACCGCCAGGTCCAGGTTGTCGAACGCGTTGAAAACCGGGGGTTTATCCTCCTGCATGTCCTTGTTGTAGGCCAGCGGCAGGCCCTTCATCACGGTGTTGAGCGTGAGGAAATCCCCACTGATCGGGCCGACCTTGGCGCGCACCAGCTCCGCTGCATCCGGGTTGCGCTTCTGCGGCATGATCGATGAGCCGGTGGAATAGGAATCGGAGAAGCCGATGAAGCCGAACTGCGGGTTGGTCCAGATCACCATCTCCTCGGCCAGGCGCGAGAGGTGGCCTGCGCAGAGCGTGGCGCAGGAGAGCGCTTCCAGCGCAAAGTCCCTGTCGGCCACGCCATCAAGGCTGTTGGCGGTTGCCCGGGCAAAGCCCAGCGCCTCGGCCGTCCAGGCGCGGTCGATGGGGAAGGAGGTGCCGGCCAGCGCGGCGGAGCCCAGCGGGCACTCGTTCATCCGCGCCCGGGCATCGGCCATGCGGGAGACATCACGGCCAAACATCTCGACATAGGCCATGAGATGGTGGCCGAGCGTGACAGGCTGCGCCGGCTGCATATGGGTGAACCCCGGCATAAGCGTATCGACATGCTCATCGGCGCGCGTCACCAGCGCCAGCTGCAGGTCGCGGACCTTGAGCTGCATCGCATCCAGCGCATCCCGCACCCAGAGCTTGAAGTCCGTCGCCACCTGGTCGTTGCGGGACCGCGCCGTGTGCAGCCGGCCCGAGGCCGGGCCGATCAACTCGCCAAGCCGCGCCTCGACATTCAGGTGGATGTCCTCATACTCCCGGCGGAACGGGAAGCTGCCGCCCTGCATCTCGCCTTCGATCGTCTTGAGCCCCGCATCGATCTTCGCCGCGTCGTCGCCCGCAATGATCTTCTGGCGGGCCAGCATGGCGGCATGAACACGCGAGGCGGCGAGATCCTGCTTCCAGAAGCGCCGGTCAACATCGATGGAGACGTTGATCTCCTGCATGATGGCGCCCGGCTTCTCGGCAAAGCGGCCGCCCCACATCGTCTGGCCCGCACTTCCCGGAACCGTCTGGGCGCCGGCCCGGCGCGGCAGGGCGACGGCGGCCAGGCCGAACCCGGTGGTGAGGGCAAAACCCGAGAGCAGGTTGCGGCGGCTGGTCATGGGGGGTGGGTTCCTCGGGCAGCGTTTCTCTATGGCCTGCATCAGCCGCGCGCGGTGACGGCGAAGCTGCCATCTCCGGGTTATGTGCGAAACCGTTTCCAAACGCGACCCCCGGCCGCGATGCTCCCGGAAATGCCTCCAAATGTAGAGTCTTCTCACGCCAGCCTTTGAAAACCTATGGCCGGCATCAGGTCAGAAAATGGGGAGAACTTGGTTCAGCTCCGGCAGCGGCCCAACAGCCTCTATCGGTCAATCCGCCGGACCAGAGGCCGCCCATCGGCGCCCGTCTCGATCACCACGGCAACCCTGTATCGCGCCCGCAATGTGGCCAGCAGGGCGTTTTTGCGATCAGGGTCCTGCCGCGCCTCTCGATACAGCGCGATCGCCCGCAGACTGCCTTTCGGGCCGCCTGTGGTGCCATCCTCCAGACCCATGGTGGTGCGGATGCGCTGGTCCGGCGCTGTCAGGTCCATGTGCACCCGGTAGCTCTCCGGCCCGCCGGCCAGGGGCTGCACGGTCATCAGCCCGGCTCCGGGGGCCAGGGGCCGCACCGTCACCAGCGTGTCTGGCCCCTGGCCGGAAAAGCCTGGCACCATCACCACCCGCCCACCGGCATCCGCGATGCGGCCCTTGAGCAGCCGGCGCACCTCCACGCCCTCGCCCGCCCGCAGCAGCCCGCCGGCCATGGCGCTTGCCATGTCCGAGGGGGGATAGAACCGATATTCCTCGTCCTCCATCCACTCGCCAGCAAGGCGCGTCTCGGTCAGATTGGCATAGCCATCGATCTTCCGTTCGCCCGCCGCGCTCAGGTACACATCCTCACCAAGCCAGAGCCCGGCGTTTGCCTGCCAGAAGGGCACCTCCGCCAGCAGGTGCGCCGGCAGCCCTGGCGCTGGCCGCAGCCTTGTGTCGAGCGCCCCGGCCATGAACGCGTCAATATCGGCGGCTACCTTCTCCGGCTGCTCCACCTGCGGATAATGGCCCGCATCCGGATATTTCTTTACCATCGCCGGTGCGTTCGCGAGCCACTGGAGGAACACTTCTGCCTCCAGATGCGAAAGCGTCACGCCCGTTTCGCCCCACAGGACCAGCGTCGGCATCCGCAGCCGGCCCAGCACGCCCTGCGGGTCCCCGGTCGAAAAGGTCTTCAGGAATATCCGCGCTTCCTGTGCCTGCCCCTCGCGTCGGTTGAAATCATGCACCTGCGCCACGAACGCCTCGCGCAGCCGCGCCGGATCGGCAAAATTCTGGCGGAGGCTTTGCCGCCAGAATTCCAGGCTGCCCTGCACGGGCGTTTCCGCTGTCTGGATGCGTTGGCGCAGCGGGTTGGTGGCCGCAGTGCGCGGAAGCCCGGCGGCGTTCAGCAGTACCAGCCGCTCGAAGCGCTCCGGCCGCTCCGCCGCCAGCCGGAACGCCACGATTGCGCCCGAGGATGTTCCCACCAGGCCGGCCTTTGCCACGCCCAGCCTGTCCATCACGCTGATCACCAGCCCCTCGAAGGCCCGGATGCTCAACGCCGAAGCCGGCGCTGGTCCATCGGTCCCTCCCGTCAACCCGATGGTTGGGAAATCCAGCCGGATCACGCGATGCCCTGCCGCAAGCCGTGCAGCCACGTCGCGCCAGGATGAAAGGTTCAGATAAGATGCGTTGAGCAGCACGATGGCTGGCCCCTGGCCTTCGTCGACATAGTGCACCCGGACCCCGTTCACGTCCATGAACCGCGAGCCGGGCTCGGCATGGGCCGCCCGCAGCGCTGCAAGCGACAGCTCGGCGCCAGACGCGGGCGCTGCTGCCGGTATCAGCAGCGCCAGCACGAAAAGCCAGATGCGCATCAGAAATCGAAGCGTGCGGCCACGCCGATCTCACGGCGATCCTGTGGTTGCACCACCGCTCCCTGGTTGGTGAAGAAGTTGGGGATCACGGAAAAGTCGATGAGCCGCCGCCCGGTGCGCCAGCCGCCCTGGTTGAAGCAGTTGTCGCAATAGACTTCGAACGTCATGGCTTTCTGCTTCACGAAGCTGAGCCGCGCATTCACCAGAACATAATCGGCGATGTAGGAGAGGTTCGTTTCGTCGGTGAAGGTCTTGCCCTGATAAAGCAGGTCCGCCAGCAGCGACACGTTCCAGTCCTGGCTCAGCGGCTGGCTCAGGGTGGTGCCGACCGAGGCTGTCCACTCTGGGGAACGCGGCAGCCGGTTGCCATCGGCCTTGAAGAGATTGCCCGTTATCCCGAGCAGCGAATTGAGCCCGGAATTGCTGAAATCCCGGTAGCGTGCGTCGATATAGCCGAGTGAGCTGCGCACCTGCACATGGTTCGATGGTTGGGCCGTCGCCTCCAGTTCCACGCCGCGGATGCGCGAGGAGCCAGCCACGACCGGGAACAGGAAGCGGGTGGTGTTTGCCGCGGTGGTGACGCTCACATTGGCCTGTGACAGCATGTTGGACCAGTTCATCGAATAGGCTGATACCGCGATGGTTGCCCGGCCGCCGTCGAAGCTGCGTTTCACGCCGACTTCCCAGCTCTTCAACACCTGGGAATCGACCTGATCCTTGATGTCAGGCGCCACCGCCGTCACCTGCGCCCGCTCGGCGGCGGTAAGCGTCGCCAGTACGGCGTTGCTGTCGCCGGGCAGGGCGCCCACCGAATAGCTGGCATAGAGTGTCGTCGCCTGGTCCGGCCTTGCGGTCAGGATGACGCGTGGCAGGAAGTTCTTGTAGGTCTGCTGCGGCAGCACGGTGCTGGATACGCCGAACACGCCACCACGCGGAGTCAGCCTGTCGATCTGGTAGCGGCCTTCGCCCGCCACGGTCAGCCAGCTTGCGATGTCATATTCCGCCGAGCCGAAGACGCCGAGCGTGTTGATGGAGTTTGCCGCCAGATTGCCGCCGGTAACATCGCGGTTGCCGAACAGGCTGGTGAAGACGCCCGTGCCGCTGTCGATGGTGCCGTTCTGGGTCTGGTCATAGTAGCTGACTCCGGCCAGCAGCCGAACCGGCCCAAGATCATAGGCCAGCCGGCCTTCCAGTGTGTAGCTCCGCAACTTCTGGAAGCTTTTCAGCGCCCAGCCAAAGGCATCGGTCAGGTCTCCGTCGCGGATCTGCGTGGTCTTGCGGCTGTTGTAGCCGCCCAGGAGCGCCAGGTTCAGCCCGTCTGCCAGCTCGAATTCGCCAGTCAGCGAATAGATGCGCCAGTCAGACCGCAGGCCGAAGTGATCGAGATCCGGCGTTCCCGTCTCGGGCAGGCCGAGGCTGTTGCGCACGATCACATCACCAACATTCAGCGCCGGCAGGGTGGCCGTGGCGGGTACGACATAGAATTGCGTGTTGCTCGTCACCGGAACGAGCGGCACCGCGCCGCAATTATAGGGTTGGCGCAGGGTGGTCGCAAAGGCCGGGTTGTTTTGCGTTTTCACCGTCAGTGGCGTGCCGACCGGGCAGTTGCCGACTTGGGCATAGCGCACGAACGTCGTTGAGGCCGGTCCGTCTGTATCCCAGCCAAAAGTCGCCCGCGCCTTGATCTTCACACCGTCCGCCGGCCTCAGCAGGAGCGTCGCATTCACCATGTCGGTGCGCTCGCCGCCCAGTTTGCCGCCATCGGTAGCGGTGAACATCGAGCCCTTGTTGACCCGCGATGCGCTCACCCGTGCCGTTATCCCCGGCGCAATGCCGCCTTCGATTCCGCCCGAGATGCTGTAGCTGTCAAAGCTTGGGCTGTACTCGCCGGCCAGCTGGCCAGATAGGTCCTCGCCCGGATCGCGGGTCACGAGATTGACCGCGCCGCCAAAGGTCCCGCGGCCAAAATACGCGGCCTGCGGCCCCTTGATCACCTCGATCCGCTCGATGTCGCCAAAGCCTACCGACTGCGCGCCGCCCAAGACCAGCACGCCATCCACAAGAAACGCCCCGGTCTGGTTCGAAGGCGTGGAGATGTTCACGTCCATGCCCCTGAAGCGCACCGTGCTGTTGTAGCGGCCGGGCTGGGAGTTCCCCATGTTCTGGAAGTTCAGGCCCGGCGTGCGGTCGGAAATCTGCTGCAGATTGTCGATGCCGGCCGCCGCAATCGCTTCCTTGGTGAAGGCCTGGATGGACAGCGGCGCATCCAGCAGCCGCTCCTCGCGCTTGCGCGCTGTCACGATGATCTCGGTGACGCCGGCCTCGTTGACCTCCGTCCCGGCCGTTGCCGTCTGCGCCGCTGCCGGCGCGGTGCCAGCAACCAGTGCCAAAGCCGCCACGCCGCTCAACCAACCGCCAACCATCGTCTGCATAGTGTTTTCCCCCTGCCTGATTCGTTCGAATGCGTTCCTGATTCGCTGCCTTGGTGGCCGATTTTCAGGTTTGACGGGGGTATGTTTGGCCCCGATGCCAGGGGGCTCCACTGGACTTTCACGAGTTGTCCTGATTTCATGCGTGGATGGCAATCACGCCAGGGCGTTTTTCATGCGTGTCACTCAAGAAGCGCGAACGGCATCGTTTCTCGCGGTGATGGGCAGCACCGGAGCCGATCACGCGGATCAGCGTCATCGCCAGCGCCTCTGGCTTTTGTTCTGGCTGGGCGCCCCGATGTTCATGG
This sequence comes from Sphingomonadales bacterium UBA6157, assembly GCA_002423025.1. Classification (GTDB taxonomy): domain Bacteria; phylum Pseudomonadota; class Alphaproteobacteria; order Sphingomonadales; family Sphingomonadaceae; genus Sandarakinorhabdus. The sequence goes on along the minus strand of DIUN01000038.1, from coordinate 2,411 downwards.
GCCTGCTGCTTGGCTGGGCTCAGGCCGGCAGCGCCCGCCTGCTCGATCGTGGGCCAGCCGTGTTGTACGTCATGTCCGGCGTGGTTCCGTCCTGGTGGCTGTATGGGCTAATTGCTGCCGGCCTCCGCCGCTTCGTCCCAAGGCTGCCACTCACGCTTGTCCTGCTGCTGGCGCCCTGCCTCGCCGCGTTTTTGCTGCGCCCGATATATGTCGGCCGCAAGGCCTTGTTCGGCATCCCGCATATCGACGCCGATTACCCCGGCCTTGAAGCGCCTTTCGCCATGTTGGCCAGTTATCTCTATGGCAACCTGCTGGGAATAATATGTTTTCCCATTATCGCCCTGTTCTTTTATTCCCTGCTCCGCATTGATGTGCTGCGCTGGATCACGCACATTGGCGCTTCTGCCAACGCTGGTGCCCCACAGTCCGCAACGCTGCCGAGCGGCGTGCTGGCCCGTCTCCCGCTGCGGCTCGGCACCGATGTCCAGGCGCTTGTCGCTGCCGAACACTATCTCCGGGTCATCACCGCCAGTGGCGAGGCCATGGTGCTGTATCGCCTCGGGGATGCCATCCGCGATATGGAATTGGCCGGCATCAAGGGCATTCAGGTGCACCGCAGCTACTGGGTCGCCACCTCGGCCATTGCCGGGCATTCCCGCGATGGCAGCCGCATGACGCTCAATCTCGTGGGCGGGCTCGCTGTTCCGGTCAGTCGTTCCTATCGACAAGCCCTGAAGGTCTCCACAGGCCTCTGATTTGCATCTCACCGCCGATCTGTTGCACCAAACCTGCAGATCAAGGTGAAAGGCCTTCCCCCAATGACAACTCTGCTTTCCCGTCGCCATGTGCTGGCCGGCGCAGCGCTCTTGGCTGCCCCCGCTATTGCCCGTTCGCGCCGCCATGATTTTGATCTGATCGTCATCGGCGCCGGCCTCTCGGGCCTCAACGCTGCCTTCACCGCGCAGGGGCAGGGTGCCCGCGTACTGGTGCTGGAAGCCAGAAGCCGCGTTGGCGGCCGCATGTATACGCTCGATCATCTCCCCGGCCGCCCTGAAGCCGGCGCCAACACATTTTCCGATGGCTATGGCGCCGCCCTTTCTGCCGCCGCCGCAGCCGGGGTGGAGATGGAAGACATCACCCCCATGCTGCGCCGCAGCCAGCCCGCCATCCTGGTCGTCAATGGCGAGCGGATCAGCCGTGAAGACTGGCCCCTTCACCCAGCCAACCCGCTGCCGGAAGCGTTCCGCAAGTTCTTTCCTGCCGAAGCCGGCGTAATGGCCATGCAAAGCCACCCCATCGTGCAGAAGCCCGACGCCTGGATCGATCCCGCAGACCTCACCCCCGATGGCTCGGTGGCCGATTGGCTCTCCGCCCAGGGCTTTTCCGCCGCTGCCATCGCGCTCGCCTGGGATACCATGCCGGCCTATGGCAATTCCGCCGCCACTGCCTCGGCCCTGCACATCGGTTTCATCCAGGGCTGGCTCAATCGGCAGCGCGAGATGGGCTCAACCCAATATGCGGTCGCCGGCGGCAACCAGCGGCTGCCCGAGGGCATCGCCGCAAAATTCGCCGAGCCGGTGCGCCTCAACCAGATCGTCCGCGCGGTCAGCCAGACGGCAAATGGCGTCACCGTCACCACTGCCGATGGCAAATCGACCACCGCCAAGCGCGTTATCGTGAGCGCGCCGCTGCCCGCGCTCCGCCAGATCGTCTTCGATCCGCCGCTGCCGCCAACGCATGCCCAAGCTGTTGCCAGCCTCGGCTATCAAGCCATCTCCATGGTCTTCCTGCAGGCACGCTCGCCATTCTGGCTCAGCGATGGACTCAGCCCGTCAATGTGGACCAGCGGCGACGCCGGCTGGGTGCTCGCCGCGCCTTTTGGCGAAGACCCGGCTCAACCCGTCAACGGCTTTGTCGTCCATGGTCGGGGAGCGCTTGGGCGCAAGTGGGCGCGCATTGGCGCGGACGCGGCAATGGCCAGCACGATCGCCGCCATCGAGGCCCTGCGCCCGGCTGCCAAAGGCCAGCTCCAGGCGCTGCACTACCAGGCCTGGGCCGATGATCCGTTTGCCGGTGGAGGCTGGGCCATACACGCTCCCGGCCAACCCCGCCGTTTCGCCAAGGCTGTTGCGGAACCCCATGGCCGGCTGTTTTTCGCCGGCGAACATTGCTCCCATGATCAACGCGGCCTGGAAGCGGCCGCCAGCACCGGCTTCATGGCTGCGCTTGCCGCGCTGGGCTGACCAGAAATCCCGCTTCAGGCGTCGCCGGAATTGGCAGAAGGATGGCCGGGTTCCTGTCAGCAATGCCTATCCGGACAGCCGCCAAATGCCACGACCCATTGTTGGACATGGCCGGGCTGTTTTGGAGGGCGCTTGAAAGGTCCGTGGCGGTGGGCGAGAGCCTGCGGG
>DIUN01000041.1 GCA_002423025.1 Sphingomonadales bacterium UBA6157 | reverse complement strand
CGGGTGAAGTCAATGAGGCCGGTCAGCTCGATACGCGTCTCGTCCAGCCGGGCGAGGGTGACGCCGGCGTCCAGCTCCGCACCCCAGAAGCGGGCGCCGTCCTGCCGGTATTCGAACACCGGCAGGCCCTCGTCCATGTCGCCGGTGGGGGCGAGGTAGATATAGTTGCGGAAGCGGGTGAAGAAGGCCGACGCCTCCAGCCGCCAGCCGGCGCCGCGCCCGCGCAGCACCGCCTCAAGGCCGTTGGAGAGCTCCTTCCGGAACGTCGAATCGCCGATCTCGTAGCTGCGGGTGGCAGCATGGGCACCATTGGCGAACAGCTCCTCGGCTGAGGGCGCGCGCTCGGCATGGCTGGCGGAGACGCCCAGGCGGAAACTGTCGCCCAGCGGCACCGAGATGCCGAGCGAGCCCGAGAAGGTGTTGAACCGGCGCTCGATCAGCAACTGGTCCGATTCGACGGCGGTGTTTTCCCAGCGGGCGCCGACATCGAGGCGCGAGCCGCCAATATCGAACTCCTGAAGCGTGAACAGCGCCACCTGGCTGGTCTGGTTGCGCGGGATATAGGCTTCCTCGCCCACGGCCTCGAAGCGGCGGGAGAAGATCTGCGCGCCGCTGGCGCCCTTCCAGCCGCCNNCGGAACTTCAGCGCCTCGAACGCGGTACCCTCCATGGGGAGCAGCGCGCGGGCGTCGACACGGGTCTGCCGCATGTCGAGGCGGATGTCCTCATGGCCATGGGCATGCCCATCCTCGTGCTCATCATGGTCCTCATGATCATGCTCCTCATGGTCTTCCTCATGCTCGTCTTCCAGTTCGAGCCCGTTGGGAATGCCATAGTTGGAGCGCAGGTGGCTGACCGCAAAGCCGATCTCGCCGCCATTGGGGGCCAGCCAGCTCATGCCGCCGCCGATGCTCCAGGTGCGCGCCGAGGTGTTGTCCACCCGGCCGCGGGCCAGCGCATCCTCGGCCACCTCGCCGCCGATCTCGGCCGCTTCCTCGCGCAGCGCACGCGAGAAGACGAAGCCGCCGGTGCGATAGTCTCCGGTCTTGAGGTAGCTGCCATCAACGTGCAGCACCAGCGCCGAGCCATCGGCGCCGCGCAGCACCGGCAGGTCGACCGAGCCCGAGCCGCCGCGCTCTTCGGCCGCCGAGGCATAGAAACCGGCCGCATCGATGTGGATGGGCTCATCCGGCACTTCGCGCGGGATGCGCCGGTCCCGCACATTGACCACGCCGCCAATGGCGTTGCTGCCATAGAGCAGCGCCGCCGGCCCGCGCACCACTTCCACCCGGTCGACAAGGAACGGGTTGATGGCCACGGCATGGTCCACCGAGGTGTTGGACACGTCGAAGCTGCCGATGCCGTCGGTCAGCACCCGCACCCGCTCGGCGTCCTGGCCGCGCAGGATGGGGCGGGAGGAATTGGGGCCGAAAAAGCTGGCCGACACGCCGGGCTGGCGCGACAGCATCTCGCCGATGGTGGGCCGGGTCTCGCGCACCAGCGCCTCGCCTTCCAGCACGCTGGCCGCCGTGGTCAGCGAGAAGCGGTCGCGCACGAACGGCGCCGAAACGATGATCTCCGGCGAGGTGCCGCCATGGAGCACGGACTCCTGCTGGTCATCGGCCAGCACCGGCGCCGACACGCCGGCAAGCAACAGCGGAAGCAGGGCAAGGCGCTTAGACATGTTATAACCTCTTTTTATAACCGGCCAGCGGTGAATGAGATAATGTAACAGCGCCATAGCCTGAAGACGCTTCAGGGTTCAAGGACAAAAAGAAACGGCCCCGGCGCGGGTCTCGCGCCGGGGCCGTTCGGGCAGTTGGACTGGTCTCAGGCTGCCTTGGCAGTGGTGGCGGCATACTGCCGCTCGAAAAGCGGCGAAATCAGCGACAGCGAGAACAGGTGCGCATAGACAAGGCCGAGCATGCCGGACTGCACCAGCTTGCGGGCCTGGTCGCCGCGCAGCGCCTGCAGCTTCTCCTCGGAGACCATGCGGAAGCCACGATACACCGCCGGCTGGTCAAGGCCGTCGCGGTTGATGGTGACTTCGCCGTCCATCAGCAGGTCGAGCTTGGCCAGCTCTTCCATGAAGGCGCGGGTGCGCATCACGGCCTGCTCGAACTGCTCGCAGAAGGTCAGGATGTTCTTGGTCAGCTGGGTCGGCTCGGTGCCGTCGAACAGCTTCTCGCTGGCGTCGGCGTTGACCAGCCCGCTGGCCTCGTCAAAGCACAGCGAAAGCTCTTCGCTCTGCGGCGACAGCCGGGCCAGCATGAACGGATGGCGGCGGACAAAGGCCGGGATGTACTGGTTGGCTTCCCACTGGTTCTCGGCGTTCACATAGAGGTTTTCGCCTTCCTGCAGGCCCACCAGCGCCAGCGGGGCAGGGTTGTCGCCCATGCCGAACACGATCGGGTAGTGACGCTGCACGACCGGAAACTCGTCGACGGTGACGGGGATGGCGTGCGTGCCCTTGGTGAACGCCAGATCAGAGCGCTGCGCCAGGCCGTGGCTGCCATGAATCTGGGAGGAAAGCGGCACCAGGCTGGAGTAGAACAGCGGAAGCTGCTGGGCATTTGCGGGCGTGCTGGCCATGAGAAACTTTCCGAACCGAATTGCATTTCTGGGCCACCATGGCCCGGTGAGGGTCAATCAGTAGAAAACCTGTGGCATTGGTGCAAGCCTTGGCGGTCCAGAGAAAGATGCAAGCCTTGGACCCTAGAGAAAAATCTTGCCCGGATTCATGAGCCCGTCCGGATCGATCGCCTGCTTGACGGCGCGCATCATCGCCAGCCGCGCCGGCGGCAGCAGCCGGGCCAGCTCCGCCTTCTTCAGCGTGCCGATGCCATGTTCGGCAGAGATGCTGCCACCCGCGTCATGGACCAGGTCATAGACCAGGCCGCTGATGGCACCGGCCTGCTCGGCGCTCCACCCCCCGGCGTCTGGTGCGCGCACGTTGAAATGCAGGTTGCCGTCACCGAGATGGCCAAAGGCGATCACCTGGCTGCCCGGCACCCGCCGCTCCACCTCGGCGGCCGCCGACAGCGCAAAGCCCGGAAGTGCCGCCACCGGCACCGAGATGTCATGATGGATGGCCGGCCCGTCCTTGCGCTCGGCGTCGGGCAGCGTTTCCCTGATATGCCAGAGTGCAGCCGCCTGCGCCTCGCTGTGCGCGATGGTGGCATCGCCGATCTCGCCGGCCTCCAGCGCCGCGGCCAGCGCCTCCTCCATCACACCGGCCAGCCAGCCCGGCCCGGCCAGCTCCACCAGCACATGCCAGGGGTGCGCGCCGGTGAGCGGGGCGCGATTGTGCGGCAGCTTTTCCAGCACCAGCGCCAGGCCACAGCGGGGCACCAGCTCGAAGCTTTCCACCTGCCCGCCGCTGAGCGTGCGCAGCCGGGCGAGCAGCGCCAGCGCTGCCTCCGGCCCCGGCACCCCGGCCCAGGCAACGGCATGGTGCGCCGGCGCCGGCGCCAGCCGCAGCGCCACCGCGGTGATGATGCCGAGCGTGCCCTCGCCGCCGATGAGCAGCTGCTTCAGGTCATAACCGCTGTTGTCCTTCCGCAGCCCGGCGAGATCATCGATGATGCTGCCATCGGCCAGCACTGCCTCGATACCGCTGACCAGCGCCCGCATCGTGCCATGGCGCAGCACCTGCACGCCGCCGGCATTGGTGGCGGCCAGCCCGCCGATGGTGGCGCTGCCCTTGGCGCCGAGCGACAGCGGGAAGGCCAGGCCCTGCGCCGCCGCTGCCTCGTGCACCGCCTGCAGGATGACGCCAGCTTCCGCCACCAGCCCCAGCCCCGGCGCATCGAGGCTGCGGATGCGGTTCAGCCGCGCCAGGCTGATGAGCACGGCGCTGCCATCGGCAGGCGGAATGCCGCCGCCAACGAGCCCGGTGTTGCCGCCCTGCGGCACCAGGCCAACGCCGTGCGCGGCGGCGGCGCGGACGATGGCGGCCACCTCCTCAGTGCTGCGCGGCCGCAGCAGCAGCGGCGTGGCACCATGATATTGCCCCCGCCAATCAACCAGATGCGGCGCCAGGCTGGCGGCATCCTCCGCCCAGTTGCCATCACCGGCAGCCAGCTTGAGCGCGGCGATGGCCGCTGCATCGGGCGCGCGGAGCGGCTGGGGGTCTGGAGTGGCCATGGCCCCTTGATAGGGCGCGGCGGCCACAAGGTGAAGCTGCGGCAATGGCACAGGCGCTGGCCGGCGATCCCATGTTGACCCCGGCCGCCGCGTTGCCCCAGAGATTAAGCTGTGGTTCAACAAGGCGGGCGCAGGCGCTGAAGTGCACCGGGCAGGAGAGGCGAACCCCGCACCTGCGACAGGGCATGAGCAGCTGTGGAGTGAGCGTATTCAGGATAGCAGCGCCTTGAAGCAGCGGAACCGCAAGCCACCCCTGCCGGCGCTGCTGAAGTCTGTGCTGCTGCTCGCCAGCGCGCTGCTGCTGGCTGTTCCGGCCACGGCGCAATATCAGCGCCGGCCGCCCCGCCGGGAGCCGCCCGCCGAGGCCATGCGGCTGGCCGAGCCGCCGCCGGAAGCTGGAAGCTGGGCGCGGATGCGCGTGCTGCCCGGCGATGGCGAGCCGCAGCGGCCGCTGCCGCCGCGCGCCGGGCGCCGGGCCTGCATCAATGCCAATGGCATTGCCGCTGCCCAGCTGTTCGGGGATGCCGGCATCGAGCTGACCATGCGCGATGGCGGGATGTACCGGATGTTCTTCGCCACCGAGTGCCCCGGCCTCAGTTTCTACCAGGGCTTCTATTATCGCCGCGGCAAGGGCGGCACGCTTTGCGCCGGGCGTGACGTTGTGGGCGCCCGCTCCGGCGGCGAGTGCCCCATCGCCAGCATCGTGCCGGTGCCGAAGGGCGAGCGCTAGGCTGGCCTCGGCCAAGCCCTGGGAGGCCGGAAAGCGCCTTCGCTACCCATCTGATACACCGCGACAAAAATGCCGCACTCCGCAGGAATCGCACCCCCCGCGCAAACTGACAGTTGCCTTGCATTGCCCCTCGGGAGAGCATGGATCACCGACATTCCGAATACAGGGGTGCGGACTGTCATTCTGGGGAGGTTTCGCAAATGCGCATGACTGCTGGATTCCGTTTGAAGCTCGTGAGCGGCGCTTCGCTGCTCGGCCTCCTGGCCTCGCCTGTTTTTGCGCAGGATGCCGCTCAGGCTGATACGGGCGGCATCGAGGAAATCGTCGTGACCGCCCAGCGCACCGCGCAGAGCCTTCAGGACGTGCCGATTTCCATCACCGCCTTTTCGAGCGAGGCGCTGCAGCGCCAGCAGATCCAGAACAGTTCCGATTTGCAGCTGACCCTGCCCAACATCACCTTCACCAAGGGCAACTACACCAGCTCCAGCTTCACCATCCGCGGCATCGGCGATCTTTGCGTCGGCGTGACCTGCGACAGCGCCACCGCCATCCACATCAACGGCAGCCCACTGATCGCGACCCGCCTGTTTGAATCCGAGTTCTTCGATCTCGAGCGCGTGGAAGTGCTGCGTGGCCCGCAGGGCACCCTGTTCGGCCGCAACGCCACCTCGGGCGTTATCAACTTCATCACCGCCAAGCCGAACCTGTCGCGACTGGGCGCAGCCGGCGAAGTCGATTACGGCAACTTCAACTCGCTGCGTGTGCGCGGCATGTTGAACGTGCCGATCACCGAGAACTTCGGCGTGCGCGTCGCCGGCTTCTACCTGAAGCGCGATGGCTTCACGACCAACCTGTTCGACAACAGCAAGATCGATGGCCGCGAGATGTTCGGTCTGCGCGGCTCGGTGCGCTGGACGCCCACCGAGAACACCACGATCGACCTGATGGGCTATTACTTCAAGGAAGACGACAACCGCTCGCGCATCCAGAAGCAGCTCTGCCAGCGCGACCCGACCGGCGTGCTCGGCTGCCTTCCCGGCCGCCTCGACTATGGCAAGCTGAACGCCAATTCGACCCTTGCCGGCGTGCTGACCTCGCGTGAGCTGCTCGCCATCCAGGGCGGCGCCGCTTTCGGTGCAGCCCTCTCCAGCGCCGGCCTCGGCAGCCTCTATGGTCCGGACTCGCTGTCCGGCTTGCAGGAGCCGAACGACGTCCGCACCGTCAACACCTCGTTCAACCCGGAATATCTGGCTGAAGAGCAGCAGTACCAGGCGCGCATCGAGCATGATTTCGGCCCGATCAAGGCCCAGGTCACCGGCCTTTACCAGAAGACGCTGGTCGACTCGCGCGTTGACTACAACCTCGGCGTGCACAGCGCCGCCGGGATGCAGGCGGGCTTTGCCGGCCTGCAGGGGCTTGCTGCCGCGCTGCCGCAGTTTGCTCCGCTTCCGGGCCTGCTGATCCCCAACGGCGGCAACGGTCCGTACTGCTCGTCCGAGACCGAGTTCTCCGGCACCGGCCTTTATGGTCCGAATGGCGGCCAGTCGATCTGCGGCAGCGTTCCGCTCTATTATGACCGCTCGAACGAAGAGCGCCGCACCTGGTCGCTGGAAGGCATCATCAGCACGCAGTTCGATGGTCCGTTCAACTTCCTGCTCGGCGGCATCTATGTCGACTCCAAGCTGCCCGAGAACAGCTACTTCGTGAACGGCTTCGGCCTCGATTACGCGGTGGGCGTTCTCGGCGCCGCGACGGCGCTGGGTGCCGGCCTGCCCGCCGGTTATCTCGGCACGCCGTTCTTCCGCAACAACACCGATGAGACGACGCTGAAGTCCTACGGCATCTTCGGTGAAGCCTATTGGGATGTGTCGGACAGCCTGAAGATCACCGCTGGTATCCGCTACAACAATGACAAGAAGTATGTCCGCGCCCGTTCGACGCTGGCCAGCTTCTTCGTTCCGTTCGGCACTTCAGAGGCCTTCGACTCGCCCTATGTTGCGGCTTTCGATGCCGATCCGGGCCGGCCGGGCAACCAGCTGTTCGCCGAGCGCAGCGTGAACTTCAGCGAGTTCACCGGTCGCTTCGTGGTCGATTACAAGATCACCGATGACAACCTGATCTTCGCGTCCTACTCGCGCGGCTACAAATCGGGCGGTATCAACCCGCCGCTGCAGCCGATCTTCACGGTGCCCGAGGGCTTCAACCCCGAGTTCATCGACAGCTTCGAGATCGGCACCAAGAACACCTTCCTGGATGGTGCGCTGCGCGCCAACATCACGGCGTTCTACTACAAGTATGACAGCCTGCAGCTCAGCCGCATCGTCGCCCGCACCGCGGTCAACGACAACGTCTCTGCCGATGTCTACGGGCTCGAGGGCGAGTTCATCCTCCAGCCGACCCGCCAGCTCGCCTTCAACTTCGGCGTCAGCTACCTGAAGACAAAGGTTTCGCAGGACAAGTTCCTCTCGAACCCGCGTGATCCTTCCGGTGGCCGCAGCGATGCCGTGATCATCAAGGACATCACCAACGGCGCCAACTGCGCCGTGGTGCCGACCACCGCGGGCAACGCTGCCGGCACCAACGCCTTTGTCGGCGCCGTCAACGCCAACCTCGGCCTGCAGGCACCAACCGCCTTCCCGAGCGACAGTGGCATCAACGGTGCCACGGGCGCCTTCGGCATCTGCGCCGTTCTGCAGGGTGCAGCCGTCGGCACACCTTACGCCGTTGCGCCATCGGGCGTGGAAGTGAACCTGAAGGGCAATCGCCTGCCGCAGGCCCCGGACTTCAAGTTCTCGGCCGGCGCGCAGTACACCCTCGAGATGAACAACGGCATGACCATTGTGCCGCGTGTCGATCTCGCGGTGACGGGGACGAGCTATGGCAGCATCTTCAACAATGCGCCGGATCGCATCGCCAGCTACTCGATCATCAATGCCCAGGTGCAGATCAACGGCAAGGATGACCTGTGGTATGCCCGTCTCTACGTGCAGAACCTGACCGACAACAGCGCCGTGACCGGCCAGTTCATCACGGATGCCTCGTCGGGCCTGTTCACCAACATCTTCACGCTTGAGCCACGGCGCTTTGGTGGCGCAGTCGGCTTCCGCTTCTGAGCCGAAGCGAGCTACGGACGATGGGAAGGGCGGGGCTTCGGCTCCGCCCTTCCTCTTTGGGGGCAAAACACGCGCCTGACTGGAGCAAACCCATGGCAAAACCGCCCCATGGATTGACTTTCAGGCCGAATGCTGGGCAAGCGACACGGGCGTTTGTCATGGAGCCATCTTCATGCACGCATAGGGAAACGCATGAGCTTTGAAGATCTGGGCCTGTCGGAGGAATTGCTCCGGGCGGTCGCCGACAGTGGCTATAACGACCCGACGCCCATCCAGCGGCAGGCGATCCCGCCAGTCCTGATGGGCCGGGACATCATCGGCGTGGCCCAGACCGGTACCGGCAAGACCGCGTCCTTCGTGCTGCCGATGATCGACATTCTCGCCGAGGGTCGCAGCCGGGCGCGCATGCCGCGCTCGCTGATCCTGGAGCCGACCCGCGAACTCGCCCAGCAGGTGAGCGAGAACTTCGACAAATATGGCAAATATCACAAGCTGAGCATGGCGCTGCTCATCGGCGGCGTCTCGATGGGAGACCAGCTCGCTACGCTCGAAAAGGGCGTGGACGTGCTCATCGCCACCCCCGGCCGGCTGATGGACCTGTTCGGCCGCGGCAAGATCATGCTCAACCAGTGCGGGCTGCTTGTCATCGACGAGGCCGATCGCATGCTCGACATGGGGTTCATCCCCGATATCGAGGAGATCTGCACCAAGCTGCCGGCCGTACGCCAGACGCTGCTGTTTTCCGCCACCATGCCGCCGCCGATCAAGAAGCTCGCTGACAAGTTCATGAGCGACCCGAAGATGATCGAAGTGGCGCGCCCGGCCTCCACCAACACCTCGATCACGCAATGGGTGATCGAGACCAGCGCGCGCGGCAAGCGCGAGGCGCTGCGCACGGTGCTGCGCGATGCCGAGGTCAAGAACGCCATCGTCTTCTGCAACCGCAAGAAGGACGTTCGCGAACTCTGCGACGTGCTGAAGCGCGCCGGGCTCTCCGCCGGGCAGATCCATGGCGACATGGAGCAGGCTGACCGCATCCGCGAGTTGGACAAGTTCAAGTCCGGGGACATCACCATCCTCGTCGCCTCCGACGTTGCGGCCCGCGGCCTCGATGTGCCGGGCGTCAGCCATGTCGTGAACTATGACGTGCCGCACCATGCCGAGGATTATGTCCACCGCATCGGCCGCACCGGCCGCGCCGGGCGCACCGGCATCGCCTATACGCTGATGACCCCGGACGAGGCCGAGAACCTCGCCGAGGTGGAAAAGCTCATCCGCCAGAAGATCCCGGTGTTCGGCCGTGACGCTGCTGTCGTGGCCGCGCCGATCGTGGTGCCCGTGGTTGTGGCGGCGCCTGCCCCGGCGGCTGTCGTGCCGGCTGAAGCCGAGGACGAGGACGAAGCTCCGGCTGCCCGCGAAGCCGGCGCTGAAAATGGCGACCGGCCGCGCAAGCGCCGCCGTGGTGGCCGTGGCCGCAACAAGCGCGAAGCCGGCGACGCCGCGCCGCGCGAGGCAGAACCGGTGGCCGCAGCGCCAGAGCCACGCCGCGAGCCGGCCCGCCGGGAAGAGCCACGCCGCGAAGAAGTCCGCAGGGACGAGCCCCGTCGCGAAGAGCCGCGCCGCGATGCCCCGCGTCGGGATGAGCCACGCCGTGACGCGCGGGACTATCGCCGGGAGGCCAGGCCGATCGCCGGCGCCCGCCGCGAAGAGCCGCGCCGCGATGACCGGCGTGACCGCGATGATGGTGAGCGCTTCATCGGCTTCGGGCCGGAGGGCATCCCCGGCTTCCTGACGCACAAGGCGACGATGGAATAGCGCGCCGCCGGCGCAGGCCTATTTGTTCAGCGCGTCCGCGATCAGCGGTTGCAGCGCCTGCTCCAGTGTCACGCTGACATTGCCGGGGCTGGGCGTCTGGCCGGCGCTCTCCTCGATGGCGATGATCGCCCAATAGCCGCGCTTGAAATCCACCCAGGGCGTGAAGCCGAAGGCGCCGGTGGAGGAGATGACCTGCTCGGCCTCGCAGGCCGCGCTGTAAACCGGCGCGTCGCACTCCTTCCAGAAGCCGAAGCCATAGTGCCAATCCAGGTTCTTCTCGCCGATGGTGGGCGGACGATAGCCGAAGCGCACGCCGGCAGTGCGGTCCGCCAGATAGCCGGCGCGGTTGGCGGCCAGATCCCCCTTTACCAGCGCGGTCAGCAACAGGGCATAATCATCGGCCGAAGAGCGCAGCCCGCCGCCATAGCGGGCATTGTCCCCAAGCAGCGAGTAACGCGTCTCGCTGCTCACCCCGAGCGGCATGAACAGCACCTCGCGCAGCAGCTGGTTGATCGACTTGCCCTGGCTCTCGGCGAACATCAGCGCCGCGATCTGCATGTGTGACGCGCCGTAATCGAACTGGCTGCCCGGTGGATTGGCCAGCCCGCCATCATGGATCTGCTGCACGCACGCAGCGAGGCTGACCTGCGCATCCCCGATGCACTCGGCCTCCCGGTCCTCCCCGACAAAGCCCGAGGTGAAGCCAAGCAACTGGTCGAGCGTCACCTGGCTGCGCGGGTCGGCAGCGTCCTTCGCCCAGAAGCCGAGCACATCGGCAGGGCGGCTGCCGCGCGCCAGCTTGCCCTGCTCGATGAGCTGCCAGCCGAGCAGGCCGAACACCATCTTGGAGGCCGAGGCAATTTGCACGACCCGCGCCGTGCCCATGCTGCCGCGCTCGAAGCGATAGAGCGCCCCGCTGGAATCCCCGATCAGCACCGCAACATCATTGACCGGGAACTGCTTGATGCGGGCTTCGACAGCACCGAAATCCGGAGCGGTGGGCGGCGTGGGCGTGGGTGTCGGAGTGGGCGTCGGAGCAGGCGCGGGTGTGGGCGTAGGGTTGCCGGGAGATGCGCCACCGCCGCAGCCGGCCAGCGCCAGCGCCGCGAGGCCGGCCAAGCCAAGGCTCCTCCAGCGGGATTTTGCAGGTCTCATCAACGGCATACGCAGGGTGGCGGATTATCCCCCGTGCACAGCAGGCGTCAGAAGCGCCTAGCCATCGCCGCATCCTGGGCCAGCGTTTCAGCCCGCGCCCTGTCCACATCATAGCCCAGCCGCGCCGGGAAGCCGATGACCTCGCTCACCGGGCGGCGCAGCGCCGGGCGGGCCGGCGCGGCCGCATGGCCGAGGCGGAAGGCAAAGGTCGGCCGCAGCAGCACATCGTCGAGCAGCGCATCGGCGGCGCGGGCAAAGCGCGGCGGCCGGCCAAGCTCGCGCTCGCGGTCCACCATCTCGGGCAACTGGTTGAGCGGCTGGGCGACAAGGCCGAGCGCCGTGGCGATGAGGTGCAGCCGCTGCCAGGTGGCGCCGGCGAGCAGCGCGCTGCGCCGGTCCCACGGGTCCGCCACGGTGATCAGGCCAAAGGCTGAAGCCGTGGGCAGCGCCGTGTCCCGCGTCGCATCGAGCCAGTAGCGGCCTTCACTCGCCGCGGATTGCGGTGGCAGCAGCGCGCCCATGGCAGCGATGAACGGCGAGACGCCCGAGGTGGCGATGGTCAGCCCATCCTTGAAGCGGTCCTGGTCCCGGCGGCTGTGGCGGAACCAGCTGTGGCTGGCCTCCATCATCGCAGCATCCTCGGTGATGGCCTGTGTTGCCTCCACCGTGAGCGCCGCGAAGCGCTGGCCGCGCGGCGCGCCGGCGGCGAACATCTGCAGCCGCACCTCCGGCCCGCGCGGCGCCTCGTCCAGCGCCCGCAGTTCGGCCGCGCTGATCGGCCCGCCGAGCCAGTTGCCGCGGTGCGTGTGGCGCCGGCCGATGGCGGGCAGCAGCGAGTGCGGCGCGCTCCCCTGCCCCTCCGGCCCCAGCTCGATTCGGGCCACGTGCAACGGGTTCGAGGCATCGGGCAGCAGCCGCACCATCGTCTCGCGGCCCAGCGTGGTGGAGGCCAGCGCCATGTTGTGGATGGCGCCGCCCAGCCCGGCCAGCCGCTCGCGGCCAAACGGGTCCATGGCGCCCAGGTTGCGCTCCGGCACCTCGAACAGGTCCACGCCCAGCCGGCCGATGGCAAAGCGCCAGGGCTGGGTGTTGTGCGGGCTGCTGGCGAGGATGCCGGCGGATACCAGCGCCAGCGGGCCGGCGTGGCGGCGGCTGTTCCAATCATCCCAGGCGTGCAGCGCCGGCTTGTCGAAATCCAGCACCAGCCCCTGGTCGATCGCGCGGGCCAGCCCGGCCGTGCCGCCGAGCAGCGCTGCCCCGCCCGCCGTGCGCAGCGCAGTGCGGCGGCTGATCATTCCGCCGGCGCCGGCGCGGTTTCCGCTTCCCATTGCGCGCGGATTTCATCGGCAGTCTCGCCGCTCAGCGCGCCCGGCGGCCCGAACATCGCCACCGCCCGCGCCCGCCAGCTGCGGGCGCCCGCAACATCGCGGGCAATGCCCAGCCACTCATGGAACGCCACCCACAGCGGGTTGAAACTGGCGAGGTTCTTGATGATGCCATAGCGCGGCGGCTCGGAATCCAGCTCAGGCTCGAAGGTGCCGAACAGCCGGTCCCACACGATGAAGACGCCGCCATAGTTGCGGTCCAGATAGCGGGCGTTGGTGCCATGGTGGACGCGGTGGTGCGAGGGCGTGTTGAGCACATATTCCAGCCCGAACGGCAGCCGGCGCACCACTTCGGTATGGATGAAGAACTGGTAGACGAGGTTCAGCCCGGCGCAGAACAGGATCATTTCCGGCGGAAAGCCGATGAGAAACAGCGGCAGCCGAAAGGCAAAGCTCAGTGAGAACACCCCTGTCCAGGTCTGCCGCAGCGCCGTGCTCAGGTTGTAGTGCTGCGAGCTGTGGTGGATGACATGGCTGGCCCAGAACCAGCGCACCCGGTGCGCGGTGCGGTGGAACCAGTAATAAGTGAAATCCTCGCCGATGAAGCACAGCGCCAGCATCGGCAGCGTTGCTGGGATATCGAACAGCCGGAACTGCCAGAGCCAGGTGCCGATGCCGACGACGGTGGCGCCGAACAGCACGGCGGCAAAGGTGTTGCCAAAGCCCATGGCCAGCGAGGTGCCGGTATCCCGCCAATCATAATCCCCGCGCAAGCCGGCGCGAATGGCGAACATTTCCAGGATCATCGTGGCAATGAACGCCGGAATGGCGATCTGCACGGCATCAGGGTAATTCATAGCCGCTTCGCCCACGACGCCGCGGCGGCGCCGAGCACAAGCTCGCAGGGCGGGAAGTTCGGCTCGGGCAGGCGCAGCTTCAGCCGGCCATCGTTCAGGCTCGCCTCGGCGTCCTTCAGCCCGCGCACCACCCAGCGATCACCAAAGGCTCGCACGAGCGCGATGCTGCCATCGCTGCCGGCCACCAGCGCCGCCTTGCCATCGGCGCTCAGCGCCGCTTCAGCCGCGTGGAAGCCCGGCAGCGCGTCGGCCGCGATTCGCCCAGCCTCGGCGCCATCCGCCAGCTTGGGCGAGCCGGCAAAGCCCATGGCACGCGCCAGCAGCACGATGGTTATGATGCCGAACAGCGAGGTCCAGATCATCCGGTCATCCGGCTGTGGCGAGATGCTTGAGCACCGGCGCCATCGAGGCGAGATCATAGCCACCCTCGGCAGCCGCCGAGACAATGGCCTCCGGCTCGGCGCCGGACTTGGCGCTGGCCAGCGCCCAGAGGTGGCAGGAGCGCGTGCCCGAGCGGCAGAACGCCAGGATGTGCGCACCGGGGGCCGCAAGCTCGGCCTGCATCGCCTCGATCTGCGGCAGCGAGATGCCGGAATGATCGACCGGGATCGCGACATAGCGCAGCCCGGCAGCCGCGGCGGCGGCGGCGATGCCGGCCCCCGCCGGCTGGCCGGGAACTTCATCCTCCGGCCGGTTGTTGATGATGACAGTGAAGCCCTGGGCGGCGGCGGTGGCGCAATCCTCCGGCGCGATCTGCGGAGCGACGGAGACGGTTTCGGTGAGGCGATTGAACATCCGCACAACCTAGCGGGGCGCGCCGGGTTTCGCCACGCTTTTGGGATGGCAGGATGCGCGGCAAAGCGATCCGGCTATAGTGACTGGCGAATGTACGCCGCGAAAAGGGACAAGCCATGGCACTGCCGGTTGCGAGCATTTTGGCGGCGATGCCCTGGGGCATGCTGATCGAGCGGGCGCCGGCGATCCTGAGCGGCGCCTCGAACCTGCTCGCCAGCGTCGGCGTGAAGCGCAAGGCCATCCCTGCGCCAAGCCAGCCGGTGCTCGATGCCGGCGGCGCGGTGGACCCGGCCCGGCTCGCCGCCACGGTGCGCGGGCTGGAGGAGTCCGTGCTCGGCCTCAACAAGCAGATGGGTGAAGCCAGCGCACTGATCCGCGACCTCGCCGAAGCCAACCGGGCGCTGGTGCTGGCCGGGCGGACGCAGCGCCGCTGGCTGTGGGGGCTGACCGTGCTGGCCCTGCTCAGCCTCGGGCTGGCGATCTGGCGCTAGCGCTCCGGCGCGGTGTTGGCACGGAACCAGGCGGCAAGGGCTTCCTCGCTCATGTCCCCGGCGGCGAGGGCGACGAATGTGAGAATGGCATCGGCATCCCCGGCAGTAAGGCGGATGCCATTCACGGCAAGAAACAGTTCCGCCACGACATAGGCCGTGCGCTTGTTGCCATCGACAAAGGCATGGTTGCGCGCCAGCCCAAAGGCGTAAGCCGCTGCCAGCGCCGCTGCATCGGGCGCACCATAGCCAGCCAGATTGATCGGCCGCGCCATCGCGGACTGGAAGGCCCCGGCATCACGCACGCCGCTGGCGCCGCCATGCTCGGCTAGGCCTTCATCATGGACAGCAAGGGCAACCGCAGCGTCGATCCAGACCCAGTCTCTCACTTAGCCAACTCGCGCAGAACAGCGCGACGCTCCTTCATGATGCGCCGGGCGACGGCCATCTGCTCCTCGAACACCGGATCATGCGGAGTGATCCGATAGCCCTCCGGCGTCTCGACGAGGAACAGCGTATCTCCCTTGTCCACCTTCAGCCGCGCCAGAACCTCCTTGGGCAGGATGATCCCGGCGCTGTTGCCGATGGCGGTGATCTTGAGATGCTGCATGGCGAGGCTCCGGCGTTTGCACAGCCGTTATAACGCAGGAGCGCCGCGCCGGCAATGTCGGGAGTGCGCCGGCCGCTACTCCGCCGCCAGCGTCTCCCCCATTGGCGGCAGGTTGTGGCCCAGCAGGCGCAGCAGTTCGGCGGCGCTTTCCACGATGTTGGTGCCGGGGCCGAAGATGGCGGCGGTGCCGATGTCGCGCAGGAAATCATAATCCTGCGCCGGGATGACGCCGCCGGCGATGACGCGGATATCCGGACGGTTGGCGGCCTTGAGCGCATCGATGAGCGCCGGCACCAGCGTCTTGTGGCCAGCGGCGAGCGACGAGGCGGCGACGATATCGACATCGAGCTTGAGCGCGAGGTCCCGGGCTTCGTCCGGCGTCTGGAACAGCGGCCCGACGGTGGCATCGAAGCCGAGATCGGCGAGCGCCGTGCCGACCACCTTGGCACCGCGATCATGACCATCCTGGCCCATCTTGACGATCAGCACGCGCGGCTTGCGGCCCTTGCGGCGCTCAAAGGCTTCCACGCCCTCGGCAACGCGGATGTAGGCCGGATCCCCCTTGTAGGCATCGGCATAGACGCCCTTGACCATCTTCACGACGGCGGTGTGGCGGCCGAACACGTCTTCCATGGCGCTGCTGATTTCTCCCAGCGTGGCGCGGACGCGGGCGGCCTCCACGGCCAGCGCCAGCAGGTTCTCGCCGCCGGCGGCGCCCTTTCGCAGCGCCTCCAGTGCGGCATCGACCTGGGCCTGGTCCCGCGCGGCGCGCAGGGCTTCCAGCCGCTCGATCTGCGAGGCGCGGACGGCAACGTTGTCGACATCGAGAATGTCGAGCTTCTCCTCCGTCAGCGGCTTGTATTTGTTGACGCCGACGATGACCTCCTCGCCCATGTCGATCCGCGCCTGCTTGGCGGCGGCGGCGGCTTCGATCTCGAGCTTGGGCATGCCGCTTTCCACGGCCTTGGTCATGCCGCCCTCGGCTTCGCACTTGGCGATGAGCGCCTCGGCGCCGCGCACCAGTTCGGCGGTGAGCGCCTCGATATAATAGCTGCCGCCCAGCGGATCGACGACGCGGGTGATGCCGGTTTCCTCTTGCAGCACCAGCTGAGTGTTGCGCGCAATGCGGGCCGAGAAATCGGTGGGCAGGGCAATGGCTTCATCCAGCGCATTGGTGTGCAGCGATTGCGTGCCGCCGAGCGCGGCGGCGAGCGCCTCGACGGTGGTGCGGATGACATTGTTATAGGGGTCCTGCTCCTGCAACGAGACGCCCGAGGTCTGGCAATGGGTGCGGAGCATCAGGCTGCGCGGGTCCTTGGCGCCAAGATCGGTCATGATTTTCGCCCAGAGCGTGCGGGCGGCGCGCAACTTGGCGATCTCCATGAAGAAGTTCATGCC